>JBEBHS010000049.1:0-12682 GCA_040080745.1 Sphingopyxis sp. | reverse complement strand
TCGGGCGAAGCCAGCTCACTCGTGTGTATCGACGAAAAGAAACTGTTGAACGACATCGAGCGTCTCATCAAGCGCGACATCCCTGTGACGAATGTGCCCGGCTTCGATGTCGATCCACGTATCAAAGCTGAGCCGATCTTGAATGGTTCGAATCGCGGTCAAGGTGCCCCACGTCAAGGCCAAGGTCGCGGTCAGCCGCGTACTGGTGGCACAGGTGGAGCAGGTCGCACAGGCGGCGCACCGCGTACAGGCGGAGGCAAACCAGCGGGTGCGCCTAAGCCAGCCGGTGCAGGGCGTGGTGCAGTGCCATCGGGTGCGCAGCATCGCTCCGGCGGTCGCGGTCGCTAACTTCTTGATTGTCATTCCCGCGAAAGCGGGAATCCAGTGCTTTTATTGAATATGCATTTGGTCTGTTTCGCAGACTTGTTTAATTGCTGGATTCCCGCTTTTGCGGGAATGACGAAATTCAAAGTCTTATAGGATTCTGAAAATGATATCAACAGTAACCAACGAAGACGCCATCGCCGCCACCAAACTGTGGCTTGAGAAGGCCGTCATCGGCCTCAACTTGTGTCCCTTCGCCAAGGGCGTGCACGTCAAAGGGCAGATACGTTACGTGGTGAGTGCTGCGCAAACGCCGGAAGAATTGCTGGCCGATGTGATGAAAGAGTTCGAAGTGTTGGCCGAGGCTAGTCGCGACAAGATCGACACCATCCTACTCATCCATCCGCACGTGCTGACCGACTTCCTCGACTACAACGACTTCCTCGAAGTCGTTGATGAAGCATTGGAAGAAGTCGACCTCGCAGGTGAGCTGCAAGTCGCCAGCATGCATCCGCAATATCAGTTCGCCGAGACCGAGTTAGACGACATCACCAACTTTACCAATCGTTCGCCGTACCCAACCTTGCACATCTTGCGTGAAGAGAGCATCGACGAAGCCGTCGCTGCCTTTCCTGAAGCAGAGCAGATATTCGAAAAGAACATCGAGACGATGCGTAAGCTGGGTTATGACGGGTGGGATGCGTTGGGTCTCGCCGAAGTACAGCGACGCAAAAAGTAATTTGCAAACCTAGTGACCGTTCGTGGTGAGTAGGCGCAGCCGTATCGAACCATCTGGCGCGGAACGCGACGGTGCACCTTTGGCATCCCTCGATACGGCTGCGCCTACTGATGAAACTACTAGCCAATCCACTAAGCCAGCAAGCTGGCAAGTGGCTGGTTATCGGGACGAACGGTTTGGTGAATAATGACCACCCCAGACATTGGAGACATATGGACATCGCCCGCATCGCCCTGACACGCCACACCTGCAAAGCCTACGACCCCACCCGCAAGATACCCGCAGCGCAGATCGAACAACTCAAGACCCTGCTCAGATACTCGCCCTCGTCGATTAACTCGCAGCCCTGGCACTTCATCATCGCCTCAAGCGAAGCAGGCAAGGCGCGCGTCGCCAAGGCCGCGCAGCAAGGCCCATACGCAGCCAATGGCACGAAGATACTCAACGCCTCCCATGTCGTCGTGTTCTGCGCCCGCACCACCCTAGACGAAGCCCACCTCGCCAGCCTGCTCGCGCAGGAAGAGGCCGACGGACGTTACCCCACGCCGGAGAGCAAGGCTGCGCAAAGCAAGGGCCGCAGTTTCTACACCGGCCTACATCGCTACGATTACAAAGACACGCAGCACTGGATGGAAAAACAGTGTTACCTCGCCCTCGGCACCTTGCTGCTGGGCGCCGCCGCACTGGAGATCGACGCCACGCCGATAGAAGGATTTGATATGCGCATCCTCAACGAAGAACTTGGTCTGCGCGAACAAGGGCTGACCAGCGTGGTGATTGCCGCGATGGGTTACCGCAGCGCGGATGACTTCAATGCGAAATTGCCGAAGTCGCGGTTTTCGATGGAGAGGGTGGTTGAGGAGATTTGAGGGGAGGGTTGTCGGCCGTAGCCGACCTTGAGCCTCTGCAATGCCTCGGGCTGCAATTCGTCGGTTACCCGCCGTTCAGAACTGCCAGCATCCGAAGATGCTGGCAGCATGAATCTCGTCCCTTGGTGCGCGAAAAACACAGGGTCGGTCACGATCGAATCGTCGGATTGTTCGCCTAGCAGCAATTTAGCGATATGTGATTGAGTTTTATTGTGATCGTAAATGCCTATTGCTACTAGTTACGAGCCCTAACCCATCGGTCGCTCACATTACGGAATGTTAAACCCACAGGCCACTGCCACTTCATTGTATGCATCGAAGTTAATAACCGCGTCCTCTCCAGCCTGTTGCCTAATTTCCGCAATTTTTTTATCCGTACATGCCATCACATCAGGATTTTTGATTTCCACAAATCCACTGCTTATCGCCTCCTCGGCAGCCGGTGACAGTTTTGACTGGGCAGGCTCAACTGACTGAGTTGGCTTACTCTCCTTTACAGGGGGCGTTAGATCATAGAATTTTGCCGCTTTCGCCACCAGTGCAAGAAGTCTGTTTGGTTCTCTCCATACGGGGCTCATTTCTATATAATGTTGAATTGCGCCGTCTTGTTGAGCAGAAGTCGAATTAAATTCAATTGAAAATTCTTGATTAATGGCTCCCAATGTAGCGGCTCCTATATAGCGAGGCAACTCTTGAAGTTGTGCATTTGAATTTATCCTACGCTTCACATTCTCAAACTTTACAATTTTTTCTTGCACCTCACTTTCTGTCATTGGAGCGCCAGATTCATTCTTTCCGAACATACCAGGAATTCCGACTTTGTAATCACTGAGAAATTTTTCAAGCTTTCCTGCGGCTCTAACTACAATCCCAGCTTTACACTCATACCTCTCTGGCTCTTGTGAGTGCGAGAGTGTCTGAATCGCATTGACCTCTACATTAAACATCTCTGAAAGACTGTCTGAATCTTCACCCAGCAGATTCTGTAGAACCAATTGCTTGACGAGAGCCACAGTCTTTTCATCTCCACAGTCTGGAACAGACGATGCACAACCAGACAAAGCTAATACCAACACCATTGGAAGCAAGAACGATTTCATAAATATCCCCTATTTGTTAAACACACGACTGAATAACTGGATTAATCGCAGTGCCACGCCAATGAGTGCGCTGTGCGTACCAGCCGACTTACTGAAAGGGATTTTAGGGGGCGTGTGCGACATACCAAGACGCAAGGAGTTTGTTTCTTTTTGCCGAATGGGCAAAGCAGCGCGCAATGCGCACACTTTAAAAAAGCACTGGGGTCTACACGATGCGTGTAGACCCCAGTAGGTTGCCTGTCAAATTTGAAGCGCTGATGTATTCCTCGTTCTTGGTTCGACAGACTGAACGTGTGCGGTCGGGGCGAATGCCCCTAACAGCCACGACCTACCTCCTGCGAGCACACCGCGAACGGAGAAACAAAGTTCAAGATGCTTTTTTTATCTTCATCGCATCGAACTTAGCCTTTATCTCTTTCACTTTATCCTTCATTATCTCCCCCAATGGGTGGGTATTTCTGAGTACCGCCATCAAACGTTCCGTATCTAAAGTTTTACCACCATCGACAAAAGCCTTTTCGATTGCGTCTTTCACTGCAGCCTCGATGTCAGCGCCGGAATAATTGACCGATTTGGCCACCAAATCATCCAGCGAGATATTCTCCCAAGAGTCGTTGATTCGATTTTCTGAATTTGCACGTTTTGCGAGATGTAACCTAAAAATCTCCTTGCGCTCGGTATCATTTGGAAAATCCACATAAAATATTTCGTCAAAACGCCCCTTGCGCAATAACTCTGGCGGCAACGCAGAAATATCGTTCGCTGTTGCAATTACAAACACATGGCTGGTTTTTTCCTGCATCCAAGTTAGAAAATAGCCGAACATCCGAGTGGCCACTTCCGAATTTGCACCACCGCCACCGATTCCCACAAACGCCTTCTCAACCTCATCGACCCATAAGACACAGGGACTCACCGCCTCCGCTAACGACAATGCGCGACGCAAATTCCCCTCGCTCTCCCCCACATACTTGCCCATCATCGAGCCCATATCCAAACGGAGCAGCGGTAATCTGAATAAATTTGAGGCCGCCTTTGCGGTAAGCGACTTGCCGCACCCCGGCATACCCACCACCATAATCCCTTTGGGCGCGTCCACGCCAAATCGGCTCGCCTCCGGCCAGCGCTGCAACACCTTATCTTTTTGCTTCAACCAAGCCTTTAAACTCTTTAAACCACCGATGGACTTCAACTCCTCAGTTGACTTGACCAACTCTAGCGAACCGCCCTTCTGGATGATTTGCGCCTTCGCCTCTTGGATCAACTCAACGTCCTGACCGTTGATTTCGCCATCGCTCTGGTAACTTCGCAGGAGCAACTGGCCAATTTCATAGCGCGTCAACCCCTGAAACGACATCACCAAACGCTCTCGCGTCCCCTCATCAACCACCACCTCATAAAGTTGAACAAATTCATCGAGCATCGCCCGAATCACCTCTTTATCCGGCAGCGGCAATTCGAACAGCACAACAAACTTCTCCAACTCTTGAGGCACAAACACCTGTGGCGACACCAAAAAAATAGTCACCTCGGAATCGTGACGATCAATGAACTGCATCGCCAACGCCTTCAAACGCGCCACCGCTACCGGATTATCACGCAAGCCTACGTGCACATCCCGTAGCACGATCACCTTGCGCTCATAATCCTGCTCAATCATGTGCAGCAACGCGGTGGACAAGTCTTGAAGGTGCGCATCCTCAAAAGGCTGCTTGGTGTCAAACCTCACCATGCCGCGCGCCATATTCCACTCGATGATGCCGCGCGCCTCCGCCAACTCGGCGATGAGGCTGTCTGCCACCTCATCCTCCTGGGTGACGAGGTAAATCAAGGGATAGTGCGACTTCACGTGACTGCGCAAATCCAGCATCAGTTTATCGCTCCGCGTTTTGTTTTCTATTTGCATGACTCACCTCATTCTAATCAAACAACCCTAGACCACTGGCCTAGGGTCTTCCCCCCTAATCCCAACGAGACTCGCACCAGCAAATTGGGACTGTCCGAATCTGGCATCACTCAAATCAGCAAAAGATAGATTGGCGTTGCTAAAGTCCGCGCCATCAAACCAACTCTCTACCAGACTAGCCTTGGTCAGATTGCATCCACAAAACAAGGCATCGCGTAGTACTGCACTTGAGAGATCCGCCCCAACAATATTCGCATTGCTAAAGTTGACCGGAAGCGCGGATGTTTTACCTTCTAACTGCTTAGCAGTCGCGCTCATCCAATTAGCAACAATATCCATATTGCTAAAGTTGACCGGAAGCGCGGATGTTTTACCTTCTGACTGCTTAACAGTCGCGCTCATCAAATTAGCACCACGCAGGTTTGCTCCAACAAATAGTGCTCCTGTTAAGTCAGCTTCGGACAAATCAGCTTCACTCAAATCCGCGCCGCTCAAATCCGCACCGCTCAGGTCCGAGCCGGAAAAATTGACCTCCTTCAAGTTGGCGTTGCGCAAATCCGCACCCACGAATTTACGGTTGCTCATATCCTGCCCGCTCCAATCCACCACTTCACCAGAGGGTTCAGTCTCTTCTTCATTTTCCTTGCTGGCTAGTGCCGCTGGCACCGATGCTGCCGCAGGTGCAGCCGCTGCCGCTGCATTGTGCCAATCCTCCAGCATGAATTGCGCATCCTCTGCATCCATCGCGATTTCAAGCACCCCCGCCACAGCCAGCAATTGCGCGGCTTCATCGCTATTTTTATCAATAGCGCGAATGGCCTCGGCTTGCACTTGCATATCTCGACCGTCGAACCATTTGGCCAAGCGACCGCTTTGTAAGGCAGGCAATATGTCGGCGCAGAAATGATCTTGCAATTCTTCCAGCTTGTTGATTGTTCGGCCTTCCAGGGTAATGCTGATTTGTACCTTTTTCATGCGATTCTCCTCAGGTTATGTTTCGATGTTGCGTCTTGTGTTTGCTTCCAACTTGTTGCGCGCGGCAAAAAGATTTGAGCGATGTCCATCTAAAACCAGTTCAAAGGATTCAATGCGTTTGCTACGCTTTTTACCCCGTCATAAACGGTACTGGCGACGCTGCTCACCATGCTGACGGCAGATTTGACGATTGATTTCCCACCCTCGTAAATATATTCACCCACTTTGCCCCCCGCAATGCCACCGACAATACCGCCGATTAGGCCACCCGCGAATGTGCCGACCGGGCCAAACACTGAGCCATATGCAGCACCCAGCATGCCTCCCTCCACAGCCGCAGCCAAACTAACCGCCAAGCTGGTGGTGGTCTTGCCTATCGCATCCATTGCTTCAACGCCGGTCAATTCACCCTTGGCTAGTTTTGCCAAAACTTTGGCATTTTCCATTGCTAGGTACACCATGTTGGCAATTCTTCCTGCCGGTGTCCCCTTGAGCACAGCCCCCAACCATCCGTTTCTGGCGGACACCAATACCGCACCCGACACTGCAACTTGAACGCCCACATGGGTTGCACTCTTTATGGAGCTTTCAAAAAAGTCTTGCATGTCTTTGCTGAGGGGGGGATTTTCCTTGCCCAGCAAATTGTTCCAAATGCGACGGCCAAATACGCGCACACCTTGAAACCCTGCCGTAAGTCCTGCACTGATGAGCGCCTGTTTGCCAATGGTTTTCGCAATTTCTCCACGAGAAACTTCGTTCCATTCGTACTTTTTGATTTCAGAGTGTAGCTGGGCTTTTTCTTGCATTGCCTTCATTTCGGCCTTGGTGGCTGGCTTGGATTTAATGCCATCCACCTCTATGCAATCGGTCGCGCCTTCGATGTCGTTCACTTGATCGGCGGGGACTAATTTCTGTTGCCCCGGATATTTGTTACCAAACAGGTCTTGGGTGGCTTTGGCATCCTGCCCATATTTAGCTTGATAGCGCTTGACCAATTTTCCGTTGGAATCATAAATGCCGATGTCCATCGAATTCTTGCCGTATGTCGTGCCATCTGGCACCAGCGCCTTGGCTCGGTATCCGCTGCCCTTGGCGGCAGCTTCCAGATTAAAGGTGTCCACATGGTGCTGTTCGGCAATGAAGCCATCGAGATTCAACGCTTCACTGATGCCGCCATCAAGTCGTGTGACTGTGCGAACCATATCGGCATTGGCTTGGGTAATAGCCGCATCAATTTGTCCGGCATATTCGCCCACATTCACCACTCCTGCGGATTTCGCGCCTTGCTCGATTTGTTTGGCCAGCCAGCTTTCTTGGCTTTTCCCCGCATCAAGATGGGCATAGAGCGATGCTTTGTCTGCATTGGCTTGCGTAACAGCGCTGATCACTTGCGTGGCGCTGTTGGTCAAATCTTCCTCGTTTTGCCAAGCCTCGGGGTGCTGCTTGAATTTAAATACCAGCCATTCATTCAGCGGCATTTCGGTTTTGTGTTTTTCGTATGACAGGACAAAGTCGCTGATCGTGCTGCCGGTTTTCTCGGCATTGCCATCTTGGTTGAGTTCTTTTTCTAGGTTGTCTGCTTGAATTTCTTGGAACTCTTCGGAGGTCAGCACTTCTAGCTTAGTGCGCAGATTTGTATTGGTTACGTCGTTCATTATTTCCCCTTTGTATTTTCAATGTTGAAGCTGAAACTTACTGCATTTGCGCTCCGGCAAATTGCGCTTTGTTTTCGTAGCGATCTACCAAGCGCTTGGCACTATCAGCCATTTGCTGGCGTAGTTGCTTAGGTTCAACAACTTCGACCGCATCTCCAAAACCTTGTAACCACCAACGAAGTTGCAGTGTCTCTTGCACTGTTGCCTCCAGCTGGATTCTGCCGTCCTCCAATTCGAATAGTGCCTGATTTGTTTCAAGCGGTGTTTCGTATAGATGTGCTGCTGCTTCCTGCACAAATATCGCCTTGAGTTTGATTGATTCTTTGGGCATCCATCCAAATGCACTGGAAGCGATATATGCATCCAGATCGAAATCAACAGGCGGTACAGTTGCGTCATCCAACAAGGCTACCGCTTTGATTCGATGCAATGCCAACAGTCGTAGGTGAGGATAGGTTCTGATGGTGCAAACCAGATACAGGATCTGCCCACGTTGAACCAAACCTAATGTGTGCACTGGATAATTTTCTGGTTCTGTTGCATCTCTTTTCTGATAGGCGATCAGGCACTGTTTTTCCATCAGCAGTGCTTCGTAAATTGTGGCTTGTACTTCTTCTTCAATTGCGGGAGGAAGTAAAGGTTGTGTGGCAGGTATCACACGAACTTTGTGTTGCCATCCTGTAATTTGGGTGTGCTGTTCCAGCGTGGAAAGTTTCTTTTCTGCCAGCGCAAAGTAGGGGTGCAATTGTGCGAGTGTAGAGATTGGCAGCAAGGTATGCAGGTGGTCTCGCGCCAATAGTAAGGCGATGGCTGCACTGTTTGAGATGCCGGGCAAATCAAATGTGGGCGCATTACTTTGCCAGCACCAGCCATAAGGTTTGCTTCGCTCGTCAGAAACAATGGGGAAGATCGTGCCCAACGATTGCAAGTCACGCTCAACAGTGCGCTTTCCTACGACAAATCCGTCTGCTTGCAAATTGGCGCATAGCTCGCTTGCCGTTATCTTGCGAGGATGGCGCGGTATTAGTCGTAGCGTTTGCCACTGGCGCATTAGGGTTTCGGGTGTGAATGACATTTTTCGGCTTTCGTATGACGTGAAGCCATTCTACTCAACCCAGCGACAAACCGTGACGCACAAGTGCTAATCAAGATAATTATCGAATGGTTGAGATGGGTGCGGTAAGAAGATTGAGGGATTGCGATGAAGAGTGGCTGGGTATATCCCACCAGCTTCTCCTAGAAGGAAGTCGGCGAATGTGCAGTTGAAACTTTTATTAACGGGAAATTCTTTGCATACCTTGAATTGGAAGTGTCCGAAAGTTTGTGTAAAGCAGCCCTAGATCCTCATGTTCTAAATGTCAGCTATGGCCGAATTTCTGACATCTGTCCGCAATAGCTTCCGTACCTAATATTCTCGCAACCTCACTCCTGCTTCACCACGCGTGAAAAGCTTGAGCCGCGCTTCTTCGGCACCAGTCCATTCGGAATGACTGGTATCCTTGCTGCATGACGAACACGCCCAATCATTCCTTTTCCTCACTCACTCCCGACGCCATGCTCAACGCGCTGGAGAGCATCGGCTTGCGCTGCGATGGTCGTTTGCTTGCCCTCAACAGTTACGAGAACCGCGTGTATCAGGTCGGCATCGAAGACGATAAGCCGCTGGTCGCTAAGTTCTATCGCCCCGCACGTTGGAGCGACGCAGCCATCCTTGAGGAACATGCATTCGTGCAGGAATTGGTCGAGCTTGAGATCCCCGTTGTTCCCGCTTCGACGATAGCCGGTACGACACTGCATCACTTCGATGGATTCCGATTCTCTGTGTTCGCCAAACATGGTGGACGCGCACCCGAGTTGGAGGATCGCGACACGCTGGAATGGCTAGGTCGCTTCCTCGGGCGTATCCACGCTGTGGGCGCGACCAAGGATTTCCAGCATCGTCCTTCACTCAATATCGAGACATTCGGCATCGAGCCGCGCGATTTCTTGCTGGCGAATAATTTCATCCCAAGCGACATCGACGCGGCGTATCGCAGCGTGGTGCAACAGGCGTTGGATGGCGTGCGTCACTGCTTCGATAGAGCAGGGGATGTGAAACAGTTGCGTCTGCATGGCGACTGCCACGCAGGCAACGTGCTGTGGACAGATGAAGGCCCGCACTTCGTCGACTTCGACGACAGCCGCATGGGGCCCGCCGTGCAAGATTTGTGGATGTTGCTCTCGGGTGAACGCGAAGACCGTGTGCGGCAGATGGGCGACGTGCTGGCTGGCTATGAGGATTTCTGCGAATTCGATGCGCGCGAACTACACCTCATCGAAGCTCTGCGCACCTTGCGTTTGATTCACTACTCCGCATGGCTCGCGAGGCGCTGGAATGACATCGCCTTCAAGCAAGCCTTCCCGTGGTTCAACACACAGATCTATTGGCAGAACCGCATCTTGGAGTTGCGTGAGCAGATCGCCCTGATGGAAGAACCCCCTCTATGGCAAAACTGAAAAACCTACTGCGCAATCGAATTGCGGCGTTGCGCGGTGCTCGAAATCCTCATGTGCATTAAGCACACTCCGGTTTCTGTGCTCCGTGCGCCTTGCACTTCGACTGCTCGCTACGGTTTTAAAACGTTCGTATGCTAATGAATAAACAATCAACCAACTGCCCCTGCGGTAGCACTAAACCCTTCACCGCTTGCTGCGCTCCTTACGTCGAGGGCAACGTACCTGCACCCACCGCAGAAGCTCTCATGCGTTCGCGCTACACCGCCTATACCCTGCTACGAGAAGATTATCTGCTGGCCACATGGCACACCTCCACACGACCAGCCTCATTGGAGTTGGCAGCTGATGCCGCGACGAAGTGGATAGGGCTAGAAGTGAAGCGTCATGAACAACAAGATACCGATCACGCCATCGTCGAATTCGTCGCGCGCTACAAAGTGAACGGTCGTGCGCATCGGCTGCACGAAGTCAGCCGCTTCGTGCGCGAGGATGGACGGTGGTTTTATTTAGATGGCGATTTGGACTGAATTGCATCGGGGACGAACTTGAGTACATTCCCGTTGATGCAATAACGCTTGAAAGTAGGCGCGGGGCCGTCATCAAAAACGTGGCCAAGATGGATGCCCGAACTGGCACTGCGCACTTCGACGCGTTTCATGCCGTAGCTGATGTCTTCGTGTGTTGTCACTGAACCTGGCAATGGCGTGAAGAAACTGGGCCATCCTGTACCACTTTCAAATTTGCTATCACTGCGAAATAAAGCAGCGCCTGTAATGGGATCGACGAACGTACCTGCGCGCTTCTCATCCAGATTAGAGCCAGTAAAAGCGCGCTCCGTACCTTGCTCGAAGGCGATCTTTTGCTGTGCGGGTGTCAGTAGTTGATAGCCTAACCATTCCCAGAAACGCGCTTTCTCGCCGTTGTAACCCGTGTAACGCGATACCTCTTTACCCCGTTCAAACAGCACGATGGTGGGGGTCGCGAACACTGGTTTGTCCAGTGTCCATCCCTTGGGCACATTGAGATTTAAGGTGCGCGTAATCGCCACGGGTGATTTCCAACTATCCATCACATCGGCCTTAAATTGGCGGCAATACACGCAATCTATTCCCTCGAAAACAATCAGCTGACGTTCAAAATTAAGCGATTTCACATTCAACTCGCCACGATTTTGGGTGGGCAAATTATCCGCCGCGTAAGCGTTATTGAATGCCAAGCCACATAGGGCAAAGAGGAGAGTGTGAAGTGCGCGCTTGAAATGCATGGCGTTGCTTTCTATAAAGGGACGATTAAAAAGCGGCTAGCGAGTGACGCTAGCCGCTATGGCCCACTTAAAGGGGGGAGGTCGGTTTCTTCTTGGGTTTTTTGACTTCTTTATTTTTCTTTTGCTGCCCTTTAGCCATGATGACACTCCTTGTGTGGTTGCGTGGGGAATAGTAACGCGAATGAGTTGCAGGGGTTACGAGTGAGCGCGTGTGGATAGCAGAAGTGCTTTACCTGCATCCGTAAATTTCCACCACGCGACAGATTCGCCACTCTCCAGAAAGTGTTTGGCCGCCATCAAGGTATACAACACACAAGGGTCGTGACGTTTGCCCATGCTGTCCGAGAGCAAGTTATAGGTTGAGAGCGGGTCACATTTGGCGAGTTCTTGTGGCGTGTGTATGCCAAGCGAGCGCAGATCACCTGCGATGGATTTGCCGATGTTGGGAAGGTCTTCGAGTTTCATCGAATCAGGCGATGCGATTGGGGAAAGATACTTCAAGTACGACGCAGCCCGTTTCAGTTTTGAATGGGCCGTGCTGCTCACCGGGGGGCCTGCTTGCGTAGTGACCTGCCTCCAGCCACATACCGAACGCCGCATCGTACAAACGTCCGCTCATGATGAATATCTCTTCTGGGTAAGCATGTGATTTGCCGCCGAATGGGGTGGTATCTGCGCCGGGTAAGAAGCGCGTGAGGCGGGTGTATTCACCGGTTTCGAGATCGATGCTCAAGGTCAATTCCTCTGCCATCGACTCCATGCCTTTGATGGGAATCCATTTCGACTGACTTGAATCGTGAAGGGTATTCCAATAGGTGGTTGTCGATTTGGGCATTAGGCTCTCCAAACTATCTGTGGAACAAACTACTTTGCATTTTCTTTGACGCGAAACGCCACGATCTTCTTTACCAGAGCGTGTGGAATCTTTTCGTCGATAGGGAACTGGACTGCGCCTTTCGATGTTTTGTAATTTTTCAGCTCGTCCTGAAATGCTCGGATACCGCTTGATGCCGGATAGAAACCGATGTGATGCTTGTACGCCGCAAAATGCACTAGGTTGCCGTTGAGATAGAAGGTGGGTATCTGGTAGCTGATCTTTTCAGTGGCATCGGGTGCAGCTTTGCGAATGGTCTGCCGCAACTTTTCGAGTATCACCTGAACTTCTTGCGGGAAGGTGGCGATGTAATCGTCGATGCTCTCAGGTTTTGCAGAGGCGGCTTTCATCACAACCTCACATCTTCTTGGCGTAGGTGATGAGCTGGTCGAGTGCCGCCCCCCAGCCTTGCTCAAAGCCCATCGCCGCGTGTTGATTGCGGCCCGCTTCATCCGCATGACGCGCGATGGCGGTGTAGCG
>JBEBHS010000048.1:0-12723 GCA_040080745.1 Sphingopyxis sp. | reverse complement strand
GCGCCAACCTCGTCATGGTTGCCGCGCAGCGTCACTTCCTTATGCTCGATGTCGTCATAGGGGTAGCGCGAGCCGATGGTCCGCACCGCCGCCTCGATCTGTGCCATCACGAACGCCTTATAATCATCGACATCGAACAGCGCCTGCGCGGTGTCGGTGACGCGCCACACCACCTGCGCCGCGATCTCGATCGGGTTGCCGCGCAGATCGTTGACCTTGATCTTGTCCGAAATGACGTTGTTTGAACGCGCCGAAACCTTGGCTTTGCCCATCCACGGCCATATCCAGCGCAGCCCCTCATGCCGATCGGTGCCACGATAGGCCCCGAACAGCGTGATGACCGCCGCCTGATTGGGCTGGAGCATGAAAAAGCCCGAGGCGATGAGTATGAGTATCACGACCCGCAGGACGGTGGCGATCGCAAAGCCGAGCGGACTGGTATCCGGCAACCCCGGCAGCACGCTGGGTTCGAGGTCTTGGGCCAGTTCGATCGTTCGCCAGACGATCAGCGCGAAAAGGGTGACGAATAGCAGCAGCATCAGATAGCCGCCAAATGTGCGCGCGCCACGTTCGCTGCTGGCGTTCAAATCACCCCGGTTGGAAATATCAGTCATAAAAACCTCCGTAAATTATGATATCATCATTATATCATTTACGGAAAGAGTCAAGCGCGCATGAAAACCCCCGGAAAGCATGGGGCTTGCCGGGGGCCGTGATTGTATTGACTGGCGATCAGCTCGCTGGGAAGCCCCGCCGCCGCAGCAACGCGCCGACATCGGGGTCGCGGCCACGGAATGCGCGATACGCCGCCGCGCGGTCGGTCTCGTTGCCGGTCGACAGCAATATCGTACGGAAACGGTCGGCGACGCTGCGGTCCCATGGCCCGCCCGCTTCGGTGAAGGCGGCCCAGGTATCGGCATCCATCGTTTCGGACCATAAATAGCTGTAATAGCCCGCCGAATAAGCGTCGGAGCTAAACAAATGGCCGAATTGCGGCAGGCGGTGGCGCATGACAATCTCGCGCGGCATGCCGAGCCCCGCGAGCGTATCGCGCTCGAACGCTGCAATGTCGGTGATCGGGGTTTCGCGATTGTGCAGTTTCATATCGAGGATCGCGCTCGCCAGATATTCAACCGTGCCAAAACCTTGGTTGAACTTTTCGGACGCGGCGATTTTACCCAGCAACGCCTGCGGCATCGGTGCGCCTGTCTGCCAATGCGTGGCAAAGCGGCTGAGCACTTCGGGCGTCATTAGCCAGTTCTCGTTCACCTGGCTGGGATATTCGACGAAATCACGCGGCACGCCCGCAAGGTCGGGATAGGTCACATCCTGCAGCATATAATGGATGCCGTGGCCGAACTCGTGGAACAATGTGCTGGCGTCATCGAGGCTGATCAGTGTCGGCGCGCCGTTTGCGCCGCGCGTGAAATTATTATTGTTCGATGCGATCACCGTCGCCGCCGGACTAAGCCGCTGCTGGCTGCGATAGGTGGTCATCCACGCGCCGGATCGCTTGCCGTCGCGCGCAAAATTATCGAGGTAGAGGACGGCGACATGCGCATTGGTGCGGCTGTTGGTCACCTCGAATGTCCGCACGGCTGGGTCGAACACCGAAATGCTGCCGGTGGTTTCGCGGAAGCTGAGGTCATAGAGCTGACCCGCCGCCCAGAACATGCCGTTCACCAGATTGTCGAGTTGCAGATAGGGTTTTACTTCCTCTTCGGACAGGTCGTAACGCGCCTTGCGCACCTTTTCGGCGTAATAGCGGTAATCCCATGCCGCGATGGTGATCGGCGCGGTGTGCGCTGCTGCGGCCTCGCTATTGGCAATCGCCTGCATGTCGGCGACTTCCTCGTGGACCCGCGCAACGGCGGGGCGCCACACCCGCATCATCAGGTCCATCGCACGGTCAGGGTTGCCCGCCATCGTGTCGGCCATGCGGTAATAGGCATGGTTTTGAAAGCCGAGCAGACGGGCGCGCTGTTGCCTCAGCGCCAATATCCGCGATATGGTTGGCGCGGTATTGTTCGCCCCCGCATTGTCGCCGCGGCTGGTAAAGGCGCGCCACACCCGCTCTCTCAAGGCGCGGTTATGCGCGAATTGCAGCACCGGCTGCGCCGATGAGCGCGTATTCTTGATCGCCCACTGGCCGGGGTGGCCGGCCGCCGCCGCCGCGCTCGCCAGGCTCGCTTTAAATCCGGCGTCCAGCCCGGCCAGTTCGGCCTCGTTGGTAACATAGGTCAGCATCTGCTCATCGGCGAGCAGTTTGGAGCCAAACTCGGCAAACAGCCCAGCGAGTTCGGTGTTGATCGCAGTCAGTTCGGCCTTTTGCGCTGGGTTCAAATTGGCCCCGTTGCGGACATAGTCCTCGAACGCGCGCTCGACGATTCGCATCTGCTGCGCGTTCAACCCTGCGCCTGCGCGGCCATCATAGACCGCCTTATACCGCTGGAACAATTTGTCATCGAGGCTGATCTCGTCGAAGAATGCCGACAGGCGTGGTTCCCATTCGGCTTCCAGCTCTTGCACCCGCGCATTGCTGTTGTTCGATGTTGCCACCCCCCAATAGGATGACAGGCGGTCGATGGTCGTGCCCGCGCGCATCATCGCGACATGGGTATTTTCGAACGTCGGCGCGGCCGGATTGTCGCGGATAGTCGCCACTTCGCGGCGCATGTCGTCCATCGCTTCGTTAAAGGCGGCGGGAAAATCCTCGGCATTCATGCGATCCCATGCCGGAACCCCAGCATATGGGCCCGTCCATTCAGCGGTGAGCGGGTTTTGCGCGGCAACAGGGGCGGTCACGGCAGGCGGTGTTTCGCTCGTCGTTGGGGTGGTGCAGGATGCGAGAATAACGGTGCTGGCCAGCAGCATGGAAATGCGAGTGCGCATGGGGGTAGAGTCCTTTTTCGAAGAGTGTGTTGCCGCACTATGACGCGCGGCGGGATAGTTGCAAATGAAATATGTGACTCGCGGCCATCATAGCGACATCACCCGATCAGATCATCGAGGAACAGGCTCATCAACTGCGCCTGTGAAGTCACGCCAGTCTTTTGATAAATACTCGCCAATTGTGCGCGCACGGTCCCGCTGGCCACATCCCGCAGCTGCGCAATGTCGCTGATGTCGCACCCTTTCAGCAAAAACAGCGCAACGTCGGCCTCTGCCGGGGACAGCCGCCATTCGGCAAAGCGGGTGCAGATCAAATCGGCCAGCGCCCCTTGCGCAACCGCGACGGCGGTGGCCCTTAGCCGCGTTTCGGCCAGCATTTGGCGCAACTGCCACGCCCCGAAGATGACCCCAACGATCAACGCCAAGGCAATGGCGCCCTCGATGACAATATGTCCGCTAAAGCCGTCTTCGGTCACATCGCCAATGGCATCGGCGACAAAGAATGTCGCGGCAACCGCCTGTAGCAGCACAATCGCCGCCACCATCGGCGTGCGACGAACATGGCGCTCAATCGGCGGCGAAGGCGACGGGGTCATTTTGCTCCTGGTATCATCGCGCGGACAATATGCGCGCCGCTGCGCCGCGTTTCGAATATCACACCCATAAGGTGGAGCGCGATCAAGACATAGAGCAAATTGACGAACAGTTCGTGCAATTCCTCGGCGGCGTCTTCTGTTTCACCGCCTTCACCCTCTTCTTCGGCTTCATCGCTTTCGCGGCCCTCGCCGCCGCGCGCGACTTGCTCATGCTCGCCAGCTTCGCCGCCCTCACCGCGCGTCAGGCTTTGCAGCGACTGCATCTCGCGCGCGCTCGGCAGTGTCGGCGGGCCAGCCATCGCAACGCCTGTGGCTATGACGCCGGCCAATGCTGTCCAGATGGCATAGACCATCAGCGCACCGAGCGGATTATGCGAGCGATGCTCTTGCTTGCGGCCCGCAGCAATGTCGCGGATATGCGCGATGGCGCGTGCGGAGCTGGGCGGGAACGCCGAAAACCGCGCCGCCTCCGGCCCAACAAATCCCCAAAGCAAACGCAAGGCGAGCAGCGCCGCCAGACAATATCCGGCCCAGACATGCGCGATTGACCCTTCGCCGACGACAAGCGCGTTGATGATAACAATGGTCACGACACCCCAATGTGTCAATTTGACTATCGGGTCCCATCGGCGGCCTTTGGGGCGCGGTATGGCGGGTGTGTCGTTCATGCTGGAGTCCTTAGCCTTGCGGAGGAGGACATGGTGCGCACTGCAAAGCAAAGCAGCAATTGCGATGCTGCTTAGGGCGCGCAGTTAAGCGATTGCTTAAGCGGCCACTTCAGCCGCCGAACGCAAACTCGGCCGCCCCCGGCACATCGACACGAAAGGCAAACATGTCGCCAGCATGGGGTTGTTGGCTGAGTTCTGCTTCGCTCAACCCCGTGCGCGCGCTGGTGACAAAGGCGGTTTTGCGGTCGACCCCGCCGAACGCGATCATCGTCGGACGCTGTACGGGCAGAGCGATGTCGGCGAGGATTTCTCCAGCAGGGGAGAGCCGCACGACGCGCCAGCCGTCGAATAGCGCGGTCCAATAGCAGCCTTCCTCGTCGAAACTGCCACCGTCGGGGCGGCCAAGACCGGGGCCGACGCCGGGCGCAAACTGGTGGAGGATACGGCGGTTCGACAGGTGCCCCGATGTCGCATCAACGCTATAGGCGCGCACCGCATGGCTGGGCGTGTCGGCATGGCAAAAACGCGCGCCATCAAAGCCGCTAGACTTGTCCCCCTCTATAGATTGTGCGGGAAGGCCAGAAAAAAACGCGGCGCCGTTGCAGGTCATCATCGCGCCCTCGACCTCGGTCAATTCGCCCGCCGCGTCGAGCCGATAGAGCGCGGCGTCGGGGGTATCCTTGGCGCCGTTGACGCTGCCGACCCAGAAATTGCCAGCCGCATCGCAGCGGCCATCGTTCATCCTGTGATGGGGTTTGCCAGCGAGTATTTGACCGCCGAACGGGCGCGGAACGCCGTGCCAATCGTCGATCAACGCACAGCCATCCTTCATCCCCAACACCATCCCACCGCCTGTGCGGAACGCAAAGCAGGCCACGGGGTCGTCGAAGCTGCGGCGCTCGATCATGCCGCTGCGACTGTCCCAGCGGTGCATCGCGTTCGCGGCAATATCGACCCAGTAAAGCCGCGCTTCGTGGGCGTTCCAACGCGGGCTTTCGCCCAATATGCAGCGCGATGCGATGAGCACAGCAGGGATTTCGGTGAGCGCGGCAAGCGGCGAGAAGATGGTCATCGCCCACCCTTAGCAGCACGACAGCGTAGTGGGGAGATGCTATCATTCACTTGACGCGAACGTAAACGTCAGCTTTGATGCGCGGGTCAATTTACCGGAGTCTTGCCATGTCGCTCGATAATCTGTCGCGCAGCGCTTACAATGAGGATCATGAGGCGTTCCGCCGCACCGTGCGGCAGTTTCTGCAAGCCGAGATCGCCCCCAACGCTGCGCAGTGGCAGGCCGACAAGATTGTCCCCAAATCGGTGTGGCCCAAGGCGGGCGCGCTAGGGCTGCTGTGCCCGACGGTGCCAGAAGAATATGGCGGGCTGGGCCTCGATTTTGGCTATAACGCCATCGTCGATGAAGAAAGTTCCTATTATGGCGGGGTCGCCACGGGATTCTCGCTGCAATCCGACATCGTCGTCAATTATCTCATCAGCTATGGCTCCGAAGAGCAAAAGGCGCAGTGGTTGCCCAAAATGGTGTCGGGCGAGGTCGTCACCGCGATTGCCATGACCGAGCCGGGCACCGGAAGCGATCTGCAAGGGATGCGCACATCGGCCAAAAAAGACGGCAATCATTATGTCATCAACGGGTCCAAGACCTATATCACCAACGGCCAGAATGCCGATCTGATCCTGGTGTGCGTCAAAACCGATAGCGAGATTGAGCCGGCGTGGAAGGGCATGTCGATCGTGCTGGTCGAGAGCGACCGCGAAGGGTTCGAGCGCGGGCGCAACCTCGATAAAATCGGCATGGACGAAGCCGACACGTCGGAATTGTTTTTCAACGATGTCCGTGTGCCGATCACCAATTGCCTGGGCGAAGAGGGCAAGGGTTTCATTTATCTGATGAGCGAATTGCCGCAGGAACGGCTGTCGATTGCGGTGTCGGCGATGGCGTCGTCGCAGCGGGCCTTTGATGAAACCGTTGCTTTTGCGCGGGGCAGGATGGTGTTCGGCAAGCCATTGCTCGATTTTCAAAACACGCGGTTCGTGCTTGCCGACCTCAAGGCCAAGTTGCAGGTCGGCTGGGCGCACCTCGACTGGGCGTTGGCGCGGCATTTGCGCAAGGAATTGACGGCGGAGGAAGGCGCAGCGGCCAAATTATGGCACACCGATCTGCAATGGGAGGTGATGGACAAATGTCTGCAAATCCACGGCGGCGCGGGCTATATGAACGAATATCCGATTGCGCGGATGTGGCGCGGGGCGCGGGTGACGCGGATATTCGGCGGCACCAATGAGATTATGAAGGAACTGATTGGGAGGAAGCTATGACAACAGCCTATATCGTTGATGCGGTGCGCACCGCAGGCGGCAAGCGCGGCGGCAAGCTCGCTGGCTGGCACCCCGTGGACATGGCCGCCGCGACGCTCGACGCCATTGTGGAACGCACGGGGATTGACGGGTCGCGCGTTGAGGATGTCATCATGGGCTGCGTCATGCAGGGCGGGCAACAAGCGGGACAGGTCGGCCGCAACGCCGTGCTGGCAGCGAACGGTTTGCCCAATAGCGTCCCCGCCGTGTCGATCGACCGCCAGTGTGGATCATCGCAGCAAGCGATGCAGTTCGCCGCGCAGGCGGTGATGTCGGGCACGCAAGACATGGTGATCGCGGCGGGGGTGGAGAGCATGACCCGGGTGCCGATGGGATCGACCATGATGCTCCACATGAAGGAGGGGATGGGCAATTATAAATCACCCCGCCTAGAGGAGAAATACCCCGGCATCATGTTCAGCCAGTTCGTCGGCGCGGAAATGATGGTGCTAAAGCACGGCTTTACCCGCGACGACCTAGACCGATTCGCGCTGCGCAGCCACGAGCTGGCCGCCGCCGCGAGCGAGGCTGGGGTTTTTGCCAATGAGATCGTTGGCCTCGACATCGAAACGCCAGAGGGTGCAGCTGTCCACATGATTGACGAAGGCATCCGCTTTGGCGCGACTTTGGAGGGCATCGCCTCGGTCAAGCTGCTACAGGAGGGCGGCACCGTCACCGCCGCCAATGCCAGCCAGATTTGCGACGGCGCCTCTGCGGTGCTGATTGTCTCTGAACAAGCACTCAAGGACCACGGCCTCACCCCCATTGCGCGCATCCACAATGTCACGGTGACCGCGGGCGATCCGGTCATCATGCTCGAAGAACCGTTGTTCGCCACCGACCGCGCGCTCAGCCGCGCGGGGATGAAAATCGGCGACATCGACTATTATGAGGTGAATGAGGCCTTCGCCCCCGTGCCGCTGGCTTGGCTCAAACATATCGGGGCCGACCCCGCGCGGCTCAACGTCCATGGCGGCGCGATTGCGCTCGGCCATCCGCTCGGCGCATCGGGCACCAAGCTGATGGCGACGCTGCTGAATGTGCTCAAAGCTAGGGGCGGCAAATATGGCTTGCAAACGATGTGCGAAGGCGGCGGCATCGCCAACGTCACGATTGTCGAGCGGTTGTAAGGGATTTTCGTCATGCTGAACTTGGTTCAGCATCCATAGACCCTGAAACGAGTTCAGGGCGACGAGTGATAGTATGAGGAACTAGCCCATGAAACTCGATTCCACTGTATCTGCTGTCGTCACCGGCGGCGCATCTGGCCTTGGTGCCGCCACGGCGCGCGCACTGGCCGGTAAAGGGGTCAGGGTCGCCATCTTTGACCTGCAAGAGGAAAAGGGCCTCGCCATCGCCGCTGAAATCGGCGGGGTGTTTTGCGAGGTCAACGTCACCGACGACGCTTCCGTAGATGCCGGCTTTGCCAAGGCGCGCGCCGCGCACGGGCAGGAACGCATCCTCGTCAATTGCGCGGGCACGGGCAACGCAATCAAGACTGCCAGCCGATCCAAAACCGATGGCAGCATCAAACATTTCCCGCTCGACGCGTTCAATTGGATCATCCAGATCAATCTGGTTGGCACGTTCCGCTGTATCGCCAAATCAGCTGCGGGGATGTTGACGCTCGACCCGCAAGAGGATGGCGATCGCGGGGCGATTGTCAACACCGCGAGCGTCGCGGGTGAAGACGGCCAGATCGGTCAGGCCGCTTATGCCGCGTCAAAGGCCGGGGTGATCGGCATGACGCTCCCCATCGCGCGCGATTTGTCGAGCGAGGGCATCCGCATCAACACCATCTTGCCCGGCATATTCGATACGCCGCTGCTGGCTGGCGCGCCGCAGAACGTTCGCGATGCGCTGGGCGGCTCGGTGCCCTTCCCCAAGCGCCTCGGCAACCCAGTGGAATATGCCCACCTCGCGCTCACCATGATCGAGAACGGCTATTTCAATGGCGAGGATGTGCGGCTCGACGGGGCTATTCGTATGGCCCCGCGCTAAGCCATGGCGCGCCCCGACCCGTGGCGACTGGCCCCTGCGCCCTACCCCGTCAGCGATGATTTTCAGACGCGCTTTCAGGATCTGGACGTCAACGGTCATATCAATAATGTCGCCTTTGCCGCGTTGTTTGAAAGCGCGCGGGTGCTGCTCAACCGCCGCATCCGGCCGTGGGCGGAACGCCCCGCGAATGAACGCACGATGGTCGCGGTGGTCACAATCACCTATCTGGCCGAGGGCAATTTCCCCGATCCGGTGACGATCACATCGGGGGTTGGCCGCGTCGGCACATCGAGCTGGACGATCATCCAGGCGATGTTTCAGGGCGGGGTGTGCATCGCTACTTGTGACAGCGTGGTTGTGTGCCGCACCGATGGCGAGGCCAAGCCGCTGCGCAGCGAAATGGCGGCGGAGCTGGCGCGGCTGGTGGTATTGACCAGCATATAGCGTGCGTCTAGTTTCTTTACGCTGACGTGACAGGAGGGTCTGGTGATAGAGGAAGAGGCAGAGCGCAAAGTGAGTATCCCGCTCGGAATCGGCATTTTCTTACTGCCGATTTTCTTTGTCTGGTTTCTCCTTCGGCAAGGGCACTCGACCTTAGCTAGAGTTTTGGGGTTTGGATGGTTTGGCCTGACGGTGCTGATTTCAATATCGTCCCCTCCACCCACGCACAGTAGCGCACAGGCAGTTGCATCGTCTACCTCCTCTGAACAAGCAATAGCGGATGCAAATAACCAGACCATATCTTTGTGGCGGTATTCTGAAAGCCGCGACGAAATGCGCAACTCAACTATCCGGTTTGCTCGCCTTACGAGTGAGAATGAGCTGGATTTCGAGTTTCCGTATGGGTCGAATAATTCGACCCAACTTGTCATTCAGCAGCGCCCACAAGATGGTCTGAGTATCTATCTTGAAATTGAAAAAGGCCAATTTCTATGTCATTCTTTTGGCAACAGTAGTGTTGCCGTCAAGTTCGATGATGGACCTGTTAGCAACTTCCGCTGCACCGACTCAAGTGATGGCACGAGCAATATTGCATTTATAGAACCAACGAGTCGGTTTCTTGGGCAGTTGCGTCGTGCGAACCGCTTGGTAATCGAAGCAGAGTTTTTCCATGAGGGGAATCGTCAGATCATGTTTAACACGAGCGGACTTCAATGGCGCTAGGCGGCACCCCCTAATCCCTACCCTTCCGGTGTCGTCAACCGCCGGACAAAGCCGATGAGGCCGGTTTGGCGGCTGCGTTTGAGGCGCTCGGCATCAAGGATGCTGGCGACGTCGGCGTAGCAGCGCTCGACATCCTCGTTGATCAGGACATAGTCATAGCCGTCCCAGTGGCTGATTTCCGATGCTGCGCGCTCCATCCGCCCGGCGATCACCGCTTCGCTGTCGGTCGCGCGCGCGCGCAAACGGCGTTCGAGTTCGCTCAACGATGGCGGGAAAATGAACACCCGCACCACGTCGCCGCCCGCGCGCTGATACAGTTGCTGTGCGCCCTGCCAGTCGATGTCGAACAATACATCGCGCCCCGCCGCCAGCGCGGCCTCGACCGGCGCGCGCGGAGTGCCGTAGCGGTGGCCGAACACATGCGCCCACTCAAGGAACGCGTGCTCCGCCACCATATCCTTGAACGTCGCGACATCGACGAAATGATAGTCATGCCCGTCAACCTCGCCCGGGCGCATCGGCCGCGTGGTCGCGGACACCGACATCGTCAGCCCATCATCACCGCTAAGCAATTTGCGCGAGATTGTCGATTTGCCCGCACCAGAGGGAGAGGAAACGACGAACAATATCCCGCGCCGTTTGAAATGGTCATCAGGGGCGTTTGCGTGTTCATCAGCCATGGCCGCTCTTGCAACGCACAGGCGCTTGCGTCAATGTGCGAAGATGACAATTTCGCGTAACGGCTGGCTCGCTACCCTTCTCACCCTCGCCATGGCAGCGGCGATATTGCTGACGATGGGCCGCGTCCCCATCTGCACCTGTGGGACAATCAAACTGTGGCACGGCGTCGTCAATTCGGCGGAAAACAGCCAGCACATCGCCGACTGGTATAGTTTCAGCCACATCACCCACGGATTTCTGTTCTTTGCCGCGCTCAAATGGCTGTGGCCGCGCTTGGCCGTGGGCTGGCGGCTCACTATCGCCACTGCGGTTGAGGCGGGGTGGGAGATATTGGAGAATACCCCGCTGATCATCGATCGATACCGCGAGGCGACGATGGCGTTCGGCTATTCGGGCGATTCGGTGCTCAATAGTTTGAGCGATTGCGGCATGATGATCGTCGGCTTCCTGTTCGCGTCGCGCGTGCGGGCGCGGATATGGATTGCCATCGCCATTGCTTTTGAGCTGTTCACGCTATGGCGGATCCGCGACAACCTCACGCTCAACGTGCTGATGCTCGTCTATCCGGTTGAGGCGATCCGCGATTGGCAGGGCGGGGCCTAGCGACTGGGTGAAATCGGACTGCCGATCGACCAGGTGAAACCGAACGGGTCGTCAACCTGCCCATAACGATCGCCCCAGAACTGGTCATCGATTGGAAAGCGGACAGAAGCCCCCGCCGATAATGCTCTGGCCCACCACATATCGGCATCATCGACCTGTAAGTGCAGCGTGATGGCAGCAGGGACACGCGCTTGTGCGCCGCCAGCCATTTCTGGAAAATGATCGTTGAGCATCAAAGACGCGCCATTGATAAGCAAGTGCGCGTGCATGATCCGTTCGCCGTCCTGCGCCATCACGCGCCGTTGTTCGACCGCGCCAAATGCGGCGGTGTAAAAATCGATCGCCTGTGCTGCACGGCCTTGGCCGATCGTCAAATGCGGGGTTAGGCCCGTGGTTGGGCCTTGTGCTGGTTCATCGCTCATCGCGGCGCTCCTTCCTTTTTGAAATGTCAATTGCGAGTCGCGGGGCAAAGTCTATCACATTCCCGCCGAATCGCTTGCATTTTGGCGCGCGCCCCGCTAGTCGCGCGCTTCCAATGACACCGCCCGGCTAACAAGGGCTGCCGCGGCGTGTCGTAATGGACTTCCAAAGGAGACCGAAATGCCCAAGCTAAAGACCAAAAGCGGTGTGAAGAAGCGCTTCAAATTCACCGCGACCGGCCTCGTCAAACATGGCGTCGCGGGTAAACGCCACCGGCTGTCGAGCCATAATGCCAAATATATTCGCACCAATCGCGGCACCAGCGTGCTGTCGGATTCGGATGTCGGTCACGTGCGCCTGTGGGCGCCGTACGGCCTGAAATAAGGAGCGGATGATATGACACGCATCAAACGTGGCGTCACCACGCGCGCCAAGCACAAGAATATCCTTGATCAAGCCAAGGGCTATTACGGTCGACGCAAAAACACCATCCGCGTCGCGCGCCAGGCGGTCGAAAAGGCCGGCCAATATGCCTATCGCGATCGCAAAGTCCGCAAGCGCGATTTTCGCGGTCTGTGGATCCAGCGGATTAACGCCGCCGTCCGCGTCGAAGGGTTGACCTATTCAACGTTCATGCACGGCGTCAAGCTGGCCGGAATCGAGATTGACCGCAAGATCATGGCCGATCTGGCGATGAACGAGGCGGCTACCTTTAGCGCGATCATCGCGCAGGCGAAGGCTGCGTTACCGCAAACCGCGTAAACGCAACACCTTCGAATAATGCGCGCGTGGGCGTGGACGGCAGGCTTGCCGTTCGCGCCCATTTGCTTATCAGGCGAACATAATGACCGACATTGCACCGATCCACTCCAGCATATTGAGCGCGATTTCAGCGGCCGACAGCCTCGACGCGCTCGAAGCGGTGCGCGTCGCCGCGCTTGGTAAACAGGGCAGCGTGTCGGCCTTGCTCAAAACGCTGGGCACGATGTCGGCGGACGAGCGCCATGTGCAAGGCCCCGCAATCAACGGCCTGCGCGAGGCGGTTTCCGACGCCATCGCTGCGCGCAAGGCGGCGCTTGAAACCGCAGCGCTGGGCATCCGTCTTGCGACCGAGCGACTCGACATGTCGCTCCCCGCGCCGCAAACCCCAATGGGAAGCATCCACCCCGTCAGTCAGGTTATGGATGAACTGGCGGAGATTTTCGCCGACATGGGCTTTGCGGTGGCAACCGGGCCGGAGATTGAGAGCGAATGGCATAATTTCGATGCGCTCAATATCCCCGCAACCCACCCGGCCCGCGCGATGCACGATACGTTTTATATGG
>JBEBHS010000047.1:0-12804 GCA_040080745.1 Sphingopyxis sp. | reverse complement strand
GACCCCACCCCAACCCCTCCCCTGAAGGGGAGGGGCTTAGGTTGCGTCGCGACGCCGATATGGTTGAGGCGGCCGAGTTTCATGCTTTCTCCCTACCTTCGTCATGCTGAACTTGTTTCAGCATCCATAGGCCAAAGTTGCGGCACCCGACCATGGACCCTGAAACGAGTTCAGGGTGACGAAGAAATGATAGGAGGGGCGTCGCGACGCCGATATGGTTGAGACGGCCTAGTTTCATAGTGCCCCCCTACCCTCGTCATGCTGAACTTGTTTCAGCATCCATAGGCCAAGGTCGCGGCATTGCACCATGGACCCTGAATCAAGTTCAGGGTGACGAAAAGATGAAAAGCAAGGCGTCGCGCCACCGCCGCCGTCGATCTGGTTGAGGCGGCCTAGTATCATGCGGCTAGCTCCAAACTCGAAAAACAACCAAGAGTGCCACCGAACCGATGACACCCAAACCTCGACCAGCAATTGCCAACCAGAACTGTGTTGGATTGTGCGATCTCGTAAACTCCGGCCAAGCAAGAATTTTTGCACGACCAGTTCGCATTTCGGCAAACCCGAGGAAAGCTGACCAAAGGCCGAGTCCGATCACTGTTGCAAACCAGATCAAGATGAGAAGCTTGCTCATAGCGGTATATTATCATGCTTCTTCCAAGGGTTTTCCAACGCCTTGTTGCGCAATTTCCGCAGCCCCAGCGCGATCCTGCGCCGCGTTGAATGCGGGTAGATCACTTCGTCGATAAAGCCCTTGGATGCGGCGACAAACGGGTTGGCGAAGCGTTCCTCATATTCCTGTGTCTTGACCGCCTGCTCCTCTGCTGACAGTCCGCGAAAGATGATCTCGACCGCGCCCTTCGCGCCCATCACCGCGATTTCGGCGGTCGGCCAGGCATAGTTGAGGTCACCGCGTAAGTGTTTGGACGCCATCACGTCATACGCGCCTCCATAGGCTTTGCGCGTGATGATGGTGATTTTTGGCACCGTCGCTTCGCCATAGGCAAACAGCAGTTTCGCGCCATGCTTGATGATGCCGCCATGCTCCTGTGCGACACCCGGCAAGAAACCCGGCACATCGACAAAGGTGATGATCGGCACGTCAAACGCATCGCAGAACCGCACGAACCGCGCGGCTTTCTTCGATGCGTTGATGTCGAGACAGCCCGCGAGCACCATCGGCTGGTTCCCTACCACGCCAACAGTGCGCCCCTCGATCCGCCCAAATCCGATCAGGATATTGCCGGCGTGGGCGGGCTGCACCTCGAAAAAATCGCCTTCGTCGAGCGTTTTGCGGATCACCTCGTGCATGTCATAGGGCTGATTGGCCCCATCGGGGATCAGCGTGTCGAGACTGTCCTCGATGCGGTCCCATTGGTCCGCCGTTGGCCGTTCGGGCACGCCGCTGCGGTTGTTTTCGGGCAGATAGTCAAAGAAATCGCGCACGCTCAGCAATGCTTCAATCTCATTTTCGAACGCGTTGTCGGCGACGCCCGATTTGCTCGTGTGCGTCACCGCGCCGCCCAACGCCTCTTGGCTAACGACTTCATTGGTGACAGTTTTGACAACTTCTGGCCCAGTTACAAACATATAGCTTGTATCTTTCACCATGAATATGAAGTCGGTCATCGCAGGGCTGTAAACCGCCCCGCCCGCGCACGGCCCCATGATGAGCGATATTTGCGGCACCACGCCCGATGCGAGCACGTTGCGCTGGAACACCTCGGCATAGCCGCCTAATGAGGCCACGCCTTCCTGTATCCGCGCGCCGCCGCTGTCGTTGATGCCGATGATCGGCGCGCCGACCTTCATCGCATTGTCCATCACCTTGCAGATTTTGCGCGCATGCGCTTCGCTGAGCGAACCGCCGAACACCGTGAAATCCTGTGCATAGACATAGACAAGGCGGCCGTTGATGGTGCCGCTGCCGGTCACCACGCCATCGCCAGGGATTTTGTTGTCGGCCATGGCGAAATCAACGCAATTGTGCTCGACATACATGTCGAGTTCCTCGAACGATCCTTCGTCGAGCAACACGTTCAGCCGCTCGCGCGCGGTCAGCCGCCCCTTGGCGTGCTGCGCGTCGATCCGCTTTTGCCCTCCCCCCATCCGCGCAGCGGCGCGGCGTTTTTCGAGTTCGGCGATATTAGCGGACATGATACCCCCACGGCAAAGCGATGATTGGCGTCACCTTCCCCTCAAACGCACCTATTGCCAAGCAAAAAAGCTCTGGCAGATGTGCTTATCCTCGCCGCCGCTCTGTCCACCACGCTAATCGCTCGGCGATGCGTTTTTCATGCCCGCGCGTGGTCGGAGCATAGAGCGTCTGGCGCGCTATCCCATCGGGCCAGAAACTCTGCCCGGCAAAGCCATCGGGGGTGTCGTGATCGTAGATATAGCCCGCGCCATAGCCTGCGTCTTTCATCAATTTGGTCGGGGCGTTGAGGATGTTGGCGGGCGGAGTCACGGATCCCGTTTCGCGCGCCAGTTTGCGCGCCGCCTTGTCCGCCAGATAAAGCGCGTTCGATTTGGGCGCGGTGGCGCAGTAAAGGCAGGCCTGGGCAATCGCCAACTCCCCCTCGGGCGAGCCGAGCAGTTGATAGCAGTGCAGCGCGGCGATACATTGCGCCAAGGCCTGAGGATCCGCGAGGCCGACATCCTCGCTGGCGAAACGCGTAATCCGCCTGAGCACGTAAAGCGGGTCTTCGCCCGCCACCAGCATCCGCGCGAGATAATAGAGTGCAGCGTCGCCGTCCGACCCGCGCATCGCCTTGTGCAGCGCCGAAATCAGGTTGAAATGGCCGTCGCGATCCTTGTCATAGGCTGGCGCGCGCTGTTGCAGCATTTCCGCGGCTGCCGTTGCATCGAGCGGGGGCGCATCGGCAGGGGCGACGTCGAACAGCAGCTCCAGCTGATTGATCAAAAACCGCCCGTCGCCCTGCGCGGTGCCGATGAGATAGGATAACGCATCTTCGTCGAGCGGCAACCCCCGTCCGGCTTGCTGTGCGCACCGCACGGCCAATCGGCGCTGTGCGCCTTCATCAAGCGGGTTGAGTATCAGCAACTGTGCACGGCTGAGCAGTGCCGAGTTGATCTCGAAGCTGGGGTTCTGCGTGGTCGCGCCGACGAGGATGAGTGTGCCATCCTCCATGACGGGCAGGAACGCATCGAGCTGGGCGCGGTTGAAGCGGTGAATCTCGTCGACGAACAGCAGCATCTGTTCGCCCATGCGGCGCATGTCGCGCGCTTCGGCAAAGGTTTTTTTGAGATCGGCAACGCCAGAAAAAATCGCCGAAATCGAGGTGAAGCGATAGCCAACGGCATCGGCGAGCAGCCGGGCAATGCTGGTTTTGCCACAGCCCGGCGGTCCCCACAGAATGAGCGAAGACAGCCGCCCACTCGCCACCATGCGGGTGATTGTGCCATCGGGTCCGGTCAGATGATCCTGCCCGATAATATCGCCAAGCTTCGCGGGGCGCAGGCTTTCGGCGAGGGGTATATGTTGCGCCTCGGTCATTACCGATGGGAGACGAGCGAGCGGTACACATCGACGACCTTTTGGTTGATAGCATCCCATTGATACTCAAGCGACGCCGCGCGGCCAGCCGCCTGAGCGGTGCGGAGCGACGCGCGATCGTTGGCATAGCCCGCAATCGCATCGGCATAGCCCGCAACATCGCGTGGTTCGACCAAATGGCCGGTAACGCCATCCTCCACCAAAGTGCGCGCGCCAGTGGCGTTCGCCGCGACCACCGCCACCCCCGCCGCCATCGCCTCCAGCGTCACATTGCCAAAGGCCTCGGTGACCGAAGGGTTGAGGAATATGTCCATCGCCGCCGCCGCACGGCCAAGATCATCTCCCATTTGAAAGCCCGTCATGATCGCATCAGGGCAATCGGTGAGAAACGAGCCGCGCGCGGGGCCATCGCCGACCACCAGCACCTTGTGCGCCACGCCGCGACGCCGCAATTCCGCGCACACGGCGGCAAAAATATCCAGCCCTTTTTCCAGCACCAGACGACCGAGGAAGCCAACGACCAGGTCATCATCGGCAATCCCCGATGCGCGCCGCCATTCGAGGTCGCGCCGCTCAGGATTGAATCGATCATGATCAACCCCGCGCGCCCATATCGACATCGGCCGGGTCACGCCCTGCGTGCTCAAACGGTCGGCAATTTCGCCATTTGGCACCACAAGTTCGTCGCATCGGTTATAAAAACGGCGGCACAGCGCGATCAGCGGCTTTTCGAGGAAGTTAAGCCCATAATAAGCCGGGTAAGTGTCGAATAATGTATGGACCGACGCAACAGCGGGAATGCCGCGCGCGCGTGCCCAACTGAGCGCGCGGTGGCCCAATATGTCGGGAACCGAAAGATGAACCAAATTGGGCGAAAAACCTTCCAGATCAGCCCGGATACTGGCTGGCATGCCACGCGCCAGCCGATATTCGCCGCGCCCCAGCGGCATCGATACAGACGGCACACCAACCAGGTCGCCGATTGCGGGAAAGGCTGGCTTCGCCACTGTCGGTGAATAGATGCGGACCGCTGCGCCCCCAGATAGCGTATAGCCAACCAGGCGATTCAACGCCTGATTTGCCCCATCGCGGACATAATTATAGTTGCCGCTGAACAGCGCAATGCGCAGCGCGCCAGCCCCCTTTTTAGCAACAGTCATGCCACCGCGCCTACGCAATTATCGCTAGCATGGCAAATCCATGGTCACTTGGTGCTGCGTGTCGTGGTGACAGTCTTGCGCAGCAGCGCCCGGGTAACGCGCCGGTCATCACCAGCAATAATCTCTATCTGCCAGCCGTTGTCATGGATCAAAGTCTCGCCGACCTGTGGTACATGACCGGCAATCACAAACGCCAACCCGCCCAAAGTATCAACGTCTTCGTCTATATCACCAAATCTGGCGTCCAGCGCCGTTGCCAGCTCGTCAAGCTCGATACGCGCATCAGCCTCCCATTCGCCCTCGCCGCGCTGAACCAGCAACTGCTCGGGCGCATCGTCGTGCTCATCTTCGATATCGCCGACAATTTCTTCGACCAGGTCCTCGATCGTTATCAACCCGTCGGTGCCGCCATATTCATCGAGGACAATCGCCAGATGCGTCCGGTGCGCGCGCATCTCTGCAAGTAGCGCCATGGCAGGCATCGATTGCGGAACATAGAGCGGTTGGCGGATAAGTTCTGGCCTGTCGCGCAGCCGCGGCGGCGGCGCTTCGCCGCGTGCCATGATGCCGAACATATCTTTCACATGGACCATGCCGACGATATCATCGAGCTTGACACGATAGACAGGCAGTCTGCTGTGGTCAGCCTCGGCGAACAAGGCCACCGCAGCTTCAAAGGTCGCGCTTTCCTCGATTGCGATAATGTCTGATCGCGGCACCGCTACATCATCGACGATCGCCTCGCCAAATGCCAGCATGTTGCGCAGCATTTCGCGCTCCGCCTGCGAAAGGTCGATGCCATTGGCACTGAGTTGCCCCACCGCGCCATCTTCTTCGGCTTCGTCGATAGCCTCTTCAATCTGCTCGCGAAGCGTCGGTTCACCTGCGCCGCCAAATATCATTGCTCTGAGCGCAGCCCATATTCCGCTGCTACTGTCGCCCTCCGATTTGCCCGCCGACTTGGATGCCGCGCCGTTCATCTTGTCTAACTCCGCTCGATATAGGGGTCGCTATAACCCATTTGCGTCATCGCCGCGCGCTCGATTTTTTCCATCGCCAGCGCAGATGGTTCGTCGCTATGATCATAGCCGAGCAGATGCAGCATACCATGGCATATCAGGTGCGCCGCATGTTCGGCAATCGGAACGCCCTTCTCGCTAGCCTCGCGATCGCAGCTTTGCCATGCCAGCACAATGTCGCCAAGCAGCAACTCGCCGCCATGGCTCACGCCCCGCGTGCCCTCGCTGAGATCGATCCCCCCCATGTCCTCGATCATCGGAAAGGACAGGACGTTGGTCGGCCTGTCTTTGCCGCGATAATCGCGATTGAGCGCGCGCACTTCGGTGTCATCGGTGAGGCGGATGGAAACCTCGGCGCATTGGGAGGCCTGGATCAGCGCGGCAAAGGGTGACGCGGCCAGCGCAGCAACGGTTGCGCGATTGGCCAAGCCACCCCAATCATCGCTGTCCGGCCATATGCCGCCTGGATTGTCAACCGCAACGTCGATCATGGGATGGCATCTTCGCCTTCATAGGCATCGACAATCCGTCCGACGATCGGGTGGCGAACGACATCGGCCGAACTGAATCGAACAACCGAAATGCCCTCAAGCCCCTCAAGCCGCGCCACCGCATCGGCCAGGCCCGACGCGCCAGGCAGCGGCAAATCGACCTGTCTGGGATCGCCGCATACCACCATCCGGCTGTTCATGCCAAATCGGGTCAGGAACATTTTCATCTGGGCAATCGTTGTATTTTGCGCCTCGTCAAGGATGATGAAAGCATCGGCCAGCGTGCGCCCACGCATGAAGGCGAGCGGCGCAATCTCAATCTCGCCCGACGCGATCCGCCGCTCGACCTGCTCGGCGGGCAGGCAGTCATAGAGCGCATCGTAAAGCGGACGCAGATAGGGATCGACTTTTTCCTTCATGTCGCCAGGCAAAAAGCCGAGCCGCTCGCCCGCCTCGACCGCGGGGCGCGAGAGGATCAGCCGCTGCACAGATCCGGTGATGAGATGGCTGACCGCCTGCGCAACCGCGAGATAGGTTTTGCCGGTTCCCGCCGGGCCGAGCGCGAAAATCACATCCTCGCTGGCCAGGCTGCGCATATAGGCAATCTGCATCGCGCTGCGCGGGACGATGGTTTTTTTGCGCGTGCGGATCATGATCGGCGGAGCGCCATCCTCGTCGCGGCGCACGATACCGTCGAGCGTGGGTTCAACCGCCATCGCCATCACCGAATCGAGCAGGCCCGCGTCGATATCCTCGCCACGCGCAGTGCGCCGATAGAGTTCGGACAATACTTCGCGCGCCTGTGCAACGCTATTCGCCGGCCCTTCGATTGCGATTCTGTCCCCGCGTGCAGTGACATACACACCAAAGCGGTTTTCGATGGTGACGAGGTTGCGGTCAAACTGGCCAAAAAGCCGTGATAAAAGCTGTGGTCGGTCGAACGTCATTTCGGCACGGCCAGCTTCGCCGATACGCGCGGGTGCGGGTTTGCGGCTCAAAAGAGAATCACCATCATCGCCTGCCATTCTGACACTATAATTGTGACAACAACAGGTAAATTGCGCTTATCGAGCGGCAATGATTGTGCCAGACAGACTCAACGGACCGCTATCGACCAGTTCGACGGTCACAATATCACCAATCGCGGCATCGCAGACGAGGTGCACCGATTGCAGCCACGGCGATTTGCCAAGCAGCTGGCCGGGCCGCCGCCCTGCGCGTTCGAGCAGCACTTCGCATGTCCGCCCCACGCTCGCCGCATTATATGCCGCCTGATCGCGCACCAGCGCAGCCTGCAGGCGTTGCAGCCGCTCATCCATCAGCGGTGCTGTAATCTGCCCCGCCATGTCTGCCGCTGGCGTGCCCGGGCGCGGGCTATATTTGAAGCTGAACGCCTGCGCATAGCCGACTGCGTCCACCAGGCTGAGCGTATCGGCAAACTCGGCGTCGCTTTCTCCCGGAAAACCGACGATGAAATCGCCCGATAGCGCAATGTCGCTGCGCACGCGGCGCACCTTGTCGAGCAAGCGCAGATAGCTGCCGCGCGTGTGGTTGCGGTTCATCGCCTTCAAAACGCGGTCATTGCCCGCCTGCACCGGCAGATGCAGAAACGGCATCAGTTTTTCAACGTCGCCATGCGCCGCGATCAACGCATCGCTCATGTCGCACGGGTGGCTGGTGGTGTAGCGGATCCGCGCCAGACCCGGCAGCGCATCGAGCGCGCGGACAATCCCTTCCAGCCCTATCGCTCTGCCCGCCGCATCCTCGCCAGCCCAGGCGTTGACATTCTGCCCGAGCAGCGTGATCTCCTTTGCTCCGGCATCGATCAGCGCCCGTGCTTCGTCGAGTATCGCACCATATGGCCGGCTAACCTCTGCGCCCCGCGTATAAGGGACGACGCAATAGGTGCAGAATTTGTCGCACCCCTCCTGCACCGTCAAAAAAGCGCTGGCTCCAACCGTGCGGCGTGCAGGCAGCGCCGCAAACTTGGACTGTGACGGCATATCGGTGTCGAGCGCCGTTTCGCCGCGCACTGCCGCATCGACCAGCGCGGGCAGGCGGTGATAGGCCTGCGGGCCGACCACCACATCCACCTGCGTGCGCCGCGCAATCTCGGCCCCTTGCGCCTGCGCCACACAGCCGGCCACCGCGATCATCGGCCGCGAGCCGTCTTCGCGTTTCAACCGCCCGATGTCCGAATAGACCTTCTCGGTCGCGCGTTCGCGGATGTGGCAGGTGTTGAGGATCACCAGATCGGCGGCGCTGGCATCGTGTGCCACCTGCATTCCCTCGGCCACCATCAGTTCGGCCATCCGCTCGCCATCATAGACGTTCATCTGGCAGCCAAAGGATTTGACGTGGACAGTTTGGGGAGTTTTACGCATGGAACCGCGCTAAGCTATCCTGAGCGCAGTCGCAATCGCTTCGCGGCAATGCTGGGTAATCAGTTTGCGGTGCGTGAAATCCGCGACATCAAGCGGCTCAAGGAAATGCAGCATCACATCGGTGCGCCCGCGCTGCGACAATATCCGCATGGCGTTCGCCCCGAAACCCTCGTCGCCCACCCAGCACAGCGCATGCGCCGCGCTGCCATAGTCGATCGCTACCGGCTGGATTGCTATGCCGTCGGGCGGAGGGGCGACCGCCGCGATCAGCGAGGAGCGGAATGGCAGCAGCGTAGCACCGTCGCCCGTTGTCCCTTCGGGAAACAGGGTCAGCGCCTGCCCCGTTTCCAGCGCCGCGCCGATCGCTGCGGCCTGCGCCTTGGCGTCAAGCCGTTGTTCGCGCTGGACATAGACCGAGTGGTTGAGCGTCGCGAGCCAGCCGACGACCGGCCATGGGGCCATGTCCGCCTTGGCGACAAAGGCGCTGCCGGTCCGCCCCGCCAGCACCAATATATCGAGCCAGCTGACGTGATTGGCAATATAGAGGACGTTGGTTAACCTGCGCGGCCCGCAAATCCTGATGTCCATCCCGCAGGTGATGGCCGCTCCGCGCAAAAACAGCCGTGGCCATGGCGAGGGCGCGCGCAGCAGCCGCCAGATCCCGTGCAGCGGCAGGCAATAAACCAGCCATATCGCCACCACCGCCAGCCTTATCCAGGCGCGCGGATGCGTGCGCGTGTCAGTCTTTGCGAGCGAGGGCGACGCCATAAAGCTCCATCCGGTGGTCGACCAGCCGATAGCCAAGGCGTTCGGCTATCAGGCGTTGCAACGCCTCCATCTCGGGGTCGACGAACTCGATCACCTTGCCCGTTTCAATATCGATAAGGTGATCGTGATGCGCCTCTGGCGCGGCTTCGTAGCGCGAGCGGCCATCGCCAAAATCATGCCGGTCGAGGATGCCGGCCTCTTCGAACAGGCGCACCGTGCGATAGACGGTGGCGATCGAAATGCCACTGTCCACCAGCGACGCGCGGCTGTGCAGCGTTTCCACATCGGGGTGATCGTCCGACTCGCTGATGACGCGCGCGATGACCCGGCGCTGCTCAGTGATCCGCAAGCCTTTTTCCGCGCACAGTGCTTCGATATCTATTGTGTGGCTCATGCGCTCTCCTTATCTGGAGTTGCACTATAGGAATGCCGCGCAGCACGAGCAAGCGGGAGCCGGAAATAGTGAACCGGTCCCCACCCGCGCCTTATTTCTTGCTGCGTTTGCGCCCGCCGCCGCGCCCCTTGGACCCAAGCCCGATTTTCATGGCCAGTGCGCGGCGCGTCGCGGCATAATTGGGGGAAACCATCGGGTAATCGGCCGCCAGCCCCCATTTCGCGCGATAATCATCGGGGGTCATGCCGTAATGCGTCATCAGATGGCGCTTGAGCATCTTGAGCTTTTTGCCGTCCTCAAGGCAGATGATATAATCTGGCTTGATCGAGGCGCGGATCGAAACCGCGGGCTCGGCGCGTGTCGGCGCAGCCACAGGCGCAGTGCCCAGCCCCGCCAAAGACGCATAAACCGACTGGATCAGCATCGGCAATTCGGTCGGCGCGACGCTGTTGTTGCTGACATGCGCAGACACAATATCCGCGGTAAGGGTTGCAAGAAACTCTTGCTCGTTTGATAGATCGGTCATTATCTCATTTCCTGAAGCGTTTGCGAACCGCATCTCCATGCCATTTTCGAAGGGATGGCATATGTGCTTTGGCGCTAAATACACTGGTGCGTTTCAATTTGCAATGCGCATACACCAATAGTTTTCATAAAACCGTGTTAATTCAACAAAAACTGCATTGTAATTGCGTCGCGCATAACGCCATCCAGCCCGCGATAATAATCGGGCCGGGTGGCGAGTCGTGAAAATCCTGAGCGCTCATAGAAATGGAGCGCTGGATTATCGGCCCTCACCTCAAGAAACAACCGTTCTGCCCCGTCAGTTCGACAATCGTCGATCCAGTTCTGGATCAACATCGTGCCATGACTTTTGCGACGCGCCGCTGGCTCAACCGCCAGCAATAGTAATTCACTTTCTCCGGCCACGCTTCTGCTGATGGAAAAGCCCAGCATTGTGCCCGTCGGGGTCATCAAGCCAAACAGGCGATAACCGGGCAGCGCCATCAGGGCCAAACACTGTGCCTTATTCCAGGCCTCGCCATATTGCGGGTCGAACGCAGAGCGCATAACGCGGTCGACTTGCTCCAATGCATCATAGCCAAGCGCTATGATAACTGTCTGTTCTGATGCTATTGTCATGGCGCGGGCTGCGCGTCGGGCGGCCTGGCATACAGCGGTACCGCCTCTGCAAAGCGCCCTTGTGGTGGTATCAAGAGCGCTTCGCGCGCATCGGCTTCCGCCGATATGGCGACGCCAAAGCCGCGCAATGCCACCAGTTCGTTGGCGCGCTCACCGGCAACCAGATCACAAGTGATTGCACGCGCCGCCTCTGCGGGGTCGAGCGCGCGCCACGCTATCGGCGTTTCTGCCACCAGCCATTGCCCGTGCCCGCCCGTTACCGCCACAGCAACATCATTTGCACCGCTTAACCGCGCAGCCTGCGCTGCAACCAGCGCCAGGCTGTCGTAGCCGCTAAGCTCGGCTCCCCAGGCAAAGGCCAGCGCGCGTGCCGCCGCGATGCCGACGCGCGTGCCGGTAAAGCTGCCCGGCCCGCAGCCGACCCAGATAGCGTCCGCTTTGCCCCCGCCTGGCAGCGCCGCAATCGCCGGCACCAGTTGTTCGGCGTGACCACGCGCGATATTGCGATGATCGGCGGCAATCAACGCGTCCCCATCGAACAGCGCGACCGACAAAAATGCGGCCGTAGTCTCGATCACGAGCAGCCGCATCGCCGTGTCAGGCTGTCTGGTTGAACTGGGCGAAATCGGGGCGCGGGCTGCGGTCGAATATGCTTCCCGGGTCACCATAGCCCAATGTCGCGATGAAATTGGCTTTTACCTGCGGGGTGTCGGCAAAAAACGCTGCTTCAACCCCCGCCGCATCGAACCCCGACATCGGCCCGGTATCGAGCCCCAGCGCCCGCGCCGCGAGGATCAGATAAGCGCCCTGCAAGCTGGAATTACGAAACATTGTTGCTGCTGCCAGCACGTCATTGCCTGCAAACCAGCTGCGGGCGTCGGTGTGCGGAAACAGCTGCGGCAAATGGTCGTAAAAATGCGTGTCCATGCCGATGATGACGCTCACCGGCGCGGTCCGTATCTTGTCGGCGTTGGCAGGCATCGCGCATGCGGCCAGCCGTGCCTTTGCCGCATCGGACGTGCACCATATCAGCCGCGCGGGCAGGCAATTGGCCGATGTCGGCCCCATCTTGACCAAATCCCAGATCGCGTGCAACTGCGCCGTGCTCACGGGTTTGTCGAGGTAGCCATTATAGGTGCGCGCGCTGCGGAACAGCTGGTCGAGCGCGGCGTCGCTGAGCGGTTCGCTCATACCGCGTGCACCGCTGTGACCTCGGGAACATAGTGTTTAAGCAGCGATTCGATCCCGTGTTTCAGCGTCGCGGTTGACGATGGGCAGCCCGCGCACGCCCCTTGCATCACCAGATAGACATTGCCCTTGTCAAACCCGCGAAACTTAATATCGCCGCCATCATTGGCCACGGCGGGGCGAATACGCGTTTCGATCAAATCTTTGATTTGTTCAATAATATCAACATCTTTCGGGTTTATCGGATAATCTTCTACCCCGTTACTGCCATCGACTAACTGGGCAATTCGCGTCGCATCGGCTGGAAAAAATAGCGGCATATCGGCGACGAAATGATCGAGCAATATCGCCGCGACATCGCCTTGCAATGCTATCCAATCGACCCCCGGCGCCGCCGACACAGCAATGAAATCGCGGCCAAAATGCACGCCCGTCACATCACCAAGTTCAAATAACGCCGCCGCCAGCGGCGATGCAGAAGCCGCTTCTGGTGACGTAAAATCGCGGCTTCCGGCTTCCATGACCACACGCCCTGGGAGAAATTTCCTAGTGGCGGGATTTGGAGTAAGTTCGGTTTCTATCAACATTGTCGTCATGTGGGCTGTCGACGTGTCCGTTGCAACCCCAATGCGTCCATTCCTGGCGCATGGGGCTGGACCTTTGATGATGATTGCCGCTATGGAGCCACCCGTGCCGGCTTAGCTCAGTTGGTAGAGCACCTGATTTGTAATCAGGGGGTC
>JBEBHS010000046.1:0-13165 GCA_040080745.1 Sphingopyxis sp. | reverse complement strand
CCCCCAACCCCTCCCCTAAAGGGGAGGGGGGAAACTTTAATCCCAACTATATTCGAAATTCGCGGCGAGATTTATATGGCGAAGGCCGATTTTGCTGCACTCAATGCTGCGCAGCAATTGGCGCAGCAAAAAACCTTTGCCAACCCGCGCAATGCTGCTGCTGGATCGCTGCGGCAAAAGGATGCGAGCGTCACCGCCGCGCGTCCCTTGCGGTTTTTGGCGCATGGTTGGGGCGAGGCAAGCACGCTTCCCGCCGACACGCAAATGGGGGTGATGCGCGCCATATCGGCATGGGGTGTCCCTGTCGCCGACCTGCTTGTCCTTGCCGACGGAGCCGCTGCCGCGCTGGCCCATTATGCATTGATTGAGCAGCTGCGCGCCGACCTGCCGTTCGACATCGACGGCGTGGTGAATAAGGTGGACCGGCTCGATTGGCAGGCGCGGCTTGGCTTTGTGGCCAAGGCTCCGCGCTGGGCGATTGCGCACAAATTTCCCGCCGAGCGTGCGCAAACCACGCTCGAGGCGATCGCCATCCAGGTGGGTCGCACCGGTAAACTGACGCCGGTCGGGCGGCTTACTCCTGTTGGCGTTGGTGGGGTGATGGTGTCGAATGTGACGCTGCATAACCGCGATGAAATCGCGCGGCTGGGGGTTCGGCCGGGCGACCGCGTCGTCATCCAGCGCGCGGGCGATGTTATCCCGCAAATCGTCGAAAACCTCAACCGCGATGATGCGCGCACCCCATGGTCCTTCCCCGACCATTGCCCCGAATGCGGCAGCGAGGCGGTGGCCGAGGAGGGCGAGGTCGATGTGCGCTGCACCGGCGGCCTCATCTGCCCGGCGCAGCGGTTCGAGCGACTGCGTCACTTCGTCAGCCGCGCCGCGCTCGACATCGAGGGGCTGGGCGAAAAGAGCATCGCCGAGTTTCTGGAACTGGGCTGGATTGCGCGGCCGGGCGATATTTTCCGATTGCACCAGCACCGCGCTGAATTGCTCACTCGTGAAGGGTGGAAGGAAAAATCGGTCGATAATCTGCTGGCCGCGATTGAGGCAAAGCGTAGCCCCGACGCCGCGCGCTTGCTGTTCGGCCTCGGCATCCGCCACGTCGGCGCGGTGACGGCGAAGGATTTGATGAAGGCATACCAGAACTTGCTCCAAATACGGAGGAAGGCTGAGGAGGTCATCGAACGACGAACGGCCATAGAAGCAGGGCTCGCTACCCAGTTAGAGAGCCTTGGATTAGATGAGCATGCAAGGCTGAAGCGCAAAATCGGCAATGAGCTAGCGGCCCTGATTGGCGTTCCCAATGTTGGGCCGGAAGTAACCGTTGCACTCGCCGATTTCTTTCACGAGCCGCATAATGTCGACCTGTGGGACGATTTGCTGGGCGAGGTCACACCGCCGGCCTATGTCTCCAGTGCGCGACAGACTGAGTGGACCGGAAAAACCATCGTCTTTACCGGAAAACTCGAAACCATGAGCCGCGACGAGGCAAAGGCACAGGCGGAAAGTTTGGGCGCGCGCGCCTCGGGTTCGGTCAGCGCCGCTACCGACCTCGTCGTCGCAGGGCCGGGAGCAGGCTCAAAACTCAAGAAAGCGAGCGAACTTGGCATTCGCGTGATCGACGAAGCCGAATGGGCGGCGATAGTGGCCGCTGCTTAAGACGGTGTCACGATAATCACCACCCGGCGGTTTTCGGTGCGGCCAACCTCGGTGCCATTGTCGGCGATGGGGCGCGTTTCGCCCCAACCGCGTAACGCAAGCCGCGCGGGAGCAAATCCGTGCAGCCGCATCGCGCCAGCAACCGTTTGGGCGCGGGCAAGGGATAGTGCCTGGTTATGGGCATGGGTGCCGGTGGCATCGCTATGCCCCTCGACACGTGCAGAAGTGATGCCGACACTGATCAGCCCGCGCGAGACGCGAGCAATGCTTTGCGCCATTGGTGGGCGCAGGGTGCTGGCATCGATATCGAACAGCAAACGGTCGGCCAGCGATAATTGCCAGCCATCACTCGTTTCAACGAACCCTTGCTCGCGCAACATTTCGATTTGTGCGCGCGTGAAGCCCCCGTGTGATTGCGGGGTTTGACAGCCTGTCAAAAGCAGCGCTGCGGCGACGAAACTCAACCAAAAACTGACTAAACGGTGGGGCACAGGGCGGTTTTCCTCTCTGTTTACGGGGTCACAGGCGGTCGTTTGGCGTTTTTGGCGCTATACATACGATCATCAGCAATCTGCATTAAAGTTTCCACATCGCCGCCGTCGTCCGGATAGATGGCGACGCCGATGCTCATGCTGACCGTCACGCTGTGCCGTTCATCGACGGCAATCGGCGTAAGCATGGCCTGGGTGATCCGCTCCGCCACCGCAGAAGCATGGTCATTATGCTCAAGATGATTGACCAATACCGCGAATTCATCACCGCCAAGCCGCGCGGCCACATCTCCCGCCCGCAGCACAGGGGTAAGCCGCGCCGCCACTTCGGCGATGACGCGGTCGCCCGCAGCGTGGCCAAATCGGTCATTGGTTTCCTTGAAGCGGTCGCCATCCATGAACAACACCGCAAAATGATCTTCGCTGCGCGCGGCGGCGCGGATGGTATCGCGCACGCGCTCGACAAAAGTGGAGCGGTTGGGAAGTCCAGATAATAAATCGTAACTGGCGCGGTGCAACAATGCCTCGTGCGTGCTGCTGATCTGGCCTTGCCAGTCGTGCAACTTGTTGAGTAGTGCGTTGAAATCTTCCGCCAGCTCATTGACCTCGGCAATGTTGGCAGGAGGCACGCGGCGTTCAAAATTGCCATCAGTGCGCACGGCATGCGCCGCCTCTGCAATCGCCGCCAATGGCGCGACGAGCGAGCGATTGAGGCGGCGGGCAATGGCCACGGTTCCCAGCACAATCAGGCTGATACAGGCGATGGACCCAACTATGGCGGCGATGATGAGCCTGCCTGTACCACGGCCGCTGCTGTTGGCACGCACGGTCCCGATGCGTGTTCCTCCGCTGTTAATGGCGGCCTCGGCATGATCTGGTAACAGCGCAATGGGTAACAGGCTACTCCCCAGCCCCACGTGCGGATTGTCGATATTCGCCAGCACAGCGCCATCGGCGTCGATGATTTCGATGCTGGCGATGTCGCCCGATTCCAATATAGGCTGCAATGCATCGCGCAGAGCGCGCCTGTCGTTGAACACGATCGGCACCTCGGCGGAATAGGCGGCCTGACCGGCCAGTAACCGTAAATTATCGCGCGCATAGTCGCGCTGAAGCAGGAGCCCCGTGGCAAAGACCGCGATCAGCGACACCGCCACCCCGAGCAATCCGACGAGCACAAATGAACGTGCGAGGACCTGTCGGAGCGACGGTCCGCGGGTCGCCTGTGCGCTCATCGCGTGCCACCGCCGCGATGGCTGAGGCCAAGGACGCGCGGGTCGATGCGCACCCGGCTGCGCGCCACCGAATCGAGGTTAAGGTCGAATGTCAGCCCTTGCGGTGTTGGCCTCAGGCAAATGGCTGCCCCATATTCGCAACCCGGATCGGCGTCGGTTATCGTCAGTACATGATTGCCAAGCCTGCCAATCAGCCGCGCACGATCTGGCGCGGCCATTTGTCCGATATAGACCGCGTTGCATGTGCTGGCTGATGCCGCCGAAGGGGCCATCCGCGCGGCCACCATCGTGCGGCCATCTCTCAGCGTCCGTGTGGCTAGTCGGCTAGATTGAGGCGATGTGCCCGTCACGCATAACCTGATTGTTTGTGGTTCACGTTCCCAGTGCGAATAGGAAATGATCGCTGCGACCATGTCAGCAGTGGCTATTGCAAGCCCGTCGACACCGCTGGGTATCTCCGATTGCGCGGCAATCGGATGCAGCGACAGACTTAGTGCGATCTGCCATCCGAGTGCGATTGTCGCAAAACTCATATGCTGCCCTTTGCTGCGCACATAGTCTGGGTCCAAAGCTGTCCCCTAGTCAGAATCGATCTTCTGTCAAATAATGTGGCCACAGGCCCTGACCTAAAGTATTATTTGAAACTATTTTATGCTATGTGGGTCATATGGACGAACAAGCGCAGAGTCATGTTCATGAGGTGTTGCCACCGGGTGCAAACCCCGATTGGACGATTGAGCAGGATTGGGGCCAGTTCAGCGCCGCCGAACATGCGGTGTGGGATACGTTGTTTGCGCGGCAGCTTGGCTTGCTTCCCGGGCGCGCGTGCGATGCCTTTATGCGCGGCATCGATGTGCTGCGGCTCGAACAACCCGGCATTCCCGATTTTGGGGCGCTCAACGAACGGTTGATGGCGGCGACGGGCTGGTCGGTTGTCGCAGTACCGGGCCTGGTTCCCGATGACGTGTTTTTTGACCATCTGGCCAATCGGCGGTTCGTTTCGGGCAATTTCATCCGCCGCGCCGATCAGCTCGACTATCTTCAGGAACCCGATGTTTTCCATGACGTGTTCGGCCATGTGCCGATGCTCGCCGACCCGGTGTTCGCCGATTATATGCAGGCCTATGGCAAGGGCGGTTTGCGCAGCCTTGGTTTTGGCGCGCTGCATAAATTGGCGCGGCTCTATTGGTACACCGTCGAGTTCGGGCTGGTCCGCGAACATGGGGGTTTGCGGATTTACGGTGCCGGGATTGTTTCCAGCTATGGCGAGAGCATCTTTGCGCTCGACGATCCCAGCCCAAACCGCATCGGCTTTGACCTCGGACGGTTGATGCGCACCAACTATCGGATCGACGATTTTCAGCAGAATTATTTCGTCATCGACAGCTTCGATAAATTGCTGGACGCGACGCTGCACACTGACTTTGCGCCGCTTTATGCGCGGCTGGCAACGTTACCCGACATTGCCATCGCCGACATCGTTGATGGCGACACAGTATTGACTCATGGCACACAGGCCTATGCGCGCGGCGGGTTGGCCTAAAAACTACCAAAATCGCCAGGCGGTTGACCTGCACTGCCGCTTGCTCTGATGGGTCGCCGCCAGCCGATGCGATGACGCATCGTCATGCGCAGCACTGGCCATTCGCCGCTGCCGCGATGATCGACACGAAACCCGGCCCGCCGATAGGCGCGAACAACCGAACTACGCTGTTTATCGAGCAAGCCCGCGAGTAGCAACGTCGCGCCCGGCACAGCAATGGCGGCTAATGCTGGGGCCAGCGCGACCAGCGGCCCCGCGAGGATATTGGCGCAGATCAGATCATAGGGCGCGCCTTCGGCAATCAACGGGTTGTCGGTTCCGTCGGCTTGCGTCAACATCACCATGCTCGGTCCATAACCGATGGGGATGCCGTTGCTCGCGGCGTTTTCGGCGCTGACTGCTATGCTGACCGGATCGATGTCGCTGGCAATAGCGGACGCGCGCGGCCACAGGTGAAGCGCGGCAAAGGCGAGCAATCCGGTTCCGGTGCCGATGTCGATGATGTTACGAAAACGGTGCCCGCAGCGGTGCAGAGCATCGAGCGCGGCGAGGCACCCCGCCGTGGTTTCGTGATGTCCGGTGCCAAATGCCTGCCCGGCATCGATCCGGAAATTGACGACCCCCGGCCTATCGTCAAGCTCATGCCCGTCGGTGTGGATATGAAACCGCCCGGCGCGCACCGGCTCCAGCCCCGATTGCGATAGGGTGATCCAATCCTGTTCACCAAGGTGCACCAATTTGGGCGCTTTGCGATGCCTGCGCCCGGCCAGCGCCATCACTGCTTCGACCAATTTGCGCGGTGGTCGCCCATCACAATAGACGTCGATGCGCCAGCGGTCGGCGGCTTCATCTTCCTCGCAGGCCGCGATCACCGGCGGCGGGTCGAACGCGCTGAGTGCCGGGTGCTCGGCTGTAATGCTCTGCGCGGATGCGCGGTTACACGGCAGGGTGAACATCCAGCTTGTCGTCATTTGGTCCGACTAGGCCAATGTTCGACTCAAGTCACGCAACCTTTTGCGTGAATTCGCTGGCGGATTTGGCGAGTGCGGCAAAGCTGTCATTGATGCTGGCAAACCCGGTTTCGATGGTGGTGATTTCCTCGACAACACGGTTGGTATCTTCGCGAATCGCCGAAATGGTGCCCGACATTGAATCCGCTGCCAGCGCGGTTTCATCGACCGCTGCTGTAATCGTTGTCACGGTGCGTGCCTGCGTCTCCATCGCCTCGCGAATCCGCCCCGCAAAGGCTTTGACCTCTTCGACCGTTTCGCGGATAGAACTGTTGGCATCGACGGTGGTGCGGGTGGCGGACTGGATGGCGGTGACTTTGCTGGCGATATCGTCTGTGGCGCGGGCTGTCTGGTTGGCAAGACTCTTAACCTCCTGTGCGACCACTGCAAAACCACGGCCCGCATCGCCGGCGCGCGCTGCTTCGATCGTGGCGTTGAGCGCGAGCAGATTGGTTTGTCCGGCGACTTCACGGATCAAGCCAAGGATCGATTCGATGGTCTCCGCGTGGCTGGAAAGCGCCATGGAGGTTTCCAGGGCATCTCCAGCTTGAACGCTGGCGCGATCAGCGATTTCCGAGGCGTTTTCGACTTCCTGCCGCGTTGTTTCGATGGCGCGGATCAGCCCGGCGGCTGTGCGGGCGGCCTCGCGCATCGCCAGCGCCGACTGTTCAGCAGCAGCGGCAACTTCGGATGCCTTGCCGAGCATTGAGCGCGCGGCGAGCGCAGCTTCGCTGGTCTGTCCGCCCAATTGCGAACCAACCGCCTGCGCGCTCAGCATATCGCTGGCGATCGTGGTTTCAAATGCTTCGGCAATTTCGCGGCGCTCCTGCCGCATGAGATGCGCATCGAGCCTCTGTTTGTAGCTGGTCATCGTATCGGCTTCGAGCAGCGCCATATGGTTGAGCGTGCTGAGCAGGGTTGCCATTTCGCGGGCGTCATCAACACCTGAATTGATAAGGACTTCGACGGTTTTGGCATAGGCTGCCGACAAGCAGGCGAACACGGTGCCAAGGTCGCTGCCGCTGATGGTTGCGCGCCATGCAAATAAGCAGGCGGTGGTCGCCCACGCCTGTTCGCGGGGGCGGTCAAATTTCGCCTGGATATAGCCGATACCTTCGACCAGCGCCTTTTCGAGTAACTCGCCCGCTACGCGCGATTTGGCCGGGGATCGGCTGTTATGGACATCCCAGAACGCTCCGGTAATCGCGCGCTCGTGCCCACGGGTCAAAAGCGCGATGCGCCGTGCGCGGTCGGTCAGGTCCTGGTCTGCGTCGAAAAACGGCAATTTTTCGGCAATGCTGACCGGTTCGACATCGGTAAATGCCAATCGCTGTTCCGGTTTTGCCATGGTTTGCCCGTCCTGTATTTGATTCCAAGTCATAACGGTTACCCGCACATGGTTAATTTCGCGTTAGCCACGCTGCTGCTATAGTTGACGTGCGCGGTAACTTCCTTATGGCCAGATGAAACATTATTACGCGGCAGGAACAGGAGAGCGACGATGATTATTGGCTGCCCGCGCGAGATTAAAAACCACGAATATCGCGTCGGTTTGACGCCGGAAAGCGCGCACGAACTGGTGGCGCATGGGCATGAGGTGCTGGTGGAAAGCGGCGCGGGCCTTGGCATCGGGGCCTCGGACGCCAATTATACCGCGGCTGGTGCGACCATCGTTGCCGACGCGCCGAGCATTTTTACGCGCGCCGAGATGATCGTCAAGGTCAAGGAGCCACAGGCAGCGGAGCGTGCGATGCTGCGCGCCGGACAGATTCTCTACACCTATCTTCACCTTGCCCCCGACCCCGATCAAACCAACGACCTGATTGCGTCGGGTGTGGTCGGCATTGCTTATGAAACCGTGACCGGGCGGCAGGGCGGCCTGCCATTGCTCAAACCGATGAGCCAGGTCGCGGGGCGCATGTCGATCCAGGCTGGCGCGACTGCGCTCGAAAAGGCGCATGGTGGGCGCGGCATCTTGTTGGGCGGGGTGCCGGGGGTTGCGCCGGGCAAGGTGTGCGTGATCGGCGGCGGCGTCGTCGGCTTCAACGCGGCGCAGATGGCGGTGGGACTGGGCGCGGACGTGACGATCCTCGACCGCGATCCCGAAGTGCTCGAACGCCTCGGCATGCATTTTGAGAGCCGGGCAAAAACGCGCTTTTCGAACAAGGCCAATCTGGCGCAGTGCGTTGCCGAGGCCGATCTGGTGATCGGTGCCGTGCTGATTCCCGGGGCGGCCGCGCCGCATCTGGTGACGCGTGCGATGCTGTCCACCATGAACAGCGGGTCGGTGCTGGTCGATGTGGCGATAGACCAGGGCGGCTGTTTTGAAACCAGCCACGCCACCACCCACGCTGAACCGACCTATGTGGTCGATGGCATTGTCCATTATGCGGTGGCCAACATGCCCGGCGCGGTGGCGCGCACGTCAACCTATGCGCTCAACAATGTCACGCTGCCGCATGCGCTGCGGATCGCGGACCTTGGGTGGAAGGGTGCACTGCGCGCCGATCCGTACCTCGCGGCGGGGCTGAATGTTTGCGACGGAAAAATTACCTGCGAACCGGTGGCGTTGGCGCTCGGCCATCCCTATATTCCGGTAGAGCAGGTGCTGGTTTGAAATCAGCGATACTCTAAGGAAGCGCGATGAGCGAACAGAATGACATCCCCGATGGCGAAGAGAATGAAGTGCTGCGCGCCGCGCGCGAAGCCAAGGAAGCGCGGATGCGCGCGAGCGCCAGTCAAAGCGACAAGAAGGGCATCAATTGGAAAACTGCGGCGGCGGCCGGCCTTGGCTCGGCTGCGATTATCGCCGCGCTGCTCTATGCCCAGCGCGACAAGGGTGAAAGCGGCGACGATTAGTCGTCATCATCATCATCATGCGGTGTGGGCGCGGCGACAGGCGACGCGCTGGTCAGGCTGGCAAGCAGCGGGGTCCGGCGGCTGGCGATGATCGTCTTCCCACGCTTTCCTACACGCGTGGCATCATGCTATGATGCGCGCGGACGGAGCGTTGGTCACGCGGCGGCAGGCGGCGCTATGCATCGGTCCGTATCGGGGCTTAGCTTGACACATTGCGTTTTTCACCACTGTCGTAAAATATGGCTAGTGGTTGAATTGAAAGGGTAAAGCACCGCTGCTTCACTTGACACACTGTCAAGCAAAGCGCGCCGGCCAAGCCAGGGTCAGGACCCTAAACATCGTCCGGATTCGGTGGGTCGCCGCCATCGCCGGGTAACGCAGACGCCGCATTGTTCATGGTGCCGACAACCTTGTTTCCGGTCATCTGGAACGCCGTTATGCCGCCGACCGCAATCAACGCGATCAACAGCGCATATTCGATCGCGGTCGCCGCGCGCACACAGCGTAACGGATTCCTGTCGTTCGAAAGTGGTGGCATTTTGGTGCGACCCATTGCCTGTCTCGTCCTGTATTCGCGCGCCTCGTGCTTGGGTGTTCGCCACCGTCTTCACCCAATTTCGCTAATTTTTGGCTAATGTTCGATAAGTGATTGCATTCGCACGGCTTGCATCAAATGGCCCATAGGTTAAAGGCATAGGTGCATCATATTTTGGAAATGGAATCAGCATGGCCGCCGAATCACAACGCCCGTTATCGCCGCATTTACAGGTCTATAAATGGAGCCCGGCGATGCTGGTCTCGATCCTCCACCGCGCCACCGGCGACGGGTTGGCGATTGTCGGCGCACTCGTATTTCTGTGGTGGCTGGGCGCGGGGGCGAGCGGGGCCGAGGCCTATGCCGCCTTCATCGACCACGCTGGCGCCTGGTATGGCCAAGTGGTGCTGATCGGCCTGACTTGGGCCTTTTTCCAGCACGGAGCATCGGGGCTGCGACACCTACTGCTCGATACCGGCGCGGGGTATGAACTGAACACCAACCGCACATGGGCGATGGTCGTTGCGGCTGCCCCTGTCATTCTGACCGCCGCTGTGTGGCTGTTCATTTATTATAAGGGGCTTTGACATGGGGCATGCAACCGAATTGGGCCATGTGCGCGGCCTTGGCTCCGCAAAGTCGGGCAGCCACCACTGGATGATGCAGCGCGTCACCGCCATCGCCAATCTGGTGCTGATGACCTGGCTTGTCACCAGCCTTGTCACATCCGATTTTTCCAGCCTGGACGCGCTCAAAATGTGGCTGTCCAAACCTGCTGCTGCGGTGCCGCTAGCGCTGCTGTGCGTGAGCGTCTTCACGCATATTCGGCTCGGCCTCACCGTGCTGGTCGAGGATTATTGCCACGGCGAGGCGGGCAAGCTCGCGGGGCTGCTCGCGATTACCTTTTTCACCTGGGGCGGCATGGCCTTCGCGCTTTTCTCGATCGCGGCCTTGGCATTTGGGGGATCGGCCAATGGCGGCCACTGAAAGTTATAAGATCATCGACCATGTCTATGACACGGTCGTGGTTGGTGCGGGTGGCAGCGGCCTGCGCGCGACGATGGGATCGGCCGAAGCGGGGCTGAAAACCGCGTGCATCACCAAAGTCTTCCCGACCCGCAGCCACACCGTTGCGGCGCAGGGCGGCATCGCCGCGTCGCTTGGCAATATGGGGCCGGACCATTGGACCTGGCACATGTTCGACACCGTCAAGGGGTCGGATTGGCTGGGGGATCAGGACGCGATCGAATATCTGGTCCGCGAAGCGCCGCAGGCGGTGTATGAGCTGGAACATGCCGGCATGCCCTTTTCGCGCACGGCGGATGGCAAGATTTACCAGCGCCCGTTCGGCGGGATGATGCAGAATATGGGCGAAGGCCCACCGGCGCAGCGCACCTGCGCCGCCGCCGATCGCACCGGCCACGCGATGCTCCATGCGCTCTATCAACAATCGCTCAAATATGACGCCGATTTCTTCATCGAATATTTCGCGCTCGACCTGATTATGGAAGACGGGCCGGACGGCCCCCTATGTCGCGGGGTCCTTGCGCTGTGCATGGCCGATGGGTCGATCCACCGCTTCATGAGCCACGCGACCGTTCTGGCGACCGGCGGTTATGGCCGCGCTTATTTCACCGCGACGGGCGCGCATACCTGCACCGGCGATGGCGGCGGCATGTTGCTGCGCGCTGGCTTGCCGCTTCAGGATATGGAGTTTGTCCAGTTTCACCCGACCGGGGTTTACGGCGTCGGCGTGCTGATTACCGAGGGCGCGCGCGGCGAAGGCGGGTATCTCACCAACTCCGAAGGCGAGCGCTTCATGGAGCGTTACGCCCCGTCGGCCAAGGATCTGGCATCGCGCGATGTCGTGTCGCGTTCGATGGCGATCGAAATCCGCGAAGGACGCGGCGTTGGGCCGAACAAGGACCATATCAACCTCCACCTCGACCATATCGACGCCAAGATATTGGCCGAGCGGCTGCCCGGCATCACCGAAACCGGCAAGGTGTTTGCCAATGTCGATCTGACGCGCCAACCGCTCCCCGTATGCCCCACCGTTCATTATAATATGGGCGGCATCCCGTGTAACTATCATGGCGAAGTCGTGACATTGCGGGGTGGCAACCCCGACCATATCGTCCCCGGCCTGTTCGCGGTGGGCGAGGCGGCGTGTGTTTCGGTCCACGGGGCCAATCGGCTTGGCTCGAACTCGCTGATCGATCTGGTGGTGTTTGGCCGCGCCACCGGGCTTCGGCTCAAGGAAATCATCACCCCCGGCGCGGCGCACAAGGCGCTGCCCGCGAACAGCGCCGATCTTGCGCTCGCGCGGCTCGACCATTTCCGCTTTGCCAGTGGCGCATCGCCGACCGCGCAGGTCCGCACCGCGATGCAACAGGTGATGCAGGCGCATTGCGCGGTGTTCCGCACCGACGAAGTGCTCGCCGAGGGCAAGGCGAAACTGGCCACCGTCTATGCGCAGATGGCCGACATCGGCATATCGGACCGTAGCCTGATCTGGAACACCGACCTGATCGAGACGCTAGAGCTCGACAACCTTATCGCCCAAGCCACCGTCACCATCCACGGCGCGCACAACCGCAAGGAAAGCCGCGGTGCCCACGCGCGCGAAGATTTCCCCAAGCGCGACGACAAGGGCTGGATGAAACACACGGTGGCGTGGTTCGACGGCTGGGGCGGCAAGGGCGGCGGGGTCAAGCTCGACTACCGCCCGGTCCACGAATATACGCTGTCCGATGATATTGCGTATATCAAGCCCAAGGCGCGGGTGTATTGATCGAAGGGGTAGAAATAATGACGGCTATTAAAATCCCCAAGAAGGTTAATGATCGCCTTGTAGCTGGATTGAAGCGTTATCAGCCGATTGTTGGAAAATTAAGGGAGCGCGACATATCCGAAGCCGATACGGTGACTGTCATCAAAGACATGCTCACCGACATATTTGGCTATGACAAATACACAGAATTGACGAGTGAACAGCAGATACGTGGGACTTTCTGTGATCTGGCTATCAAGGTCGAGGGGAAAATATATTATCTGGCGGAGATAAAATCAGCTGGCACAAATCTCAATGACAACCACCTCAAGCAGGCAATAAATTATGGCGCCCACCAAGGAATTGAATGGGTTATCCTCTCCAATGCAATTGAATGGAAGATATTTAGAATTAAATTTAGCCAGCCAATAGATTACGAGGAAGTTTTTAATTTTGATGTGACCAAACTATCCGCTCGTTCTGGCGATGATCTTAGCAAGCTGTTTATGTTGTGCAGGGAAAGTATTTCAACTGACTCGCTGGCTGAATATCATCGCCAAGCGCAGATATTGAATCGTTACGTTGTCTCCGAGATTTTGCAGTCTGACGCGATTATTTACGCGTTGCGACGCGAAATTCGCCGCCTGTTTGATGGCGTTCGCGTCACAGAAGATGATCTCAGGATCATTTTGACAAACGGTGTGTTGAAGCGCGATACGATTGACGGTGAACCACCAAAAGCTGCAAAGGCTATTGTCAAAAAAGCCGTGAGTGCGTTGGTGCGTAAGGCAGCGAAGGCGGAGTAACTAAGCCCGGCTTTGGCGACTCTGCTCTCAATCCTCAACCGCCGCATTTACCCTCAAAACCTGTCACCCCCGCCCTTCGACTGCCCGCAAGGCGGGCGCTCAGGGTAAACTTCCGCCAATGGCGGAAGGCGGGGGCCCATCACCTAAGCCTCCGGTTCAGGCTGAGTAGGCAGGTGATGGATTCCCGCTTGCGCGGGAATGACAAAATTACGGTGATAGCTTACTTAACCCCACCGTCCCCCCGCTTACTC
>JBEBHS010000045.1:0-13524 GCA_040080745.1 Sphingopyxis sp. | reverse complement strand
GACCCCGACCCCGACCCCCACCGCCGGATGCAGCGTGCGCGAGCGGCAGGACTGGGTGACGGCACAGATGCGCGAATGGTATCTGTTCCCCGAAACGCTGCCCGCTTCGCCCAACCCGGGGGCTTCGGCCACGGTGCAGGATTATATCGACGCGCTGACCGCGACCGCGCGCGCGCAGGGGCGCGACCGCTTTTTCACCTACATCACCTCTATCGCCCAGGAAAATGCCTTTTTCTCGGGCGGGGCAAGCGCGGGGTTCGGCGTGCGGCTGTCGTATGACACTACCGCGCGCCGCGTGTTCATCGCCGAAGCGTTCGAGGGCGCGCCCGCGCTGGCCGCTGGCATCGACCGCGGCACCGAAATCCTCGCCATCGGCACCACCGCCGCCGACCTGCGCACCGTGGACGCCATCATCTTGGCCGAAGGGACGGCGGGCGTCACCAACGCGCTGGGGCCGAGCACCGCTGGCACGGTGCGGGTGCTGCGCGTCACCGACGCGGGCGGCACGCGCGATCTGACCGTCACCAAGGCCGACTATAGCCTCACCCCGGTGTCATCGCGCTATGGATCGCGGATCCTCGATCTGGGCGGCGGGCGGCGCGTCGGCTACCTCAATCTGCGCACCTTCATCTCCTCGGCTGACCAGCAACTACGCAATGCCTATGCCAGCTTCCGTGCGGCCGGGATTAGCGAGTTCATCGTCGATCTGCGTTATAATGGCGGCGGGCTGGTTTCGACCGCCAATCTGTTTGGCGATCTCTTGGGCGGCGGGCGGCGGACCAGCGATATATTCTCGCAAACGCGGTTCCGCCCGGAGAAGGCATCGAACGACGACACGCATTTCTTTGCGCCAGGTACACAGTCGGTGACGCCGGTCAAAATCGCCTTCATCGGCACCGGATCGACAGCGTCGGCGAGCGAGCTGGTGATTAACGGAATGATCCCGTTTCTGGGCAGCAACATGGCGTTGGTCGGCGGCAACACCTATGGCAAGCCGGTCGGGCAGATCGCGCTCGACCGCACCGCGTGCGATGATCGGCTGCGGGTGATTGCCTTTGCGACGGGCAATGCGAGCAACAACACCGCTTATTATACCGGCCTCGCTGGCTCGGTCGCCAACACCTGCCGCGCGGCCGATGATGTGACGCTGCCGCTGGGTGATGTGCGCGAAGCATCGGTGGCGTCGGCGATCGACTTTTTGTCGGGCCGCGCCTGCACGCCGATTTCGGCCACGGGCGGACAAAGCGCACAGAGCGCGGGCGGCGGTGCGCGGGCTGGATCGCAGGCGATGGAACTGCTGATCCCCGACACACCAACCCCGGCACAGCGCGAAGTGCCCGGGCTGTTTTAAGCGCTGTCGCGGACGATCAGTTTGACGGGTGAACGCAGGCCAGCCGCATCGGCCCCTGCTCCTGCGCCGCCCAGCAAAGCGGCGACCAGCAACCGTCCGGCGGCGGCCATATCCTGTTCGATGGTGGTGAGCGCGGGGCGGCAATAGCGGCCAGCATCGACCCCGTCGAACCCCGCAACCGCGATGGTTTCTGGCACCGCTATGCCTGCCTCGTCGAGGCGGTGGATAACGCCGATGGCCATCAGGTCGGTGGCGGCGAAAATGGCGTCGCATGCAATCCCCTGCCGCAGCAACTGATCGGCGGCTTGATAGCCCTGGCGCACGCGGTCGGGGTCGGTTCCGGCAAAAGCGGGCGGGCGCGGCGCTCCGGCGTCCTCGATCGCATCGGCGAAGCCCCGATAACGCTCCATGAACTGGCGCTGGCCATCGGCACCGACAAAGGCGGGCGCGCGCCGCCCGTGCGCGATGAAATGGCGGGCCATCGCCGCGCCGCCAGCCACATTGTCGGCCGAAACAACGCCGGGGCCGTCGCTGGGTCCGCCCCAACTGGCGATGGCGGCACCCGCGTCGCGCAAATCCTCGACCTGCGCCCATGCGTCATGATGTTCGTTGCTGCCGATGACGAGCAATCCGTCGGCTAGACTGGCGTCGGCATATTTGCTGAAATCGGGTCGCTCACCCGATTGGTAGGACACCAGCAGGTCGTGGCCGGTTTCGGATGCCGCGGTGGCGACATTGCCCAGCAACGTCTGGAAAAACGGGCTGACCTCGACCGCGCCGTCGACCTTGTGACACAGCATGACCAGCGCGATGGTGTGGGTTTTGTTCGAGCGCAGCCGCGCCGCGCTGCGGTTCACCTGATAGCCGATGTCCGCCGCTGCTTGCGTCACGCGATCGCGCGTCGCTTGGCTGATTGACGGGTGACCGCGCAAAGCCTTTGACACTGTGGGCTGCGACACGCCCGCGCGTTCTGCCACGTCATAAGCGGTTGGCCGCCGGCTGATGGTTGCTGAAGTGCGCATGTGCGCACTGTGCCACCATTTTGCGCAAAGGGCTATGGGGAGATGCTTTGCCGATGGGCCCCCGCTTGCGAAGACTGGCTGGGGCGGCAGGATTCGAACCACAAGCACAGCGCTAAGCGGAGCGAATAAAAGGCGCAGGTTCTGGCCCCCGCCTGCGCGGGGGCAGCAGCTTTTCTAAGTCGCTACGCTCTTAAAAAAAGCTAGCTGGCTGGGGCGGCAGGATTCGAACCTGCGAATGCCGGCATCAAAAGCCGGTGCCTTACCACTTGGCGACGCCCCAACAGCATGGCCCCATCGCTATGGCCAAACAGGGTTGGTTGAGGGCGGGCTTATAGCTTCGCCTTCGCGGAAGGGAAGGGCTATTATCCGATTGGGTGCACCCAGCCGTGCGGGTCGGGTGCGGTGCCGCGCTGGATGGCGACGAGGCGCTGTTTCATAGCTTCGGTTACCTGTCCCGGCCCGCCGCCGCCGATGGTCGCGGTAAAATCCGCGCCAGTGACGCTGGCGACCGGCGTGACCACCGCCGCTGTCCCGCAGGCGAAACATTCGACCAGGTGGCCACTGGCAGCATCGGCGCGCCACTGGTCGATGGCATAGCGCTGCTCGCGCACATGAAGCCCCTGTGCGCGTAGCATGGTGATCAAACTGTCGCGGGTGATGCCGGGGAGGATCGTGCCGTCGAGCGGCGGGGTGAGCAGGCTGCCATCGTCGAACACGAAAAACAGGTTCATCCCGCCCAACTCCTCGACATAGCGGCGCTCCGCCGCGTCGAGGAACACCACCTGGTCGAACCCTTGAGCGGTTGCGGCGGCCTGAGCGCGCAGCGAAGCGGCGTAATTGCCGCCGCATTTGGCCGCGCCGGTGCCGCCGGGAGCAGCGCGGGTATCGGTTTCTGCGACCATCAGGCGGATGGCAGGCGCACCGCTTTTGAAATAATTACCGCTCGCCACCGCGATGACGATGTAGAGATATTCGGACGCCGGCTTGACCCCCAAAAACACCTCGGACGCGAACATGAACGGGCGAAGGTAGATCGAGCCGCCCTCAACGGGCGGGAACCAGTCGCGGTCAATTTTGACCAGTTCGCGGCACGATCTGAGGAATATCGCTTCGGGCAATTGCGGCATCGCCATCCGCTCGGCCGATGCGTTGAACCGCCGCGCATTGGCATCGGGGCGGAACAGCGCCATCGCGCCATCATCTAGGGCGTAGGCCTTCATTCCTTCGAAAATCTCCTGCGCATAATGGAGCACAGCCGCTGCGGGGTCGAGGCTGATAGGCGCGCGCGCGGTGATTTTGGCGTCGTGCCAGCCCACGCCTTCGCGATAGCGGACAATCGCCATATGGTCGGTGAACACCTTGCCAAACCCCGGGTCGGCGATCATCGCTTCGCGCGCCGCCGCTGATACAGCATTTGCGTTTGGCTCAATCGTAAAGGCAGGTATGGCGGTTACACAATCTGACATTTATGGAGCCTCTAGCTAACGGTCAGTGTCGCGGTTAGCCAGCGAGGCGGAGTGGGTCAACCGATGACGGATAATTCAAACGACTATGATCTGGCACGGCTGCGCCTTGCCGCATCGCCATTATTCCTGCGCAACGAGGAAGTCGCGCGCGGGGTCGGCCTGTTGCTGCTCGGTCAGTCGCATTTGCTGCGGAGCATTGACACGGTGCTGAGAGAAGCCGGGATAGGCGCTGCGCATTTCCGTTTGCTGGGCCATGTCGCGGCCTGGCCGGGGCTGGCGATGAGCGATGTGATCGCGCTGTCGGGCACGAGCAAGCAGGCGTTGAGCCGTGTGGCAAGGGATTTAGTGACGCGTGGCCTGATCGTCGTTTCGAGCGATTCTTTAGATAAAAGACGTCGTCAATTGCATGCTACGCCAACAGGCCATGCGTTAGAGCGGGCGTTGACAGGTGCGCTTATGGCGACGATGGCAGGCGCTTATGCTGGTGCGGGGCAGGATGCCGTCACTGGTTACTGGCGTGTCTTGGAAGGGCTAATCCCCGTCGCCGCGCACGCGCATATCGCCGAGTTGGCGCGGCGGAAATAGGCTAATCCTCGCGGATTGCCGCTGCCAATTCGCGGCCGCGATCGCGCGCCGCGCGCAAAGTTTCGGCGAGCAGCGCGGCGAGCCGCCCGTCGCTGTCGAGCACGTCCAGCCCGGCCTGCGTCATCCCGCCCGGGCTGGCGACCGCATCGGCCAGCTTGGCTGCGCTATGCTCTGATGCCGCCAAAGTCGCCGCCGCGCCCGCGACGGTTGCGCGGGCCAGCGTGTCGGCGTCCTCATCACTCAGGCCAAGCCGAACGGCCGCGCCCGCCATCGCTGCGGCAAAACGGTAGACAAAGGCAGGGCCACAGCCTGTCAACGCCGTGACCAGGTTGAACCCCGCCTCTTCGTCCATCATGTGGACATGGCCGAGCGGGGTCATCAACATGCCAATCCGCTTGTCGGCGGCCTCGCTCACAACCGCGACGATACCGCGCCCCTCAATCACCGGCAGGTTGGGCATGGCGCGGACGATGGTTCCTGCGTCGGGCAGCGCAAGGCGTAAATCCTCTAGCGCAATGCCCGCCATGATCGAAATGACCAGTGTGTCGGTGGCAAGGACGCGATTAATTTCACTGGCGACGCTGGCAAAAATCTGTGGCTTGACCCCGATGATGAGGATGTCGGGCGCTGCGATCGTGCCCAATTCGCTTTGCGTCCTGACGCCGCCCGGCGCGGCGGCCCCGCTGGGGCGGATGGCGAGCACGCGGTCCGCCGCCAATCCCTTGGCCAGCCAGCGGGTCAGCATCGCGCCGGCCATCGTGCCGCAGCCAAAGATCAGCATGTCACCGTCATATTTGGCTAGTGTATTGATATTCATATGTTTCTCATTTCACGCTTCGCCGCGCGTTTCGATGAGCGCGGCGGCGATGGCTTCGGCTGGTGATTTGCCGCCCCACAGAATGAACTGGAACACCGGATAGAAACGCTCGCATTCGTCGATCGCGGTTTGCACCAATGTTTCGGCCATATCGAGCGTCAGATGCACGCCATCATCGAGCAAGGTTGCGTGGCGATAGAGGATCATGCCGCTGGCCGACCAATGTTCGAAATGCCCCATCCACAATTGCTCGTTGATCAGCGAGAGCGCCTCGAACATCGCGGCGCGCCGTTCCTCGACCATCTTAATCTCGGGAAACAGCAGGATTTGCAGGACGCCATCCTCGCGCCGCCAGACGGTGCGCAGTTCATAACTGGTCCAGCTGCCCTGCACATTGGTAACAAGTTCGTCGTCGCCAACCGGTTCGTTGGGCCAGCCATGCGCGTCAAAATAGCGTGCGAGCACCTCAATCGGCTCGCCGTCCTCATCACTGTCAAAATCGTCGGTCATTGCGCCAAACCATAGAGCGGGAGAGCCAGCCAGCGCAACGCCGCGAATCGTGGCTATTTCAGCTCTTTGGTTTTTTCTTTGGCGCAGCGGCCGGGGCTGCGCCAGCAAGCGCCGCCTCAACCCGCGCAAGGCGATCCTTGACCACCTCAAACTCTTCGCGCGATACAAAATCGCTGCCGCCGATAAACTCGCGCGCGCGTTCACGCGCCGCGTCCTGCGCCTCGCGCGCCATGCCGGCAAAGCTGCCCGCCGCGCCGTTCAACGCCTTGGAAAGGTCTTCGAAAAACTTGTTTTGCGATTGCATAAATATGTCCTTTTGGTCGTTACAGACCCTGCCCAAGTCCTATATTGGCGCTGGCAGCGGGCGGGACAAGGGTTTCGGCATCGGGATAGCGCGCGTCGATCTGAAAATTAAAGGTCGCAGCAAAGCACAGCCACGCCAGATAGGGCAGCATCAGCAGCGCCGCGCCAACGCGAATGCGCGCAAACAGGATTGTTGCGGCTGCGGTCAGCGCAAGCACGAACCCCATCAGGATGAGCGCCGACGACACCTGATGCTGGCCAAAAAACAGGATTTTCCACGCACATTGCGCCATCAGAGCGACGAGGAACAGCGCGATGGCACTGGTTCGTCCGGACGCCCCGCGCGCGCAAATGATCAGCGCCAGTGCGGTGCCAATCAGCGCATAGAGGATGATCCAGATGGTCGTGAAAGCCCAGGCGGGGAGCAAAGCCCCTTGCGGGACGAGCGTCGCAAACCAGCGATTGTCAGGGCCCGCGTGCGCTGCGATGTCGATCAAGCTGCCCAAGGCGACGAAGGCGGGCACGCACACCAATATCCACCGCACCAGCGACATCCGCAACTGTCCGCTCGATGCGATTTCATTCATGCTGGCGAATCCTGTTCTGGGGCTGACGACCTGTCATCGACGGTGGCCCGCGTTGCCGCAAGCAGAAACTCGACATTACCTTCGGGTCCGGTGATCGGGCTGGTGATGACGGGGAGCGGCGCCCAGCCCTGCACACGCAGCCATTCGGCGACGGCGGCACAGACGCGCGCATGAACGGCGCAGTCGCGCACCACGCCTTTTTTGCCAATTTCGGCGCGCGACGCTTCGAACTGCGGCTTGACCAGCGCGATCAGCCGCGCGCGGGGCGCAGCAAAGCCAAGCGGCACGCCCAGCACCTTGGCGAGCGCGATGAAGCTGGCGTCGCAGACGATCAGGTCGATGGGCTCGGGGATATGCACCGGGGTGAGGGTGCGCGCGCTCGTTTGTTCGTGGACGATGACGCGCGGGTCCTGGCGGAGCTTCCACGCGAGCTGGTTGGTGCCCGAATCGACGGCATAGACGCGCGCTGCGCCGCGGCTGAGCAGCACGTCGGTAAAGCCGCCGGTCGAACTGCCGACATCGATCGCAGTCGCGCCCGCGACGTCCCAGCCGAGTTCGCTGAGCGCATGGTCGAGCTTGATCCCGCCGCGCGACACCCAGGGATGGTCGCGGCCCTTGAGGGTGAGGAGCGCGTCTTCGCTGACCTGTTGCCCGGCCTTTTCAACCTTGCGATCCCCGATATACACATGCCCGCCAAGGATGAGCGCGGCAGCGCGGGTGCGGCTTTCCGCCAGGCCAAGTTCGACCAGCCGCTGATCGGCGCGGACCTTGGTCATGGGTTCGCGGTGGCCCGCTCGACCAGCAACGTCGGGGTGAGGATTTGCGGCAGGATTTCAGGCGCGCTCGACCCCGCCGGATACCACAGATAGAGCGGCACGCTGTTGCGCCCCAGGCGCGCCAGTTCGCGGGTGATCGCGGGGTTCGCGTTGGTCCAGTCGGCAACCAGCACGGTGACATGGCCTCTGCGGAATGCTGCGTGCACCGCTTCGCTGTCGATCGTTGTGGCTTCGTTGACCTTGCAACTGACGCACCAGTCGGCGGTGAAATAAACGAACAGCGGGCGGCCGGTTGCGAGCGCTTGTGCCTGTGCGGCGACGCTCCATGGCTGTGCGCCATTGGCTTGGGGTGCGGCCGGCTGGGTGGAGGGTGCGGGCAGCAGCAGCGACAGCGGTACAATCAGCGCCGCCATCGCGAACAGCGCGATGCTGGCGCTTGCCCCACGCGCCTGTAGTCGCCCGCCCCATGCACCGAGCAGGAGCGTGGCTATGAGCGCGCCGCCGCCCACCGCTGCACCGATTGGCCCCACTTGCCGGAACAGCAGCCACACCAGCGCGAGCGCGGTGAGCGCCATCGGCAGGGCAAGCCAGCGGCGCAGCGTCACCATCCACGCCCCCGGTTTGGGCAGGCGGGTGCGCAAGGCGGGGATGAGCGCGAGCGCAAGGAACGGCAGCGCGAGGCCAAGACCCAGCCCGCCAAAGACCGGCAGCGCCGCCCATGCCGGCAGGGTCAGCGTTGCGCCAAGCGCGGCGCCAAGGAACGGTCCGGTGCACGGCGTCGCGATGAACGCCGCGAGCGCGCCGGTCATGAACGCGGTTTTAGTCGGCCTGCCTTCGCCTACGCGCCCCGCAAAGCTGAGGCTGCCGAACGCGAACAGGCCAGCGAGGTTGGCGGTAATCGCCCCCATCAGCACGATCAGCAGCAGCACCGATTCGCTCCGCTGGAGCTGGAACGCCCAGCCAACCGCCTCGCCGCCGCTGCGCAGCAACAGCAGGATTGCGCCGAGCGTGAGCGCGGTCAGCACCGCGCCAGCGGTATAGGCGAACCCTTCGGCGCGCACGGCGCGCGCATCGCCGCCGGCTTTGGCCAGGGCGAGCGCCTTGAGGCTGAGGATCGGGAACACGCACGGCATGACGTTGAGGATGAGGCCACCCAATATCGCGCCGATCAGTGCGGTCAGAAACAGGCGCGCGTCAAAGCCGGCGTTCGCCGTGCTGGCCAATGGCTCGCCCGCCGCCGGAACCGCACCGGGCAGCGCGGTGAAGCTTAGCCCGCGCCCGGGCGCGATGCGGAGCAGGCCGGCAAAGCTGTGCATCGCCGCCAAGTCATCGCCCGCCGCCGTCTCGATGATGAGCATATCGCCGCTGCGGCTGAACGCTTGCGGTGCGCCGGGCTGGTTGGCGCGCGGGGTTTCGATGAACAGATGCGGAGCGGTGAGGCTGAGCGTAGCGGGGAGCGCGATGGCGATACGCAACTGCTCGCCCACGACCGCATAGCGCGCTGGCCCGCCGAGCGGCTGTGGCAGAGCGGCGCGCATCGCATCGAAACTGGGGTCCATGCGGGTCGGCGCACCATCGCCAACGACCAGGTCGAGCGTGAGCACGCCCTGTTCGGGCACGCAAATCTCGTCGGTGCAGGCGAGCCAATGCGCATCGCCGCTTATGGTCAGGCGGGTGCCGCGCGGCACATCGGTGGCAATGCGAAGCGGCGCGACGAGCGCATAGGGGGCCTCAAACACATGGTTCATCAGGCCGGAGATGGCGAGCGTGTCGGGCACCGGATAGGCGAGCTCGCCGATGGTCACGCCGCGCGGCAGCGCCCACCTCACCTCCATCCCGAACCCGGCATCGCCGCCATTTTTCCAATAGCCGTGCCACGGGCGTTCGGGGGCCATGGTGATGGCAATGTCGGTGGTCGATCCGGGTGCGGGGGTGCGCGTTTCAGAGGCAAGCACCGCGCGGATATGCGGCGCGCCGCCAATCTGCGCCGATACCGGCGCGGCGATGAGGAGCGCTAGCAAGGTTAGGAATAGGCGCACCAGGGTCAGGACCCAGTAATCGCACGGCTGAGGCAGCAAAATGGCGAACAGATCGGGCCGAAATGGCCGCAGGGGATAGTGGGCCTATCTCCAAGGGCATTTGGGTTCGATACGGAAGTCATTTTGCTGTCCTATGGGATTTGACCGATTTCGTCCATTGCTGTGTCAGAAAGCCTAGAAATATCGACATATTCGCTTCGTCTTTCTTCCTTGCACTGAACGAAATCGCTGCAAACCTCAGTTCGCGCTATTACTGAGTCCTGACCCTAAGTCATCCCGATGCAACATGAGCTTGCGATATAGCGACTTGGTGGCGCATGAACAGGCACCCCATGATGGAGAATCACACGTGCGCACACTGATTTCGGCATTCGCCCTGCTCGCCTGCTCGGTTACGGCAGGTGCGCAGCAATCGCACCCCGCGCCGCAACCGATGACCCCGGTGCTGGAGGCCGAGGCGATGCGCCCCGCGCCGCCCAAATTGATTATCGTCATCTCGGTCGATCAATTTTCCGCCGATCTGTTCACCGAATATCGCGGGCTGTTTTCGGGCGGGCTCGCGCGGCTCGCGGGCGGGGTGGTGTTTCCGCAAGCCTATCAGGCGCACGGCGCGACCGAAACCTGCCCCGGCCATTCGACCATCCTCACCGGCAGCTTGCCCGCGCGCACCGGCATCATCGCCAACAATTGGTATGATCTGTCGTTGGCGCGCGAAGACCGGCGGGTCTATTGCAGCGAAGACCCGAGCGTCGAGGGCACATCGTCGGCGAGCGGGCGTTACGCCCCGTCGATAAACTATCTGCTGGTGCCGACGCTGGGCGACCTGATGAAGGCCGCCGACCCGCGCACGCGGGTGGTGTCGGTGGCGGGCAAGGACCGCGCCGCGATCATGATGGGCGGACGCGCCGCCGATGAACTGTGGTGGCTGTCGGCCAGCGGCCTGTCGAGCTATCGCGGGCGCGAGCAATCGCCGCATGTCGCGCGGATCAGCGCGGCAGTGGTCGCGGCGGTGGCGCAGCCGCGCGCTGCGCTTGACCTGCCTGCGCAATGCGCCGCGCGTAGCCAGGCGGTCGACATTGGCGGCGGGCACAGCGTTGGCGCTGGACGGCTGGAACGCGCGGGCGGCAATTTTCGCGGCTTCATGGCCTCGCCCGAAGCCGATGGCGCGGTGCTGGCAGCGGGGGCGAGCCTCGCCGCGGTGCATCGTCTGGGCCAGGGACCGCAGAGCGACCTCCTCATCCTTGGCCTGTCCGCCACCGATTATGTCGGGCACACATATGGCACCGAGGGCGCGGAAATGTGCCTGCAAATGTTAGCGCTCGACCGCGAACTGGGCGATTTCTTCGCGCGGATGGACGCGAGCGGGGTTGATTATGCGGTGGTGCTGACCGCCGACCATGGCGGGCACGACCTGCCCGAGCGTAATCAGCATAATGCCATGCCCGATGCGGAGCGGGTTGACCGCACGCTCGATGCGGCGGCGCTCTCCACGCGGATCAAGGCCGAGCTTGGCATGACCTTCGACGGACCATTGCTCTATGGCGACGCGCCGTTCGGCGACTATTACCTGAGCCGCGCGCTCAGCCCCGCCGACGCTGCGCGCGTGCTCAGGGCCGCGACGCACATCATCGCCGCGCACCCGCAAGTCGAGCGCGTGGTGCTCGGAGCCACGCTCGCCGCGATGCCGATCCCGCGCGGCCACCCCGAGCAGTGGAGCGTCGAGCAGCGGCTGCGCGCATCCTATATGGCGGGGCGGTCGGGCGATTTTCTGGTGGTGCTGAAATCACGGGTGACGCCGATCCCTGAAACCGGGGTTGGCTATGTCGCTACCCACGGTTCGGTGTGGGATTATGATCGGCGGGTGCCGATGCTGTTCTGGCGCGCGGGGATGCGGAGCTTTGAACAGCCCAATCCGGTGATGACGGTCGATATATTGCCGACGCTCGCGGGATTGATCGGGCTGCCGATTGAGACGCGGAACCTCGATGGCCGCTGCCTCGACCTGGTGGAGGGGGCCGAGACCAGTTGCCCCGCACCGTGAGACGCCTTTCCTGAACATAGGTTAAGCGGCTCGTTCAGCTTAGCTAAAGCCTGTGCGGGGGACTAAGCGAATGAATAATCAGCGTCGGACAGGGGATCGGTCATGCGAAGCAAAATGATGTCGGCGGCGCTCTATGGCATGGCTTTGCCAGCGGCGGCGCTGATGGCGATGCCCGCAGCGGCGCAACAGCAACAACAGAGCACGGCTGAGCCGACGCTCGTGCTGTCCGGCAATGTGCGCGGGGTGCGCTCCGACGCCACCACCAGCCGCGCACTGGCGATCGAGGTGCTCGACCTCAAGGTGCGGATACGCGGGCGCGTTGCCGAAACCACCATGACCGCGACATTCCGCAACGATAGCAATGATGTGCTCGAGGGCGATTTCCGGTTCGATATGCCGGCCGGCTCGGTGATCACCGGCTATGCGCTCGACGTTGGCGGTAACATGATCGACGGGGTGATCGCGGGGCGCGACCAGGCGCGCGAAGCCTATCAACGCCGCGTCGTCCAGCGGATCGACCCCGGCCTCGCCGAGGTGAGCTGGGCCGATCGTTTTTCGACGCGGATATTCCCGATCCCCGCGCACGGCAGCCGCACCATCCGGCTCACCATGACGTCGCCGATCGATCCCATGCGCGGCTATGTTCTGCCGATGCGGCCTTCGGGCGCGGTCGGGCGCTTTACCATGCGGATCGAGAGCGACGATGGCGCTCCGGCCGATGTGGCGCTACCCGGCCGGTTCAACGCGCAGTGGCAGGGCGGGGTGCTGGCGGTCGATGACTGGAGCGGGATGCTGACGGGCGAGCTGCGGCTGTCGCCATCGCAAGCCACGGGGATGACGGTCAGCCGCCACGCCAATGGCCAGGCGTTTTTCGATATCGAGGACGCTGCGCCTGCCGCGAGTGAGGGCGCGAGCGCGAGCGCACCAATCCACATTTTCTGGGACCGCTCCTACAGCCGCGCCGACGATGATCTGGCGGCGGAAAAGGCGCTGCTCGAAGCCTATCTCGAGGCGCGCGAGCCAGCCGGTGCAGTGATGCTGACGCTGTTCGACAGCAGCGGTGCCGAGAGCGTGCGCATCACCGACGGTGCGCAGCTGGGCGTCATCCTCGACAACCCGCATTATGGCGGTGGCACCAGCTTTGCGGTGCTGCGCGATGTGCCGGTGGCGGCGGGCGCGGTGTGCCTGTTGTTCAGCGACGGGCGGGTGACGCTCGACAGCCGCGCCGCCTTCGCGCTGCCGTGCCGCACCCATAGCATCGCATCGGGGCGCGAGGTCGATCGCGGCTGGCTGGGCGATGTCGCCGCACGCTCGGACGGGTCATTCATCGAGCTGGCCAGCATGAGCAGCGAAGCGGCATTGGCGGCATTGGCGCGTGGCGGTAGCGATATTGGCACCGTGGTCGACGATGCGGGCGAGGCGATCGACGCGGTGCGGATGGTGGCGGGCGACGGCCGGTTCCGGCTGGTCGGGATGATGCCCGATGTGGGCGGGGTCAATCTGGTGCGCGGGCAGGCGACGTGGCAGCGCTACGCCCGCCCGACATTGACGGCATCGGTTCCGCAATTTTCCGGCACCGGCGCGCTGTGGGCGGCGCGGCACATCGCGGCGCGCGCGAACGAGATGCGCACCGCCGATCTGGTCAATATGGCGCGGCGCTACAGCGTCGCCAGCCCGATGGCGGGCTTCATCGTGCTCGAACAACCCGCCGATTATGTCGAGGCGAATATCCCGCCGCCGACCAGCTACCCCAAGCCATTGACCGACCAATATCTGGCTATGCGCGCATCCGCCGATCAGGCACGCACCGCGAACCAAGCCGCGCGGCTCGGCGTGGTCAGCGCGCTGTGGGCGGAGCGCGTGGCGTGGTGGGAGACGCGGTATGACGGCCGTGGACAGCGGGAGGATGGACAGCAGGCCGATGGGCAACGCTCACCCCGGCATGGTAATGATGAGCAGACGCGCGCGCGGCCGGACATTGTAATGCCGCCGCCCCCGCCGGTTGTTTCACCACCGCCACCGCCTCC
>JBEBHS010000014.1:0-58141 GCA_040080745.1 Sphingopyxis sp. | reverse complement strand
TAGGCGCGGTTGAGCATGTCCTCGTCCGCATGCAGGTCATAGTCCCGCACTTTTTCAACCAATTGATATTGCCTCAACATAGCCCCAAGATGGCGGATTGCAGCGCACATGCAATGGCTTTTTCATCCAAAGCGCGTTGCGGCGCTTGCCCCAGCTCACAGGGGAACAGCGAGACAGCGGCAAAAATCGCTTGGGTTGCGGAGGCAACGGAGGCAAGATACACCATGACGATGTTACGCGAGCCATTGATCGATGCGGGAGAATGTGGCCTGCCCGCCGCGCTGGAGGCGATGGGCGAGCGCTGGTCGTTCATGATTTTGCGTGCGGCTTTTAACGGCGTCCACCATTTTGAAGAGTTTCAAACCGAGCTTGGCATTGCGCGCAACATTCTGTCCAATCGGTTGCAGCGCCTGGTGATTCACGGCATCCTTGAACGCAGCGTTATGTGCTGCGACCGACGCAAGGTGATGTACCGTCTCACAGAAAAGGGGCAGGATCTGCTGCCGACCATGGTTGCACTCAGGCAATGGGGCGAAAAATGGGGCTCCGGCATGCCATCGACCCCGGTGCTGGTTGATGCGGTGGATTTACAACCCGTGCGGCAGGTCGTGCTACAGGCGCACGATGGGCGGACATTAGGCAAGCATGACCTGATGTGGATGCACGCGGACGAGGTGCGCGCTTTGGGCGAAAAAGAGGCGGGCACGGGGGGCGATGTGGTTGCGGTTGACCGGGCGTGATCGATGGCTAATCTTTTTGCGCCCAGCGCCCCTCAACCCTTTTTTGATGATAAAATCCGGGCTTTTTGGACGCTGCAGACATTTGGCTGGCTGGGCTGGTTCGTGCTGCGCGCGGCATCGGGTTTTGCCAATGGACAGACATTTTCCTTTCTCATCCCGTTGATTGTGTCTGGCATCACCGGATTCTCACTAACCGTCACGCTATCCGTTCTGTTACGACGCCTGATGCAGGAACGCGCGCTGGTGATGTGGCCGACGGCGCTCGCTGCTGTCATCACCGCCACCGGAATATACAGTTTCATCGATGCATCGATGGTAGCGATTCAGCCGGGCGGGACCGACGTGCCTTTCACCCAGCTGGTCATCATTTTTGTCTATGTCGACGCTGTGACACTGGCTGCGTGGTCTTCGCTCTACTTTGCCATCAACTATTTTTTGCGGGTCGAGCAACAGATTGATCAGTTGGCGGCGCTCGAAAATCAGGCGACGGCATCACAGTTGGCGATGCTGCGTTACCAGATTAACCCGCATTTTCTGTTCAATACGCTCAACAGCATTTCGACGCTGGTTTTGCTCAAACAAACCGATATCGCAAATGCCATGCTGTCACGCCTTTCCAATTTTCTGCGCTATACTCTGGTCAACGAGCCGACCGCCGAGGTGACGCTGAGCCAAGAGGTAGAGACTCTCAAACTCTATCTGGAGATCGAGAAAATGCGGTTCGAAGACCGTTTGCGGGTCCGTTTCGACATTGATCCGCGTGTTGGGGGTGCAGGTTTGCCGTCGTTGCTGCTCCAGCCGGTCATCGAAAATGCGATCAAATATGCGGTGACTCCCTCCGAAGAGGGCGCCGATATTGTCATGAGCGCGCATCTCGTCGGTCAAAATGTGCGGATCACCGTATCGGACAGCGGCAGCGGCTTGAATCCTGGTGGTGATGTGACCACCACGTCCACGGGTGTTGGCCTTCCTAACATCCGTGATCGTCTGGCCCAAGCCTATGGCGATCAGCAGAGTTTTGATACGCGGCACTCGCCCGATGGGGGCTATGTGGTTACAATCGAGCTTCCCTTCACCCGGCTGATCCGAGTCGAGGACGGAGCGATTAACACGAGGACGGCGATCACAGCATGACGATCCGCACGATTATAGTCGATGATGAAAGCCTGGCGGTTCAGGGACTCGCGTTGCGGCTTGAGCAGCATGGCGACATCGAGATTATCGATACGGCACAAAATGGCCGCGAAGCGATCCGCAAGATCAAGACGCACAAGCCCGACCTTGTTTTTCTCGACATTCAGATGCCCGGTTTCGACGGATTTTCTGTGGTGCAAGGGTTGATGGACATCGACCCGCCGCTGATCGTGTTCGTCACCGCATTTGCCGATTATGCGGTCAAGGCGTTCGACGCGCAGGCGGTCGATTATCTGCTAAAACCTGTCGAGTCGGAGCGGCTCGCCGATGCGCTCGACCGGGTACGGCGGAGGTTGGCGGACAAACGCTCAGGCGAAGAAGCGGAGCGACTTAAGGAGGTGCTGGCCGAAGTTGCGCCCGAGGCCGCCGAACAGATCGCCACAGATGACAGCGACATGCCCAGCGCCAGTCGGTTTGAAAAACTGATCAACATCAAGGATCGCGGGCAGATTTTCCGTGTTGATGTGGACACGATCGAACGGATCGACGCGGCGGGCGATTATATGTGCATCTATACCGCCGAAACGTCGCTTATCTTGCGCGAAACGATGAAAGACCTTGAGAAACGCCTCGACCCGCGCGTGTTCCAACGCGTCCACCGCTCAACCATCGTCAATCTGGGGCTGGTGCGCGAGGTGAAGCCGCACACCAATGGCGAATGTTTTCTGATACTCGAATCGGGCGCGCAGGTGAAGGTCAGCCGATCATACCGCGATGTGGTTGCGCGCTTTGTCCACTGAAGGGTGCCTGTCTGAATGACACTGATCCAGCGCGTTCGCACCTGGGCGCACGGGCTTTGGCGCGACGCGACCGCGCTGTGGATTGCGGCGCGGAGCACAGACACCCCCTTGGCGGCAAAGCTGGTGGCCGCTGCGGTCGCGGCCTACGCGTTCAGCCCGATCGACCTGATACCCGATTTCATCCCGGTGCTGGGTATGCTCGACGACATGATATTGGTGCCGATCGGTATTGCGCTGGCGTTGCACCTGATGCCCGACGCGCTGATGGCCCGGTTTCGCGCCGAAGCCGAGCTGGCCGATGCCCACCCGCGTAGCTGGGTTGTTGCCGGAGCGATCCTGACGCTGTGGCTGGCCGGGATCGCGTGGCTCGGGTGGGAACTGACCCGTTATCAGTGAGCGCCCTCAACGCCTTGCGGCAAAAAAGGTGCGGAGCAGCGTAGCCGCTTGCTGCGCCATGATGCCGTCATAAACCTCGGGCCTGTGGTGCACCGTCGGCTGGGTGAACAGGCGCGCCCCGTGCGCAATCGCTCCGCCCTTGGGGTCATCGGTACCATAATAGAGCCGCGCGATGCGGGCATGGGCAATCGCCCCGGCGCACATCGCGCACGGCTCGAGCGTCACCCACAGATCGCACCCGGCCAGCCGATCATCGCCCAGCGCCAGCGCGGCGGCGCGGATTGCCATGATCTCGGCGTGCGCGGTCGGGTCATGCCTGCTGCGCGGCGTATTGGCCCCCTCGCCGATGATCCGCCCTTGCCGGACGACCACCGCACCGACCGGTACCTCGCCCGCGCATGCCGCATCTTTGGCAAGCGCCAGCGCGCGGGCCATATGCGGATAAGGGACAGGATTCGCCATATACCCTCCTATCGCAGCCGGACTTGCTTGTCGCGCTTGACGAATCTCTCCCTCTCGTTTAGGCGCGTGGCCTTTCCAGCATCACTTGCATCAAGGGTTTTCAATCATGTCGCGGATTTGCGAACTGACCGGCAAGGGCCGTCAGGTGGGTCACAATGTTTCTCACGCCAATAACAAGACCAAGCGCACGTTCCTGCCGAACCTGCACAATGTCACGCTGATGTCCGAGGCGATGGGCCAAAGCTATCGTCTGCGCGTATCGACGCATGGCCTGCGTTCGGTCGAACATAATGGCGGGCTCGACAATTGGCTGGTCAAGACCAAGGACGAATTGCTGTCGCTGCGCGCCCGCCGTTTGAAGCGCGACATCGTGAAAAGGCTTAGCGCGGCGGCCTGACACCACAATCAGCGTCAGGCCCCAGGCGCGCTTTGCTTGACAGTGTGTCAAGTTAAGCAGCGGTGATTTACCCTTTCAATTCAAGCACTAGCCATATTTTACGACAGTGGTGAAAAGCGCAATGTGTCAAGTTAAGCCCCGATACGGCCAAGCTCGCCGCGCCGCACCAAGTGCTCAAGCACGCAGCCGCTTCCGTTAGCCTTATACCGCACCGCGCAGCGTGTAGGAAAGCGGAGAATCAGCCCCCGCTTGCAATCGCCCGCTTGCGCGCCTGAAGCTGCGTTCGCCTCTGGATCCCCGCGCGTCCGGCGATGACGAGGCGGGCGGAGAACGCCCTGACCCTAGATGAACCGCGCGCAACAACCCTGTTCAGCAAATGATCATCGCGGCGCGCCTAACCCTTGTTCCAAGCCCCGGCATCCCCCGGGCCCTGAGCGAGGAGAAACCCGATGCGCAAATCCCTGTTGGCCATCGCCACCGCCGCCACCGCCCTGACCAGCTTTGCTTCGGTCCCCGCTGCGGCGCAATATTATGACCGCGATCACTATCGTTACGATCAGGATTCGCGTTACGACGACGATCGTGATGATCGCCGTTATGATCGGCGCGATCACCGCCGCGATCACCGCAGATATGATCGTCGCCATGACGACCGTCGCTATGACAGCCGCTATGACCCGCGTTACGACGATCGGCGTTACGATGACCGTTATGACAACCGCGACTATCGCCGCTGCGGCGACGGCACCACGGGCACGATCATCGGCGGCGTTGTCGGCGTATTGGCCGGCCGCGCGGTGGTTGGCCGACGCGGTGACCGCACAGCGGGCGCGATCATCGGCGGTGCTGCCGGGGCGTTGGCTGGCCGCGCCATCGACCGTAGCGACGATCGCTGCCGCCGCTAGACCACCGACACAATCTGTCGCAAGATGACGGCAAAGGGGGTCAATCGGCCCCCTTTGTTGTGCGCGCCCTTGTGTTGCGGCCTTGCTGGCACTAGCAGAGCATCAAGTACTGGCCCGGTAGACTCCGCGCCAGAGATAAAAGTACAAGGATTGGCCCATGCGGGGCAAGGGTGGCACGCGGCAACATGGCCGTGCATTGCATCAGGGGCATCGGGGGCATCAGGGGGTGCCGTCCGCCGCCACCGCTGCGCCAGCGCCGTGGGCATCGTCCGTCGCGCACGCTGATATGCCTCCCCCGCCACCTCATTATCGCGCGGCCTATGGCGCGCTTGACCTTGGCACCAATAATTGCCGCTTGCTGATTGCGCGCCCCGATGGCGATGATTTCGTCATCGTCGATGCCTTTTCGCGGATTGTCCGGCTGGGCGAAGGGATGACGCTAAGCGGGCGGATGAGCGCGCTGGCGATGGACCGCGCCGTCGATGCGCTGTCGGTGTGCGCCGATAAATTGCGCCGCCGCCGCGTTGTCCTGTCGCGCAGCGTCGCCACCGAAGCGTGCCGGCGCGCCGCCAATGGCGATGCGTTTCTGGCCCGCGTGCGCGCAGAGACCGGTATCGCGCTCGATGTCATTTCGGCCGAGGAAGAGGCGCGACTGGCGGTGCTCGGCTGTTATCAGTCGCTGAGCGCAGGGATAGGTCCGGCGCTGTTGTTCGACATTGGCGGCGGATCGACCGAAGTGGCGCTGATCGACGATAGCGGCAATGAGCCCGTCATCCTCGATTGGCAGAGCATCCCGTGGGGGGTGGTGACATTATCCGAGGCCGAGCGCCACGACACCGATTGCGCCCGTTCGCGCGCCGATGCTTATGCGGCGATGCGCGCGCGGGTACGCGCGGCGATGGCCGGTTTTGCGCAGCGGATTGCGCCATTGCGCGCCAGGGGGGCGGCGAACGGACACCGATTGCTGGGGACCAGCGGCACCGTAACCACGCTCGCCAGCCTGTATCTGGGTCTGCCATCCTATGACCGTTCGCAGGTTGATGGGCAGACCATCGCGGCCAGCGATATGCGCGCCCTGTGCACGCGGCTGGCTGGCCTGTCGCTATCGGACCTGTCGATGCTGCCTTGTGTCGGGCGTGAACGCGCCGATCTGGTGGTGGCGGGCTGCGCTGCGCTCGAGGAAATATGCGAGATCTGGCCAGCGCACAGCATCGACGTGGCCGACCGCGGCATCCGCGAAGGGGTGCTGCGCCAGATGATGCGCGGGCATGGTCGCCGGAGCGCCGGGCGATGAGCGGAGGACGCAGCGTCGGCGGGCATACCCGCGTCAAGACCGCGCGGCGCCGCACCGCATCGTCAACGCGCTGGCTGTCGCGCCAGCTCAACGACCCCTATGTCAAACGCGCGATCGCCGATGGTTATCGCTCGCGCGCCGCGTATAAACTGATCGAGCTTGACGAAAAGTTCGGCATTTTGCGCGGCGTCAGTGCGGTGGTCGATCTGGGGATAGCGCCGGGCGGCTGGGCACAGGTGGTGCGCCGTTTGCGCCCCGGGGCGGCGATAGTCGGGATCGATCTGCTCCGCGTCGAGCCGATCGAGGGCGTTACCCTGTTGCAGATGGATTTCATGGACGACGCTGCACCCGCGCTGTTGATCGAACAGCTGGGCCGCGCGCCCGATCTGATAGTGTCGGATATGGCGGCGAACACCGTCGGCCATCAGCGGACCGACCATTTGCGGACGATCGCGCTGGCCGAAGCGGCGGCGGAGTTTGCGATCGAGACGCTGGGGCAAGGCGGCACGTTCGTGACCAAAGTGTTCCAGGGCGGCACCAATCAGGCTCTGCTTCAGCGGCTCAAACAGGTGTTCACCAGCGTCAGGCACGCCAAACCGCCCGCATCGCGCAAGGGCAGCCCCGAGCTGTTCGTGGTCGCGCAGGGGCGAAAGCCGCGTGAGGATTAGCTCCGCGCGTTTGTTTGCGCGCTACGACTGGCTTCGCGCGTTTGTTTGCGCGCTACGACTGGCTTCGCGCGTCGATCTTCGCGCTACGACTGGCTTCGCGCGTCGGCAATCGCGGCTTTCAGCGCGTCATAGCCAATCGCGCCGGTCATCACCTTGTCGCCGATCACCCAGCTGGGCGTGCCATCGAACCCCAGTTCGCGCGCGAGCGCGACATTGGCGCGCAGTTCGGCGGTGATCGCGGGGTTGGCCAGGGTTGCGGGCGCGGTATCGACGACATAGCGGCTCGCTACCGCGCTTCGCGCCGCTGCATCGGGGTTGCCGCTGGCGAACAGCGCGCGGTGGACATCCATATAGCGCCCGCTGCGCCCCGCGGTGAGCGCGAGACGGGCGGCAGGTTCGCTTTCTGGCGACAAGATCGGCAATTCGCGAAACACGATCTTGAGCCGCCTGTCCTCGCGCAATAGGCGCGCGATGTCGGCCTCGCTGGCACGGCAGAATGTGCAGGCATAATCGGTGAACACCACCAGCGTCACGTCGCCGCCCGCCGCGCCCGCCCATGCGCCGGAAAATGGCCGTTCGATGGCGGTGCGGTTGCGGCCGATCACCTCGGCAGTGCGCGTGGCCTGTAGCCGCTCCATCGCCTGCGGAATGATCTCGGGATGGTTCAGGACATAATCGTGGACGATCCGCTCGGTACCTGCGCGCTCGCTGATGCCGCCGCTCCACGCCATGCCGCCGGCAAAACCGCCCATCAACAGCGCCAGACCACCGACGGTCCAGCTTGCCGGATGGCGCAGCCAATCGCGCGCCGGCGACCCGCCCGATCTGGCGGTGATAGACGCGGCAGGAGGCGCTGGAGGAGCGTGGGGCGCTGCTGTGGGCGCGCTTTCAGGCATGACTTTGGGCGCGCTTTCAGGCGCTGGCGCAAGCGGTGCGGCGGGCGATGCAGTAGGCGATACCTGCGGCTGTGTGGCCACGAACAAGGGTAAGGACGCCCCCGCTACCGCCTGTTCAGAGGTGGCGGCTTCGGCCTCTGCCTCGATCAGCGCGTCAAGTTGCGACGCGGGCGGTGCGCTGTTCGCGGGCATCAGCGCGGCGGCGGGCGATGCTTCGGCCAGTTGCCGCGCCTTGGCCCCGGCGGCGCGCGCACCATCGGCGATGGCGGCCCCGGCCTTGGCTGCGCCGCTGGAAACGTTTTGGCCGACCTGTTCGCCCGCCGCACGCAGGCGCGGACCCGCCGCATCGCCCAGCCTTTTGGCTGCATGTGCGGTCGATCCGGCCGCTGCGCGCATGGCCGCGCGCGTGGCGGCGGCACCGCGCACCGCTAGCTCTGCTGCTTTGTCGCCGATGCTGCGTGCACGACGGCCAATTTCCAACCGCTCCACGCGCGCAGGAATGTCGGCACGTTCCACCATGTCCGAAGCCCAGCCGCGTGCCTGCGCGGCGGCATCGCCTAGCTTTGCCCCCAATGAGGGATCGGGCGCGGCGCTGGGGTCTGGCATGGGAATGGGGCGCGCCAACAGCTCGTCTGCGCTAAGGCCGCCGGCGGCGCGCGCTTGCGGGTTGGGCTGCGGAGCTGGCGTTTCCCGCGCCTGGCCCTGCGTCGGCAAGGGGGCCGGCCGGGTCACGGGCGGCGCGTCCTGGCCGCGCAGCCACGGTTGGTAATGATCGTCGGCCCCATCGGCGCCGTTGGAATGTGGCATAGGTCCCTCGTGTCCGATCGCCGGCCTGGCCGAAATAGCCAGAGGCCGCGATCAGCTCCTGTTGCCACCTGCTCTACCGTGCCTTCGCGCTTCATCCAAGCGCGCACGTGCAACCAGCGCAATATCTTGTGCCCGCAGCCAGTCGGGCGAGCCGGGCGGCAGCGCCTGCATCGCGTTTTCCGCGCTTGGCAGCGCCAGACCATCCTGTCCGGTGAGGATATAGCGTTCGGCGGTGGCGAGGTTGGCGCGCGGCTCATCGCCTTCATGCGCATAGACGACGCCCAGCTGATACCAGGCAAAGGGGTTTTCATTGTCGCGGGCGACGGCGGCGCGCAGTATCTGTTCGGCCTCGGGATAATGGCTGGCATCCTCGGTCGCGATCAGCGCATGGCCAAACAGCGCCGCAATCAGCGGCTGCCCGTTCGACAGGTCGACCGCGCGGCGCAGCGCCGGAAGCGCCTCGGTCGGTCGCCCCGATTCGAGCAATATCTGCCCTTGCAGTTCAAGGAAATAGGGGTTGTCGGGCGAGGAATTGACCAGCGATGTCGCCTCTGCCAGCGCGCGGTCGGGGTAGGCGCTGTGGTGCCAGGCATAGGCGCGGGCATAGCGCGCGGGAAGCGACTGGTCGCTCGCCGGATAGCGTTGCAGCACCAGCCGTGGCTCGCTGATAAAGCCGATCAACTTGGCACGCACCCGTTGGAACCAGGCCTCAAGCTCGGGGTCGGTGCGCGTGTCCCACGCCGCATCGGCGCTATAGGTATCGCGCAGATATTGCACGCGATCGCCCGATAATGGGTGGGTGCGGCCATAGGCCTGATCGTCGTCCTGCGGCACGGCGTAGCGCATTTCCAGATTTTGCAGCTTCATGAAAAAATCGACGCTGCCACGCCCGCTGATCCCCGCCGCCGACAGATACCGCGCACCAGCGGCATCGGCGGTTGCTTCCTGCGTGCGCGAATAGGCAAGGTAGCTGCCCAAAGCGGCCTGCTGTCCAGCGGCCATGATGCCCGCGCCCGCCTCTCCCGCCCCGGCAGCTATCGCCACCGCGCCCAAGAGCAGGCTGATCAGCGAAATGCCGGTCGCGCGCTGCTGCCCGTCGGTGCGCACCACATGCCCACCCGCGATATGGCCCAGCTCGTGCGCGATAACGCCCTGCACCTGGTTGGCGTTATCCGCCTGTTCGATCAGGCCGCTGTGGATATACACCACCTGCCCGCCCGCGACAAAGGCGTTGATGCTGCGGTCGCCGATCATCACGATCCGCACATCGGCGGGGCGCAAGCCCGCCGCGCGGATGATCGGTTCGGACATGGCGGCGAGCAGCGCCTCGGTCTCGGCATCGCGCAATATCTGCTGCGCCTGCACCGGCGATGCCGACAGCGCCAGCGTGACCAGCGCCAGCATCGCCATGCGCATGGCCGTTATCGTTTGATGGCGTAGGGGGTGGTGCCAGTCTGTCATCGACTTCTCCTATGCGCCCCCACGCTGAACCTGTTATGAAGCGGTGGCGGCGCGCGCACTGTCATGCCGATTGCGCCGCCGCCATTCTCGCTCACTCCGGGCCGAATGTGCGTTGCCACCAGCCACGGCGACGATCGCCATTCTCGCCATTCTCGCCATTCTCGCCATTCTCGCCATTCTCGTCAGCAGGCTCCTCAGCCTTTCCCGCGACCAGCGGTGTCGTGCCCGCCGCCTGGGCTTTTTTTGCGCTGGCAGCGCGCTTGCGCACCGCAGGCTTCGGTTCCCCGGTGGCCACGGCCACGGCCACGGTCGCGGCGTCATCGCTGTCGCCCGTGGGGGCCTGCTCGGCTGGTGCAGCCGCCTTGCGGGCACGGCTGGCGCGTTTGGGCTTGGCCGGTGCACCCTCTGCGGGTGCGGCTTCGGGTGGGGCTTCGGCCGCGACAGGTTCAGGCGCCTTGCGGGCACGAGCGGCGCGTTTGGGTTTGGCCGGAGCTTCGGGCGCGTCGGGCGCGACTGGGGTTTCTGGGGTGTCGGAGGGTTCTTGTTGAGAAACCTCACCGAGCACGCCGCCCTCGGCGTTCCGCCGTCCGCGTCCACCACGCCGTCCGCGCCGTCGCCGCCTCGCCGCCTCGCCGCCGTCTTCGCTGCTGCCTTCGCTGCTGCCTTCGACGCTTTCGCTGCTACTCGTGCTCGCTTCGCCATCGTCGTTCTGGGCGCTCTGCTCAGCCTTGTCATCGCTACGTTCGTCGCGATCACGATCACGGTCGCGTCCACGACCACCACGGCGACGGCGGCCACGTTTGCGCGGCTGGCCGTCATCGCCATCATCGCGGTGTGGCGACCCGCGGCGCGGGCGATTCTCGCTCTCGTCTTCGTCCTCATCCTCATCATCGGCAAAGGCGATGGCGTCCTCAGGCTCATCATCGTCGATGATCGGTGCGAAATGCGGGATGTTTTCGGGTGGCGGGCCAGATGCCTCGACGCTCATCCGCGCGCCTTCGGTATTGCCGTCGGGCTGCACCTCTATCTTGACGCCGTAACGCGCCTCGATGTCGCTCAGTTCGGCGCGTTTATTGTTGAGGACATAGATGGTTGCTTCCTGGCTGGCGCGCAGGATCAGCCTGCTGCCCCGGCCGCGCGCCGCCTCTTCCTCAAGCAGCCTGAGCGCAGACAGGCCGGCCGATGATGCGGTGCGGACCAGCCCGGTGCCCTCGCAATGCGGGCAGGCGCGGGTCGATGCCTCGAGCACCCCGGTGCGCAGCCGCTGGCGGCTCATTTCCATCAGGCCAAAGCCCGAAATCCGGCCAACCTGGATCCGCGCGCGGTCGTTTTTGAGCGCATCGCGCATCGCGCGTTCGACCTTGCGGATATGGTTGCCCTGATCCATGTCGATGAAATCGATGACCACCAGCCCGGCCATATCGCGCAGCCTGAGTTGCCGCGCGATTTCATAGGCGGCCTCAAGGTTGGTGTTATACGCGGTCTGCTCGATATTATGTTCGCGCGTCGAGCGGCCGGAGTTGATGTCGATCGAAACCAGGGCTTCGGTCGGGTTGATGACCAGATAGCCACCCGATTTCAGCGTCACCAGCGGCTGATACATCGCGCCCAGCTGATCCTCGACACCGTAGCGCTGGAACAAAGGCACCACATCGGCATATTGCTTCACCTTGCGCGCGTGGCTGGGCATCAGCAGTTTCATGAAATCCTTGGCCGCGCGATAGCCCTCATCGCCCTCGACCGACACTTCGCTGATGTCATTGTTATAGATGTCGCGGATCGCGCGTTTGATAAGGTCGCTGTCGCTGTTGATCAGCGCGGGCGCTTCGCTTTTCAGCGTCTGTTCGCGGATGTCATCCCACAGCCGTGCCAGATAGTCGAAATCGCGTTTGATCTCGGTCTTGGTCCGCTCCAGCCCCGCGGTGCGGACGATACAGCCCATGGTGGGCGGCAGGCCGAGATCGTCGATCACGCTTTTCAGGCGCTTGCGGTCCGCGCCGTTGGCGATTTTGCGGCTGATGCCGCCGCCATGGCTCGAATTGGGCATCAGCACGCAATAGCGTCCGGCGAGGCTGAGATAGGAAGTGAGCGCTGCGCCCTTGCCGCCGCGCTCTTCCTTGATGACCTGGACCAGCAGCACCTGGCGGCGGCGGATGACGTCCTGGATCTTGTAACGACGGTGGAGCGAGCGACGGAAATCGCGGGCTTCGTCGCGCTCGCTGCGTTCTTTCCCGCCGCCGTTGCGGCCCCGGCGGCGCCCGCGCCGTGCGCCATCGCGGTTATCGCTGTCATCGCCCTCATCGGTTTCGGCGTCGCTTTCGGTCTCTGACGGCACGTCAGTATCGGTGCCCTCAGCGCTATCGCCATCATCGTCGCCGTTGCCGTAAAAATCGCTGTCGTCGTCGAGCGGCGCGGGCGGGCGAACATCCTCCACCTCGCCCTCGAGCGATTCGATTTCTTCCTCGGCGCGCATCGCGGCTTCGGCAGCCGAATATTCGGCTTCTTCGCGCAGCAAGGCTTCGCGGTCTTCCTTGGGGATTTGATAATAATCGGGGTGGATTTCGGCGAACGCCAAAAAGCCGTGGCGATTGCCGCCATATTCAACAAAAGCCGCCTGTAGCGAGGGTTCTACCCTTATGACTTTGGCAAGATAGATATTGCCCTTGATCTGCTTATGCTCAGCCGATTCAAAATCAAACTCCTCGATACGGTTTCCCTTGATGACCGCGACCCGGGTTTCCTCCCGGTGCCGCGCGTCGATCAACATGCGCGTTGTCATTATATATTCTCCAGAAGCAGCGGCGCTCGCCGTTCGCGTGCGCGGCCGCAATGTTTGTGCCGAGCGAAGGGGCGGGCACAAGGCATGCCCCATCAACGGTCCATAAGGTTGGATGGCAGATGGCAGCCGAAGCGTTCGGGCCATCATGTTCGAAAGAGTTTAAGCATTTGGTGCGCGCACGCAGGCCAATCGCACCGGCTCGGGATGAGCGATCGCGAAAGAGAGACATGCTATGCATCAAGCTTCAACCTAGTCTGGACCATCATCCCGCGCGCAAAGAGGCGGGTATCCGGTCGCAATTCTTCTCGCCCATGGCGGTACGGGCAGGCCGCACCGGGATGGCGATAAACGCCTGCTAGCACTGCTGTGGCACAGGGGCAAGTCGGGGGCGCATTTGCGCCGCCCATCACGGTAAGCAGATAAGGCTGACGAAGCGTTAACCGGTATTCTTGAGCGGGGCTTTGCACGTCGCTGGCTAATCACCTGTTCACCTTGACAAAGGCCCGATGGAATCCGCCGTCGTCGCTTTTTGTCCGGGGTGAATGAAGGCGCAAATGGCAGGCTGGACCATCAAAGACAAATCGCGCAATAAGGCGCGCGTGATCGAATTGCTGCTCATCCTTTTCGCATGCGTGGGTTTCGGCCCTGTCAATGCCGGCACGCTTGAGCGGGTCGATGTCGATGGCGCGGAATTGACGCTGCATTTTTCGGAGCCCGGCGGTGAAGCAGCGGGGCTTGTCCTCGACGGTCCGCGCAGAATTGCCGTGGACGTTGCCGGACAGGAGCCGGGCACGCCGGTCATGATATCGAACGATAGGGTGTTGCGCGTTCGCCAGGGGCGGCTGGCGGGGCTTGGTCTGCGGCTGGTGATCGATCTCGCGCAGCCAGCTATATTGAACGGCTTGCACTATTCGCCCGATGGCCGCGCGCTTACCGTGACGTTAGGCTCGGCAACCGCCAATGCCTTTGCCGATGCCGTTCGCACCGGCAATCGCAGCGTTGCATCGCCGATTGGCGGGTTGCCGACGCTGGCGATGGCGCGCACGGCGCAGCGCCGTTATCAAGTGTCGGTGCCGATTGGCCGCGCGCGCGATGGGTTGGCGTTGCCGCAAATTGCAGGGCCCAACGACCCTGCGCTGCCGCTGGTGGTCATAGACGCCGGCCATGGCGGGCACGACCCGGGCGCACTGTCGGCCGATGGGCGTTTGCGCGAAGAGGATGTGACGCTGGCGATAGCGCGGCGGGTGCGCGATGCATTGCTCGCGTCGGGGCGGGTGCGGGTGGCGCTGACCCGCGATTCGGATCGCTTTCTGGTGCTCGAGGAACGCTATGGGCTGGCGCGCCGGCTGAACGCCGACCTGTTCCTGTCGATCCACGCCGATGCGGCGGAAAATGCGGCGGCAACGGGCGCATCCATCTATACCCTGTCCGAAGTGGCGTCGGACCGCGAAGCCGGACGGCTGGCGGCGCGCGAAAACCGCTCGAATATCCTGAACGGCATCGACATGGGCGGGGTGGGCGATGATGTGCGCTCGATATTGATCGACCTCACGCAGCGTGAAACGATGAACCTCTCGTCAGATTTTGCGCGCACGCTGCAACGCACCGGCGGGGCGGACATACCATTCCGCAACGCGTCGCACCGCTTTGCCGGCTTTGTCGTGCTCAAGGCCCCCGACATGCCATCGGTGCTGCTCGAAACCGGGTTCATTACCAACCCCAGCGATGCCCAGCGGATTGCCAGCGCCGAAGGGCAGGCGGCGATTGCGCGCGGGGTGCGCCAGGCGGTGCTGACGCATTTTGCGCGGCGGCTTGCCAATGCGGGGCGTGCGATAGCGCCCGCCAATGCCGCGCAGTAATTTTGCCGGATAATTTCGCGCGCAAAGCGGCTGGCGGCATAGCCAATTCGTGCTAAAGCGTGCTGGCATGACCGACGATATCGCCCCATCGCCTGACGGTAACGCTGCTACATCCTCGCTGCGATTGCGTTTAACGCGCGAGGCGCAGGGGGTCGGCGCTGGCCTGTGGCAAACCGCGCGGCAGGTCGCTGCTATCGTCACCGCCTTCTTTGTCCGCCATTGGCCGCACCGCTGGTTCCGCTGGGCGAGCTATGCGGCGGCGGCGGCGCTGATTGCCTTCATCTTGCTGTGGATATTGGTGATCCGCAACCTGCCCGATGCCGAGCAACTGGTGAATTATCAACCGCCGCTGCCAACGATTGTGCGCGATGTGAACGGCATGCCGACGCACAGTTTCGCGCGCGAACGGCGGGTGCAGCTTGAGTATGATGAATATCCGCCGCTGCTTATCCGCGCCTATCTGGCGGCGGAGGACCGCACCTTTTTCGAACATGGCGGGGTCGATTATCCCGGACTGTTCGGCGCGGCGTTCGATTTTATTTCCAAAGTGGGGTCGGGCGAACGCGCGCGCGGCGGGTCGACGATCACCCAGCAGGTCGCCAAGAATATATTGGTCGGCGACGATTATTCGATCGGGCGCAAATTGCGCGAGATATTGGTCGCCTACCGCATCGAAGGCGTGCTGAGCAAGGAACAGATACTCGAACTCTATCTCAACGAAATCCCGCTTGGCCGCCAATCCTTTGGCGTGCAGGCCGCGGCGCGCGCCTATTTCGACAAGGATGTCGCCGATCTGGCGCTGCACGAAATGGCGTTTCTTGCGGTGCTGCCCAAAGCGCCCGAGCGCTATGGCCGCCGCGGGCAAGAGCGCGCCGCGATTACCCGGCGCAATTATGTCCTCGCTGAAATGCTGCGCAACGGCTGGATTACCGAGCCACAGCGCAGCGCAGCGGCGGCGATGCCGCTGGGGCTGGCGGCCCAGCACGGCGCGCAGTTCGAGGCGGTCGGCGGCTATTATATGGAAGAAGTGCGCCGCGAGCTGATCGACCGTTTCGGTGAAAATGCCGCCGATGGCCCGCACAGCGTTTATGGCGGCGGGCTGTGGGTGCGGACCGCCTATGACGGCCGGCTTCAAGCGGCCGCCGAGGCAGGGATGCGCAGTGCCATGCTGCGCTATCATGGCAATCGCGGCTGGGCGGGGCCGCTCGGCACGATCGAGGTCGATGATCAATGGCAAAGCCGCCTGCAATCGACCTTTATCGGCATCAATTTTGATGAGTGGCGCGTGGCGGTGGTGCTGGACAAGGAAGGCGGTGCTGCGCGGATCGGGCTGCCCGATGGCGAGATCGGCCGCTTGCCAGCGGGCAATGCCGCGATGGCCGCGCGCGGCGGCGGCACGGCATTTAATGCGATGCGCGTCGGCGACATCATTTTGGTCAAGTCGATTGGCGGCGGCACCTATGTGCTGAAAACCGTGCCCGGCATATCGGGTGGTTTTGTGGCGCAAAGCCCGACATCGGGCCGCGTATTTGCGATGCAGGGCGGGTTTGATTCGCGGCTGTCGAGCTTTAACCGCGCAACGCAGGCCGAACGCCAGCCTGGATCGACGATCAAACCGTTCGTCTATGCGACCGCGCTCGACCACGGGATGACACCGGCGTCGATCGTTGTCGATGGCCCTTTCTGTGTCGATCAATCGGCGGCGCTGGGGCGCAAATGTTTCCGCAATTCGGGCGGCGGCGCAGCTGGACCGCAAACGATGCGCTGGGGCCTGGAACAATCGCGCAATCTGATGACCGTGCGCACCGCCAGCACGGTGGGGATGGAGCATGTCGTCGCCACCTATCGCACGATGGGCATCGGCGAATATCGCCCCTATCTGGCCTTTGCGCTGGGCGCGGGGGAAACCACGGTGTCGCGACTGACCAATGCCTATGCGATGCTGGCCAACCATGGCCGCGCGCTGACCCCGCACATGATCGATTATGTGCAGGACAGACGCGGGCGGGTGATTTTCCCGGCGCGCTGGCGGCCGTGCAGCGGGTGCAATGCGGCCGATTGGGACGGGCGGCCGATGCCGCGTTTTGCCCCCACGGGCCGGCAAGTGATGGACCCGATTACCGCCTACCAGACCGTCCATATGCTCGAAGGCGTTATCCAGCGTGGCACCGCGACGATGCTGCGCGACCTGAACCGGCCGATGTTCGGCAAGACCGGCACGACCACAGGCCCAACCGATGTGTGGTTCGTCGGCGGCACCCCGCAATGGGTCGCGGGGGTGTATCTGGGGTATGACCAGCCGCGCAATCTGGGTGGCGGGGCGTTTGGCGGCACGATGGCAGCACCGATATTCCGCCAATTTGCCCAAGTCGCTTCGCGCGGCCAGCCCGCACTCCCCTTTGTCGCGCCCGAAGGCGTGCGGATGGTGCGGATCGAACGACGCAGCGGGCAGCGTGTCTATGGTGTCTGGCCGGGGAATGACCCGCAATCGGCGGTGATCTGGGAAGCGTTCAAGCCCGAAACCGAACCGCGCCGCTCGGTGCGCAGCGACGAATTGCCAGCGGCAGCGCGCTCTGCTGGGCCAGCGCGTGCGGCCGGACCAGCGCGAGCGGCCCCGCGTGCCAATCGCGACGAAGAGTTTCTCGACAGGCAAGGCGGCGGCGGTATTTATTGAGCGGCGGCGGCGCGGGTGAAGTCGCCCACTCGACATGCGCAGCCCAAATGCGTATCTGGCCTACATCCCGCCACCACCCTCAGGAGTTCCCGTTCAATGCGCGCCGATGCCCTTGCCCTTGTGACACGCATTGACGCGGCATTGGCGCTGGTCAAGCAGGCGCTGGGCTGGGAACAGGCGCTGCGGCGGCTCGATGAGTTGAACGCCAAAGTCGAAGACCCGACGCTGTGGAACAGCCCCAAGGCCGCCGAAGACGTAATGCGCGAGCGGCGGCGGCTCGATGCTGCGGTCGGCGCGGTGCGCGAGATCGACGCCGAGAAATGCGGCACGCTCGAACTGGTCGATCTGGCCGAGATGGAGGGCGACGAAGCCTTGGCCGACGAAGCCGTCGACAGCCTGTCTGTGCTGGCCGACCGCGCCGACCGCGACAAGGTGCAGGCGCTGCTGGCGGGCGAGGCCGACGCCAACGACACCTATATCGAAATCCACGCTGGCGCGGGCGGTACCGAAAGCCAGGATTGGGCCGAAATGTTGCAGCGCATGTATGCCCGCTGGGCCGAAGCGCGCGGGTATAAGGTCGATCTGGTCGAACAGCAGGCGGGCGAGACGGCGGGTATCAAATCGGCAACCCTGCTGGTCAAGGGCGAAAACGCCTATGGCTATGCCAAGACCGAAAGCGGGGTCCACCGTCTGGTGCGGATTTCGCCCTATGATTCATCGGCGCGCCGCCACACCAGTTTTTCCAGCGTCTGGGTCTATCCGGTCATCGACGATGAAGTCGACATCGAGATTAACGAAAGCGACCTCAAGATCGACACTTACCGTGCATCGGGCGCGGGTGGTCAGCACGTCAACACCACCGACAGCGCGATCCGCATCACCCATGTGCCGACCGGCATCATCGTCGCGTGCCAGAACGACCGATCACAGCACAAGAACCGCGCAACCGCGATGAACATGCTGAAGGCACGGATGTATGAGGCCGAGATGCGCAAGCGCGAAGAAGCCGCGAGCGGAGAATATCAGGCCAAAACCGAGATTGGCTGGGGCCATCAGATCCGGTCTTATGTCCTCCAGCCCTATCAGATGGTCAAGGATTTGCGCACCGGCGCGACGTCGAGCGCGCCGGGCAATGTGCTCGACGGCGATCTCGACATGTTCATCGCGGCGGCGCTGGCGCAGCGGGTGACCGGCGAAAAGATGGTGGTGGAGGACGTCGATTGAACCGCGCACGCGCCTTACTACTGTGCGCCGCGTTGCTGCTTGGCGGGTGCGACTGGACTACGCGTCCCGACAGCGCGGCCGATTTTCCGCGCGCCAACCGGCCCGTCGCACCGACTGTGGCGACACGCTGGGCCGATGAGGATGTGCGCGACAGGCTGGGCGAGAGCGAGGATGTGATGAACCAGTCGGATATTCGCCCCGGCATGACGGTGGCGGATATCGGCGCGGGCGACGGCTATTACGCCACGCGCCTGTCGCAGCGGGTGGGGAGCGAGGGCCGTGTATTGGCGCAGGACATCATGCCGCAGGTGATCGAGCGGCTGGGCGACCGGATTGCGCGCGAGCGCCTCGAAAATGTTTCGATCCGGCTGGGCGCGGCGGATGATCCGCGCTTGCCAGCAGGCAGTTTCGACCGCGTGTTGATGGTCCACATGTACCACGAGATCGAGGAGCCTTATGCGTTCCTGTGGCGGCTGTGGCCGGCCTTGCGCGCCAATGGCCAGGTCATCGTCGTCGATGGTAATCGCCCGATTGCGCAGCATGGCACCCCGTTGTCACAGCTTATCTGCGAGTTTCAGGCGGTCGGCTATCGCCCGGTCGAGTTTATCGAAAAGCCCAACGCCGGCGGCTATCTGGCGCGTTTTGCCCGTGCGCCGACGCGGCCCGAACCAGCTGCCATTCAGGTGTGCGCCGCCGAGCAGTGATGGGCGTTTGCGTGCACGCGCCCCTTGGTTTAAGGGCGGCTCTCACGACCACATAGGGGACACAATATGGCGCGTCGCCGTCAGATTTATGAAGGCAAGGCCAAAATCCTTTATGAGGGGCCGGAGCCGGGGACGATCATCCAGTATTTCAAGGATGACGCGACCGCGTTCAACGCGCAAAAACGCGGCACCATCAATGGCAAGGGCGTGCTCAACAACCGCATCAGCGAGCATATCTTCACGATGCTCGGCCATATCGGGGTGCCGACCCACTTCATCAAGCGGCTGAATATGCGCGAACAATTGGTGCGCCAGGTCGAAATCGTGCCGATCGAGGTGGTGGTGCGCAACGTCGCAGCGGGCAGCATCGTCAAACGGTTGGGGGTTGAGGAAGGCAAGCAATTGCCGCGCACGCTGATCGAATATTATTACAAGGACGACGCGCTCGGCGACCCGATCATCAGCGAGGAACATATCGCCTGTTTCGGCTGGTGCAGTCAGGAAGAATTGCACGACATGCAGGATCTCGCGATCCGCGTGAATGATTTCCTGTGCGGAATGTTTGCGGGCGTCGGCATCCGGCTGGTCGATTTCAAGATGGAGTTCGGCCGCCTGTGGGACGGCGAATGGTCGCGGATCATCCTTGCCGACGAAATCAGCCCCGATGGTTGCCGCCTGTGGGACATGGCGACCAATGAAAAGCTCGACAAAGATCGGTTCCGGCAGGATCTGGGCGGCGAGGCAGAGGCGTATCAGCAAGTCGCGCGGCGGCTGGGCCTGATGCCCGAAGATGCGGAATCAGAGGTGCTCGACCTTGATAGCCACCGCAAGAAAAAGGGCAAGTAAGCTGCGCGGTTCAAACGATCTCTGCGCTGCTGCTAACCCTTCAATCCTTGACGCGATAACCGCCGATAATGCCAAAGATGAACGACGCAAACAGCGCGAGCTGGATCTGGCCATCGGGGTCGGACCAGCCGAACATCTGATGGCCCCAGCCCCACAGGCCGATGAACATGGCGAGCGCAATCATACCCATCAGTTCGTAATAGCGCATCATAGTAAAGAAATTGCTTATGCAGCCGATTGCGCGGAGCGCCGCCGTGCGCCATAGCGCGACAATCAAGGGGGAGGCGGTCATGCCATGAAAGTGCAAGTGTTCGTGACGTTGAAACCGGGTGTGCTCGACCCTCAGGGCCGCGCCATCCACCACGCACTTGCCGGATTGGGCTTTGCCGGGGTCGAGGATGTCCGCGCTGGCCGCTTCATCGAACTGGAACTGGCCGACGGAGTGAGCGAGGTCGATGTCGATAAGATGTGCGACCAATTGCTCGCCAATACCGTCATCGAAAATTACCGCATCGTTGGATTTGGCGCGGGATGACCGCCGCCGTCATCGTCTTTCCCGGGTCGAACTGTGACCGCGACATGGCCCGCGCGATCGAGCTGGTCAGCGGCCGCGCGCCGCATATGGTGTGGCACGGCGACGCTGAGCTACCCGACGGCACAGACTTTATCGCGCTGCCGGGCGGTTTTTCTTATGGTGACTATCTGCGTTCGGGCGCGATGGCGGCACGCAGCCCGATCATGGCGGCGGTGGTCGCGGCAGCGCGGCGCGGTGTGCCGGTGCTCGGTGTGTGCAACGGCTTTCAGGTGTTGACAGAGGCAGGGCTTCTGCCCGGCGCATTGATGCGCAACGCGGGGCTGAACTTTGTCTGCCGCGACGTGCCGCTCGCCGTCGAGAACAGCCAAAGCCTGTTCACCAGCCGCTATGCCGCATATGAGGAAATCAGCATCCCCGTTGCGCATCACGATGGCTGTTTTTTTGCCGATGATGCCACGCTCGACCGACTTGAGGACGAAGGGCGCGTCGCGCTGCGTTACCTTGATAGCGTCAACGGGTCGGCCCGCCAGATTGCGGCGGTGCTCAACGACGCGGGCAATGTGCTCGGCATGATGCCGCACCCCGAACGCGCCGTTGAGGATGTGCATGGGAGCCGCGATGGCCTCCGGCTGTTCGAGGGGTTGCTGAACGTTCTCGCCTAACCCTTGCCCGTGAAGGGGGAAAAATCGGTCCCTTCGTCATAGATGTCGATGCCCTCGCGTCGTTTGAGCCATCCGACAACGCCGTAGGTGACGGGGGTCAGCGCCGCTTCCCACGCGACCTTGAGCGCCCAATTGGTCGCCATCACCATCAATAGCTGTTCATCTGACCAGACGCCCCAGAATGCGATGGGATAGAATATCAGGCTATCGACGCCTTGGCCGAATATGGTCGAACCGATGGTGCGGGTCCACAGCATCCGTCCGCGCGACCATAGCTTCATCTTTGCCAGAACATAGGAATTGACGAGCTCACCCGCCAAAAATGCGGTGATCGACGCGATGACGATGCGCGGCACCTGGCCGAAAACCGCTTCATAGGCACCCTGCCCGCTCCAGCCTGGCGCAGGCGGCATCGCGACCACCGCCCAGCTCATGAACGCCATGAACAGCATCGCGCCAAAGCCGACCCAGATGGCACGACGTGCGCGGGCATAGCCATAGACTTCGGTCAGCACATCGCCGAGGACGTAACTGACCGGAAAGAATAAAATGCCCGCCCCAAATACATAGCCTTCAATATGGCTGAGCTTGGCGGCGCCAATGACGTTGGAGAGCAGCAACACAGCGACAAAGGCTGCCATGACGATGTCGTAATGACGCATGGGCCGCGCCGCAACGGCGCTGGCGGGCAGGTGGGCGGGGCTGGCATGGGACGGCATGGTCATACCAGGCTTCTATCGATGTTTGCGCGCCACGCAAACCGCGCTAGAGGGCAGGGCGTGTGCGCCCGTAGCTCAACTGGATAGAGTTGCCGACTTCTACTCGGCCGGTTGCAGGTTCGAATCCTGCCGGGCGCACCATTTCCCTACAGTCAGACGCCCCCTCACTCCCACTCAATCGTCCCTGGCGGCTTGCTCGTATAGTCATACACCACGCGGTTGATGCCTTTGACCTCGTTGATGATCCGCGTGGCGACGCGGGCAAGGAAGGCTGCGTCGAACGGATAGACATCCGCCGTCATGCCGTCGGTCGAGGTCACCGCACGTAAGCCGCAGACATGGTCATAGGTGCGGTGATCGCCCATCACGCCAACGGTGCGCACGGGCAGCAACACCGCGAACGCCTGCCAGATCGCATCATAGAGCCCAGCCTTGCGGATCTCATCGAGATACACCGCATCGGCGGCGCGCAAGGTGTCGCATCGCTCTTTGGTCACTTCGCCGGGGATGCGGATGGCGAGGCCGGGGCCGGGGAACGGGTGGCGACCGACAAAGGCGTCATTGAGGCCAAGCTCGCGGCCAAGCACGCGCACCTCATCCTTGAACAATTCACGTAAAGGTTCGACCAACTGCATGTTCATGCGCTCGGGCAGGCCGCCGACATTATGGTGCGACTTGATCGTCACCGATGGCCCGCCGGTGAACGAAACGCTCTCGATCACATCGGGATAGAGCGTGCCTTGTGCCAGAAACCGGATGGGGGGCAAGTCCGCGCCGCCCAGCTTGGCGGCCTCCTCCTCGAACACCGCGATAAACGCCCCGCCGATGAACTTGCGTTTGGCCTCGGGGTCGGTGACGCCAGCGAGGCCCGCCATGAACCGCGCCTCGGCGTCCACCACCACCAGCGGGATATGATAATGGTCGCGGAACAGCATCTCGACCTGTTCGCGTTCATTGAGCCTGAGCAGACCGTGGTCGACGAACACACAGGTCAATTGATCGCCAATAGCCTCGTGGATGAGGATCGCCGCGACCGAACTATCGACCCCGCCAGACAGGCCGCAGATCACCCGCCCGGAGCCGACCTGCGCACGGATGTCGGCAATTTTGGTGGCGCGATATTCGGCCATCGTCCAATCGCCAGCAAGGCCGCAGATTTTGTGGACGAAGTTACCGATCAGCCTGGCCCCGTCGGGCGTGTGGACGACTTCGGGGTGGAACATCGTGGTGTAGTATCGCCGCGCCTCGTCCGCACAAATCGCGAACGGCGCATTGGGGCTGGTGCCGACCACCGCAAAGCCATCGGGCGCTTGCGTGACGCGGTCGCCGTGGCTCATCCACACCGGATAGCTTTGGCCGACCTCCCACACCCCGTCAAACAGCGGGCTGGGGCGGAGGATTTCGACGTCAGCGCGACCAAACTCTGCGGCGTGCCCGCCCTCGACGCAGCCACCAAGCTGGGTAACGAGCACCTGCTGTCCGTAGCAGATGGCGAGGATCGGCAGGCCGCTGTCGATCACGCACTGCGGCGCGCGCGGGCTATCCGCGCTGGTGACCGAGGCCGGCCCACCCGACAGGATGATGCCCTTGGGCTGCATCCGCGCAAAGGCTTCGGCGGCGTTGTTGAACGGCGCGATCTCGCTGTATACGCCGGCTTCGCGCACGCGGCGCGCGATAAGCTGGGTTACTTGACTGCCGAAATCGATGATCAGGATGGATTCTGTCGGGTGGATGCTCATGAAGGGCCGATAGGCAAGCCCGCTAGACCTGTCTAGGGGAATGGCCAACAAGAAGCCCGCGCAAAAGAAAAGGCCGCTAGTGTTTCCACCAACGGCCTTTCCTCAATCATTGCGCGTTTCAGATCCCGCGGAAATCGACATCCTCTACCCGGCCATAACGGACGGTGCAGGTGAAGCGGCCGCGATCATCGTAGCGCTGGCGCCCGTCGCGGTCCCAGCCGCGATCATAGCCATTGCGGTCATCATAGCCGCGACGATCATAACGATCATGGTCGCGCCAATCGCCGCGATAGCCGCCGCGAGCATCGACCGCGACATTGCCCGCGATCCGGTATCCGCCGCGGATACGGTCGATGTCGGTGATGCGACGAACATCAACATCGTCGCGCCGCCCGCCGCGCCGCTCGACCGCCGCTACACAGCGCTCGATCGCTTCGCGCGAACCGCCGTTGCGGTTCCAGTCGTAACCGTCATAATTACGGTCGTAATTACGATCATCATAGCGGCCACGGCTGCGGTTGCCGCCACCGGCTGACAGGATAGCGGCCAGCCCGCCGATCACGACTGCGCCGGCAATAACGTCGCCTGCGCTGATACCGTCGTGACGGTCGCGGTGACGCCCGCCATAATTTTGGGCGCTGGCGGGGATCGCCGTCACCAGTGTGGATCCGGCGAGCAGCACTGCCATTGCTGCCCGCGCCTTGGTTGCAAAACGGTTTGCCATTGCTCGGTTTCCTTTTCCATGGAGCCAAATATTTGGCCCCATGCGAATCGGATTAGCCGAGATGCATTGTCGCCAAGCTGAACCCATGCGTTAGCGCGCGTTCATCATTGTGGCGTTGTTGTCGCACCCGTTTCAAACATCAATATGGGGTCATTGACGCAGCTAACACGACGTGCCGTCATGCTGCTCCACAATGATGTTATAGGCTTCAACATAACTCTGACTGAGGTTAATTTTGGCAGGCACGCGTTCGCTGAACAGAAACGGCGCGAACGAAGGATTGTCTTTGTCGTCGTAAAATTTCTGGCAAAACTCCTTCACATCTCTGTCGGCACACAACGACCTGTTTAGCAAACCGTCTTCCTTGCGATCGAGCGTATCCTTCTCGCCCATGTCGATCCAGAATGTTGGATATTCAACCCCGCCGGCCACACCTTTGAAATATTGCCGCCCGTCGTAATGGATGCTGATGTCATCCCCGCTAACCGTCGCCAGAAAATAGGCCACATCCAGGCTGATCATGAATTTGCGCGATGTGGAAAGCGCCGCCAGGCGAAAACCAATATCGATCGACGGGCCGACAAAATCTCCGTTGCACAACCGCATTTTCTCATCAAATGTCTGCGCGATGCTGCATGCGCTTGCGCCACTCATCGAACCCGATGGCGCTATCAATATCTTATTCTCGACCGGAAACTCCGCCAGCCATGCGGTGCATTTGATGTCCAATCGCTGCTCATGCGCTTTTAATCCCGCACGAAGGTGCTGCATGGCCCTGCGCCAGGCTATGACAGTGTTGGAAATCTGCGCTGGCTTTGTGACATTTTTATAGAATAAGACTTCGTCACCCACCGTTTTCCACAGTGTTGGAGTATCACCAACATCATGCGCATCCACATTATTTATTAAATCTCTGAATTCTTTGTTAAATATATTTGTCGATTCTGTATAAAAATAGCGCAATACTTCAAACCATTTCTCGATTTTTTTCACGGCATCTTTTTTTTGATTTTCATTGAGGGTCTTGTCGGAAAGGATGGTTTCGAGCGCATGCGGTGAAAATCCGGCATTTTGTTTCAGCGCGGTCGAACCCACAATATCTGCGCTCAAGATCAGCAAATGGCGCGGATAATGGAGGTCTTCTTTGGCCTTGACATCCTCACCCAGCTTACCGCTGACAATGCCCTTTAATTTTCCTAGCTGGTCGCTCATCAGCCTCTCCCCCAAGTCGCGCATGGCCCCGATTTCTGCATGAATTAGACGAGCATGGCAAGCGCGGTTACCGCCACTAGTGGCCAGTGTCGCTCACGCTTGTATCACTCGCTAGTCGTTGCGGACGAAGCAGTAAGCCCCGCCTCGGCGTCGAGCCCGGTCCAGCGCGCGGCGAACGCATACATATCGGCATATTCGGCGACGATTTTGTCGATCGGTTTGCCCGCGCCATGGCCTGCGCGGGTCTCGATGCGGATCAGGTGCGGCCGTGTGCCGATGTCGGCGGCCTGAAGCGCGGCGGCATATTTGAAGCTGTGTCCCGGCACCACGCGGTCGTCGGTGTCCGCCGTCGTCACCATGATCGCCGGATAATCGCGGCCGGAGGCGATATTGTGATAGGGCGAATAGGCATAGAGGTTGCGAAAATCGGCTTCGCGGTCGGGGTGGCCATAATCATCGACCCAATAACGCCCGGCGGTGAAACGGTCGAACCGCAGCATGTCCATCACCCCGACGCGCGGGATCGCCGCCGCGAACAGGTCCGGCCGCTGGTTGACCACCGCACCGACCAGCAACCCGCCGTTCGACCCGCCCTCAATCGCCAATTGCCCGCGCCCCGTAATCCCTTGCGCAATCAGAAATTCGCCGGCGGCGATGAAATCGTCGAACACATTCTGTTTATTGAGCAGCCGTCCGGCATCGTGCCATGCCGCGCCATATTCGTTGCCGCCGCGCAGATTGGCGAGCACGAACACCCCGCCCGCATCGAGCCAGGCGAGCCGTGCCGGTGAAAAAGCCGGGGTTTGCGACAGCGCAAAGCCACCATAGCCATAGAGCAGGGTCGGCGAACCGCCGCTGCGCTCAACCCCGCGCTTCATGACGATGAACATCGGCACCCGCGTGCCATCGTGGCTGGCATAGAAACGCTGTTCGACGCTGTAATCGGCCGGATCGAACGCGACGTCGGGGCGTGCGAACACGCTGGTCTCGCCGCTCGCGGTGTCGAGCCGATAGATGGTGGTCGGTGTGGCAAAACTGGTGAAGGCGTAAAAGGTCTCGCTGTTGTCGGCATCGCCGCCAAAGCCCGATGCGGTGCCGATCGTCCCCAGCGTCAGCCGCGATACCGGCCGCCCGTTGAGATCGACCAGTTCGGCCTGTGAGCTGGCATCGCCAAGGTAGGACAGGATGATGCGGTTCCCCACCCGGTGCGCGCCCTGCAATGTCGCTTCGCGCGTGGCGACGATTTCGGCGGGCACCCTGCGCCGTGTCACATCAAGCGCGATGATCCGCCCGCGCGGCGCATCCTTGTCGGTCAGGAACAACAGCCGCGATCCATCATTGCCGACCAGCTCCCACTTATGCTCAAGCCCCGTAATCAGCGGGATCGGCACCAGCGCATCGGGGTGGGTCAGGTCGATCACGCTAATCGCGTGGCGGTCATCGGTGCCTTCGCTGGTGGTGATGACCAGGTAGCGGCCATCGTCACTCACTTCGCCGACATGGTTATAGGTCGGATGATCGGGGGTCGCATAGATTAGCGTGTCGTCGCTTTGCGCGGTGCCGATACGGTGAAAATACAGCGCCTGATCGGTGTTGATCGACTGGAATGCCGCGCCATCTGCGGGCGCGGGGAAGCGCGAATAATAGAATCCACTGCCGTCCGCCGCCCATGAAAACCCCGAAAACTTGACCCAGCGCAGCGCGTCGTCGAGCACTTGCCCGCTTGCCACATCCATGACCCGCACGATCCGCCAGTCGGTGCCGCCGTCTTGCACCGCATAGAGCAGGCGCACCCCTTGCGGGTCCGGCTCCCATTCGGCGAGCGCGGTCGCGCCATCGGCGGCCCAGCCATTAGGGTCGATCAGCACCCGACCCTCGCCGCGCAACCCCTCGCGGACATAGAGAACAGACTGATTTTGCTGGCCATTATTGCGCGTATAGAAATAGCGGTTCCCTGCGCGTTCCGGCAGGCCGATCCGGTCATAGCGATACAGCACCGCGAGCCGCGCAGCAAAGGCGCTGCGCCCCGGCAGGCTCGCCAGATACGCACCCGTCGCCGCGTTCTGGCTCGCCACCCATTCGGCGACACTGCTATCGGTGCGCACGTCATTTTCGAGCCAGCGATAGGGGTCGGCGACAGCCACCCCGAATTGTGATTCTACCACATTGACCCGTCGACTCACCGGGTATGTTATGGCGGCGCTCGCTATCGGCGCGTCATCATCGCGGGCGGCAATGGGCGACGAAGCTATTAGCAAAGCGGCTGCAAACAACGCGCGAGGAAAAACGAGCATGGAAAGGCCCCCGGGATCAAGGTCGTCATTGCCCGCGAAACTATGTTACAAGTGTGTGCACCGCAAGCGGTAACGCTATACCCCGCACGTTAACTGCGTGACGCCATATTGTCGTTCGCGGTCATCGGCGGCGAGCGCCGCAACGGTGCAGCTTTCGGCCTGATCGCCGACCAGCGGAACCGCGCCGCCATCGTTGATGACGATCCCCGCCGCGCGCAGTGCCGCGATCACTTGCCCCTCGCTTTCGCGGAAAATAACGCCGCTACCCTCATAATATTGGACGACAGCGGTAATGGTGAGCCCGTGAAAGCGACGGTTCGGCACGCGGACAGCGGCGCTCTCGGTTTCAATCGACTCGAGATAGGCCGCCTGTTCCTTGGGCGGCAGTGAGTCCGCGCGTGCATAACGCCGTTCGATGATCGCGCTCGCTTGCTCAAGATAGCGACCGATTTCCGGCCCGAAACTGGTTTCGCGGTTGCTGAACGGGATCGCGATCGGCGATCCAGGCCCGCCCGCCACCGCCAGATTGCCGTCCCACACATATCCGCCATCGGACAGTTTGAGCCAGCGTGATGTGCCATCCGCACCGCGCACCCAGCGCCCGCTGACCATCTCGCCCTCGCGCCGCTCGCGCGCCACCACCGTTCCATCGGTCGAGGGGAAATCGCGCTGCTTGGCATCCGCCGCGATCACCATGATGACGGTTTCGGGCGAGAGGAAGGCGTCGGCATAGCTGGCCTGCCATGCGGGGCGGCCATCGGCGGGTGGCGTTTCCGTCGGTTCGTCCGCGACCGCCGCCATTTGCGGACCTTGGCCAAACATGCTCCAGCCCACATAGCCGCCGATCAGCGCCGCGATGACCGCGCCGCCGAGCAGCAGTGGCCATAACAGGCTTTTGGGGCGGGGTGACTCCGGTTCCTCATGCTCGGGGAACAGCGGCGCGTCCTGTTGTTCCCGCGCCTTTGCATCCTCCTTTGCCTCGCGTTCCAATGCGTCAATATCGCCGCCGGGCGGGTCGCTGCGATACCCTTCATCCGCAGCCAGAATCGGAGCCTCGACAAGCTCGACCCAGTCACCGCCTACGGCACTTTCAACCGCACTCAGCGGCGCGTCGCACTTCGCGCACGTGCGCGCCGCCGCCTCATTCGCATGCCCGCATGCCCCGCATACTGCCTTGGTCATCTTCATTTCCCCCAACACTTCAGGCCCGTATAGCGGCATTTTCCTGAATGGCAGATGGATTGTTGTGGGTGATATGCGTGGCAATCCCCAATTCCGCGAAATCGCCGGCAAACGCGGCCAGCCTCAATTCCCCAACACAGGCACGCGCGCCGGGCTCAGGCACATGGCCGTCGCGGATGCGGCGTATCATTGCCAGTGCCGCGAGCACCGGGACATAGGGGCCGCGATTACCAGTCGCGCGCAGCGTCCATCGTGCCGATGTTTTGTCACCCTTTGCGTCAAGTCCGCGTGCATGGACTTCCATATAGCCAACATCGCTACCCCACCGCACGAACCGCTCGGCCATCCACAACAGCGACCGCGCCATCGGACGCAGGTTGTGCATCAGGCCTAGGCGCACCGGCCAGGCCAGCAGCGCCAGACCGAGGTGAAGCAAGGGCAGTTCCAGCCCCGCGAAAAACTCCGCCGATTTTTGCGGGCGGTACCGCGCGACCAGCAAATCCTGATCGGGCGTATCGCACACGCTGGCCCAGCGGCGCGTGCCATCAAAAAGCCGCCAGCGATGCGTCACCCCCCAGCCTGGCGCATCCTGCCAGCGCCCGTTGCGCCACACGCGAACGGGTCGGCCGACATAGCTGAGGATCGCCTGCATCACCGAAAGCCCGCGCGGCGCACGATTGCCGGGGAATATGCCGACGCGGAGGGTATCGATACGGCTCCAGCCCCTGACCAGTTCGTCGATCACCGCGTGCGACAGCGCGGGGACCGAACTGGCTCCGCTCAATATCGCCACATGCGCCGCGCGCGCCGCTGCATCATATTGGCCGATGGCGGCAACGAAATCGCGCCCGTCGGCGAGGTCGATATAGGGGATGCGCGCTGCAATCGCCGCACGAATAACGCCATCGTGCGACGACTGGAACGGTCCGGCGGCATCGACCACCAGATCGGCTCCCGCCATATCGTCAATGGTCAATCTATCGCGGTCGAGGGTGCGGATGGTGGCATCCGGCGCGCACCGCGTCGCCAGTGCGATCAGCGCCGCGCGGTTGCGCCCGCCAAGGATGACGCGCACCCTTGGTTCGCGCGCGCACCGCACCACCAGGCGGCTGCCGAACACCCCGCTCGCACCGATGATGAGCACATTCAGCGCCACCGCTCATTGATCCTCGAACAGCGCGCGCTGATGCACGAGTTCACCGAACAGCGTGTGCCGCACGACGAGGTCAAAGGCGAAACGCCCGCCGCCAAGATCGCGGTGGGTGACGGTGGTGCACCCCGGGGTCAGCCAGCGCGGCAAACGCAGCCGCACGCGGCCCACCTGCCAGAAATACTGCGCGCTGGTGAAAATTAGGCCATCGCTTACCGCGCGGGCGCTGAGCGCCATGCAGATACCCATACCAACACGCTCTTCCAACCCCGTTGGCCCTGCAAAGGCTTTGGCGCTGTGGATGACTTGCGGCAGGCCATGCGCGCTGGCGTAAAGCCGCGACCAGCATTGCCCACCCGTGACGGCATCTTCGCTTACACACACCACCGCCGCCCCGCCATGCTCCGAGCGCAACGGTAATGGCGCACCGATTGGCCGCAACGCTTGCGCCAACAACCAACCTGCTCGACTCAAGCGCGTTTCGACAACGATCCCGCTAAACAATGCCACCGCATTTGGCCCCAACCGTTTGGAAAAACGCGCTTGCACGGCGGCGGGCAAACGTGCCCACTCTGCTTCGCCCAGCAGCATCCGAAACCGCAGGTCGATGGCGCTGTCGCCCATCTGGCGAGCGAGTGACGCGCTCATCGCCTGCTCTTTGTCGGAGAGCATTGCCTTTTGAACCTGTGCCATCACGCTATTCCTTCCGCTTTCCGGCAAGTCCCGCCAGTTTGGTCACGCCGGTGCCCATCTTGATCAGCGCCATCAGCATCGGCGTCGGTACCCCGAGCATCTGGTCGTGCCAGGCCGACATGGTCGAGACAAAGGCGAGCATAGCGTTCAGCCGTTCGCGTGCGCCCGCGCTGATCGCGTTGTCGCTCTCGGCCAGTGTGCTACATTGTATGAGCGCGGTCTCGGCCGGGTCAATCTCGCGCGCTTTGCGCCCTGCGGCGATGCGCGTCACCATCTGCCAAACATCCTGCTCGGCGATAAAATGTTCGCGCCGCTCGCCCATGATCGGCACGCGGCGGATCAGTTTCCAGTCAAGCAATTCGCGGATCGATGTCGAAACATTAGACCGCGCTATCGCGAGCGTTTCGGCGATGGTTTCGGCGGTCATGGGATGGTCGGAGAGATAGAGCAGCGCGTGGATCTGCGCGACCGAACGGCTGACGCCCCATTGTTTGCCAAGCTCGCCCCATTGGAGGATGAACTGTGAAACAGCAGGCGGCATGCTGGCGGGGGCTGAAAACGCAAAAGGCGGGGGTTTTATATTTTCTTTAATTTCTGTCATTACAGAAATATTGGAAATTACCGCCCTGTTGTCAAGCGTTACTTTGGGGCATCACCCCATTGTACGATCCCTTTCCCAGGGTACCCTAATCATCTCCCGACCCCAGAGCAGAGTCAATGTCGCGCGGGCGGGTGAACTGGACCAGCTGGCCGCATCGATTATCGACATCGCGCCAATGCGCGACATCCATTTCGATGGTGGCGAGGCCCGCGGTCGGAAATTGTTCCTCCGCCATATCGCGCAGCGGTGATGACCCGTCTTCTGGCACCAGATCGAGGATGAGATCCTCCATCCCCGGGTTATGTCCGCACATCAGCACGCACGCGTCATCATCGTCCAGGTCACGCACCACGTCGATCAGCGTCGCCGAGGACGCAAGGTAGATCCGCCGGTCCCAATGCGGCTCGATGGTTGTCATTCCGGCTGTGGGTTGAAACAGGTCGAGTGTCTCGGTGCACCGCACAGCGGGCGACGCGACGATGCTGTCCACCGCCATGCCATTTTGCTCAGCCCAGCGCCCGATACTGGCCGCAGCGATGCGCCCGCGCTCATTCAGCGGGCGGTCGTAATCGCGCGCGACCGGGTCGTCCCAGCCCGATTTGGCATGGCGCAACAAGATCAGCCGTTTCATGAGTCGCTCTCTCCCCCACCATTCATGCCCGAAGCCGCCTGCGGTGCAAAGTCATCGCCGCCATTATGCAGCGGATTATGCGCGATCCTTTCCAACGCTTGCTCAAGCGTCAGGCGGATGATGGGCGTTGCGGGAGGAAAGGCACCAAGCAAGCGTGACGGCACTGCGCCCGACAACAGAACAAAGCGCCCTTTGTCTGATTGGCGGCGGATCAGGCGGCCAAAGGCCTGCGCCAGCCGCGCGGTGATGAGCGCATCGTCATATGCCGCACCGCCCCCGCGTCTCTCAGCTTGCCCCTCGCTCTTCAACGCGATGCGCCGCGCCGCGTGCAGCACCGTCGGCTTGATCCATGGCACGCCTTCCATCACCACCGTCCGTAGCGATCGGCCAGGCACATCGACCCCATCGCGCAAGGCATCGGTGCCGAGCAGCGAGGCGTGCGGATCGTCGCGGAAAATATCGACCAGCGTGCCGGTGTCGATCGGGTCAACATGCTGCGCGTGGATTGGCAGGCCGCCGCGCGCCAGATGATCGGCAATCCGCGCATGAACCGCGCGAAGGCGGCGGATCGCGGTGAACAGGCCGAGCACCCCGCCCCCCGCCGCCTCGATCAGCCGCGCATAGGCATTTGCAAGCGCCGCGCCATCGCCGCGCTTGATGTCGGTGATGATGAGGACTTCGCTGTTGGCGGCATAATCAAACGGACTTGTCCCCTGAAAATGCAGTGGTGCGCGCGGCAGGTGGAGCGCACCGCTGCGCGCGTCGGCGCGGTCCCAATCGCCGAGCGCCAGGCTCGCCGATGTCACCAGCACACCGTGCGCGCCGGCCAGCACCGCCGCCGCCAGCGGCTTGGTCGGGTCGAGCCAGCGGCGCTCTATCCCCACGTTGATTTCGCGCCCTTCGATCCGCTCAACGCTAAGCCAATCGACAAAGGCGGCGTCCCCCGGCCCGCCGATGCGCAGGGTCAGTGCGGTCCACGCCGTCACACTTTCGCACCGATGGTTCAGGCTGGCTATCGCCCCGTCGATCCGCGCACGCGCCTGCGCATCGAGCCAATCGGGCGGTTCATCGAGCAGCGCGGTCATCCGCTGCCCCAACAGCATCAACGGACGCAGCAACGCATCGAGCGTCGCCGCTGCTTCGGCCGCCGCCGCAACCAGTCGCCCATCGGGATTGGTCGGTTCTGCCTCCAGTCCATAGCCAGCGTCTCCGCCCGGCTCGGCTGCACGGTCGCGGGCATAAACATGCGCGCGCACCTCGGCCAGCAACACCTCAATTGGCCCCATTGGCGCGCCTTCGCCGATGCGCTGCAACCAGCCATCGCCGGGCAGTGCCTGCGCCGCCAGCCGCGCGGCCCCAATCGCCTCGGCGCCTTGCTCGTCATAGCTGGCGACGTCGGAAAGCCGCGCCGCCAGTCCGCGCCTGCGCCCTTTGTTTTGTGTTTCCGGCCCGATAATCCAGCGGCGCAGCTCGATGGCTTCCTGTCCGCTCAGCGACACCGCAAAAATGCTGTCGGCAGCGTCAAACAGATGGTGCCCCTCGTCAAAGATGATCCGCGTTGGCGGCACATCGCCCTCGCGCCCGCGCGCAGCATTGACCATGGTCAGCGCATGGTTGGCGATGACGATGTCGGCGCTGCGGCTGGCGCGGACCGACCGTTCGATAAAGCATTTGCGCCAGTGTGCGCAGCCGGCATAGACGCACTCGCCGCGCCTGTCGGTCAATGCGGTCGCGCCCGCGCGCCGGAACAGGCTGGCCAGCCAGCCGGGCAGATCGCCGCCCACCATGTCGCCGTCGCGGGTATAGGCGGCCCAGCGCGCCGCCAGTCGGGCAAAGATGCCCGCGCGCCCTGCAAACCCGCCTTGCAGCGCGTCCTCAAGGTTGAGCAGGCACAGGTAATTTTCGCGCCCCTTGCGCACCACTACCTTGGCACGGTGCGTTGCCTCGTCGTCATAAAGCGCGCGGGTTTCCTGCGCCAATTGGCGTTGCAGATTTTTGGTGAAGGTTGAGATGGTCACGCTGCCGCCCGATGTGCTGGTCCACAGTGAGGCGGGTGCGAGATAAGCGAGCGTTTTGCCGATGCCGGTCCCCGCTTCGGCGAGCAGCATATTGGGGGAGCCGCGCGCGGGGCGCGGGGCAAAGATCGCCGCTACCGCCTGCGCCATCGCTTGCTGTCCCTCGCGGTTTTCCCCGCCGGCGCGTGTGATGTGCGTCAGTTGTTCGGAAATGTCCTCAGCGGCCAAAATCACGTCGCGCGCGCGCGGCGGCGGGGCGTCCTCGTCCCATTCGGACAGGCGCGCAAACAGGCTGGGTTCGCCCTTTGGCGGCATTGGTAGCCGCCGCGTCACTTCGCCCGCCCACGCCCATCGTCCGCGCGCCAGCCCTTGCGCACCGTCCCACGCGCCCTCGCGCTCCGACCACGCGGGGTCGCTGAGCGTGGCGAGCAGCTTTGCAGCGATGGCAAGCAGCAGGCGCGGCACATCGGCCTCACCCATCGCGCCAATCGCAACCCCAATTGCCGCCGCCAGCCCGCGTGGCGTTGGCACGCAAAACCGCGCCGGATGGACAAAGGCGAACAGTTCGAGCAGGTCGAGGCCGGACAAATCGGGGGTGCCCAGCCGCACCCCCACCATTGGCGCGCCGAGCACGATCAGCGGACTGTCCGCCGCCAGCCGGATCGCTTGCTTGCGGTCGATCGCGCGCGGCTCATCGCCCGGCTCGGCGATCCAGATACCGGCGTGGCTGACGTGCAGCGCGCCATAGGGCGGATGAGGAGGTAAGTCAGGGTGCATTCACCGCTTTTTGCAGCAGGGGAACGAAAAGTAAACATCGCTCCGCATCTGCTTCAGTGTGCAACCAAATGTTAAATCTGCTGTGCGATGGTCTGCATTGGGCATGGCAATACCCACACTGTGAGACCAGACAGGAGAGCCAAAATGACAAACGGATTCGGACGCCCTGGACTGGCGAATGGGGCAGTTGGCGGTGGTGGCTCGTCGGCTGGTTTTGGCAGTGCAAGTGGCTTTGGTGCCGGTACGGCCGCGCTGCTTCGGCATCGAGCAGTGCGGGCGACGATGTGTCACCGGAATTGCGAGCCTTTCTGGCGGCTGAGCGATTGAATCGCGCGCCAGACTATGAACAAGGCCTCAGTGATGTTGCAGCCACCATGCCGCGCGCGCGGCCATCGACTGCGGGCGGCGCACGCAACCCGCGCAGTATGTTGCTTGCGTATGTGTTCTGGTATTTTGCCGCCGGGGTTGGCGCGCATCGCTTTTACCTGGGTGCAACCCAATCCGCCATTATCATGCTGGGGATGTTCTGGGGTGGATTGGCGATGATGCTTGTGTTTCCGCCGCTGGGTCTGCTCGGCATATTCGGTTGGGCGCTGTGGACTATCGCCGATCTGTTCCTGATCCCCGGCCTGTGCCGCCGTTATAATGAGGGGCAGAACGCGGCAACAATCTTTAGCTGACCGCCCCCCCTTGCGCGGCGCGCGGCAAGGCCGCAAAGGGCGTGGGTGATGGATGATAATCTCTCTGCCTTGCACGACGCCGCGCTCGTGTCCAAATCCTGGCCGTTCGAAGAAGCGCGTAAAATCGCGCGGCGCTGGACGCAAGGCAAGCCTGCCGATGCCGGACCCGTGCTGTTCGAAACCGGCTATGGCCCGTCGGGTCTGCCGCATATTGGCACCTTTCAAGAAGTGCTGCGCACCACCATGGTGCAGCACGCCTATCAGGCGCTGGTGCCGGGGGCCGCGACAAAGCTGGTGGCGTTCAGCGACGATATGGATGGCCTCAGGAAAGTGCCCGACAACGTGCCCAATCAGGAGATGCTCGCGCGCTATCTCGGCCATCCGCTGACCGCCATCCCCGACCCGTTCGACCAATATGAGAGTTTCGCGCATCATAATAATGCGATGCTGCGCACGTTCCTCGACCGGTTCGGTTTTGACTATGCGTTTGTCAGCTCGACGCAGCAGTATCGCAGCGGCGCGTTTGACGATGCGCTGCGCGGTGTGCTGCGCCATTATGATGCGATTATGGCGGTGATGCTCCCCACGCTGCGCGCGGAGCGCGCCGCGACCTATTCGCCCGTGCTGCCCATTTCGCCGACCACGGGTCAGGTGCTGCAAGTCCCCGTTACCGTGGTCGATGCACAGGTCGGGCTGGTGCGGTTCGACGACGGCGGCACGATGGCCGAACAGTGCATCCTCTCGGGCGGGGCCAAGCTGCAATGGAAGGTCGATTGGGCGATGCGCTGGGTCGCGCTCGGCGTTGATTATGAGATGTATGGCAAGGATCTGACCGACAGCGGCATCCAGTCGGGCAAGATTGCGCGCATCCTTGGCGGGCACAAGCCTGAGGGGCTGATTTACGAGCTGTTCAACGACGAACGCGGCGAAAAAATCTCCAAATCCAAGGGTAATGGCCTCAGCATTGACCAGTGGCTGAGCTATGGCACCAAGCAAAGTCTGGCTTTTTACATCTACCGCGAGCCGAAATCGGCCAAGTCGCTGCACGTTGGCGTCATCGCGCGCGCGGTTGATGACTATGAGCAGTTCCGCGCCGCTTACGCCGATCAGGACTTGGACAAACGTCTAGGCAATCCGGTCCACCACATCCATGACGGCGCGGTGCCTGCCGAAGGGGTGCCGGTGACGTTCGGCCTGCTGCTCAACCTGGTCGGCGTGCTTGGGTCCCATGCGAACGCCGATCAGGTCTGGGCCTATCTTGGCCATTATGTCGCCGGGGCAAACCCACAAAATGCCCCTCAGCTCGACGCGCTGATCGGCCATGCGCTCGCCTATAACCGCGATTATGTTGCGCCGACGCTGCACCGCCGCAAACCAAGCGAGGCGGAAGCTGGTGCCTTGCGCGCGCTCGATGCGGCGCTCGCGGAGCTGGGCGAGGATGTCGCCGCCGAAGCGATCCAGACCATCGTCTATAGCATCGGCAAGGATGAGGCGCATGGCTTTGCGTCGTTGCGCGACTGGTTCAAATCGCTCTACGAGATATTGCTGGGCAGCGAACAGGGGCCGCGGATGGGCAGCTTTATCGCGCTTTATGGGCTCGCTAACACCCGCGCGCTCATCGCCGAAGCATTGGCCGTGCCGCTCTCCTCCTGAGAATGCAGCATCATAGATTGGACAATGTTCTGTCGTTCTGTATTATCGGTGCAATACGCAAACAAAGGACCGCCCCCTATGACCCGCCAGCCGCGCCGCGCGCTCTTGCGCCTTGCTCTCCTCGCCACCATCGCGCTGCCGCTTGGTGCGTGCGCCACAACCGCTGCGGAGGCCCCTGCGAATACCCCTGCGCACACGGCGGTCAGGCAGGCGCCGCACGACGCGCTGTGGCAGCTGTTCCGCGATAGCGACGAAGCCAATCTGCGCCGCAACCCGCTGTCCGCGCTGTTTCGCGGCGACATGCGCTATGCCGATCAGTTGGGCGATAATATCACCGACGCTTATTATAACGGCGAACGCAGCGCGACACAGGCAGATTTGGCCGCACTGTCGCATATCGACCGCGCGGCGCTCAATGAAACAGACCAGCTGGCCTATGACGTGTTCAAATGGACGCAGGAAGATAGTTTAAGCGGTTATGAACCGGCCGTTATGGCGGCAACGGTGGTGCGCCCGCTCAACCATTTCTTTGGCTTTCACACATTTTACCCGACCTTCGCCAGCGGACAGGGCGGCGCGCCGTTTCGCACCATCGAGGATTATGACAATAACCTCAAACGCCACACCCAATTTGCGACGCTGATCGACCGGTCGGTCGGCCGTTTCCGCGAAGGCATGGCATCGGGCGTGGTCGAAACCAAGATGACAATCAACATTGTCATCGCCCAGCTCGACACGCAATTGGCGCAGCCGCTCGAAGAATCGCCCTATTTCGGCCCAGCAACACGCTTTCCCGACAGTTTCACCGACGCGCAAAAGACCGAAGCCAGCGCCAAGCTGCGCACTGCGCTGACCACCGAAGTGTTCCCCGCACTGACGCGGCTGCGCGATTTTCTCAAAAACGAATATCTCCCCCACGCCCGCGACGGCGTGGGGCTGCTCCATATGCGCGGCGGGCCGGAACTGTATCGCCACCTCGTCCGCTCGACGACCACGCTTGATATGGAGCCCGAGCAAATCCACCAGCTTGGCCTGAGCGAGGTCGCGCGCATCCGCACCACGATGGAGGCGGTCAAGGCCGAGGTCCATTTCAACGGCACATTAGCTGAGTTTTTCAACCATCTGCGCACCGACCCGCAGTTTAAAGAAGCGAGCCGCGCTACGCTGACCCAGCGCTATTATGATGTCGGTCATGCGGTCGATGCACAGGTCGGGCGGCTGTTTTCGACCATTCCGCGCGCGCCGCTCGAAATCCGGCCCTATGAGCCGTTCCGCGAGCAGTATGAGGCGGGGGGAAGTTACGATCAGGGCACACCAGACGGTTCGCGCCCCGGTGTATTCTATTTCAACGCCTATGACCTGCCGAGCCGCACCACGCCGGGCATCACCACGCTCTACCTCCACGAAGGCGCGCCGGGGCACCATTTCCAGATCAGTCTGGCGCAGGAGAATGAGGCGCTGCCGTCGTTCATGCGCTTTGGCGGCAACACCGCCTATGTCGAGGGGTGGGCGCTCTATGCCGAGACGCTGGGCACCGAGATGGGGCTGTACGATGATCCCTATCAGCATTTTGGCACGCTGTCTGACGAAATGCTGCGCGCGATGCGGCTCGTCGTCGATACCGGCATCCACGCCAAGGGCTGGACCCGCGAACAGGCGATTGATTACATGCTCGCCAACAGCGACATGGGCCGCACCGATGCCACGGCCGAGGTCGAACGCTATATCGCCATCCCCAGCCAGGCGCTGGCGTATAAAATCGGCGCGCTGACCATCCAGCGGCTGCGGCGCAAGGCCGAGGCGGAGTTGGGTTCGCGGTTCGACATCCGCGCCTTCCACGCACAGGTGCTGATGACTGGCGCACTGCCGCTCGCTATCCTTGAGCAGAAAATCGACCGCTGGATTGCGAGCGTCAAGGCGGGGTAGGGTCGCGCACGGTGACGGCAACTAGGCGATTTGCCTGCACGCAATGTGGCCAATGCTGCAATCGCCCGCCTGAGGTTGAGCTTTCCGAAGCGGCAGCACTTGCTGAAATCTTCGTCTTTCGCCTGATGTTTCGACTCTACAGCCTGCCACGCTCATCCGCAAATTACCGGCCGGCACAGGGGAATGTCGGCGATGAGTATTTTCAGGTAAAGCGATTGGTCGCGGCCTTTGCTGCGCATAAATATCCTGCCAAGGCAAAGCTTGACGGCAAAGTGGTGGAATATATGCAATATCTCACTATTTCGGCGCTGGCGCTTGATTTGGGCATCGGGGCGTGCGGTGCCTTGAACCAAGGGGCTTGTGGAATCTATTCATACCGACCTCTTGCCTGTCAGACGGTGCCCTTCCATTATTCGCGCACCGAGGCCATGATAACGGAGGTTTTCGATAGCTTTGTAGCAAGTCCGGGATATGCGTGCGAGACAAGCGCCGCTGGCGCGGTTGTAATCGAAAGAGGACGAATCGTCGATGAAGTCGTGCTGGAAGCGCGAGCGCGAGCGCGAAGTCTCGCAAATGACGATCGGCGATGGAAATCCGCAATCGTGCGGGCGATGAAGCATCGCAGTGGGATAGAGCTTCCCACTTTGCAGGAGGTTGAGGCCAATGCGCATCGCGGCGTATTAACCACCCCGATGCACATTGCCTGGCAAATTGCAGTCGCAGCGGGGCTTATGAGTGTGGAGGAATGTCATACGCTGGTCGCCGCACAAGAGCGGGCGATAGGCGAGGCGCTTATGGTGAAAGGCATATCCAGCGAAGTGCACGAAACGCTCCTTCATATACGCTATCACAATAGCGCCTTTCTACGTGGTCGGCATGATGCACCATTTAACGGCTCGGCAATTCATACCCAAGCGATAGCGGGGTAGGGTCGCGCGGCGTTTTGCATCATAGCGCGCCATGCGCTAACATCGCGCCATGGCAGCGGTCGCAGCGCTCAAACCGACGGAGCTATTCACGCCCGAAGAATGGCGCGCCGTTACGCGCGTGTCGCCATGGCGCGGGTTGTGGCTGATCGCGCACGGCTGGGCCAGCACCGCAGCGATCATCGCGGGCGCGCTGTGGTTGGGCCATTGGCTGGTATTCATTCCGGCACTATTCCTGATCGGCGGGCGGCAATTGGGGCTGGCGATCTTGATGCACGACGCCGCGCACGGCCTCACGCACCCCAAGCGCCGCATCAATAATTTTGCGGGCGAATGGCTGTCGGGCGCGGCGGTCGGCAGCGATCTGCAAAGCTACCGCGCTTATCATTTGACGCATCACCGCTATACCCAACAAGCCGAAGATCCCGACCTTGGCCTGTCGGCGCCGTTTCCGACCAGCCGCAACAGCCTCTCCCGCAAGTTCATCCGCGACCTCACGGGCCAGACCTTTGCCAAACAGCGCAGCAGCCAGTTCGCGATGGCGTGGCGGGGGTTGCGCGCGATGGTGGCCGGGCGCGGGACGGAGCGCGGCGGAGCGCGCGATACGGCGGCGGGAACGCCGTTCAATCGGCCCCTTAATCGGCCCCTTAATCGGCCCCTTAATCGGCAGGGCGCGGCGGGGCTGAACGCACCCGCGCCGTCCGATGACGCAGGGGCCATCGCGGTTGCCAAAACGGTGGCGCGCTTCCTCGTGGTGCAGGCGATTTTGCTCTCGCTCTCGCTGATGCTGTGGGGCTGGACGCCCTATCTGCTATGGCTGGCGGCATTGATGACGACGTTCCAGCTTGCCTTGCGTATCCGCAACATCGCCGAACATGCATGCACCGCGACCGGCCCCGGCGACCCGTTCAGCCACGCGCGCACCACCATTGCCAGCCTCACCGAACGCGCGCTGCTTGCGCCTTACTGGGTCAATTATCACGCCGAGCACCATTTGTTCATGGGAGTGCCATGCTATCGGCTGGCCCGCGTGCACCGGATGCTGATGGAACGCGGTTTTGCGCCGCGCATGACCATCGCCGATGGCTATGCGCAAGTGCTCAGGCAAGTGGTGCGAGTGGCTTAGTCCCGCGATAGCAGCAGCTTGACCCCCGCAAAGCCGAAAAACAGCGTCAGGGTGCCGTCCACCCAGCGCTGCGCGGCGCGGTAGGCACGGACCATCGGCGGCGTGGAAAACAACAGCGCATAGCCGCCGAACACCACCAAGCCGATCAGCGCGCACCCGCCGATAATCGCCCACAAGGTGCCGTTGGGCGCATCGGGCCTGAGGCCGAGCGCCATGATCGCAACCCACGTCAGCACCGCCTTGGGATTGCCGAGATGCAGATAAAGCCCGCGCCGATAGAGCGCGGCGAGGGTGGCAGATGACGCATCGCCTGCTTGCTCGCGCACCGTCGCCGCCATCGCGCTGCGCGCAGATTTATAGGCGAGAAAGAGGAGGTAAAGCCCGCCAGCGACCTTGATGAAGGTCAGCGCCCAGGCATAATGTTCGAGCAGCGCGGTTAACCCCGTCGCCGCCACGAGCGCCCAGAACATCGAACCCGAGACCACTCCGGCTGTGAGCATCAACGCAGGCACGCGCCCCGCGCCCATCGCGGTTGCCATGATCGCCATATTGCTGGGCCCGGGGCTGGTGGTCGCCAATATATAGGCACCGTAAACAATCCAAAGCTGGCTCATTGCGTCAAATCTCCACGGTGGACGATGTGGACCTTGTTACCGTCGGGGTCGCGTAAGTAAGCCCCATAATAGCCCGACGCATAATGCGCCCGCTCCCCAGGCTGGCCGTCATCGCTGCCCCCCGCCGCCAACCCTGCGGCATAAGCCGCCGCCACCGCTGCCTGCGACGGCGCGAGAAAGGCGGTCATGGCGCCATTGCCCGCCGACGCCGCGCCGCCGTCATAGGGGATATAGGCGTAAAAGCGCGGCAGGCCGCCACCGGGCATTACCCAGCACAGCGACGGCGGCCCGCCATCGGGCGCAACCGCGCGGTGCACCAGCCCGAGTGGGATGAGCAGCGCATCGTAAAATACCCCGGCGCGCTCAAGATCGCGGACCCCAATGGTGATGTGGCTGAACATTAATGATCCCAGCGCCTCCGCTATCAACTGCGCAGCCGCTGCTCGCGGCTCAAGGCCATCTCATAGAGTGCCGTGAACCAGTCGCGCAAGGGCGCGCAGGCGTGCCTTCATCTTTGCCGATGATATGACGCGGCCCAGGCGGTAAAGGCTGCATCGGGTTCGAGCGGGCGCGAGAAGAGATAGCCCTGGCCGGTATTGCAGCCGATCGCCGCGACTTGCCCGGCCACCGCCTCGCTCTCGATCCCCTCGGCGGTGGTTTTCATCCCCAGCGCTTCGCCCAGCCGCTGGATGGTGCGGACGATCGCGAGTGAATCGGCGCTGCTGTCGATCCCCGAAATCAGACTGCGGTCGATTTTGAGCGTGTTGATCGGCAGGCGTTGCAGATTGGCGATATTCGAATAGCCGGTGCCAAAATCATCCATCGCAATCCGCACATCAAGCGCAGCGAGCGCGCGCAATATCGCTCCGGCGGCTTCGGGGTTTTCGACCACGCTGCTCTCGGTCACTTCGATCATCAGGCGGCGGCCATCGACCCCAGCGCGCGCCATCGCCGATTGCACCACCGCGACAATATCATCGCGCGCCAGTTGGATGGGCGAGACGTTGACCGCCACGTGGATGGGGACGGCTTTGCCATAGCGGCTATCCCAATCGGCGAGGGTGGCGAGCGCGCGTTCGATTACACGGCGGCCCAGCGGGACGATCAGGCCGCTGTCCTCGGCAATCGGCACAAACTCGGCCGGACTGATGGGTTGGCCATCGAGCGTCCAGCGCGCCAAGGCTTCAAAACCGATGATGCGGCGGCGTTTCATATCAACCAGCGGTTGAAAGGCGAGGGTGATTTCATCGCGGATGATGGCGCTGCGCAGCGCGGTCTCGCGGTCGAAACGCTGGTGGAGGCGCGCCAAGGCGACGGGCTCATAAAAGGCGACGCCATCGGCTTGCTTGGCCTGTTTTAGCGCGATTAACGCTTGGCGTATCAATTCGGGGGCATCGCACCCGTCGCGGCAATGGGCGTGGCCTAGTTCCGCAATGCCACCAACTGCGCAATCGACGTTTATCAACAACTCGCCGATGCGGAATGGTTGTTCAAAGGCACGGCGAATGCGCGCGGCCATCCGGCGCGCACCGGCCTCTCCGCCGCGCGTGCCGCCCAATATCGCGAACTCATCGCCGCCGATACGCCCCAATATGTCGCCCGCGCGGACCTGCCCGGACAAGCGCTTTGCGACGGTCAGCAGCAATTCATCGCCGGCCAGCGCGCCGATGCTTTCGTTGATGCGGCTGAAACGCAGCATATCGACGATCAGCAGCGTTTGCGGTTGGCCAGACGGCGCGGGGTTGCGCATCCGCTCCTCCAACAGATCGCCAAAGCCGCTGCGATTGGGCAGGCCGGTCAGGCTGTCGGACAGCAGTTCGCGGCGAAGATTGGCCTCGCTGCGCGTCAAGGTTGTCCGGTCGATCAGCGACAGCAGGATCGCGGGTTCGGCGCCGATGCCGGACAGCGGGGCTATCGATGCTTCGAAGACACGGCCTGCAAAGCCGTTCTGCTCCCACAGCAATGTTACGCGCTCTTCTCTGCCTTCGAGCACCGCAAGACACGCACAGCATAGCGGGTTATCATCCTCGTCGAACGGGCACGATATGGCGAGCTGATGGAAATTGTGGTTAGCGCAAAGCAGCGCGGGTTTCGGCGCTCCGGCGTGGATGATCGCGGCGGCGTGCGGCAGGGCGTTCAGCCAATTCTTGACCTGCACGTCAGCGCCCTGCATTTCGGGCCGGGGCGTAGCGTTTTTACGCGCCAGTCTGGTGGTTGGCGACATGGTGCGCGGTTTAGCGCGTCAATGGTGAAGATATTGGTAATATCAACGCATTGCGGGCAGATTAGCCTCTGGTGAAGCGGTTATCGCGTGGAAAGCCGGTGGGGGCCATCCGCCCGGCTGCGCCGCGCACCGCGCGCCACGGGCCAAGCTCGGCTTCGGTACGCGTGCGCCCCGTCTCGCCGCCCATCGCCCAGCTCAAACCGTTCGCCAGTGTCAGCGTCGCCGCGTCCGACAGCCCGCCATCCTTGTAGCGTTGCAGCGTGACCCCCTGTCCGCGCGCCATTTCGGGCAGATCGGCGAGCGGGAACACCACCAGCTTGCGATTGTCGCCGACCACCGCGACGCAGTCATGCTCTGGCGCAATGGGCGTTGCACAGACGAGGCGGCTGCCCGCTTTGAGATTGACGACCTGTTTGCCCTTGCGGGTTTCGGCGGTCAGATCCGCGCTGTTGACGATAAAGCCATGCCCGCTCGACGCGGCGACCAGATATTTTTCGTGCGCCGATGCCGCGGCCATGGCGATGGCTTTGCAATCGTCCTCGATGTCGATCATCAACCGCACCGGTTCGCCAAATCCGCGCCCGCCAGGCAATTTGTCGGCGGCGAGTGTATAGAAACGGCCGTTGGCGGCGGCGATCAGGATGCGGTCGGTGGTTTGGGCGGCTATGGCAAAGGCCAGTTCATCGCCATCCTTGAAGGTCAATTTGGCGTGCGCCGCCTCGTCGATATGGCCGCGCATCGCGCGGATCCACCCGCGCTGCGACAATATGACCGTCACCGGTTCGCGCATCATCATCGCTTCCATTGGAATGTCACGCGGCGGGGCCGCTTCGGCAATCGTGGTGCGGCGCGCGCCCAGCTTTGTTTCCGGGCCATAGACATCGCGCATTTTGCCCATGTCGCGCTTCATCCGTGTGCGCTGGCGCGCGGGACTGTCGAGCAGCGCTTGCAAATCTTCGCGCTCCTTTTCCAGCGCGCCGCGCTCGCGCACCAGCTCCATTTCCTCGAGCTTGCGCAAGGACCGCAGCCGCATGTTGAGGATCGCTTCGGCCTGGCGGTCGGTCAGCGAAAACTCGGCGATCATCACTGGCTTTGGCTCGTCCTCATGGCGGATGATGGCGATGATCCGGTCGAGATTGAGGTAAGCGATGATATAGCCCGCGACCAGCTCTAACCGCTCGTCGATCCGCGCCAGGCGATACTGGGTGCGGCGCACCAGCACACCGAACTGATGGCGCAGCCAATGGCCGAGCACGTCTTTCAGCCCCATCACGCGCGGGGTGCGTGTCGCATCCAATACATTGAGGTTGAGCGAGATGCGCGTCTCCAGATCGCTCAGCCGATAGAGGCTTTCCTTGAGCACGTCAGGATCAACATTGCGACTGCGCGGTACCAGGACGATCCGCACGTCCTCGGTCGACTCATCGCGCACATCCTCGAGTATCGGCAATTTCTTGTCGGCAATCAGCCCGGCGATCTGCTCGATCAACTTGCCTTTTGCGGTGCCATAGGGGATTTGCGTGACGACCAGTTGCCACGCGCCCGGCCCGTCGCCCTTTTCAGGCGTTTCGGCAAAGCGCGCGCGCACACGAAATCCGCCGCGCCCGGTTGCATAGGCCGCCATGATGCTCTCGGCGCTGTCGACAATCAGCCCGCCGGTCGGCAGATCCGGCCCGCGCACATGCACCATGATCTCGGACAGTGCGGCGTCGGGCTTGTCGATCAGCAGCATCGCCGCATCGAGGACTTCGGCGGCGTTGTGCGGCGGAATGCTGGTCGCCATCCCCACCGCAATCCCGCTCGCGCCGTTGGCGAGCAGGCCCGGGAACAGCCCGGGCATCGTCTCCGGCTCGCTCTCCTCGCCGTTATAGGTCGGCTTATAGTCGGTCGCGCCTTCGTCGAGCCCCGCCATCAGGTCGATCGCCACGCGCGTCAGCCGCGCCTCGGTATAGCGATAGGCGGCGGCATTATCGCCATCGATATTGCCGAAATTGCCCTGCCCATCGACCAACGGATAGCGTAGCGAAAAGTCCTGCGCCATGCGGACCATCGCATCATAAGCGGCGGTGTCGCCGTGCGGATGATATTTACCTATGACATCGCCAACCACACGCGCCGATTTCTTGTGCGGTTGTGCCGGGTCGAGTTTGAGCTGGCGCATTGCCCACAGCAGGCGGCGGTGGACGGGCTTCAGCCCATCGCGCAGATCGGGCAGCGAACGCGCGGTAATCGTCGAGAGCGCATAGACGAGATAGCGGTCGGCGAGCGCACCGTCGAACGGCGTGTCGATGATGCCTTGGGCTGGCTGGGCTGGCTGTGTGGTCATATGACGGGCGCGATAGCAGGGCGGAGTCATGGACCGCAAGTGGCGGCAGCGCGATGGCCGCGCCTATGATAATATGTCGCTATCAAACCCCATGTTGCTCTAATGTTACACCGTTCGCCAAAAATGCACAATCATTCTTGTGGGCAGGTGCAATCAATCCCCGCTTGCCGTAAGGGCCACCCACGTTTGCCAAAGATTGGGCGGCGGCAACCAGTTTATCCGGAGAATATTGGGTCATGCAGAAATCATTCTCACCGCTCACGCGGGCTTCTATGGCAGCGCTGGCTTTGGCGCTTGTCGCCATGCCTTCGGCCGCATCGGCGCAAGCTGCTGCTGACGCACCCGAAGCCTCCACGCCCGAGATCATCGTTATCGGCACGCGGCGCACCGACCGCACCGTGACCGACTCGGCTTCTCCGGTCGATGTCATCGGTTCCGCCGAATTGCTGGCGCAACCTGCCGTCAACATGCTGGATGTGGTGAAGAACGTTGTCCCGTCCTTCTTTGTCCCGCAAAATACGATTTCCGACGCTTCGACATTTGTGCGCGCACCATCGCTACGCGGCCTTCCGGCTGACAATATTCTGGTCATGCTCAACGGCAAGCGGTTCAACCGCTCGTCGCTCGTGCAGGTTTACTCTGGCGGTGACACCGCGCTGTCCTTTGGTTCACAAGGCGCCGATATTTCGTCGATTCCAGCCATCGCCATTTCCAACCTTCAGGTCCTTCGCGATGGCGCTACGGCGCAATATGGATCGGACGCGATCGGCGGGGTGCTCAATTACGGCCTTCGCAGTGATGACGGCTTCGAGATGCAAGCGCTCTACGGCCAAAATTACGACAATGGCGGTGACGGCGGAACCGTTCAGGTTTCGGGCTATGGTGGCCTGCGACTGGGCGAAAGCGGCTTTATCAGCATCGCCGGTGAATATAATGACACCAATGGCACCAGCCGCGGGGCTCAGCGTCCGTCTGCGGCCAATTTTGCCGCCATGTTCCCTGCGCTTGCAAACCTGTTGCCAAACTATCCGGACCCGGTTCAGATATGGGGAACGTCGCCCTCGCATGGCTGGAAATTGGTCGTCAACAGCGAGTATGAATTCTCACCCGCTGCGACCCTTTACCTGTTTGGTAATTTTGCCCATTCCTCCGCGGACCAAAGCTTTAACTACCGCGAGGCCGTGACAACAACGGCGACACGCTTTGACGGCACCGCCACGACCACCGCAACATTGGCTAACAACGCGGCCTTTCGCCACCCGATCTATCTGACCCGGTGTCCGACAGGGAATGCCACCTGCCCGGCCAGCGGCTGGGTCAGGTCAAACTTGGCCAACACCCAGCAGACCTACAATTTCTCGACGCTTTACCCTGCTGGCTTCACCCCGCGCTTTATCGGTGTGACCGACCAGGCGATGGGTGTGCTGGGCCTTAGGGGCGAAATGGAATCAGGCCTGACCTATGATCTGTCGGGATCGCTGGCGCGCCATTCGCTCGATCTGTCGATGACCGATTCGCTGTCGCCATCCTATGGCCCGCAAACGCAAACCGAATTCCAATTCGGGACACTGATTCAGCGCGAGGTGAACGTGAACCTCGATTTGACCTATCCGATCGAGGCCGGGCTTGCCAGCCCGCTGACCTTGTCGGGTGGCTTTGAGTTCCGCCGCGAAGAATATGAAGCGACCGAGGGTGAGCTTCAATCCTATGGCGCGGGTCCCTATGCGGTTCAGCCGCTTTACGACGAGACCGCGCCGGGTGTTTATGTGTTCAATTCGACCGTCACCATGCCGCCCGCAGCCAGTGGTTACGGCGGCACCAGCCCAACCTTTGCAGGTGTCAACAGTGAAAAGAGCTATGGTGCCTATATCGGCCTCGAAGGCGATCTGACCGATCGTTTGTCGGTGGGCTTGGCCGGACGGTATGAACATTATGAGAGTTTTGGCAGCACCACGGTGGGCAAGATCAACGCGATCTATGAACTGAGCGATGCCTTCTCGATCCGCGGAACGGTTGGCACTGGTTTCCACGCGCCATCGCCCGGTCAGAACAATGTTCAGGTGCTCACCACCACCTTCCTTGGCGGTAACCAGGTTCAGATCGGCACCTATCCGGTGACGAGCGACATCGCGCGTTTCTATGGCGCAACGACATTGGGCCCAGAAGAATCGGTGAACTTCGGCCTTGGTTTTGTGATCGAACCGACGAACAGCATGACGCTGACCATCGACGGTTATTCGATCAAGGTGAACGACCGTATCGGCATTTCGCAGACGTTCAACGTCAGCGCGGCCGATCTGGTGGCGCTACCCGCACTGGCCTCGGTCGGGATTGGCGGTGCGGTGCAATATTTCACCAACGGCTTTGATACGCGGACACGCGGTGTTGACATTGTCGGCACGTACCGGACCAGCCTTGCTGGGGGGCGGCTCAATATGACGCTCGCCTACAATTACAACAAGAGCGAGGTCACCCGCTTTAACCCCGGTGTGATTGGCGCGTCACAGCTGATTGACATTCAATATCTTGCGCCCAATCACCGCGGCACATTCTCTGCCAATTGGCAATCGGGGAACTGGTCGGTCAATTTGCGCGAGAGCTATTTCGGTGAGTGGCGCGATGCGAATGACTATCCCATCCGCGCTGGCAACGTTGGCACGGGTGCGGTCATTGATGGTCAACACTTTGGGGCCAAGTTCATCTCTGATATTGATGTGAGCTATACCCTCATGGACAATTATACGCTGACCGTGGGTGTCAACAATCTGTTCAACACCTATCCAGACAGGATTGCCGCGACCATCAACAATCCGATCTATACCCTGACCGGCAGCATAGCGAACGGTTCGGTCTATCCGCGTTCGGGTGGCCCGTTCGGGATCAACGGTGCGTTCTTATACGCCCGTCTGCGCATCAAAATGTGATCTTCAGCTAGCTTTGGGCCGCGCTGCGGTCCATTTCTGATTGATGTGGCGATGCATATAAAAGGGCGATTCCAAAACGGAGTCGCCCTTTTGTTGTTAAGGCCTTTTATGCTGATCCGTTTGTGCTGAGCTTGTCGAAGCACTGCCCTTATTTTTTTTCAATCAAGAAAGGGCAGCCCCCTTCGACTGCCTGCCAAGACAGGCGCTCAGGACAGGCTTCGACAGGCTCAGGGTAGGCGGGTAGAGATAAACAAGCTACGAGGCGGCAAACACCGACCAGCCCATCGCTTCGGATAACCGCTCCAGTGCCCGGCTGGCGAGAAGCGAATTGCCGCGATCATTAAGGCCCGGCGACCAGGCGGCGATAGACGCCACCCCCGGCACCACCGCCAATATCCCACCCCCGACCCCCGATTTGCCGGGGATGCCGACGCGGAACGCAAATTCGCCCGACCCGTCATAATGGCCGCAGGTCAGCATCAAGGCATTGATGCGCCGCGCCGCTAGGGCGCTGACCACGCGCGCGCCCGTCGCGGGGTGGAGGCCGCCGTGCATCAAATAGCGCCCCGCCATCGCCAATTGGCGGCACGACATGGCAATGCTGCAACTGTGAAAATAGAGCGACAGCGCGCCATCGACATTGGCGATATTGCCGAAACTTTTCATATAGTGCGCGAGCGCGGCGTTGCGGTGGCCGGTCACCGCCTCGCTGGTCGCCACTTCGCGGTCGATGACAACGCCTTCGTCGCCGTTTCCGTCACCATTGCCGGCAAGGAAGCGGACGAAACGCAACATATCGCCAATCGCCTCGCGCGGATCGCCGCCGCCCAGCACGACGTCGGCCACCGCAATCGCGCCGGCGTTGATGAACGGGTTGCGGGGGATGCCCTGTTCGCTTTCCAGTTGGACAATCGAATTGAACGCCGAACCCGATGGCTCGCGCCCGACGCGGCTCCACAATTCCCCGCCAACCTTGCCCAGCGCCAGAGTGATCGAAAACACCTTGGAGATAGACTGGATTGAAAAGGCGGTGTCAGCGCCCCCTGCACCGTGGACGCTGCCATCGGCCAGCACCACCACGATGCCGAACTGCGCAGGGTCGATCCGTGCCAGAGCGGGGATATAATCGGCGACGCGCCCACGCTCCATCGTGGTCGCGGCCTCGGCGGCGATGGCATCGAGCGTGGATTGCAGCTGGCGCATGATGGCCATCGTGGCCCATTGTCGCGCGGGGGGCAAGCAGGGTTAGCGGCCTAGCCAGCCTTCTGTTGCGACCTGATAAGACGCATAATGAATCGGCTCCCCCACTTCTGCATCAGAGATAAGTTGGAAAACAGAACTTCGGTTTTCGACTGGACCCATCCTTACAAGTTGCCATGGGGTGGCTCCGGATAGGATGGTTGAGAACCGCCTATCCTGTCCCGTTTCATCGGGGCACCGATAGTCGTGCGCGTAGACAATTACCCGCCAGACATGCGTTGTTGCGGAATGCCAGATGCCTATAGCGGGATAAGCGCGGTCATCTTTAGTTATCAGGTTGAAGCCCTCAAAATTGGGGGTGCATCCTGACTCGGGGTCTGCCCTCCCCTGTTCGGGGCCAAAGGGCCAGTTGGGGAATATTCTGATCTGATCAGGCACAGAATATCGGTAATCATTAACAAATCCAACAGCTTTGCCGGAGGAAAGTCGTGCGAATGCTATACTCAGGGAGGGCGGTGTAAGTGTATCAATCTGATATATACGGCTATCCTGACTTCGGAATATGATTTCCTGGCCAGTGGCAATACGTTCAATGCCATCTCTAACGACGTGTGATTGCGTGCTGATCCACTCAATCGGGATAATATCTGGAGAGCCAAGATATAGCGGCAGCGGAGGGGGCCTAGGCGTAGTTACTGTGTACGTTTCGCCACACGAAGTCAGTAATTGCAATGCGGCAATGGCCAAAGCACAATGGCCCATAGTCTTGCACTTTCTCATGTCGTTGGCGTCACAAATGTGGTGTCCGCGTCTGGGGCGGGTGTGTAGTCAAAGGCCGAAGTTGTTGTGGTTGCTGGGCGGGTCGTAGCGACATATGCACGGACTGCTGCTTCGGCATTAGGCGCTACAATATGCGCTATTTCCTGAGTATAGGCGTTGATCAGCCTTTCCAATCTGACCCCATTATCATACCGATTGAGCAAAGTGTTTCCAAAACTGGAGGCATGGACAATCTCGTGGATGAGATACCAGATCGATTCCCCAAGGGTCGAGGCCCAGCGCCTAAAGGCAGCTTCGTCAACCTTGAGTGTCACGTCGGCGCTCTGAAAGAGTGAGCCACGGCGGACGTCAGTCGCACCAGCACCATGATTATCAAAATTTGTATTAGCCGGATAAAATTCGAAATCGATCCGTGAAAACCACATGATCAGTTCTGAAACGCGAATACGTCCCTGTCGGACGGTTCCGCCCTCGTCGGTATAGCTGACGGCAAAATAGGACGCAGGGTTGAGTAGGCTCAAATTAGATAGGATCGATTCTATCTGCAATTTTATGGCATTGAAGGCACTTTGTAGGAGTGCCAAAGCCTCCACAGATAATCCGTTGACGTGACTAAAATCTGCCGTCACGCCGGCCAGCGCATCTGATTCGGCGACTGCGACACTCAAAAAATCATAATTTTCGGCAAAGTCGGCAAAGCCGCCACCGTCATGGTCGAACGCGCGATAGCGAAAGGTCATCGACTGGTCATCATGCCAACGCGTGCCATTGACGACAATGTCACCGGGCATGACATCGCCAATGCCCAGTTGCGGATTGGTCGAGCCGTTATATTGCCGCGCGGCACCGAAACCGACGACGCCGTTGATCATGGAAATTTTCGGGCCATTCATAAAACAGCAGATATTCTGGCAAAGCGACGGGGTCAACGCTTGAAAGGCGTCGAAATTGGGGCCGCTATGGCTGCTTCCCTGGCTCCAGCGCACTATATCGCGCCCGTCCATCAGGTGATTTTGGAACCATTGATAGATGTCGTCTCGCCATGCCCCGAACGGACCAGTGGATGTATAGCCACCGGCGTCCGGTCCATAAATCTCCCAGTCTTCCAATTCCCAGAAAGCAATCCGGCCATCCTCAAGATCGAGCCGATTGTTGTAATTAACGAACCGCAGATTTTCCTCGTTATCGGTAATACCCCAGCCCATGTTCGGTCTCCATCGCTACATCATGTCACGCTGGATACCACATATCAGGGGGGGGCAAGAACAAAATGGCAACATATTGTTCCGGCTGAGGAAATGATTGGCGAATCGAAGAGAAGTGTTATGGCAACTATTGCCATTGCGCCACCGACCAATAGCTTCGATACATGACCATCGATCATCATGATGCGCGCCCGTCGCTGCTCGCTCGCCTCGTCAAGGCTGCGCTGCTGGCGCTCTACCACCGTCACGGTTGGCGGGCGGAGGGAGCGGTGCCGACCCCGCGCCGCTTCGTCATCATCGCTGCGCCGCACACGTCGAACTGGGACTTTCTCTACTTCCTCGGCCTGACGCAGGATTTGGGGATAGCGGCGCATTTTATCGGCAAGGCAACGCTGTTCCGCTGGCCATTGGGTGGCTTTATGCGGAGCATGGGCGGGATCGCGGTTGATCGCTCGGCCAGCCATAATGTCGTGCGCTCGATGGTCGATGAGTTCGCGCGGCGCAAAGAGTTCATGCTGACCATCGCGCCAGAGGGGACTCGGCGGCGTTCGGTCAAATGGAAGACTGGATTCTATCAGATCGCGATGGCAGCCGAGGTGCCGATGGTCGTCGGGTTCATGGACTATCGTCGCCGCGTCGGCGGGCTTGGCCCCGCGATCATGCCGACCGGCGATTATGCCGCCGACATGGCAAAGGTGTGGGACGTCTATCAGGATTGCACCCCCAAAAATCAGGCAGGCGCGACCAAGAGTCTGGCCGATATATTGGGCGAGGGGTTTTAGAACGTAGCACACCCACGCGAAACAGCCACGCCAAGCGGGCGGATCGCGTGTCAGCCGCGCCGCCTGGGGAAGGTGCCGGGTGCAAACCATTTGGGTTCACTGATACGCATCGTAATCCGATCACTCATCCCTGTGTCAGCAGGGGGTACGGTCCCACCCCTGCGTGAGCAGGGGGTGCGGTCGGTGCGTCCTGCCACGGCCGTAATCAACCTGGCGTCAGGTCCTCCGACTTTGAGAAAAGCTTTGATATGCTCCGCCCAAAGCCCTGATCTTCCACCCTGTCACCCATGGAACGCCGACGTGGGAGCCGCGCGACGAAGCGCGCATCCCCCCGTGTCCGCGTGGGCGCGCGGAATATCTTCCGAACGCCCTGATGCAAGTCCCGTCCTTTGGCCAAAGACACGATTCCGCACCGACCGCCCCGCACCACGTTCCTGGATCCGCTGTCCCCCGACCCCCCTCCGCTAGAGAAGGGCGGTGCGAGCGGCGGCCCACACAAACAAAAAGGCGGCCCATCGCTGGACCGCCGTTTCGTATATCGCATTGCGCCTGCTGATCCCTGCTTTCGCGGGGATGGCGCACGAGGCTAGGCAGCAGAGCTGTCAAGCGCCTCCGTTATTTCAGTTCGACGCTCGCACCAGCGGCTTCGAGCTGCTTTTTGATCGCTTCGGCTTCGGCCTTGTTGACGCCTTCCTTGACCGCCTTTGGCGCGGCTTCGACCAGCGCTTTGGCTTCGCCCAGGCCCAGTGCGGTGATGGCGCGGACTTCCTTGATGACCGCAATCTTGTTGCCGCCGTCGCCGGTCAGGATAACGTCGAACTCGGTCTGCTCTTCGGCAGCTGGGCCAGCAGCGGCGGCCGCAGGTGCCGCAGCAACCGCAGCAGCGGCGCTGACGCCCCATTTTTCTTCGAGCATTTTCGACAGGTCTGCGGCTTCGAGAACGGTCAGAGCCGACAGGGTTTCTACGATTTTGGCAAGATCAGCCATGTGTTTTCTCCTATGTGGGGCGCGCCCCGTGTTTGGTTGGGTTCAAAAGTTAAGATCAGGCCGCTTCTTTGGTCGCATAAGCGCCAAATACGCGGGCCAGTTGACCAGCCGGTGCCGATGTGATCTGGGCAAGCTTGGTCGCCGGTGCCATGACGAGGCCGATGATTTTCGCGCGCAGCTCATCGAGCGAGGGCAGGGATGCCAGCGCGGTCACGCCAGCCACGTCGAGAACGGTATCGCCCATGCCGCCGCCAACGATTTCAAGCTTGTCGTTGGTTTTGGCAAACTCCACCACGATCTTGGCCGCCGTGACGGCATCGTCGCTGGTCGCCAGTCCGCATGGGCCGGTCAGCATGTCGCCGATACCGGTATAGGCCGTGCCTTCGATCGCGATCTTGGCAAGCCGGTTTTTTGTCACCTTGAAGTGCGCGCCAGCGTCACGCATCTTGTTCCGAAGCGCCGAGGATTGAGCGACGGTCAGCCCGAGGTTGCGGGTGACAACCACCGCCCCGGCTTCGGACAAAGTTGCGCGCAAGCTAGCGACCACTTCGGCCTTTTCATTGCGGTCCATGCCATTTCTCCATTTGCCCAGGCGCCAAGGCACAAGGGCGGGTTATGAGAGACGGCACAGGCACGCAGAACAAGGCGCGGGCCAATGCCGTCAACAACGAGTCCCTCGGGGAAAATGAGCGAGGCCGCCGGTAAGGCTGCACACAGACGGCCGAATAGACAGCCGAAAAACACATGTCCCCGCCTAGGGTGGAAATTAAGCGTGGGGCCATATCCACATAGAAAGCCCCCGCGCACCACCTGTCTCGGACGGTGAGGATAGAGGCGCCTGAGCACCAGCTATCGTTCGCGGCTGCCCATAACGCGATATGCGGACCTGTCAAGAAAAGTCTGGGAAAGGCAAGCGATTGCGTGATGCTTCGTTGCAACACTGGCCAGTAAATCGCTCAAAAGGGTTTGCCAAAGCAACTTAGTTGCGGTTTACTGCGGGTAATTAGAACGAGTCTGATGATGTTAGGGGGTTTACGATGACAAACGCAGCTGGATTGCGGAACATTTTCCTGTGCGGGACGGGGGCCGTCGCGCTGACCGTGGGCCTGAGCAGCACTGCGATGGCGCAAACCGCGCCGCCGCCTGCACCGACCACTACCGAAGGCGACAACCGCGAAATCCTCGTCACCGGATCGCGGATCCGCCGCGACCCCAATGACAGCGCGCTGCCGCTTCAGATCATCACCAACGCCGAGCTGCTGCGCGAAGGGATCAGCAGCCCGGAACAGCTGATTTCCACGCTGTCGACCAACGGCAATGGTGCCGATAATCTGGCCAGCAACACCGACGTGACCAGCGGCGCACAGCGTGGCACCAACGGCCTTAGCGCCGCTAACTTGCGCGGGCAGGGCGCGGCGGCGACGCTGGTACTGCTCAATGGCCGCCGCGTTGCTGCGCACGGCCTCACCGGATCGGCGGTCGACGTCAACCAGATCCCGTTCGCCGCGATCGAGCGGATCGAGGTGCTGAAAGACGGCGCATCGGCGATTTACGGCACCGACGCCATCGGCGGGGTGATCAACTATATCACCCGCAACAATTATCAGGGCGTCGGGATGGAAGGTTTCGCCGACATCACCGAAGCCGGCGGGTCGAGCATTTACCGCCTGTCGGGGATTGTCGGTTATGGCGACCTCGACGACCAGGGGTTCAACATCATGGCCGCCGTTGCCTATCGCTGGGCCGGGGTGCTGCGCGGCGACCAGCGCGACTTTGTCAATGGTGACCAGCCCGACCGCGGCCTGTCGATCGATACCCGCGGCACGCCGATTGCCACGATGTTCCCAGCCAACCCCAATACGCTGTTTTTCCCGACCGGAACGCTGCTTGGCGGAACGAGCGGCGCGACGCTGTTACCCGGCCTCGTCTTTCCCGGCACGACGACGCGGGCAACAGGGGGCATCAACACGCTCGATCTGCCGGGCGGTGCGGGCTGCGATTCGGTCCCGGGCGGCCTCGCTTATGATCATTTGCTGTGGGCCAATGCCTCGGCGGCCTTTGCCTGTTCGTGGGATACTGGCAGCGCCGCGATTTTACAACAGCCGCTCAACACGCTGACCTATTATGGCCGCGCGTCGCTGCGTTTTGCCGGCGAGCATGAGTTTTACGCCGAAGTGACGGGCTCGGACGCCGATTCGGCCAAGCGTTTTTCGGCCAACCAATATACCGGCAATACAGGGACATTGCCGCTGGCCTATCCGCGCAATGCGTTGACGGCGGGCACCTATGATGCGGTGTATAATGCGCTGCTCGCGCAATTTCCGGCAATTGCCGCCAATTTCGGCAAGCCGATCAGCTATCGCTGGCGCTGCACCGTGTGCGGCCCGCGCGAATATCGAACCAACACCCAGACATTCCGCGCCGCATTGGGCGTTGACGGCCCGCTGTGGGATGGGTGGGATTACCGTATCGGCGGTTCCTATGCGCGCAGCGAATCGTCATCGGTGCTGGGCAGTGGCTATCATTTCCGTGGTGTCTTCCCGTCAACAGCTGACGCTGTGGCTTCGGGGGTTGTCGGTGCGGTTTCGGGCGGGATAGATCCGCGCGCGCCAACCGCACCGGGTGCCAGTGCGCCCGGTATCGTCGGCCTGCTCAACAGCGGTATCCTCAACCCGTTCAGCCTCGTGCAATCCGACGCGGCGCTGGCTGGGCTTCGTGCCATTTCGGCCGAGGGGACGGTGCTTTATGGCGGGCAGTATGAGGTGAAACAGCTCGACGGGTCGATTTCCGGCTCGCTGTTCGCGCTGCCAGGCGGCGATGTCAGGGTTGCGCTCGGCGTCGATTATCGCCGCGAAACATACAGCTTCAACGGCTCACCCGCCGCTGCGTTGGGGACGCCGAACGTCTTCAATGCGGCGTTCGACAATGTCAACGCGCTCACCCCCAAGCGCCGCCGTGTGATCGCAACCTATGGCGAGATATTGTTCCCGATCTTCGACATGCTCGAAGTGACGGCGGCGGCGCGGCTCGACGATTATTCGGGCTTTGGCACAACGATCAACCCCAAGGTTTCGGCGCGGTTCCGCCCGATCGACTGGCTGGCGTTCCGCGGGTCGTATAATACGGGGTTCCGCGTTCCCAATTTCAACCAGATTTTCAATGGCGTCACGCAATCACCCAACCCCGGGAACACGCTGGTCGATCCGACCACCTGTGCGACCGGTGTGGTTTCCTCGCTTCCCGGTTGCGCCGCAATCACGCCCACAACGCTGACCGGTGGCAACCTCAACCTCGACCCCGAAACGTCGGAGCAATATAGCATCGGCGTAGTGTTCGAACCCTCATCGCATTTCAGCGCCTCGGTCGATTTCTGGTCGATCGCGGTCGATGACGTGATCGGATCGCTGACCATTCCGCAATTGCTGGCCAACATCAATTTCTTCCCCGACCGCGTGACCCGCACCGCTGGCATCATCACGGAGCTTGACCTGCGTGCCGACAATATCGGGTCACGCCGCACGCAGGGGATCGAGGTCAGCTTGCGCGGTCGTTTCGATGCGCTGGGCGGACGGGTGACGATGAGCATGGACGGCACCTATCTGGTGCGCAAGCGCGAGCGATTCCTGCCCTCGGCACCTTATACCAGCCGCATCGGCATATTCAGCTTTGCCGGCGACCTTGGCCTCAGGTGGAAGCACAGCGCGTCGGTGACGTGGCGGAACGACAATTTCACCGTCTCGCTGTCGCAATTGTTCCGCAACGGCTATCTCAACCAGCAACTGCCCGGCGTCGCCAACGGCACGGTCAA
>JBEBHS010000013.1:0-58279 GCA_040080745.1 Sphingopyxis sp. | reverse complement strand
CCCCCACCCCCACCCGCACCCGCACCCGCACCCGCGTCGGCCTGCCGACGGGAAAGGGCAACAAGAAACGCGCGCGGCTGCTGATTTGCGGATTGAAACGCACGCGCGGCTCGGGCAATGCGTTGACGCCTTGCTAGCGAGGGGATAGCGGGGGCGAGAATAGCGCGGCGCCGATAAGGACTCCCCCATGGCTGGTTTCACTGCATTCGACATCATCATCCTGCTCGCGCTTGGTGCGGGGCTGGTTACGGGCTTCCTGCGCGGCTTCGTGCAGGAGATCCTCTCGCTCGCGGCACTGCTCGTCGCGCTGTTCGTGCTGCGGCTGTTCCACGCCCCGCTCAGCACCGCGCTCGAGGGCAGCATCGGCACCGCTGCTGGCGCATCGGCGCTGAGCTTCGCGCTGATCATGGGGGTGATCTGGGGCGGTGGAAAGTTCGCGGCCTCGCGGATTGGCGCCACCACGCGGGGCAGCTTTGTCGGCCCGTTTGACCGCGTGCTCGGCGGTGGCTTTGGCATGATCAAGGCGCTGCTGATCGCCGCATCGGCCTTCATGCTGCTGATGCTGGTCTATGATGTCGTCTACGGCCCGCGCGCCGAGCGACCGCAATGGCTTGCGACAAGTCGCACCTATCCGCTGATGCGCGCCACCAGCGCCGCGCTGTCCGACGTGATTGCCGAGCGGCTCAATGACGCGCGGGTGAGTGAGCCGCCCGCCGCCGCCGACACGGCACCGTGAACGCGCCGCTCTATACCACCGAAATACTCCGGCTGGCGGTTGATGCCGTCAACTATCCGCGACTTGCCGCGCCGCACGCCAGCGAAGCGGGGCGCACCCCGATCTGTGGCAGTCGCATCGTAGTGGACGTGGATGTGGACGCCGATGGGCGGGTGAATGCCATCGGGATGGATGTCCACGCCTGTGCGATGGGACAGGCGTCGGCGGCGCTGTTTGCGCGCGGCGCGTGCGGGCGCAATGCGGACGAGATTGCGGCGGCGGGGCAAGCGCTGGCCGACTGGCTGTCGGGTGGGCAGGACGCGCCGCCAGATTGGCCGGGGATAGCGGTGCTCGGCCCTGCCACAGCGCACAGCGCGCGCCACGCCGCCATCCTGCTGCCTTTTCGCGTTGGGGCGCTGGCGGTGCGCGGTTCAGCGTAGTGGCGGCGGTGGGCGCAATGAGGCGCGTCTAGCGCGCGTCCTCATCCAGAAACGCCGCGATATCGGCCAGCGCAATATCGTGCGCGACAAAGCTCTGCCCGATGCCGCGCGCGAGGATGAAGGGCAGGGTGCCGCCGCGCATTTTCTTGTCGTGGCGCATGTGCGCGACCAGCGTATCGCCGCGCGCATCGACACCGCACGTCGCCAGCGTGGTTGGCAGGCCAACGGCGGCGAGGTGCGCGGCGACGCGCGCCGCCTCTTGCCTCGTGCACAGGCCAAGACGCGCCGAATAGCGCGTGGCCAGCGCCATCCCCGCCGCCACCGCTTCGCCGTGGAGCAGACGGTCCGAAAATCCGGTTTCGGCCTCGAGCGCGTGGCCGAATGTGTGGCCAAGGTTGAGCAGCGCGCGCACATCGTGCGTCTCGCGCTCATCGGCAGCGACGATCCGCGCCTTGGCCGCAACGCTGGTCGTGATGGCGTGGATTTGCGCGGCGCGGTCCCCCGCGAACAGCGCGGCGGCGTGTTCCTCGCACCATATAAAAAAGGCGAAATCGTCGATCAGGCCATATTTGACGACCTCGGCATATCCGCTGCGCATTTCGCGCGGCGGCAAGCTGTCGAGCACCTCCGGATCGATCAGCACCATCGCGGGCTGGTGGAACGCGCCGACCAGATTTTTGCCCGCCGCGACATTAATCGCGGTTTTGCCACCGACTGATGAGTCAACTTGCGCGAGCAGGCTGGTCGGGATCTGGATGAAGCCGCAGCCGCGTTTGAGGATGGATGCGGCAAAGCCGACCAGATCGCCAATCACCCCGCCGCCGAGCGCGACGATGGTGTCGCTGCGTTCCATGCCGCGCGCGAGCAACGCATCGCACAGACTGGCCAGCGCGTCCCAGCTTTTGCTTGGCTCGCCCGCAGGCAGGATGATCGGATCGAGGGTGATCCCTGCGCTTGCGCAGCCCTGGGTCAGCCCTGGCAGCGCGCGCTTCGCTACATTGGTGTCGGTGACAACCACCAGGCGGCCATCGCGGGCATAAGGCGCAAGGTGGCGGCCCGCACCGCCCAATGCCCCGGCTTCGATGACGATGTCATAGCTGCGATTACCAAGGGCGAGCGAGAGGGTGGTCACGAGGCAAAGTCTTTCAAAGCATCGATGATCGCATCAACTACATGGGCATGCGAGGGTGCTGCAACCGCAATATGGATAGGGGCCAGCGCGTAGAATGGCGCGCGCTCAGCCAGCAATTGGGTAAGCGTTTTGGTCGGATCGCCGGAGAGCAACAATGGCCGCGTGTTGCGCCGTGATGTGCGCTCAACCAGCGTCGCCACCGGCACATCGAGCCACACCGCCAGAGAGCGCGCGAGGATTGCGGCGCGCGTATCGCTTTGGGCAAAGGCACCGCCGCCGGTCGCCAGCACGCTGGGTCCTGCGCCGAGCAGGCGATTGATGACGCGGCGTTCGCCATCGCGGAAATAGGCTTCGCCAAAGCGCGCGAAAATATCGGCAATCGGCATGTCGGCGGCGCGCTCAATCTCTTCGTCGGCATCGGCAAAGGGCAGCGCAAGCCGCTGTGCCAATCGGCGGCCAATCGTCGATTTGCCCGACCCCATCATTCCGACCAGCACGATCGGCCGATCGATCGGTATCGCGCTTTTGGGGCGCGCATGGTTGGTGGACGCAATCATCGTTTCCGGCCTAACCGTCTGTGCGCTGTGTGGCAATCATTGGCATTGCCGCCGGGCAGGAGAAGCCGCTATGGGAGTAGGGAAAGTGGTTGGATTGAGGACGGGCAGTGGTGCGATTGGCAAGTAGAGCGGTGATGCTGGGCGGTGTGGCGCTGACCTGTATCGTGACCGTGCCGATTGTCGGCCCGGTGCTGGCGCAAGAATCGATTCTGCCACCTGGATTTGAACAGCCGCCCGCACGGCCTGCGCCTGCGCGCCCTGCACCAACGCGCCCCGCGCCCGCACCAACGCGTCCCGCACCAACGCGTCCCGCACCAACGCGTCCCGCACCCGCGCCAAGTCCATCGCCAACCGCTGCACCATCGCCGGCACCGCGCTCTGCCGCGCCTTCTGGCAATGCGGCACCGCTGCGACCCAGTGTTGCTGCGCCCGCGCCAGTTCCAACGGGCGGCACCTCGCTCGTTCCGCTTGGCGAAGGGGCTGTCCCAGCCACCGAAGCATTGCCGCCAGCGCCGCCGCGCTATGATTTGCCGCCCGGATCGCGCCGTTCGCTCAAACGGGTGGGGCCGCTGATGCCGGAAACGGGCGGGCTGCCCGCCAATGCGTTCGGCAATCGCGGCCGCTATTTGACCGTTTTGATGGATAGCGTGCGCGCGCCCATCGTTTCGCGGTGGGGCAGTATTTTGCTGCGCCGCGCGTTGCTGTCTGCGGCCGATACGCCCAGCACCGTCAATGGTGCGGATTTTGCGGCGGCGCGGGCGTGGTTGTTGCTGGGGCAGGGCGAATCGAACGCGGCGCGGATGCTGGTTCAGTCGGTCGATGTCGACAAGGCCAGCCCGAGATTGCGCGGCGTTGCGATGCAGGTCTATCTGGCGAATGGCGATCCGGCGGGGCTGTGCCCTTATGTTCCGGCGATGGCCGGCCCCGACAAGACGTGGCAATTGGCGCAGGCGATGTGCGCATCGTTGGTGGGCGAGCCGGGGACGGCGTCTGCGATCATCGAACGGGTGCGGCGTAGCGGGCAATTGCAGGCTATCGACGTCAAGCTGGCCGAAAAAATCGTCGGTGCGGGCAGCAACAGCAACCGTTCGGCGACGATAAGGTGGGACGGCGTGAGCCAATTGACGCCGTGGCGTTTTGGCCTGGCAACCGCAACCGGCGTTGCTACCCCCGATGCACTATGGGGCACAGCATCCCCGGCGATGCGCCGCTGGGCCTTGCAATCGGCGATGATCGACGCGGACCGGCAGTTGGCGGTGGCGGGCGACGCGGCGGCGGGCGGCACGCTTTCGGCGCGCGGCTATGTCGATCTGGTCAGCTTTGCCACCGCGTCGGATGATGCTTCGGCGACGACGGCCGAACTGGCCGCATCGGTGCGCGGGGCCTTTGTCTATTCGCAATTGAGCGACCGTCTGGCCGCGATTGTGGGCCTGACCAGCACGGGCGCAAACCCTTATGCCGGCAAAGTGTTGATGGCGCGCGCCGCCGCGCGCATCGGCCCGGTCGACGTCAGCGACGATGAGGCGTTTCAGCTGATCGCCGCGATGTTCGCAGGCGGGCTTGATAATAATGCGATGGCGTGGGCCCCGCATATCGCGGTGGGCAGTCAGGCGTGGGGGTTGCTGAGCGTGGGTTCGCCGCGCCCGCTGGTCGATGTCACCAACGGCAAAGTTGATGATTTTGCCGATGACGATGACAGCGAAGGCGCGCTGCGCACGCGGTTTCTCTGCGCGGCGCTGATCGGGCTAGATCGGGTGGAGCGGGACGACGCCGCGACCCTCGCATCGGACTATCACCTCGGCCTTGGCACCAGCACGCGCTGGACCCGCGCGATCGATCTGGCCGCCGAGCGGGGCGAGGGCGGCACGGTGGCGCTGCTCGCGGCGGTCGGCCTGCAGGGGCGAAGCTGGGCCGAGGTGCCACCCTATCACCTTTACCATATCACCGCAGCATTGCGGCGCGTGGGGTTGGGGGCTGAAGCGCGGATGATCGCGGCAGAGGCGCTGTCGCGCGTGTGATGCGCGGTGAGCTCGACGATGGTGCGCGGGTAAGCGAGGGCGACGCGGCGCTGATCGATCGTTATATCGAGATGCTGGCGGCGGACCGGGGGGCGGCGCGCAACACGATTATCGCCTATCGCCGCGACCTTGCGTTAATGGCGGCACAGTTGCGCAGCGCGGGCGGACTGGCGCGCGCAAAAAGCGGTGACATTCAAGCCGCACTATATGCATTTCGGACACTAGCGGCATCGAGTCAGGCGCGCAAAGTTTCTGTTTTGAAAGGATTTTATTCCTTTCTTGAGGAGGAGGGTCTGCGCGCCGACAATGTGGCAAGCGCGCTGGCGCGGCCAACCACGCGGCGGCCGCTGCCGCGCCTGTTATCGCACGATGAGATTGGCCGGCTGTTCGCTCTGGCTGAGCAGCGTGCCGCGCGTGCGGGGGCCGAGCCGCGCGCGGCTCGTGAAGCGGCAAGCGACGCCGATCTGCGCATGCTGTGTCTGCTGGAATTGCTCTATGGGTCGGGCCTGCGCGCCACCGAACTGGTCAGCCTGCCGCGAAGCGCATGGAGCGCCGAGCGCCCCTATATGATCGTGCGCGGCAAGGGCGACAAGGAACGGCTGGTGCCGGTGTCGAACCGCGCGCGCGACGCGCTGAAACGCTGGACTGCGCGCCTGCCAGCGGACACGCGCTGGCTGTTCCCGTCACGCGGCAAGCCAATATCCCGCGTGCGGCTGTTCCAGTTGCTACGCGCGCTGGCGGTGGCGGCGGACATCGCGCCCGACCGGGTCAGCCCGCACGTGCTGCGCCATGCCTTTGCCACGCATTTGCTTGAGGGCGGGGCCGATTTGCGCGTGCTCCAGACATTGCTGGGCCATGCCGACATCGCCACCACCGAAATATACACGCATGTCGACAGCCGCCGCCTGGTCGAGCTGGTCAACGCGCGCCACCCATTAGCGGTTCGATTCCAGCATTTGCGCTCCCTTGTCCCCAAAGGTCATAAGCAAATGCCGGAATCATGAGAACCGCTAGATGATATGTGTTTCTAGTGGAGCATCATATGTGAGATTTGAGCGAAAGCTTGGCCGATAACACGCGCTCAAATGTCACATTGCTCCACTGGCGCGGATGTCGATTGAGCGTCGCGCCGCCCGCCGAACTGATTGACGCCCCGCGCCCATGCTTCTAGTCCCAAGCCGCAATGATAACCTATCTTGACTTTGAAAAACCGCTGAGCGCGTTGCAGGACCAGATTGACGATCTGCGAAAAACTGCTGCCGATCAAGACCTTGACGTATCGGCCGAGATCGAAAAGCTGGAGGGCAAGGCCGCGCAGATTTTGCGCGACCTTTATGCCAAGCTGACCCCGTGGCAAAAAACGCAGGTCGCGCGCCACCCCGATCGCCCGCATTTTCTGCACCTGGTGGCGGGGCTATTCGACGATTTTCTTCCCCTGGCCGGCGACCGCGCCTTTGGCGACGATCAGGCGATTTTGGGCGGCCTGGCGCGGCTGGGCAAACACCGCGTCGTGGTGATCGGCCACGAGAAGGGCAGCGATACCGCAAGCCGCCTCAGGCATAATTTCGGGATGGGCAAGCCCGAGGGGTATCGCAAGGCGATCCGCCTGATGCAACTCGCCGAACGCTTTGGCCTGCCCGTGGTGACGCTGGTCGATACGTCGGGCGCGTTTCCCGGGATCGAGGCCGAGGAACGCGGCCAGGCCGAGGCAATCGCGCGGTCGACCGAACAATGTATCGCGCTGGGGGTGCCGATTGTCGCCGCCATTGTGGGCGAGGGCGGCTCTGGCGGGGCGATTGCGCTCGCGGCTGCCGACCATGTGATGATGTTCGAACATGCGGTTTACGCGGTCATTTCGCCCGAAGGCTGTGCATCGATCCTGTGGCGCACGGGTGACAAAGCCGCCGATGCCGCTAGCGCAATGCGGGTGACGGCACAGGATCTGAAGGCGCTGGGCGTGATCGACGAAATACTGGCCGAGCCGGTTGGCGGCGCGCACCGCGACCCGGCAGCGGCGATTGATTCGCTGCGCGCCGCGCTGATGGCCGCGTTGAAACGGCTGTCGGGCAAGACACCCGATGCGGTGCGCCGCGCCCGCGAGGAAAAATATCTGGCGATGGGAAGGGGTTAGCTGCCACATGTGCAGTGGTGCCGCCATGGTTGGACGCGGTTCATCGCGCGTGGCATATAGCCATCACTGTTTGGCGTTAAGCGGGAGAGTGTGATGGCGATGATGACGAGGAATATGGTGCTGGCCACCAGTGCGCTGGCATTGGCGAGCGCATCGCCTGCTTGGCCGCAACCGGCCGCGCAACCGGCCGCCACATCGCGCGCCGCCGTTCAGCCTTTTTCGCAGGCCGAAAAAGATCAGGGCGCGCAGGCGCACACCCAGATCATGGCCGAGTTCGGCGATGCTTATGCGGGCAGCCAGGCCAATTATGTCCGCAGCGTCGGCCAAGCGATAGCGGTGCAAAGCGGGCTGTCGAGCGCGCGCACCGATTTTACCGTGACCTTGCTCAATTCGCCTGTGAACAACGCTTTTGCGCTGCCCGGTGGCTATATTTATTGCACGCGGCAATTGATGGCGCTGATGAATAATGAGGCCGAGCTGGCCGGCGTGCTGGGGCATGAAGTGGGCCATACCGCCGCGCGGCATTCGCGGGCGCGACAGCGGCGCGCGACGCGCAATTCGATCCTCGGCGTGTTGGCAACGGTACTGGGCGGGGCGATTGGCGACAACGGCGGGATATTGGGCGGGCTGGGCGGCTTGCTCCAGAATAACGCGATGCAAGCGGCGCAGGTCGCCACCTTGAGCTTTTCGCGTGCCCAAGAGACGCAGGCCGATGACCTTGGTGTCCGCTACCTGGGCGGCGCGGGTTATGACCCTATGGCGCTCTCGACGGTGCTCGCCAGCCTGGCCGCGCAAAACAGCCTCGATGTCCGCGCGGCGGGGCAGGATGCGCGCGCCATTCCCGAATGGGCGAGCACGCACCCCAACCCGGCATCGCGGGTGCAGCGCGCGCTGGCACAGGCGCGGGCGCTGAATGTCACGGGTGGCCGCACCAACCGCGACGGATTTTTGACCGCGCTCAATGGCGTGCTTTATGCCGATGACCCGCACCAAGGGGTGGTCGAGGGGCAGGCATTTTTGCACCCCGATCTGCGGTTGCGCTTTGCGGTGCCGCAAGGGTTCGGGATGCAGAACGGCGCCAGTGCGGTGGCGATCAGCGGCAACAGCGGCCAGGCGCAATTCGGTTCTGGCCCGTATAGCGGCGATTTGAACGCCTATATTCGCGCGGTATTTCAATCGGTTGTCGGGCAAAACCAACAGGGCGTGGTGCTGGGCGAGGCGCAGCGAACGACGGTGAACGGTATCCCCGCGGCCTATGCCAGCGCGCGGATCACCCCGGCGCAGGGGCGAGCGCCGGTCGATCTGACGATCTTTGCCTATGAGTTTGCGAGCGACCACGCTTATCATTTCGCGGCGGTGACGCAGGCCGGGCAGGGCCGGATATTCGAGCCGATGTTCGCCAGCGTCCAGCGGTTGAGCGCGAGTGAGGCAGCGGCGATCCGCCCGCGCCGGTTGAGCGTGGTGACGGTGCGGCGCGGCGATACTATCGCCAGCCTGTCGGGCCGGATGGCTTATAGCAATTTGCAGCAGGAGCGTTTTCTGGTGCTCAACGCCTTGAGCGCGACCAGCACGCTGTCGCCGGGACAGCGGGTCAAAATTGTGATTTACGCGGCGAGTTAATCCGCCGCTGAGTATCTCAGCTCTTTCGTCATTGCGGGGAGCCGAGAGGCTCCGTGGCGATCCAGAAGGCTGGCCATGAGACTGGATTGCCGCGCGACCTTTGGTCGCTCGCAATGACAAAGAAGATATTTCACACAAAGCCACAAAGAAGCATAAGCTATCTGCGCTCCGGAACACGTCCGGAGCACAAGATATAATCGAATGAAAAAGGGGCGGAAGCCCAAGCCCCCGCCCCTTCTGTTTTCGTAACCGGCATCCGGCGGCGTGAGGCCAGCCGGATATGCGCCAAATTACATTTTATTCGCAGCGTTGTTGAACGTGCCGCTGATCTTGGTGCCAACCGACTGGAAGGCTGCGATGCCGGCAACGGCGATCAGGGCTGCGATCAGGCCATATTCAATGGCAGTCGCGCCCTTGGAGTTGCGGACAAGCTTTTTGATCATGTTCATAATAAGTCTCCTGGTTTCTAGCTCACATTTCCCGGTCGTCACGGCTTTTGGCTGTTTCGACATCCATGAAATTAAGGGGAAAAAGTTGATGATCGGTTAAGATGCGGGGAGAGGTGATGGAAAGTTTTGCGCCAAAATCGGACATTCTTTTCTTTTGGAGCAGGGTATTCACCCGCTCCGCGCACGATAGTCCCAACGCTTGACATAAGGTCGCGCGATGGAAGTTCACTACAGGACGGACAATGAATATCGCGTAAAGCTGGTAGCCGTTCAGATTGCGGTCTGAATAGTTGTGGCGGTATTGTTCCACATCGCCGTAGCTTTGCCACCAAAGTTCGCAATCGCGCCGAACGCCGCCAGCGTGATAAGCGCAGCAATCAGGCCGTATTCGACGGCTGTGGCGGCGCGTTGGTTGCGCGAGAGTCTCGCAAAAAAGTGTCGCATGGCAGATACCCTGGTCAAAGGCGTGAATATGTTCCTTGTTCTCACTATGCGACAAGATAGGTTAACGAAATGCTTAATCGGCAGGTGAATAAATACGCACCCAAAAAATCACCGTAGCAGCGCACGCCTGTTCACACATGGGGTGATGCCGCTGGTATCCAGCCGGAGAAGTGGATGAGGCGCACCTGTTCGATCACACGTCTATCACCCGCCTCGCCACAAAATGCCGCCTGCGCGCGCGCATAACCACTGCGGCTGATCGGCTGGACAGGTCCCGCCAGCACATTGCCAAGCGCACCGTCGCGCACATCGCGCAGCAACGCGGCGAACGTCGCGTAGGACAGCGTTATCGCTTCGCCATCGGCGACGATCTGCGTCAGCCCGATTCGCCCAAGCAGATCACACAGCGATTGCAGCGACAATTGCGGGTGCATGCGCGCGGTGACATGCGGCGCATCGGCGGCGGCCATGCAGCGCCTGAGGGTGGGAAAGCTGCCATCGCCAATGACACAGCCGAGCAACAGTCCATCGGGTCTGAGGGCGTAGCGACAACGAAGCAGCGCGCCGGGCACATCGTTCACCCCTTCCAGCCCGCCGGGCCAGACAATCAGGTCATAGCTGTCCGGGTCAAGCGGCAGGCGGTCCTCATCGGCGCACAGGGCACCTACGCGCGCGGCGAGGACGGGGCTGGCTTCGGCAATGGTGACTTGCGCGCACCGTTCGCGCAGCGCGGATGCGATTGTCTTATCCCGCCCACCAATCAACAAGCCACGGTCGAAAGCGCGGCTGACATCGCCCAACCGCTCGATCAACCTGTCCACTATCAGACTGTCGAAATAGCCGGGAAGGGCAGGCAATCGTCCGCGTCGCACTGCGCGGCGATGCCGGTCGAAAATATCGCGGGGGGTGGATGTGAGGGCTGGCATCGTGCACCCTTGTGCCCTGCGCCCGGTTGCGTAACAAGGTGCAATGGAAGATAGCGCCACGCACATCAGTTTTGACTTTTCACTTGCGCTCACCGCAGCGTTGCAAGGACTGATCGACCTTGTCCTGCCGCCGCGCTGCGTCGAGTGCGGGCAAGTGGTGCAGGGCGATATCGGATTTTGCCCTGAGTGCTGGGCAGGGCTGCACCCATTGATCGGGCCAGCCTGCGCGCGGTGCGACACGCCCTTTGAAATGACGCAGAGCGAGGGGGCAATGTGCGGTGCGTGCATCGCCGACCCACCACCCTATGATCGCGTGATCGTGCCGCTGGCCTATGGCGCGGCGAGCCGCGATGTCGTGATGCGCCTCAAATATGGACGGCGGATTGGCACGGCGCGACTGATGGCGCGGTTGATGGCAGCTCCGCTGGCCGAACTGACGTGGTCGAGCGAGTTGGCGTGCGGGCAGCGGCCCTTGCTCATCCCCGTGCCGCTGCATCGCTGGCGACTGTGGTGGCGCGGGTTTAATCAGGCTGCACTCTTGGCGCAGCATCTGGCCGATACGGCCGGCCTGCCGCTGGCGATTGACGCGTTGATCCGCCATCGCAGCACGGGCTCGATGCGCGGACTTGGCAAAAAGGCGCGGGCCCGCGCGGTGCGAGGAGCGTTTAGCATGGGGCCGCACGGCGGTGATGCGGTGCGCGGACGGCATGTCATCCTTGTCGATGATGTGTTTACCACCGGCGCGACAGCATCTGCCTGCACGCGCATATTGATGAAAGCGGGCGCGGCCAGAGTGAGCATTTGCGCCTTTGCCCGCGTTGTTGCGCGACCCGATACAACAGGAGATTTTCTATCCTCGCATTGACAGCGCGGCGCTGCTTCCCAATATCAAGGATTGCTCCTGTTGCGGAGCAATGAGGATGACGCATCAGCAATGGCGAAGATCGAAATCTATTCCAAGATATATTGCCCCTATTGCCAGCGCGCCAAGGCGTTGCTCAAGGCGAAGGGCGCTGCGTATGAGGAATATGACATCACTTTTGGCGGGTTGAGGCGCGCCGAAATGCTGGAGCGCACCGACGGGCAAACCACCGTCCCGCAGATTTTCATCAATGGCCAGCATATCGGTGGATGCGACGACATGATGGCGCTGGACCGGGGCGGCAAGCTCGACGCGCTATTGGTCGCCGCATGATTTCTTTCGATCTGTCTTGCCGCTATGACCATGTGTTTGAAATATGGTTTCGGTCCAGTGCGGATTATGATGCACAGGTGGCGCGCGGGCTTGTTGTTTGCCCGACCTGCGGTGACACGCACGTAGCCAAGGCGGCAATGGCCCCCAATGTTGCGGGCAAGGGCAACCGCGCTGTGTCGGCGGAGCCAATCGTCCGACCCATGACCAATGCGCCGCCGCTCATCCCGCCGGAAATGGCCGAGATGCTGGGGCGGATAGCGCAAGCACAGGCCGATGCACTGCCCAGTTCGCGCTGGGTCGGCCGCCGCTTTGCCGCCGAAGCGCGCGCAGCGCATGATGCGAGCGAAGATGGCGATGCCCCCACGCCCGCTATCCATGGGCAGGCGACGGCGGCTGAGGCCGAGGCGCTGGCAGAGGACGGCATAGCGATCATGCCATTGCTGGTGCCCTTCACCCCGCCGGAAATGCTGAATTAGCAGGCCAGCGCGCACGAAGCCATTTGACGGCGTGGTGCACCGCCCGCTAAACGTGGCGGAGGCTGCTTGCAGCCCGTGCACCCGTAGCTCAGCCGGATAGAGCATCAGATTCCTAATCTGGGGGCCGTGGGTTCGAATCCCGCCGGGTGCACCATTTTTCGCCTTTACGGTTGCCCTTAGGCCTCGGTTTTGCTAACGGCGCAGCGAACGACGCGGAGGGATTCGCGGCGAGTGTTTTTCTTTTGCCTGTTTTGGACACGCAAGTGAGGTGGATAAAACCGCCTCCTAATAAAGGGTTAGTGGCTTTTTTATGCAGATTATGGTTCGCGAAAATAATGTTGACCAGGCGTTGCGCGCGCTCAAGAAAAAGCTGCAACGCGAGGGTGTGTACCGCGAAATGAAGCTGCGCCGTCACTATGAAAAGCCCAGCGAAAAGCGCGCACGTGACTTTGCCGCCGCCGTTCGCCGCGCCCGCAAGATGGAACGCAAGCGTCAGGAACGCGACGGCGTCAAATAAGCGCGAATGAGCGTTGATGATCGAGGGGTGGCTGGAAACGGCGGCCCCTTTTTCTTGCCTTTCCCACTCGCAGGCGAGCGCGGCTTTTTCTTGTGGCACGCATTGCGCGGCGCGCATGGTCCGCTATAGCCGCTTGAAACTATCGTCCGATTGGGGAAACATCATGTCCACCGTTACCGCCGTTCCTCTGCGCCCCGTTGCCAAATCGGGAATTGCGATATTGTGGGGCGGGATCATCCTGTTGCTCATCGGTGCGGTGGCGTGGGCGCTATTGCTGTCGAATGTCCCTGGCATTTCGATGACGACGGTGCGGGCAGGCAATGGGGCTTTTCCGACTGACAGCGAAGTCGCCTTCATCAAATATGAAGGGCGCTTGGCCGCAGACGGCACGGTGTTCGACACAGGCGATAATACGCCATTGCCGGTGGGCAGCATGATCCCCGGTTTTTCGCAGGGGCTGAAGCGGATGCAGGTTGGCGGCAAATATATCCTCCGCATTCCCGCCGCGCTGGCTTATGGGCCAGAGGGGCAGGGGCCAATTCCCGCCAACAGCGACCTTGAGTTCACCGTCGAGCTACAGGACATCAAGAGCGAGGCCGAGATGCGCGCGCTGATGCAGCAACAGCAGATGATGCAGCAGATGATGCAGGGCCAAGGCGGCGGTGCAGAGGGCGGCGCGCCTCCGCAGCCTTAATTTTTACGCGCAGCCCGCCGCGCAATCCGCGCCGCAGCGGGGGCGAGGGCGCTGCGAGACGCGCTGTCAGCATTTTCGGCACCCTTGGCCCCGCGCGCGGCGTTCTTCTCTAGCGCGACCTTGATCGTCGCGATGATCGGGTCGGCCAGTGCCAGCCCCAATATGCCGAACAGCGCGCCGAACAACAGCTGTGCGCCGAGTACCAGCGCCGGGGCGAGATCGACGGTGCGCTTGGCGACCATCGGCACGATGACATAGCCGTCGATCGTCTGGACGATGAAATAGACGGCGATGGCATAGAGACCGGCATCGGAGCTGACCGAGAAGCCGACCAGCACCATCAGCACGCCAGAGAGGATTGCGCCGATATTGGGGATGAACACCAACAGCCCGGTAAGGATGCCGAGCAGCCCGGCCATCGGTATGTCATAGGCGGCGAGCAACAGCCAGGTGGCCACCCCTTCGACCAGCATGCCGAGCAACCGCCCCGCCATCAAGCGGCGTAATGTTGCACCGACTTCGGCGCTGACATCGTAGAAATTGTTGCGCTGGCTCATGGGGAGCAACCACGCGACCCCGCGCTCGTAAAGCCGCGGCTCCATGGCGAAAAACAGCCCCAGCACAAAGATCATGACGAGGCTGGTGAGACCGCCGAGCACGCTGCCAACTGCGGCGGTCACGCGCCCCACCGAGCCTGCGAGATATTGCACCGCAGCTTCGGGGTCAAAGGTCAGTTCGGCGAAGCCATGTTCACGCCCCCACGCCATGACCTGCTCGACTTGCAGGAACAACACGCGTTGTAGCTCCGCCGCTTGCCCCGCCAACTGGTTGCCGGCGAAGCTCGCTATCCACCCCAACGTGCCAAGCACCGCGATCAGCACTATTCCCAGCCGCCAGCCGCGGCCGATGGGTAATATCCGCCCGAGCAGCCGCGTGCCGCCATCGAGCATCGTTGCGAACACAATCCCTGCGACAATCAGCAACAGTGGCTGTGCGAGGATCCACAGTAAGGCGACCCCCACCGCCATGCCAATCCAGATCGCGGCGCGGTGCAACTCCTTGCGCACGAACGGGTCGCGCATTTCATTGGGGCCGGGTGTCTCGCTCATCTGCTCTCTCCCCTATGCCCAATGTGATGATTACGGGGTCACCCGCGATGGCCGCAAATTGGTGCCCGCGCGGCCGCCGCGCATCGCGCTGAACCAGCTGATCGGGTTATACCATTTGGCCGTGCCGTCGAGGCTGAAGGTGATAAACTCCGCACGCCCGCCGATATTTTCCAGCGGCACCGCGCCGCCAACGCCCATATAGGGCTCACCCGATGGAAAGCGGCTGTCGGAGCTGTTATCGCGGTTGTCGCCCATCACGAATACGCGCCCCGCAGGGACCAGATAGGGGCCAAAATCATCGGCGCATGGTTCATTTGGAATGCACTCCCGATAACCCGAATCGATTGTGTCGTAATAGACGCCGCTGGGCAGCGTTTCGCGGACGATCTGGACCATGCAGACTTGGCCGCCGCCGCTGCCGTTTGCGACGCGCCCACCTTCGCAGGCATTATTGGCGTCAAAGGGCAAAGCGCGTTCGGGCATCACCTCGCTGTGCACGGGCGTGCCATTGACGATCAGGCGCCCCGCCCGGACCTCGACCGTGTCGCCGGCTAGCGCGACGACGCGCTTGATATAATCTTCGCGCACGCCATTGGGTTCGACGATAACCACATCGCCGCGCGTCGGATAACGCGACAACACGCGGCCCTGTGATGGGGGCATCAGGTGAAAGCTGATCGACGAGAACGACCAGCCATAGGGATATTTGCTGACCACCAGCCGGTCCCCCTCTAGCAGCCCGGGCATCATCGACGCCGACGGAATGTAAAACGGCTTGGCGACAAAGCTGTGGATGCCAAGGACAATCAGCAGCAGGAAAGCAAGATTGCGCAGCTCGGCCAGCCAATTGGTTGGCTCCACGGTATTTTCGGTTGCGGCGGTGCCGCCATTCTCTTCACTCACGCATATTCTCCTGACCCGATGGGCCGTGCTTCTATAATGACAAACGCTTGTGCCCATGGATGGTCGTCGGTCAAGGTCAAATGAATGTGGACGGCGTGCCCGGCAGGGGTCATCGCCGCGATACGTGCCGCCGCGCCGCCCGACAGCGCCAGTGTCGGTGCGCCGCTGGCCGCGTTCACGACGCCGATGTCGCGCATGAACACCCCGCGTTTGAAGCCCGTGCCGACCGCTTTGGCGAAGGCTTCCTTGGCGGCGAAGCGTTTGGCCAGCGTCCCCGCCTTGGTGAAGGGGCGACCGTTCGCCTTCGCACGCTCGACATCAGTGAACACGCGCTTTTCAAAGCGGATGCCAAAACGGTCGAGCGAGTTTTGAATGCGCTCGATATTGCACAGGTCAGAACCAAGCCCGATAATCACCGTGCGCACCTCACCGCGCCGCATCCATTAGTACGCGCATCCGGGCGATGCTCTCATCAAGCCCGATGAAAATCGCCTCGCCGACCAGATAATGACCGATATTGAGCTCGGCGAGCTGCGGGATGGCGGCGATGGGGACGACATTGTCGAACGTCAGCCCGTGGCCGGCGTGCGGCTCGATGCCGTTTTTCCACGCCAGCGCCGCCGCGTCGGCAATGCGTTTCAGCTCGGTGACGCGCGCCTCGCCGATCGCGTGGGCATAGGCGCCGGTGTGCAGTTCGACCACCGGCGCACCGATGCGGATCGCGGCGTCAATCTGCCGCGCGCTCGGCTCGATGAACAGGCTGACGCGGATGCCGGCATCGCGAAGCCGCGCGACGAACGGCGTCAAATGATTATGCTGCCCCGCCGCATCGAGCCCGCCCTCGGTCGTGCGCTCCTCGCGCTTCTCAGGGACGATGCAGGCGGCGTGCGGGCGGTGGCGCAGCGCAATCTCCAGCATTTCTTCGGTTGCCGCCATCTCAAGGTTGAGCGGGAGTGCGGTGGCGGCCATGATCCGTTCCAAATCGCCATCGCGGATGTGGCGGCGGTCCTCGCGCAGGTGCGCGGTAATGCCATCGCCGCCCGCCTGTGCAACGATTTGGGCTGCGCGCACCGGATCGGGGTGGTCACCACCGCGCGCATTGCGGATGGTCGCCACATGGTCGATATTGACGCCTAACCTGAGCGGTCTGGTGGATGAATTGCCCGTCAAGTCGATGGGACTCGGCTACCGGGTATTATTGCCGGGGTGGCGGCCAGTTCGCCCGGCACGTCATCGGCGGTATAGGTCGGAAAATTAAGTGAAATCAATGCAGTAAATGGAACGCCCAGCACCGCGCCCCCCGCTGAGCGATCGACCAGCGCCGCCGCCGCAATCACCTCGCCGCCCTCTGCCGCGATCGTCGCCATCGCTTCGCGTGAAGACAGACCGGTGGTCACCACATCCTCGACCAGCAGCACTTTCGCGCCAGCATCAATCGTAAAGCCACGGCGCAGTTCGAACGTGCCCGTCGGACGCTCGACAAAGATGGCGGGCTTGCCCAGCGCGCGGCCAACCTCGTGACCGATGATGACGCCGCCCATCGCGGGGGAGACGACCAGGTCGATGGCTTCGCGCAGCTCGCGCGGCAATTTGCGGACCAGGGCTTCGGCGAGCCGGGCGGCGCGCGCGCCATCCATCAACACCCGCGCAGCCTGAAGATAATGGCCGCTGTGCCGCCCGGAGGAGAGCAGGAAATGGCCGGTGAGCAGCGCCTCGGCGCAGCGGAACTCGTTCAAAATCTCGTCATCGGTCATGATATTAGGGTAAAATCCTTGGGGAGAGAGAGGCAAGGGCGTATTTGCTTATTAGAGGCGCTTGTGACGGGCGACAAGCCAGTCTATAGCGCGCGGAAATCTGGCAACCCATGCGGGCAAGACCGGAGCCATTTGATTCGACCGGGGATGGATCACGAAGCCATGATCACACTGAAACCTATTTTCCTTGCCGCAATGGTGGCCTTTGCACCCGTTGCGGGACACGCGGCGGTGGCAGCAGCCCCTGCCGCCGTAACGGCAACTGCGACACCCGCGACAGCGGCGGCACCTGCGGATGCTGCTGCAACGCCAGTATTTGACCATGCGCGCCCCGTCGATGGCGTCGGCCAGCCAGTATCGGGCGGGGTTGATTTTCAGCCTCAGGTGACGGCGAACGGCGAATATGCCTATTGGCTCAACAATGTGGTGCTGCTGCCGATCATCACGGTCATCGCGCTGCTGGTGCTCGGTTTGATGCTGTGGATCATGGTCCGTTACCGCGCAGCAGCCAACCCGGTTCCGTCGCAAACGACGCACAATACATTCATCGAAATCGTCTGGACGCTCATCCCCGTGCTGATCCTCGCGGGGGTTTCGGTGCCGTCGATCGACCTGCTGGCGCGGCAATATGCGCCGCCGCCTGCCGACGCAGTGACGATCAAGGTCACTGGCTATCAATGGTATTGGGGCTATGAATATCCCGATCACGGCGTCCCCGAAATGGTGTCGCGGATGCTCGATCGTGAAGCTGCGGCGGCGCTCGGCGAGCCGGTCCTGCTGGCGGTCGACAACCGCATGGTTGTGCCAGTTAATCAGACGGTCAAGCTGATCGTCACCGGGTCCGACGTGATCCACAGCTTTGCGGTTCCCGCCTTGTGGGTAAAGATGGACGCGGTGCCGGGCCGCCTCAACGAAGTGACATTCCGCGCCGAGCAAGAGGGCGTCTATTACGGCCAATGCTCCGAACTGTGCGGGGTTGACCATGGTTATATGCCAATCGCGGTCGAAGTGGTGAGCGCAGCGCGCTTTGCCGAATGGGTGGCGAGCAAGGGCGGCACGATGCCGGGTGCCGCTGCACCCGCGACAGCCGCCGCTGCCGTGCCCACCGCCGCCCCTGCATCCACAGCGCCAGCGGTTCCTGCCGCTGCCGCCCGCTGACCTGATACGAAGGACGCGTAAAAATGACTAGCATTGCCGCCCACGCCGACCACCATGACGACCATGGAGATCACAAACCCGGCTTTTTCACCCGCTGGTTCATGTCGACCAATCACAAGGACATCGGCACGCTCTACCTGATTTTTGCAATTTTTGCCGGGGTTGTTGGCGGCGCATTGTCGGGACTGATGCGGCTCGAACTTGCCGAACCGGGTGTCCAGTATCTGCCGTGGCTCGCGGAAACGCTGGGCGGTGCGGGCGACGAGACCGCCGGCAAGCATATGTGGAATGTGATGATTACCGCGCACGGGCTGATCATGGTGTTCTTCATGGTCATGCCCGCGATCATCGGTGGGTTCGGCAACTGGTTCGTGCCGTTGATGATCGGCGCGCCCGACATGGCGTTCCCGCGCATGAACAATATCAGCTTCTGGCTGACCTTCGTGGCCTTTTGCATGTTGTTCGGATCGATGTTCGTCCCCGGCGGGTCGGGCAACGGCGCGGGCACCGGCTGGACCGTTTACGCCCCGCTATCGACCAGCGGATCGGCGGGCCCGGCGGTCGATATGGCGATTTTCTCGCTCCACCTTGCGGGTGCGGCCTCGATACTGGGGGCGATCAATTTCATCACCACGATATTCAACATGCGCGCGCCGGGCATGACGCTGCACAAAATGCCGCTGTTCGTGTGGTCGGTGCTGGTGACGGCCTTCCTGCTGCTGCTCGCGCTCCCCGTGCTGGCGGCGGCGATCACGATGCTGCTCACCGATCGCAATTTCGGCACCGCTTTTTACGATGCGGCGGGCGGCGGCGACCCCGTGCTTTACCAGCATCTGTTCTGGTTTTTTGGCCATCCCGAAGTCTATATCATGATCCTGCCGGGCTTTGGTATCGTCAGCCAGGTCGTTTCGACCTTTTCCAAAAAGCCGGTATTCGGTTATTTGGGCATGGCCTATGCGATGGTCTCGATCGGCGTGGTTGGCTTCATCGTCTGGGCGCACCACATGTTCACCGTCGGGATGAGCGTCGATACCAAAATGTATTTCACCGCCGCGACGATGGTGATTGCGGTGCCGACCGGCATCAAGATTTTCAGCTGGATCGCGACGATGTGGGGCGGGTCATTGAGCTTCAAGACGCCGATGATGTGGGCGCTGGGGTTCATCTTCATGTTCACCGTTGGCGGCGTGACCGGCGTGGTCCTGGCCAATGGCGGGGTCGATCAGAATCTGCACGACACTTATTATGTCGTCGCGCATTTCCATTATGTGCTGAGCCTCGGCGCGGTGTTCGCGCTGTTCGCGGGCTTTTATTACTGGATCCCCAAAATGTCGGGGCGGATGTATAACGAGCTGCTCGGCCAGCTGCATTTCTGGATCTTCTTCATCGGCGTCAATGTGATGTTCTTTCCGATGCACTTCCTGGGGCAACAGGGGATGCCGCGCCGGATCCCCGATTATACGGTGGCCTTTGCCTATTGGAACAAGATCGCCTCGATCGGCTATGCGATCATGGGCGTTGGCGTGCTGATCTTCTTCGTCAACATGTTCTACACGCTGTTCGCAGGGCGCAAGGCAGGGGATAATCCGTGGGGCGAAGGCGCGACGACGCTGGAATGGACGCTGCCCAGCCCGCCGCCATTCCACCAGTTCAACGACCTGCCCAAGATCGTCTGACGAGGATGGCGCTCGACGCCGCCATAGCGATGCCCGCCGATTGGCGCGACTTTCTGGCGCTGACCAAACCGCGCGTGATGAGCCTCGCCGTCTTCACTGCGCTGTGCGGGATGCTGGTCGCGCCGGAGCCTATCCACCCGACGCTCGGGCTGGCGGCGATCATCGCGATTGCGCTGGGCGCGGGGGCGAGCGGTGCGCTCAACCAATGGCTTGAGGCCGATATAGATGGAAAGATGCGCCGCACCGCGTCGCGGCCATTGCCTGCCGGGCGGATGGAGCGCGCATCGGCGCTGCATTTCGGGGTCGGGCTTGGCGTGTTTGCGGTGCTGCTATTGGGGGTGGCGACCAATTGGCTGGCCGCAGGCGCGCTCGCCGTCTCGATCCTCTATTATCTGTTCGTCTATACCGCGTGGCTGAAAACGCGCACGCCGCACAATATCGTCATCGGCGGTGCCGCTGGGGCCTTTCCTCCGCTAATCGGCTGGGCGGCGGCGATGGGCGATTTGCGCTGGGGCGCGGGCATCGCGCCGTCGCTGCCGTGGCTGTTGTTCCTGCTGATATTCCTGTGGACCCCACCGCATTTTTGGTCGCTGTCGCTGTTCGTGCGCACCGATTATGCCAATGCCGGCATCCCGATGTTGCCCGTGGTGGCGGGCGAAGCCGTGACACGGCGACAGATTTTGCTCTACACCCTCCCGATGGCAGCGGCGGCGATGGCACCGTGGGCGCTCGGGCTTTCGGGCGCGCTTTATGGTGCGGCGGCAGCGATACTGACGGCCGCGTTTGTGGTGCTGGCGGCGCAGGTCGCGTTTCGCAAAGCGGAGACGGATGATGCGATGGCCCCTGAAAAACGGCTGTTCGCTTTTTCGATCGCCTATCTGTTCATCCTGTTCAGCGCGATTGTCGCCGACCATATGCTGGCTGCCTGATGAGCGATACGCCCCCCTTTGATATGCCCCCCTTTGATATGGACGAATATCGCAGGCGACAGGCGGCGCGCACGCGGGTCATGGGGCTGGGGCTGCTGGCGCTGGCTGTGCTAATTTTCTTTGTCACCATTGCCAAAATGGGGCTGGCGCAGCCATGAACGCCGCCGTGCCATTGCCGAGGCGCAACGCGCGCACCGCGATGCTGGCGGGGCTGCTGGCCATTGCAATGGTCGCTTTAGGCTTTGCGGCGGTGCCGCTCTATAGCCTGTTTTGCCAGGTGACCGGGTTCAATGGCACGACGATGCGCGCCAGCGAGGCACAGGCCGCAAGCGTGCAAGTCGTTGATGGCCAGACCATTTCGGTGCGGTTCGATTCGAACGTCGCGCCCGGGCTGCCGTGGACATTCAGGCCCGAACAGACGCGTGATCGCTTGAGCATCGGCGCGCGTGACATGATGATATTCGTGGCGCGCAACCTGTCCGACCGCCCCGTTACGGGCACCGCGACATTCAACGTCACGCCTGCGCAGGCCGGCCCCTATTTTACCAAGATCCAGTGTTTCTGCTTTACCCAGCAGCGGCTGGAGCCGGGGCAGGAAGTGCGGATGCCGGTGGTCTATTATGTCGACCCGCGCATTTTGGACGATCCCGACGCGCGCAATGTCCGCGAAATTACGCTATCCTATACTTTCTTCGCTGTGGACGAAACCGCCGCCGCCCGGTAAGGGGTGGCCACTATCTGTAAGGGGACAACCGACATGGCCGGTGCCAAGAACCATGATTACCACCTCGTAGAACCTAGCGTCTGGCCATTGGTCGGGGCGTTTGCCGCGCTGACGATGTTTGGCGGGCTTGTTGCTTGGATGCACGATGCGGCGCTTGGCCCGTGGATTTGGGGCCTCGGCATCACGGGCATTCTTGCCACTTTCTTTTTCTGGTGGGCCGATGTGATCCGCGAGGCGCATGGCGGCGACCATACCCCCGTGGTCCAGCTTCACCTGCGTTACGGCATGATATTGTTCATCGCGTCCGAAGTGATGTTCTTTCTCGGCTGGTTCTGGGCGTGGTTCGATTTTTCGCTGTTTCCGGTTGCGCTCGACCATGTCGAGGGGGTGACCAGTAATCTGACCGGCGAGGAGGGCGCGATCGCGCTGATGCAATGGCCGCCCAAGGGGATTGAGGTTATCAACGCCTTTGACCTGCCGCTGATCAACACGCTGATCCTGCTGTGCTCGGGCACCACCGTCACCTGGGCGCACCACGCGCTGTTGCATAATGACCGCAAGGGGCTGATCCGCGGGCTGTGGCTGACCATATTGCTCGGCATTCTCTTTTCCTCGATTCAGGCCTATGAATATGCGCACGCGCCATTCCCGTTCAGCGGGCTGAATTACGGCTCGGCCTTTTTCATGGCGACCGGATTCCACGGTTTTCACGTGCTGGTGGGAACGATATTCCTGATCGTCTGCCTGATCCGCTCGTATAAGGGGCACTTCACGCCGCAGCAGCATTTCGGGTTCGAAGCCGCCGCCTGGTATTGGCATTTCGTCGATGTCGTGTGGCTGTTCCTGTTCATGGTCGTCTATGTCTGGGGCGGGTGGGGCGCGCCGGTCCACGGCGGCTAACAGGGTGGCACCGTCGCCGACTGAGGCAAGTCAACCCGCATTTGCCGAGGCTGCGCTCCTTGGTTTATGCCCCGATTGCGGGGCGCGCAGCCTGTTCAATGGCGTGGTGCGATTTGCCGATACATGCGATTCCTGTGGTCTCGATTATGCCGGCTATAATGTCGGCGATGGCCCGGCGGCGCTGCTGATCATGCTGGTCGGCGGCATCGTGGTAACGGGCGCGGTCAGCCTGCAACTGGCGCAGCACCCGCCGTTCTGGGTGCACATCTTGCTATGGGTACCGCTGTCGACGGTGCTGGTCGTGGGGTTGCTGCGCGTAGCCAAAGCGGCGCTACTCATCTCCGAACACCGCAGGCAGGCGCGCGACGGACGGATCGAGCGGTGAAGCGCGTGCCGATCATCGCGACAATCATCGTCATGGGCGCGATGGCGGTGATGGTGAAACTCGGTTTGTGGCAGTTGGAGCGTGCCGATGAAAAGGCGGCGCTGTTGGCGCGCTATGAACAGGCGATAGCGCTGCCCGCGCTCGCGCCGTGGCCGGACGATAGGGAAGGCCGCCGGGCGATGGATTTTCGCCAGAGCGAGGTGGATTGCGTGCGCGTATCGCGCATCACCGCCGTTTCCGGCCGCAATGCGGCGGGGGAGGCAGGCTGGGTGCATATCGCGCATTGCGAGACGGCGCGAGGGTTCGCCCGCGCCGAAGTGGTGCTGGGCTGGTCGGATGCGCCGCAATCCCCCACATGGGCGGGGGGCAAAGCGCGCGGCACCTTTCGCCTGACCGGCCAATATGCCGCGAGGGTGATCGCCGACCCGCCGCTTGCGGGGCTTGCCGCCAATGCCCGGCCCGACCCCGCTGACGTGCCCAACAATCATCTGCTCTACGCCATCCAATGGTTCCTGTTCGCAGCTGCGGCGGGGGTGATATATGTGCTGGCGCTGCGCAGACGGTGGCGCGACGCGCTTCCATCTTGAGCAAAGTCGCATTAAGCGCATTTCACCATGCTTTATCATTCCACCCGTGGCTCGGCCCCACTGCTCGATTTTCGCTCGGCTACGCTCGCCGGGCTGGCCCCTGATGGCGGTCTTTACCTACCGCAACGCTGGCCGCGCTTCAGCACCGAAGACATCGCCGCGCTTGCGGGCTGCGACTATGCCGAGACGGCGGCGCGGGTGCTCGCGCCGTTCGTCGGCGATTGCCTGTCGGGCGCGGAATTGCGCGACCTGACGCGCGCCGCTTACGGTGCATTTGCGCACGACGCGGTGACGCCGCTGGTCCAGCTTGACGCGCGCCACTGGCTGCTCGAGCTGTTCCACGGGCCGACGTGCGCGTTCAAGGATGTCGCGCTGCAATTGCTGGGGCGGTTGTTCGAGCACTTCCTCGCCGGCACCGACACCCGCCTGACCATCGTTGGTGCGACATCGGGTGACACCGGATCGGCGGCGATCAATGCGGTGGTGGGCCGCGCCAACATCGCCATCGTCATGCTCCACCCGGCGGGGCGCGTGTCCGATGTGCAGCGGCGACAGATGACGACGGTGCTGGCCGATAATGTCCATAACGTCGCGATTGAGGGCAGTTTTGATGATGCGCAGGCGATGGTCAAAGCCATGTTCGCCGACCCGGCGGTGACCGGGCAGCGCACGCTGTCCGCCGTCAATTCGATCAACTGGGCGCGGCTGGCGGCGCAGGTCGTTTATTATTTCTATGCCGCTGTCCGGCTTGGCGCACCGCAGCGACAGGTCGCGTTTGCCGTGCCGACCGGCAATTTCGGCGATGTGTTTGCAGGACATGTCGCCGCGCAAATGGGGCTGCCTATTGCACGGCTGATCGTCGCCACCAACGTCAACGACATATTGCATCGCGCGCTCAGCACCGGCGATTATAGCGCGGGCAGCGTGGTGCCAACCGCGACACCGAGTATGGACATACAGGTCAGTTCGAACTTTGAACGGCTGCTGTTCGACGTTGGCGGGCGCGATGGTGCAGCATTGGCGGGGCAAATGCGCGGGTTCGAGGCGAGCCGTGCGATGCAATTGACCAACAGCCAGCGGACAAGCGCGGCGCGGCTGATGACCAGTGCGCGGATCGATGGCGCGGCGATGGCGCACGCGATGCGCTGGGCGTGGGACCATGCGGGGCAGCTGATCGACCCGCATAGCGCGGTGGCGCTGGCGGCGGCGCGCGCCGATACGCTCGACCCTGCGATCCCGATGGTGACGCTGGCCACCGCGCATGCCGCGAAGTTTGGCGATGCGGTGGCGGCGGCGACCGGCCACTCTCCGGCGTTGCCCGAACGGCTCGGCAATCTGTTTGAGCGCGAAGAGCGTTGCACGCATTTGCCCGGCGATTATGATGCGGTGCGCGATTTCGTGCTGGCCGTAACCGCGTGAGTGCGCACCCGCCGCTGCTGACGCTGAGCGGCGCTGCGTGGGACGATTTCGGCCTGATCGACAGCGGCGACGGGCGCAAATATGAGCGTTACGGGTCGTATCGCTTCATCCGGCCAGAGCCGCAGGCGCTGTGGTCACCCGCGCTAGAGGAATGGGATGCCGATGCCGAATTTGTTCCGGCGTCGGACGAGGACGGCGGCGGGCGCTGGTATTATGAGCGCGACGTGCCGCAAGATGGCTGGTCGATGCACTGGGATGATGTGACGTTCAATGCGCAATGTACTCAATTTCGGCATTTAGGCTTCTTTCCCGACATGGCACCAGTGTGGGATTGGTTACGCAGCAAAATCAATGGATTATATGATCCGCAATGCCTCAATCTGTTCGGCTACACCGGGGTTGGCAGCCTCGCGCTGGCGAAAGCGGGGGCGCAGGTCGTCCATGTCGATGCGTCGAAAAAATCGGTGGCGAGCGCGCGCGCCAATGCCGCGCTGTCTGGCATGGCCGATGCGCCGATCCGCTGGATTGTCGATGATGCGACCAAGTTCACCGCGCGCGAGGTGCGTAGAGGGCGGCGCTACGATGCGATATTGCTCGACCCGCCCAAGTTCGGACGCGGCCCCGACGGCGAGATGTGGCGGCTCGAGGAGCATCTGCCCGCGCTGATTGCCGATTGTGCAAAGCTGCTCGATGAGCGCTCACGCTGTTTGTTCCTCACGGTCTATGCGGTGCGGATGTCGGCGCTTGCCTTACGCGAAATGCTGGCGCAGGCGTTCGCGGAGCATGGCGGCACGGTCGAGGCGGGCGAACTGGCGATTGTCGAGGAGGAACGCGGGATTGAGCTGCCCACCGCGATCTGGGCGCGGTGGAGCAGGGGGTAGATTTTGATACCTCTAGATTGAATCATTCCGTGCTCCGGCGGAGGCCGGAGCGCTGGCCACAAGCGATGTGCAGGCCGCCACCGCTCCGCAACAAGTGCGGAGCACAGCTTTTGGATTGGCGGAGTCCCGTTAAACGTCACCCCGCGCTAAACTTCCCTCGCCGCGCGCAGCGCTGCCCCAGCCGCGAACGGCGTAATCGCCACCAACAGCAATGACGATGCGCCGAGGAACAGCATCGCGCTCTCTCCCATGGCATGGATCGACCCCGCACCGAAGATCAATAGCGGTATGCTGAGCGGGAGCATCAGCAGCCCGCCGAGCGCACCGCTGCGCTGTTGGCCCAGTGTGACGGCTGCAATCATCACCGACAGGCTGGCGAGGCCGGGGATGCCGATGGCGAGTCCGAGGGCGAGCCGCGCGAGTGTTTCGCCCGACAGGTTGAGCAAGGCGCTCGCGGGCAGGGTAGCGAGCAACAGCGGCACGCCAAAGCCGATCATGTGGGTGAGCGCCTTGGTTGCGGCAACGGCTTCGTCGCTGATGCCGCGCAGCGCCAGTTGGTCGAGCACCCCCGAAGCGGCGTCGGGGGCGAACAGCCGCTCGATCGGCAGCAGGCTTGCGAGCAAGGCGGCGATCCACAGCATGCCTGCACCCGTGCGCGCTAGTAATGCGCTGTCGGGGCCAACCGCGAACGGGTAAAGCGTCGCCACTAGCATGAAAAAGGCGATCGGCAGCCACCAGGCACCGCTTTGCCATTGCTGAGCCAGATCGCGGCGGATGAGGGCGGCCCACGCGGTCATTGTTGATGCTCGGCAAGGTTGATCGTGGCCAAGCCGGCGAGCGCCAGCGGTTGATGCGAGGCGATGAGCGCGCCGCCGCCGCCCGCGCGGTGCGCCGCAATCAGCGCCTCCAGCATTGCCACGCCATCGCGGTCGAGACCGTTCGACGGTTCATCGAGCAGCCAGATCGGTGCCGATTGCACCAGCAGCCGCGCGAGCGCAGCGCGTTTGCGCTGTCCGGTCGAGAAGAACCGCACCGGCACATCGGCGAGCGCCGCCATGCCGACGGTTGCGAGTGCCATATCCACACGCGATTGCCCGTCAACGCGCGCCCAAAAGCCAAGCGCGTGGCCCAATGTCCGATCACGATCGAGCGCCGGATTTTCATCGAGCAGGGCAACGCCGCCTGTGCATTCCACGCTGCCCGCCGCTGCGGGGAGCAGCCCAGCGATGATCCGCAGCAGCGAGGATTTGCCGATACCGTTCGCCCCGATGATGTGCACCGCCTCGCCCTCGCACAGCGCCATATCCAGCGCGTGCCACAGCATCCGTGTGCCGCGCTGGCACGCCAGCCCCTGTGCCCGGATCAACGCGCCGCTCATGCGCGGTTCCCAAAAATCGGGTGGTAGCAAGATGATGCGCAATGCGGCATAGCAGCCTTCTAGCTGCACCACGCGGTGCGGCAAGGGCATGAGGCAAATATGATTGCAAAATTGAACGAGACACAGCGCGCGGCATTGCTCGCGGCGCATGGAGAATGGACGCATGATGCGGGCCGTGATGCGGTGACGCGCACCTTCATCTTTGCCGATTTCAGCGCGGCCTTTGGCTTTATGACGCGGGTGGCGATGCTGGCCGAGGCGATGGACCATCATCCCGAATGGTCGAACGTCTATAACCGCGTCACCATCACGCTCACGACGCATGACGCCGATGGATTGTCGGCGCGCGATGCGAAGATGGTGGCGGCGATAGAGGGGTTTCTCGGCTGAGCGTTACTCCATATCGCGGCCGAACAGCGCGCCGCGCCGCAATATCCCCGGTGCCCAGCGCGAGAGAAAGGCGAGCCGCTTGGCGGTTTTGCCGACCGGCCAGAACAGCCGTTTTTTGTGGTGCGCCGCGTCCCACACCGCTTCGGCCACGCGCTCGACGGGGGTGAACTCCAGCCCCGCTTCGCGCACCGATTCGCGGATGGTGCGGTTCGACCCCGCGCTGGTCCCCGAGAGCAGCGGCGTGTCGATGAAACCCGGCATGATTGCGCGCACGCGGATGCCGTGCTCGCGCCATTCCTGATCGAGCGATTCGGTGATCGCGCGCACGCCGAACTTGGTGGCGCTATAGCCGCTCATCCCCGGCCCGGCATAAAGCCCCGCCGCCGACGATGTGTTGACCAGCGCCGCGCCCGGTCCAGCGGCCTTGAGATAGGGCAGCGCCGCCTGTGCGCCCCAAAACACACCGAGCAGGTTGATGTCGAACAATCGCTCGATCTCGTCCGGCGTGGCGATGTCGATCGGCCCGCCTGCCGCGATGCCGGCGTTGTTGAACAGGATGTCGATCCGTCCGCCGGTCTTTGCGGCGAAATCGGCGAGCGCAACGTCCCACGCCGCACGGTCGCGGACGTCGAGCGTGTGACAGCTCGACAGGCCAGCGGGGAGCATCGCGGCGGTTTCCGCCATCCCGGCTTCGTTGATATCGGCGAGGCCGACCATCCAGCCCTTGCCGGCAAAGTGGCGCGCGGTGGCGCGGCCGATGCCGCTGCCGCCACCGGTAATGAAAATTGCCCCGCGTGTGTTGGTCATGCCCTCCCCCTTATCATCGTCATTCCAGAAGCGGGTTTTCCGGCAATCTGTGATTGCCGATGGAAAAGCCAGCTATGTGGAATCCATTGAGCACGACTTTGAAGCGGTGTGCAATGGATTCCGGATCGCAACCAAAGTTGCTGAAAACAAGTTTTCAAGCTTTGTTAACGTCCGGAATGACGGAGGGAGATGTTATCTTGCACTTGGCAGGGCGCTATCGGATGCGCTAAAACGGCGCGATGCTCCGTTCGCTGCTCTTCGTCATCCTCGCGCTGCTCATCGCCGCACCCGCCAGCGCAGAGGTTATCGTCACCTTCTGGAGCCACGACCGCGACCAGAATTATCAGCACGCTTTTTTGACGATGCGCGGGCGGATCGACGCGAGCGGCGAGGTGGTGGACACCAATATCGGTTTTACTGCGCAAACCACGTCGCCGCTGGTGCTGCTCGGTTCGGTCGCCGGGCGGATGGAGGTGCTCTCGGCACCCTATGTCGCGCGGGCGACGTCGCGGCCGCATTTCGCGCTCAGGATGAATGATGCGCAATATGCGCGGCTGAGTGCGTTCATCGCCGCGTGGGGTGCCCAGCGCAACGGCTATAATCTGAACCGCCGCAATTGCGTCCATTTCGTGATGGAGGCCGCCGCGCTGTTCGGCTTGCAGGTCAACCGCGGCAGCGTTTTTTTCCGTCGGCCGCGCGATTTTCTGAACGAAATGATGCGGCTCAACCCGACGCTGACCCCGGCGACGCGGTAGCGCCCCCCAATCTAGCGTTAGATCAAAAACGCCTTAGCGCGCTTCAGATAGATTTTGGTGTCGGCCAGGCCATGGGTGCCGCCATTCACTTTATGGCGAACCTTTGTGACATTATCCTCGTCCGCCACGATATTGATGCTACGCGATGCCCAATAGAGGCAGGCAATGCGCACCGATGTTTTGGGATCGGAGGCAAGTTCAGGATTAGACACCAGCAATATTCCTGTTTCCGCCTCTCGCTCGGCATAATTATTACGCCCGGTGAGTTGGATCAGGCCGCGCCCACGATATTTATAGCCATCACCCGACGCGGCATTGCCATTGCCTAGCCGCGATGCATAGACTTTGTTGGCAAGCGCAACCGGATTCATTACATAGCCAGCGGTGCTGCCGAGTGTTGGAAAACGCGATGGCCAGACTCGCATCAGCACTTTGGCAGAATAGTTGAGGTTTTCTGTAAGGGAACGAAAACCGAGAGTTTCTGTAGCAGTTTGTGCCAGGAAATGCGCAATACGTATGCCGCTGTTGAGGCCGACAGCTGCAAAGTTGGCGACACAGCCTTCGCCAATCGCCAGCCCGCGATCGCCCAATTCATAGTGCGCAACCGCGCTGAACAACGCGCAATAGCTGCGCCGCCCAAAGGCACCATCGACATTTTCATGGTAATAGCCCGCGGATTTCAGCCGCTGTTGAACTGTCCGCGCATCAAATGCCATAGCCACTCTCCCCCAACCACGCTCAAGCTAATCGATTGGCGAACGGAAGGAAAGGGCTATGGGCGAGCAAAAAAAAGACCGCGCCCATTGCTGGAACGCGGCCCTTTGTGTCTTTATCGCAAAGCGAGCGTGCAGGCTTACGCCTCGCCGCTGGCTTCCGGTGGGGCATCCGATGGGGCATCCGAAGCGGCGGAGGCGGGTGCCGCAGATGGGGCATCCTCCTCCAACGCGGCGGCGCCTTCGGCCTGGCTGTCGGCAAACTCTTCGGCAGCCGCTTCGGCCTCGGCGGCGTCATCGGCGAATTGCTGGTCGATGACGTTGACGCCCTTGGCTTGCAGTTCGGCTTCGTCGGGCGAGCGTGCGACATTGGCCTGGACGCTGACCGTGACTTCGGGGTGGAGGTTGATGCGGACATCAAACAGGCCCAATGTCTTGATCGGTCGTTCGAGCACCACCATCGCCTTGGTGACGGCGGTGTGGCCAATGTCGTGCAGCGCCTCGACCACGTCGCGGACGCTGACCGAACCATAAAGGTGGCCCGCGTTCGACGCCTGACGGATCAGGACGAAGGTTGCGTCGCCAACTTGGCCAGCGTGCGTTTCAGCGTCGGTGCGCCGCGCCGCATTATCCGCCTCGATCTTGGCGCGATTGGCGTCAAAAACCTTGCGGTTTGCTTCGTTGCACCGCAGTGCCTTTTTGCTGGGGAGCAAATAGTTGCGGCCATAACCGTCCTTGACGGTCACGACATCGCCGATGTTGCCCAGTTTTTCGATACGTTCGAGCAGAATGATTTGCATGATGCCGCTCCCTTATTTCACGAGGTAGGGCAGCAAGCCGATGGTCCGCGCGCGTTTGATCGCCCGGGCCAGCTCGCGCTGCTTTTTGTTGGAAACGGCGGTTATGCGCGCAGGCATGATCTTGCCGCGTTCGGACAGGAAACCGGCGAGCAGGCGCGCGTCCTTATAGTCTATGCGCGGTGCATCCTTGGTCGAGAACGGGCAGGTTTTGCGCCGACGGAAAAAAGGTCGTGCCATGCTCATTCTCCCCGATCATCGTCGCCGTCGCGGCGCGGAGTGCGTGCTGCGCGATCGGCCTTGCGCATCATCACCGATGGCCCGTCCTCGTGCGCGTCGACACGGATGGTCAGGTAACGGATGATGTCTTCGTTGATCGACGCCTGACGCTCCAGCTCGGCAACACTGTTGCCGGGAGCATCGATGGCGAGCATCACAAAATGCGCCTTGCGGTTCTTTTCGATCTTGTAAGCGAGCTGTTTCAGCCCCCATGTTTCGGTCCGGATAACCGAACCGCTATGACCTTCCACGATCTTCGTCGCCCCTTCGGCCAGGGCATCAACCTGTGCCTGACTAAGGTCCTGACGCGCGAGGAAGACATGCTCGTATAGAGCCATGTGCTTCGTCCTTCATACTGCCGATCGCTGATGCCAGCACCATGCTGGGACCCCTCCGGCTTTCGTCTTTATTCGAGTTTCAACGCGGCGCGGGCGTGCCCGCGGGCGCGGTGAAGCGGCGGCCTATACAGGAAAGCGGCGTGAAGGCAAGGGGGCGGGTTGCTCGGCACGCCCTCTTGTGGTAGTTGGTCATGGTATTAGTCAGGAGATGACGATGGAACGGATTAGCCTGTCGGAGGCCAAGGCGCATTTCAGCGAGATCGTCGATCGCGTTGAAGCCGGTGAGACGGTGGAGATCATGCGGCGCGGCAAGCTGGCTGCACGGATTGTGCCCGCCGAAAAACCAAGGAAGCCGATTGATATTGAGGCGTTGCGGGCGTTGACGAACTCGATGCGCAAGCCCGGCCCGCTTCACGAGAGTATCGTGCGGCAAATGCGTGATGAAAATCGGTACTGATGATCTACCTTGATACATCGCTAATCGTCGCGGCGATAACGCCCGAGGTTGGCACTGAGGCAGCACAGGCTTTATTACAAAGCACAGCGGGCGGTCATCTATGTGTGAGCGATTGGGTCATGACCGAAGTCAGCGGTGCGCTCGCATTTAAGGTGAGGACAAAGCAGATTGACGCGGCGCAGCGTATTCGCGCTTTGCAATCATGGCGTGCTTTGCTCGATACTAGTTTTAACAGATTGTCGATTGATAGGCAGGTATTTGATCAAGCCGCTAGCTATTTTGAACGCAGCGACATCAATGTGCGTTCTAGCGACGCGCTTCACATTGCCATTGCTGACCTCAATGGGTGTAGCCTCGCCACGCTCGATAGGCTGATGGCGACAGCAGCGCGGCAATTGGGGGTCGAGGTGGTGGAGGTCGATTGAGGCACGCGCCGCCCTCGACTATTTTTCTGCCACCCCAGCCAGAACGTCCCGCGCAAAGTCGGAGAGGCTGTCGTCGCGCGCACCAAGGATGAGGATGCGGTCGCCGGACCGCGCCTCATTGACGATGGCCTCGCCGCAGCTCGCGCGCTCGGACATGTATACGCCATAGCCGCCGTTCGCGATCACCTTGGCAACGAAATCCTTGCTGCCGACGCTGCGATCGACGGTGCCACCATAATAAACCGGGTCGCACACGAACAATTTGTCGCCGTCGCGCATCCCGCTGGCAAAAGCGGCGGCGAGTTCGCTGCCCATCTGATTGAGCGGGCCATAGCCATGCGGCTGGAAAAAGATCAGCAGGCGCCCCGGGCTTGCGGTCAGCATCGAGAGGCAGGCCGCCACCTTGTCGGGGTTATGCGCGAAATCGTCGATCACGGTGATGCCGTTCGCGGTGCCGACCACTTCGTGACGACGCGCGATCCCCTTGAAACACGCCAGCGCCGCGACGGCGATCCGCGGCGATATGCCGAGCGCGCGAGTCGCGGTGACGGCGGCCAGCGCGTTGGAAACATTGTGCCGCCCCGGCATCGGCAGGGTCACGTCAAAACTGTCGATCCCGCTGATCAGGGTGAATCGCGATGAATGTTCGCCCGCGACATAATCGGCGGCGCGCAAGTCGGCGTCTTCGGCAAAGCCAAAGGTGATGACATCATTGCCCAAAATCTCGTCGGGGTTGATCATCGGCGTTTCGGGGTCGTCGGCATTCATGATGCACACACGCGAGAGCCGCAGATATTCGTAAAACAGGTGGCGGAGTTCGGGCAGGCTTTTGTGGTCGAGCCCGACATTGGTGACGACGCCGATATAGGGGCGATAAAGGCCGATCGACCCGTCGCTTTCATCGACTTCGCTGACATAATAATGGCAGTCGTCGTCGTCGCGCGCCTTGCCGACCACGGCACCGGAAAATATACTGCCTTCGTCTTCAAAATTGCGCATCACCGCGCCGTTCATCACCGTCGGTGCGCCGCCGGCATAGTGTAAAATCCATGCCGCCATCGCGGTGACGGTCGATTTGCCGCTGGTGCCGGCAACCCCGATCGGTTCCTTGGCCGCGTTGAACATGGCGGCGTTAAGCTCGGCGCGGGTGATGCGGCGACAGCCCATGGTGCGGGCAGCGGCGACATCGGGGACGATCCCCTCCACCGCGCCTGAAACGACGATAATCTGATCGGCAGAGGTGATGCCGCTGCCATCTTGCGCGAACAGCGTGATTCCTTGCGCCTCAAGCCATGCGAATTTCTCGGGGTTTCGGCCCTGGTCAAAGCTGCGGTCGCTGCCCGATACTTTGTGCCCGCGTCCCTTGGCGAGCATGGCGAGCGGCAACATGCCCGATCCGCCTATGCCGCAAAAATAATAGCGTTTGGCCCAGTCCATGGTGCCCGTTATGGCGTTTCTCGCAATTGCGCAATAATATGTTGCAATAAGTCAGACAAATGGAGCCTGCTATGGTCACCCGCATCGGTATCGTTGCCCCCAGCGTCTATCTGTTTCCACGCCATGTGGAACGCGCCAATGCGCTGGTCGCAGCGCAATTTCCCGATGTTGAACTGGTGTGGCACCCACAGGTTTATGCGCGCTCGCCCAACGATGTCGGCGGCGAGACCGGGTTCGTTCTGTCCGATGCGGATCATGTTCCCGATGCGGCGATGCACGGCCATTTTGCCGGCAGCGATGAACAACGCGCCGCCGCCTTTGTCGAAATGGCGAATCGCGAAGATATCGACGCCATCTGGTTTGCGCGCGGCGGATACGGCGCCGGGCGAATCGCGATGGATGTGCTGCCGCGGCTTTCCCCGGCGGCGCGCACCAAAACCTATATGGGCTATAGCGACGCCAGCTATATGCTGGCTATCCTCTATCGCGCCGGTTTTCCGCATCTGTGCCACGGGCCGATGGTCATCGACAGCAACGAGGACAGCCTGTCGCGCGCGCTTGGCTGGTTGGTGCGAAAGGACATGCGCAGCCTTGAGCCAGGGCTGAAGGCCGGGGAACGCTATGCCGCGTTCAACCTGATCAGCGCGGCGATGATGGTCGGCACGCCGCTGTGGCCTGATGTGAGCGGGCATGTGTTGATGCTCGAGGAGGTTGGCGAATATCTCTATTCGGTCGATCGCTGTTTCTTTGCCGTGACCAGCGCGCTGTGGCGCGGGGCGCCGGCCGAAATCCGGCTGGGGCAGGTGACCGACATCAAGGAAAACGACCGCCCCTATGGCCGCGACGAGGTGGGGATCGCGCGCGATTGGTGCGCACGCGCGAATATCCGCTATGGGGGACGTGCCGAAATTGGCCATTACGCAGGGAATAAAGTGGTGCCGTTCGGGCGCTTTGGGTAATCGGGGCAGGATATAGCAACAATGCGTGCATTTATTTTTCCGGGGCAGGGCAGCCAGTTTGTCGGCATGGGCGAGGGTATCGCCAATGCCAGCATCGTCGCTTATTCGACCTTTCAGCGGATCGAGGAGGCGATCGAACGGTCGGTGTTCACGATCATGACCAAGGGGCCGGCCGAACTGCTGGCGATGACCGAAATCGCGCAGCCCGCGATCATGGCCAACAGTATTGCGACGCTGCGGATCATTACGCTGGAGGGCGGCGTGAACCTGTCCGATACGGTCGATTTTGTCGCGGGGCACAGTCTGGGTGAATATAGCGCGCTGTGCGCGGCGGGGGCGTTCGACATGGAAACCACCGCGCAATTGCTTCAGTTGCGCGGCAAGGCGATGCAGGCGGCGGTGCCACCTGGGCAGGGCGCGATGGCGGCGTTGCTGGGGGCCGATGTCGAGCGGGCGAGCGCGCTGTGCAACGCGGCAGCGCAAGGCGATGTGTGCGCGATTGCCAACGATAATGACCCATCACAGGTTGTCATCAGCGGGCACAAGGCGGCGATTGAGCGCGCCGCCGCGATGGTCAAGGATTGTGAGATTAAGCGCGCTGTCATGCTCAATGTGTCGGCACCATTCCATTGTTCCTTGATGCAACCCGCCGCCGACGCGATGGCCGCCGCGCTGGCCGAAAACCCGCCCGCCGCGCCGCTCATCCCGCTTTATGCCAATGTCACCGCCGCGCCGACCAGCGACCCGGCGGCCATCGCCGCGCAATTGGTCGAGCAAGTGACCGGCCGCGTGCGCTGGCGCGAGAGTATCGCCCATATGGCGGCGGCTGGCGTCACCGAGTTCGTCGAAATTGGCGCGAAGGTGCTGACGCCGATGGTCAAACGCATCGCCCCCGACGTCAACGCGACGAGCGTGGTGACGATGGCCGATATTGAAGCGTTGGTGATGGGGTTGTGATGGTCGTTGTCATAGCGGTTGACCGCAATAACGATATAACATACCATTGTTTGTGAGCCATTAACCGCGAGGAATTAACCGCGAGGAGGCGTGCTATGACACCAAGATATTGGTTCGTGATGATTGGGCAACTCGTTGCGGCAGCGTTACTGGTCGGGGTCTGGGCATTCATTCCCGGAGCAAGCGCCGCCAGCGGGCCGCAGCTGCGCAGTTTCAGCAGCGCAGCGGAATTGCAGGCGTTTCTTGACCGCGCGCCGCCGGAAAATCTTGTCACAGAAGAGGCCGCACCCGCCGCAGATGCAGCGGCCCCAGCAGCAGATGCCGCCGCTGATGCTAGCGCTGCGCCGATTCTCTATGATGTAGCCCCAGCGCCCGAACTCCGCGCAGCAGCAGAATCCCCGCGCGCGAGCCAGATCACCAATGTCCAGACCGCAGGGGTCGATGAAGGCGGCATTGTCAAAGTGCATGGCCGACATCTGGTGGTGCTGCGCCGTGGCCGCCTGTTCACTGTTGCGACAGGCGGCGGCTCTTTGCGGGCGGCTGACCAAATTGACGCCTTTCCGCCCAGCGGCGATGGCAGCGAGGCATGGTATGACGAGATGCTGATCGCGGGCGACATGGTTGTCGTCGTCGGTTTCAACTATGGCAGGTCGGGGACCGAGATAAACCGCTTTGCCATCGACGATGACGGGCAATTGACCTATCGCGACACCTATATTCTGCGGTCGAACGACTATTATTCGTCCGAAAATTATGCCTCGCGGCTGATCGGCACGACATTGGTCGTTTATTCGCCATTGATGCTGCGGTCGGGCCGCTCCAGCACGGATGCACTGCCTGCTCTGGCGCACTATGACGCGGCGAACAGGCGCCTTGGTGCGTTCGAATTGATCGCTTCACCCAGCGATATTTTTGTCGCTCCCGACGATATTGCTGCGCCCGATTATGTGGCGGAGGTCGCGCATAGCGTGAGCCGATGCGACCTTAGTGCCGATGAACTGGATTGCAGTTCGGTGGTTGTTCTGGGCGGATGGTCGCGCAGCTTTTACGTCGCTGCTGACACTGTTTACGTCTGGACTCAGGGCCGCGATGACAAGGACAGCCCAAGGCTTTATCGCATTCCGCTCGCCGACGGGGCACCGTCGCTGGTCACGGTGTCTGGCATGCCGATCGACCAATTCTCGTTCCGCGAAGATAGCGCTGACGGTATGTTGAACGTGCTGGTTCAGGGCGATGGCAACGCAGGCGGCGATGCGATGTGGGACAGCGAAGAGAGCGGCGGCAAAATGCGCCTGTTGCGCCTGCCGCTTTCGCGGTTTGCATCGGGCAGTGGCGACGCCGAATCGGCGCTCTATCGTGATTTGCCTGCGACCCACGGCTATGGCGTTCAGAACCGCTTTGTCGCCGGATACCTTCTTTATGCTGGTCAGGAAGGGGCGGCCTTTGATGATCGCGGCATCGGGCGGCGCGAACCAGTGCAGATCCATGTCGTGCCGCTAGCGGGCGGGGGTGTGGTCAGCTTGCGACCCGGGCACGATGTCGGACGCTTCGACATCATCGGGCGCGACGCCGTGGCCATCGGCACCGATGCGCACGATGCACTGGTCTTTTCTACCGTGGCATTGGGGGCGCGGCCGTCGCTGTTCAATCAATTCCGCATGCCAAGCACAAACGAAAGCGAGAGCCGCAGTCAGGCCTTTTTCTATCGTCCTGATCCAGACGATGTCACGGGGGACAACGGGCTGTTGGGTTTGCCAATCATGAAGGGCGTTGACCGCGATGCCATGGCTCCGAACGCGGGCGAACGCGGCGCGATTTTGTTCGCACGGCGGGCCAACCGCACGCTGTCGCTGGCGGGTGAACTGGCCAGCCGTGCGGATCGCAGTGTGGACGATGATTGCCACGCCTCGTGCACCGACTGGTATGGCAATGCCCGCCCCATCTTCCTTGGCAACCGCATCTTTGCGCTGATGGGCTATGAGCTGGTCGAGGGGCGGATGGCGGGAGAGCGTATCACCGAGGTGCGCCGGGTCAATTTTGCGCCGGGCTTGACCCAAGGCCGCTGAAGGTGGAGCAGCGTGCTACAGACTGATGGAGATTCGGCGCATATGTTCGACTTAACGGGAATGACCGCGCTGGTGACCGGCGCGAGCGGGGGGATAGGCTCTGCTATTGCGCGTGCCCTTGCGGCACAGGGAGCGCGGCTCGCGCTGTCGGGCAGCAACGCCGAGAAACTGGCGGCGTTCGCGGCGGACCTTGACGGCGATCATGTCACCTTAGTTTGCGACCTTGGCGACCCCGCCGCCGTCGATGCGCTGGTGCCGCGCGCGGTTGAGGCGCTTGGTGGTGCAGAGGGGGGCGGCACGCTCGACATCCTCGTCAACAATGCCGGGGTGACGCGCGACAACCTGGCGATGCGGATGAAGGATGACGAATGGTCTGATGTGATCGCTATCAACCTAGAGGCCGCGTTCCGTCTGTGCCGCGCCGCGTGCCGCCCGATGATGAAGGCGCGGTTCGGCCGGATCATCTCGATCACCAGCGTGGTTGGCGTCACCGGCAATCCGGGGCAGGCCAATTATGCCGCGTCCAAGGCGGGGATCATCGGCATGTCCAAGGCATTGGCACAGGAACTGGCGAGCCGTGGGATAACGGTGAATTGCGTCGCGCCGGGGTTCATATCCTCGGCGATGACCGACGCGCTGCCCGATGCCACGAAAGACGCATTGAATGCGCGGATTCCGGCTGGTGCCATGGGGACGGGGGATGACATCGGCGCGGCGGTCGCGTATCTGGCGTCGCGCGAGGCGGGTTATGTCACCGGACATACGCTCCACGTCAACGGCGGGATGGTGATGGTGTGACCAAGCTGTTTCCTCTGATGGCAATGGCGTTTTTCGCGACGCCCATACAGGCCGCTGAAAACATATCTTGTCCACTGGAGGCATTGGCTCCGGAGGAGCGAACACGTCTTGCTTTGATCCTCATTGAGAACGATCAGGCCACTACTTCTGTGGTAAATCAGACGATCATTCAAAAAGCTGTTGCTTGTGCTCAAGAGCGAAGTTGGAGCCGAAGCGCGGGATCTTACGCTGCATTGTATGCGATTCTTGGGCTGACGACTGGTTTGCTGAACGACAACCCTAGCGTGCTGGATGCAGATCGCGAACTCGTTGATCGGTCGGTAGCCGGATTGACTGATTCAGACAGGTCGGATTGGTTGGCACCGGCGCTGGATGCTCATTTACAGCGTCGGAATTTATTGGGAGAATCCCCGCATCACGGCGGGCTTGCATTATCATTTGTAGAGCGCAGTGGCGTGCTTTTGGATGGTTCTGAAAGATCCCAGAGGATTGTTGCTCTATTGGTAGGCCGATGTCTAATGCGATTGATGGAGGAACGGTTTCAACAGATGTAGGATTTCCTTCCCCCTCTTGCACTACGCCCCCGCGCGCACTAGTGATACCGCCTGAACAGACATTCATAATACCAAAGGAAGACATGCCATGAGCGACACTGCAGACCGGGTGAAGAAGATCGTCGTCGAGCATCTCGGCGCAGAAGCCGACAAGGTTACCGAAGACGCGAGCTTCATCGACGATCTGGGTGCCGACAGCCTCGACATTGTCGAGCTGGTGATGGCATTCGAAGAAGAGTTCGGCGTCGAGATTCCCGATGATGCGGCGGAAAAGATCGGCACCGTCAAGGATGCGATCGATTTCATCGACGCCAATCAGGCTTAAGTTTCGAGCGGCTGTGGTCGCTGAACGGATGAGGTGAGGGCTTTTCGGTCCCGGCGTTTCTAGCGCTGGTAAACCGGAAAGCCTTTGCTATTGTAGGGCGGATTTTCGAGCGCGAAGAGGGCACAGCATGCGTCGAGTAGTCGTTACGGGTTTGGGGCTGGTCACGCCATTGGGTGCGGACGTGGAAACCGCGTGGGCCAATATCATCGCCGGAAAATCGGGCGCGGGGCGAATCACGCGCTTCGACGCGCACGACCAGAAATGCCAGGTGGCGTGCGAGGTAAAGCCCGCCGACCACCCCTATGGCTTCGACCCCGACAAACGCGTCGATTACAAGGTGCAGCGCCAGGTCGATCCGTTCATCATATACGGCATCGACGCGGCGGGACAGGCGCTCGAGGACGCGGGGCTGACCGATATGGACGAGGCGACGCGGTTTCGCGCGGGCTGTTCGATTGGCTCCGGCATCGGCGGGCTGCCGGGAATTGAGAGCGAATCGCTGGTGCTCGCCGAAAAAGGGCCGGGCCGCGTTTCGCCGCACTTCGTTCACGGCCGCCTGATCAACCTGATTTCGGGTCAGGTCAGCATCAAATATGGGCTGATGGGCCCGAATCACGCGGTGGTAACCGCGTGCTCGACCGGTGCGCACTCGATTGGCGATGCCGCGCGGATGATCCGCGACGATGATGCCGACATCATGCTGGCGGGCGGCGCCGAAAGCACCATCTGCCCGATCGGCATTGCTGGGTTCGCACAGGCACGCGCGCTGTGCACCGCCTTCAACGACGAACCCGAACGCGCCAGCCGCCCCTATGACAAGGACCGCGACGGCTTTGTGATGGGCGAGGGTGCGGGCGTGGTCGTGCTGGAGGAGCTTGAGCACGCATTGGCACGCGGCGCGACCATCTATGCCGAGGTCGTCGGCTACGGCCTGTCGGGTGATGGCTATCACGTCACCGCGCCGCATCCCGAGGGGTCGGGCGCGTTTCGCGCGATGGAAATGGCGCTGAAAAAAGCGGGGATGACGCCTGCCGACATCGACTATGTCAACGCCCACGGCACATCGACGATGGCCGACACGATCGAGCTTGGCGCGGTCAAGCGACTGTTCGGCGATGCGATCAGCGGCATTTCGATGAGCAGCACCAAATCGGCCATCGGCCATTTGCTCGGCGGTGCGGGTGCGGTCGAAACGATATTCTGCATCCTCGCCATCCGCGACCAAATGGTGCCGCCGACGCTCAACCTCGACAATCCTGATGAGGGGTGCGAGGGGGTCGACCTGGTCCCGCATGTCGCGAAACAGCGCCAAGTGCGCGCCGCACTCAACAACAGCTTCGGCTTTGGCGGCACCAATGCCAGCCTGATCGTCAAGGCGTTTGCGGGCTAATATGCGCGGCCTGATCGTTGGCCTCCTCGCGCTGTTGCTCGCCGCTTGCTCTGGCGGAGCGCCGCGCGATGCCGAGTTTGTCATTCCTGACGGCGCGAGCATGACCCGCGCAGCACAGATTATGGAGGATGCGGGCGCGGTCGCCGACGCCGATGCCTTCGTGCGCAACGCGCGGCTGTTTGGCAGTGACGAGCCGATCAAGCCGGGCGAATATGCGGTCGAGGCGGGCACGAGCAATGGCGATGTGCTCAGCATGATCCAGGCCGGGCGGGTGCGGCAACGCTTTATCATGATCCCCGAAGGAATGCCGTCGATCATGGTCTATGAACGGCTGATGGCGAACCCCATGCTGACCGGTGCCATCCCCGTTCCGACCGAGGGTAGCATATTGCCCGATACCTATGCCATCCAGCGCGGCGAGCCCCGCAGCGCAGTGGTCGCGCGGATGCAGTCGGCGATGGACCACGCTTGGGCGCAGGCCTGGGCACGGCGCAGCACGAGCGCCTACCCGACCACGCGCTTGGCGGCGATGGCGCTGGCCAGCATCATCGAGAAGGAAACGGCCAAGCCGGGCGAGCGGCGGCGGGTTGCCGGCGTTTATACCAACCGTTTGCGTCGCGGTATCCGGCTACAGGCCGACCCGACGATCATCTATCCGATCACGCGCGGCAAGGCGCTGGGCCGCCGTATCCGGCAATCGGAGATTGACGCGGTTAATGCATACAACACCTATAGCATGGCGGGGCTACCCATCGGGCCGATTGCCAATCCCGGGCGCGCGAGCGTGATGGCCGCGCTCAACCCCGAACGCCACGACTATCTCTATTTCGTCGCGGACGGCAGCGGCGGGCACGTGTTTGCACGCACCTTGGCCGAGCATAATGCCAATGCGCGGCGATGGAACGCGTTCCGCGAGGCGAATGGGATTTGATGGGCCGCCACCGTGGTGAGCGCTTGACCGCCGCGCATCCGCCGCTTAAAGCCCCGCCCCTGACGGCATCGGCAACGTAAGCTGTCGCGCCTTGGTAGGGCGGAGTAGCTCAGCTGGTTAGAGCGGTGGAATCATAATCCATAGGTCGGGGGTTCAAGTCCCTCCTCCGCTACCATCCCCGGAATATGCGGCCACCAGGGCGCGCAGATGCGCTGCCAGTTCGGCACCGTTGCGGTCCCAGTCGAACCGCGCGTGGGTGCGTGTGCCGAGCGCCGCGCGGTCGGGCGGGTTCGCCAGCATCGCGCGGATCGCCTTGGCAATCGCCAGCGGCTCAGCTTGGCAAATCTTCCCCGCACCGCCGCCGCCCAGCACTTCGTGCGCGGGGGGAATGTCGCTGAGCAGCAGCGGCACACCGCACGCCATAGCTTCGACCCAGACATTGGCCAGCCCCTCGCTGACCGAAGGCAGTGCCATGACATCGGCGGCGGCATAGAGGCTGGGCAGGTGATCGTTGGCGATTGGCCCTAGCTGGCGAACGCGTGATGCAATGCCCATATCCTGCGCCAATTTTGCCAGCCGCGCGGCGTCCGGCCCCATCCCCGCCATCAGATAATGCGTGTCGGGGGGGAGCGCGCGCATCGCCTCTATCACCAGCGCCTGCCCCTTGCGTTCGATCAGGCTGCCGACGGTGACGATCAGCGGTGCGTCGGCGCGCACACCCCATAGGGCGCGTGCTTCAGCCCTGTCCGCCGGAGTCTTTGGCGGGCGAAAGCGGCTGGCATCAAGCCCGGTGTAATGGACGCGGATTTTGCGCGCATCCATGCCGATGCTCGCCATATCATCCTTGAGCGTCCCTGCGACGCTGAGCAAACCCGTGGCGGCGGATGCAGCGGATAGCATCGCCGCGCGCACATCATCGCGCCGCGCCCACACGCTGATGTCGCTGCCCCGGGCCTTGATCGAAAAGGGCAGGTCGAGCGCACCCGCCACCAGCCCGGCTGCTGGGCCGTCGGGCCAGAAAAATTGCGCGTCAATGACGTCGAGCTTGCCATCCGCGCTGAGCGCGGCGGCGTGCGGCAGGACCGCGCGCGCTATCGCGGCGGCGTTGCGCCTGGCCATGTGCGGGATCAGCCTGAAGCGCGGGCGCAGCACGCTCAGTCCGTGCCATTCCTCGCGCTCGGGAAGCGCGCGCAGCGGCGCATAGCGCGGATGCAATGACAGCGGCCATGGCGGCATGCCGACGGGCGCGCAAATGGTGAGGTGCACCCCAGGCTGGCGTGCAAGCGCGGCGAGCGAGCGTTCGACAAATATGCCGAAATTGGGCCGCGTCGCATCGGGGAATAATGTGGCGATGCTGAGGATATGGAGCGGGGGGGATTGTGCGCCCGCTGTCACGGCCCCAGCGTCCGGATCAGCCGATTGGCGACGGCCACCCATTCGCCCTGGACCAGAACCTGTTGGCGCGCACCATCGCTCATGGGCAATATCTGCATCTTGTCGTCGTCAATCGCCAGCAGCCGCCCGAACACAAACCGCCCGGCGGGGCGCGGTACCAATATGTCGCGGTTGATGACGGTGGACAGCGCATCGCGGACGATGCGGCGGCACCACACCACGTCGCTATGGCGATAATCGCCGATGCTGGCGGTAAAACGCACCGCGATCGTCGCCGCTTCGGGGTGCAGAGCTGGCAGCGTTTCGATGTGGGTCGGAGCGTGCGCGCCGTCATTGCCGATCAGCGCAGCGACGCTGAGCGGTTCGTCATCGGGCATCTGCACCAGGTCGCGCGCCTCGACCTCTAGCGCGGCGGCGATGCGGTTCAGCCAGCCGAGCGAGAGCGTGCGCGTCCCCGTCTCCAGCCGCCCGATGGTCTGCGCGGTGGTCGGCGGGCTGCATCGCGCCGCCACTTCCTCCAGCGTCAATCGTTTGGCGCGGCGCATGCTACGGATAGAGTTAATCATTGCGCACTCCCAGATAGAGAATAACCATATCGGTTTTTTCTTTCCTACATCTTTTGCCAAATGGCAAGGGGGATTGCCAAAGCGAAAGGAAATGCCGTGCCGCAGCGTCTCGCTACCCGTCCGCATCCCGATACTGACCCTGCCCTGCCAGCATCCAAACGGCGCATCGTCACGCGCAATCTGGCGGAAAATGTTGTGGCGTGGTTGCATTCGCGCCGTCTGTTGACCGACAGGCAGGCGGCGGCGGGCGAGAAGCTCCAGCGCGATTTCGCCCGTGCGGGGTTACAGCCCAATGTGACGATGCAATGGGACGCGCCCGCGCCCGATGGCTCACCGCGCAATGCGCGCAGCCATGACCATCAAACGCTCGCCGGAATCGATGCACGGCGGCGGTTCATGGGGGCGATGGCGCATGTCGGGCCGGGGCTGGCCGATGTCTGCTGGCGCGTCATTTGCGCGGGCGAGGGGATGAGCGTCGCCGAGCGCTCGCTTGGCTGGCCCAACCGTTCGGGGCGGATCGTGCTGGGGTTGGCGCTCGATCGGCTGGCCGATTATTACCGCGTGCCGGGGTGATGGGGGTGGGGGGCAAAAAACGCGGGTGTATTAAGTTTACACCACACCTTCTGAAGCCCGCAGGCCGCCGTGTTTTTCGCTATACCCGTGTATCAACCGCCCTATCCGAGTAATACAGTCGGATTGGCATGGGGGAGGGGTGAAATATCAGGCTTCACCCTAGGCCCTCCACTTCTTCGGCCAAGCCCAGCCAGCGCTCCTCGGCCGCGTCCTTTTCGCTACGCAGTCGCGCCAGATCGGCGGTCAATGCCTCGAACCTGGCAAAGTCGCGGGCATAGAGGCCGGTGTCGTCGAGCATCGCCTCGGCCTTGGCAATCGACGCGGCGAGCGCATCAATCGCGGCGGGCAGCAGGTCGTAATCGCGCTGATCCTTGTAGCTCAGCTTTTTGCGGGGGCTGGGCGCGGTGGTGCTGGATATAGATGGGGCCGGGGTGCGTGCGGGCGCTTTGCCAGCGGATTTGGGCTTTGAGCGTTGCGCCAGCCACTCGGCATGGCCGCCCGCGACAATATCGACTTTGCCCGACCCATCGAGGCCGAGCGTGACGGTGACGGTGCGGTCGAGGAAATCGCGGTCGTGGCTGACCAGCAGCACCGTCCCCTCATAATCGGCGATGACCTCTTGCAACAGGTCGAGCGTTTCAAGGTCGAGGTCGTTGGTCGGTTCATCGAGCACCAACAGATTGGATTCGCGTGCAAATTCGCGGGCCAGCAACAGCCGCGACTGCTCGCCGCCCGACAGCGTGCCGACCCGCGCCTCGGACATCGCGGGTTCGAACAGAAAGTCGTGGAGATAGCCCTTGATATGCCGCTTGGTCCCGCGCACCTCTACCCAGTCACCGCCATCGGCGAGCACGTCGCGCACGCGCTTGTCGGGGGTCAACAGCGCACGTTGCTGGTCGATAACGATGCCGTCGAGCGACTTGGCGCGGCGCACGCTGCCGCTGTCGGGCGCAATCTCTGCTGTCAACAGCTTGAGCAGCGTCGTCTTGCCCGCGCCATTGGCCCCGACGAGGCCGATGCGGTCGCCGCGCTGGACGCGAAAACTGAAATCCTTGATGATGGTGCGGTTCTGACCATTGGCATGATAGCTTTTGCTCACCCCCTCCGCCGTGATAACCGACTTGGTTTTGACATCATCCTTGGCCAGCCCCAGCGCCGCGACCCCGGCCGGGCGGAGCATCGCGGCACGCGTGGCGCGCATCTCGTACAGCTTCTCCAGCCGCCCCTGGTTGCGCTTGCGCCGCGCGGTCACCCCACGTTCGAGCCAGTGCGCCTCTATCGCCAATTTGGCATCGAGCCGCCGGGCACCGCGCGCCTCTTCGGCATAGATCTGCTCCATCCACGCTTCGAACTCGCCAAAGCCGATCTCCTTGCGGCGGATGGTGCCGCGATCGAGCCACAGCGTCTCGCGCGTCAGCCGCGTCAAAAAGGCGCGGTCGTGGCTGATGACGACGAATGCGCCGCCATAGCGAGAGAGCCAGTTCTCCAGCCAGGTGATGGCGTCGAGGTCGAGGTGGTTGGTCGGCTCATCGAGCAGCAGCACGTCGGGCTCGCTGGCGAGCGCACGTGTGAGCGCGGCGCGGCGGCGTTCACCCCCGCTGGCGGTGGCGGCATCGCGGCCAAGGTCGATCCCGATCTGGTCGGCAATCGCCGCAGCCTTGTGCGGTTCGGGCGCGTCATCGCCGGACAGGACATAGGCTTCGAGTGTGGCGAACCCGATCAGTGACGGTTCCTGTTCCAGCATCACGACGCGCGTGCCGGGCACAATCACCCGCTGGCCGGTGTCGGCGTCGATCCGCCCCGCGAGCAGCCGCAGCAGCGTCGATTTACCCGCGCCGTTGCGCCCGATCAGCGCGAGCCGCGCGCGCGGTTCGATGTGGATGTCGAGGTCACGGAACAGCCAGCCGCTGCCCTGAACCAGGCCAAGGCCTTCGTAAGAGAGGATCGGCGCTGCCATAGAGGCGGGGGCCTAGGGAAGCGCGGGGCAATGCGCAATGCCGAAAAGTGGCGCGTCATTATCGGTTCATTGGCGCGCAATCCTGATGTCACTATACTGGCCATCACGTCAACAGGAGTATCGACCATGATCCGTCCCTTGCTTATCGCCGTCACAATCACCGCCGCGCCATTCGCCGCAGCCGCGCAAACCGCCACAGACCCCCATGCGGCGATGCACATGATGCAGGACCGCGACGCACCCTTGCTCGCTTTTTCGATCACCGAGGAGATGAAAACCCCGCCTGACCGCGCCAGCATCGGTGCCGGTGTAACGACACAGGCGGTCAGCGCGCTCGATGCGATGCGGCAGAATAGCACGCGGATGAATGGCCTGATCGATGCGCTCAAGCGTGCGGGGATCCATGAACGCGACATCCAAACCAGCGGGTTCAACCTGTCGCCGCAATATGACTATACCCCGCAGCAAACTGGCGGACAGCCGCGCCTGACCGGCTATCAGGTGTCGAACCAGTTGACCGTTGTCACCGCTGACACGACGCGGATTGGCGCGCTCATCGATGCGCTGGTGACGGCGGGCGGCACCAATATCAGCGGGCCGAGCTTCTTTGTCGCCGACCCCGATGCGATGCTCGACACAGCACGTGAAACCGCGATGCGCCGCGCGACGACGCGGGCACAGCGCTATGCGGTGGCGGCCGGATACGCGCGCGCGCGGCTGGTCAGCGTGGCTGAGGGCGGCGGGTTCCAGCCGATGCCGCAGCCGATGGTGATGGCGCGGATGGCGAGCGCCGAGGATGCCGGCAATGTCATCCAGCCGGGGCAGGTCAGCAACGGCATTACGCTGAATGTCCAGTTCCGCATGGAGCGGTAGGGGGAGGCGGCTAACCCCACGGCCACTCTCGCTCCCTGAACCATTTGGTGATGACATATTTGCGCCCCTTGCGCACCTTCATCGCGTGGTGGAGCGTATGCGGATTGACCGCGCCGTCGGGGGTCAGATTGCACCACGCGAGCAGCTTGCCCGCCTCTGGCTGGTGGAGCTTACCGGTGGCGGGAAAGCGCGTCGCGCCGCCCGCATCGACCGCGTTGAGATAGGCCATCACCGTCCAGGTCCGCTGTCCCGAACGCTCGGTATGCTCGTGGAAATCGATGCCGGTCGGCTCGAAATAATCGGTATGCCCCTTGAACTGCTGGCCCACCGTATAGCGTTGCCCTTGGAGCGGTTCGCCGAACGCCGCGTCGATGCCGATCAGCGCGCACAGCCGCGCGTCGATGGCGGCGATGAGCGGGTCGCCATGGTCCAGCTCGCCCGTCTCGCTGGTTCGGAACTCTGGGTCGCCAATATCGTCGGTGATCGTCGATGGGCGGACCTGCACGTCAATCCGCTCCATCAAGGCCGCACAATCATCGGCCGACAAGAAGCGCGGCAATAGAAATTGCGCGAGCCTGGCGTTGGGCACTTTGCGCACCCCTAGGGTGGCGGAAAGGCGTGCGGCGGCGCGGTCTGCGCCAGAAAGAGTGAGGTCGAAGTGCATGGATTTTCGCTTAGCAGCTTCAGGCGGCGACTTTCAACTTGCCCATTGGCCGATGCGGGGCTATCGGGCTGCGTTCGCTCGGCAGGTAGCCGTGCGCGTGTGGCGACCATAGCTCAGTTGGTTAGAGCGCCGGTTTGTGGTACCGGAGGTCGCGGGTTCGAGACCCGTTGGTCGCCCCATTTCTTGCCAAATATCTGTGGACATATTATTGCGCAGGCGCGCAACAGCGTTTCTTAACCGAAAGACCATGCCATGCCTGCCGTTTGGGACCTCCCCGATTTTGACGACCATGAGGGCGTCCATCTGTTCCGCGATGCCAGCGCCGGGCTGACCGCCGTGATTGCGGTCCATTCGACGCATCTGGGGCCAGCGGCGGGCGGCGCGCGTTACTGGCATTATGCCAAGAGCGAACAGGCGATCACCGACGCGCTCAGGCTGTCGCGCGGGATGAGTTACAAGAATGCGATGGCCGACCTGCCGATGGGCGGGGGCAAGGGGGTCATCCTCGCCGATGAGGGCACACCCCTCAAAACCCCCGCGCTGCTCGCCGCATTCGGCCGGGCGATCGAGCAGCTCGGCGGGCGCTATGTCACCGCCGAGGATGTCGGCATGTCCGACGCCGATATGGTGGCGATTGCGCAGCATACGCGCCACGTGTCCGGCCTGCCGGTGGCGAGCGGCGCGGCGGGTGGTGACCCAGGGCCGCTGACCGCGTTCGGCGTCTATCTGGGCATCCGCGCGGCGATCAAGCGCGGCTTTGGCAAGGACAGCGCGCACGGCGTGCATGTCGCGATCCAGGGCGTCGGCAGCGTCGGCGGCGGCGTGGCGCGCAGACTGGCCGCAGATGGCGCGCGGCTCACACTCGCCGACGTCAATCTGGCGCGGGCCAAAGCGCTGGCCGATGAACTGGGTGCCGAACTGGCGGATAGCGCGGCAATCATGACCATCGCGGCCGATGTCCTCTCGCCCAATGCCTTGGGCGCGATATTGAACGCGGACAGCATCGCCGCGCTCAACGTGCCGGTGGTCGCGGGCGGCGCGAATAATCAGCTCGCCACCGCGGCGGACGGACAGCGCATCCACGATCGCGGTATCGTCTATGCCCCCGATTATGTCATCAATGCCGGCGGGATCATCAACGTCGCGCTCGAATATCTGGGCAGCAATGGCGGCGTGAACGGTGGCCGTGCCGAGGTCGAGGCGCGGATCGCGCGCATCCCCGAACGGCTCGACGCGATCTGGGACGAAAGCCAGAGCGCCAACCGACCGGCGAGCGACGTCGCCGACGGACAAGCGCGTCGCCTGATCGGGCGGGCGTGATTTCGCACATCCCCCACCGCGCCCCCTTCCCACCGCGCATTGTGAAAGGGTGGGCCGCTTTGCTTGACAGTGTGTCAAGTGAAACAGCGGTATTTTACCCTTTCAATTCAACCACTAGCCATATTTTACGACAGTGGTGAAAAACGCAATGTGTCAAGTCAAGCCCCGATACGGCCAAGCTCGCCGCTCCGGCCTTCGCCGGAGCACATCCCCCACCGCGCTCTGTGGTATCAACTTAATACAGCCGCGTCTTTTTCCTCCTGTTGTGCCCCTGCGCAGGCAGGGGCCTATCTCCGGCCTGATCAGATGGACCGCTGCCTGCGCAGGGGCACAGGGAGGAGGGTTCGCTCAGGACAAACGGAAGAAGCGAACATCATGCCATGGCGCAAGGGCACCTGAAAATGCTTTATACCGCACCGCGCAGCGTGTAGGAAAGCGGCTCTGCGCGATGGCCTTGACCCGAGCGTCGCACCTCAATAATTAGTTATCGAACTAACTATTGAGTCGGGAGAGAGGCGATGGCGAATCCAGAACAACAGGGGCCAACACGGCGGATGATTTTACGCAGCGGCGGCGCGGCGGCGCTGGTGACGGTCGCGGCGGGCGCGGGGCTGGGTGGCTATGCGTGGTGGCCGGGCGAAGCGGCGGCAACCGAGCCGTGGCGCCGCGCGGGGCAAAGCCTTGGCGACGCGCGGCTCGATGCGCTCGCCTTTGCTATCCTCGCGCCCAACCCGCACAACCGCCAGCCGTGGCGCTATACGCTGGTCGGCGGCGATCGCATCGACGTGACCTGCGACCTTGCGCGGCGGCTCCCCGAAACCGACCCCTATGACCGCCAGATCACCATCGGCTTTGGCTGTATGATCGAACTGTTGCGGATGGCGGCGGCGGACAAGGGCTATCGCGCCGAGATGATACCGTTTCCCGACGGTGAGCCAGGCCAGAGGCTCGATGCACGGCGCGTGGCGAGCGTGCGGTTGGTGCGCGATGCCGCAGTGGCCCGCGACCCGTTGGCGGCGCAGATCATCGCGCGCCGCTCGACCAAGGCGGTATTCGATGCGGCGCGGACCGTGCGCGCGGAGGTGCTGGCGCGGTTGCTGGCGGTCGGCGGCGGCTCCACGTTGCGTATCGGGGGAAGCGTGGATCGCGCGATGGTGGCGCGGCTGCGCGCGCTAACCTGGGCGGCATGGCAAGTCGAGTGGGAGACGGCGCGGACCCGGGGCGAATCGATCAATCTGATGCGGATCGGCAATGCCGAGATTGCCGCCAACCCCGACGGCATCGCGCTCGGCGGCACAATGATGGGGCTGGCCGCACTGGCTGGCGCCGTAACCCGTGAGGCTCTGAACGACCCGACGAGCACTGCCTTTACCCAAAGCGCGGCGCTGTTTGAACCGGTCATCGCATCGGCACAGGGGCATGTCTGGCTGATCACGCCCGATGCCAGCCGTGTGAGCCAGATTGAGGCTGGGCGGGTGTGGCTGCGGCTCAACCTGACCGCGCAACATCTGGGCGTGGCGATCCACCCATTGAGCCAGGCGTTGCAGGAGTTCCCCGAAATGGCCGCGCACTATGCGGCGGTGCACGGCGCGCTGGGCGCGGGCGCGGGCGAGGTGGTGCAGATGCTCGGGCGGGTGGGCTATGCCGCGTTCCCCGCGCCCACGCCGCGCTGGCCGATGCGTTCGCACCTTGTTACTGTGGCGGAATGACCGCGACCAACCCACCGCCAGAGCATGCCGCGATCCGCGTGCTGTTTCAGAATATCGGTATCATCAACCAGCTTGCGGGCGCGGTGGCGCGGCGCGCGCTTGGTTCAGTAAGTGCGGGGGGCACACATCTGGGCACATCCGAGCTGTCGGTGCTGGGGCGCAGCATCCGCATCGGCGACGGCGAAACCCCGACCCGGCTGGCGCGTATGTTCCAGCTGAGCAAGCCGTCGATGAGCGCGATCATCGCCAAGCTGGCGCGCAAGGGGTTGGTCGAGCTGCGCGCCGATGCCGATGATGCGCGATCGAAGCGCGTGTATGTGACCGGGGCGGGCCGCGCGGCGCACGCGGCGGCGGAAGGCGCGCTGGGCGTCGCAATGGCACGCGAACTGGCGGGGGTGGACGTGGCGGCGATCCTGTCCGCCGCGCCGGGCATCGCGCTGCTCAAAGGTCATATGGATGAAGCGCGCAACAGCGTTGATGGACTATAGGTCCGCGCAAATCGTTGGACCTTGAGCACATGCTTGATTAAGGACATCGCCGATGCACCGTTTCGCCAATCCCACGCGCTTTTTATCGATCGCCCGCCCGCTGACGCCGTGGCTGATCGGGCTTGGGTTGCTGTTGATACTCGCGGGCAGCTATGCCGGCCTCGCCATCGTCCCGCCCGACGCGCGGCAGGGGGACAGCGCGCGCATCCTGTATATCCACGTCCCCGCCGCGTGGCTGGGGATGGGCGGGTGGAGCGCGCTGGCGCTCGCGGCGCTGGCGCAGCTGGTGTGGCGGCACCCGCTGGCCGGGGTGTCGGCGCGGGCGATTGCGGTGCCCGGCGCGCTGTTCACCGCGATTTGCCTCGCTTCTGGCTCGATCTGGGGCCGTCCGACCTGGGGCACCTGGTGGGAATGGGACGGGCGGATGACCTCGATGCTGGTGCTGTTATTCCTCTATGCCGGGTTCATCGCCTTTACCAATGCCGATGAGGACAGAACGTCGATCAGCCGCAGCGCCGCGATTTACGCGCTGATCGGCGCGATCAACTTACCGATCATCAACCGCAGCGTTGTGTGGTGGAACAGCCTGCATCAACCCGCCAGCATCAGCGTTAGCATCACTGGCGGCGGCAGCGCGATTGCGGGCGAATTGCTGTGGCCGCTGATGCTGACCGTGCTCGGTTTTTCGCTGCTGTTCGGCGGGATTGTGCTGATGCGGATGCGCGCGCTGCTCGCTACCGCCAAACTCGAAGCGCGGCTGCGCAGGATGGCGGCATGACGTATCAATGGGGGTTTGTGAGCGCGGCCTATGGCGTGACGGCACTGGGCACGGCGTTTGTGCTATGGCAAAGCTGGCGGGCGATGCGCGCCGCCGAAGCGCGGGTCGATGATATGACCAGATCACAGGATAGTTGAGATGAAGCCCAAAAAACAGCGCCTGATATTGGCGGGTGTGGCGGCGGTGGCGGTGGTCGGTGCCGGGTTGCTGGCGAGCCTGGCGCTGAAAGACCAAGCGGCCTATTTCTACACGCCGTCCGAAGCACGCGCCGCGACAATCCCGGTTGGCGATGCCGCGCGGCTGGGCGGGATGGTGCAGCGCGGCAGCATCGTTCGCGCACCCGACGGGGTGACGATCAGTTTCCGTATGACCGACGGCCGCGCCACGGTGCCGGTGCGCTTTACCGGCATTGCACCGGATTTGTTTGCCGAAGGGTCGGGCGCGGTCGCCGATGGCCGGTTCGAAGCGGGCGGGGTGTTCGTTGCCGACCGCATCCTTGCCAAACATGACGAACGCTATATGCCCCCACAGATGGGGCAGATGCCGGCCAATGCGGCGGATAGTCTGGTCAAGGGTGGGGCTGAGTGATTGTTGTTGCACTTAAACATCCTCTCCCCTTGCGGGAGAGGATAGGGCAGCTTGCCGTGCAACGGCTAGCGGACCTTGGTGAGGGGGCGTTCCTTGTCGAGAAGCCCATCCCCCTCACCCAGCTTCGACTAACGAGCAAGCCCGTAAATCTGCGCAACCCTCTCCCGCAAGGGGAGAGGGGAGAGACGCAATGATTGCTGAGATTGGCCATGCGTGCTTGTGGATCGCATTGGCGCTGGCGCTGTTGCAAATCATCGCGGGCGTGGCGGAATTGCGCGGACGCGCGTTCGTGCCGGTGCGGCCGCTGGCGGTGGCGCAAGGGCTGTTGACGCTGATCGCGTTCGGCCTGCTCATCTGGTTATTCGCACGATCCGACATGTCGGTTGAACTGGTCGCGCGCAACAGCCATTCGGCCAAACCGATGCTGTATAAAATCAGCGGCGCGTGGGGCAATCACGAAGGCTCGATGCTGTTGTGGCTGTCGATATTGGGGGTCGCGGGCGCAGGCGTGGCGCTGTTCGAGCGGCGGCTGAATGCGCGCACGCTGGCGGCGACGCTGGTGGCGCAGGCGAGCCTCGCGCTCGGTTTCTTTGCGTTCCTGTTGTTCGTGTCGAACCCGTTTGCGCGGTTAGGGCCTGCGGCGGCGGAGGGGCAGGGGTTGAACCCGCTGCTCCAGGACCCCGGCCTCGCGTTCCATCCGCCGACGCTCTATTTCGGCTATGTCGGCCTCAGCGTCGCGTTCAGCTTTGCGGTCGGCGCGCTGATTACCGGCGACATCGGCCCCGCGTTCGCCCGCGCGATGCGCCCGTGGGTGCTGGGGTCGTGGATATTCCTGACGCTGGGGATCACGGCGGGCAGTTACTGGGCCTATTACGAACTGGGCTGGGGTGGCTGGTGGTTCTGGGATCCGGTCGAAAATGCCTCGCTGATGCCGTGGCTCGCGGCGACCGCTCTCCTGCATTCGGTCAGCGTCACCGCGACCCGCGATGGCTTGCGCGCGTGGACGGTGATGCTGGCGGTGGTCGCTTTCTCGATGTCGATGGTCGGCACTTTCATCGTCCGCTCTGGGCTGCTGACCAGCGTCCACGCCTTTGCGGTCGACCCGACGCGCGGCAGCTTCATTCTCGCGCTGCTTAGCCTTTACATCGGCGGGGCGCTGACGCTGTTCGGCCTGCGCGTTGGCAGCATGGCCGAGGGCAAACGCTTTGCGCTGCTCAGCCGCGAAGGCGCGCTGGTGGTCAATAATTTGCTGCTCTCGGTCATTTTGGTGGTGGTGCTGGTCGGCACATTATCGCCGATTGTCGCCGAGGCGTTCGGCTCGCAGATCTCGGTCGGCCCGCCCTATTTCAACCCGTGGGCGGGGATGTTCGCGCTCCCGCTTGTCGCCGTCATGGCGGTCGGGCCGCTGCTGCGCTGGCGCAAAGACGATGGCGGGCGCGTGCGGCGCTGGGCACCCGTTTTGCTGGCGGTCATGGCGCTGGCGATAGTGGCGCTGGCGCTGCTTGCACCGGGGATGCGGTTGTTGCCGATGCTTGGGCTGGCGCTCAGCGTTGCGGTTGGCGTGCTCAGTGTGGCTCCGCTGTTCGGGCGCAATCTGCGCCGCGCGCCATTGCCCGTCTATGGCATGGTCGTCGCGCATTTTGGCATCGCGGTGGCGCTGGCGGGGATGGCGACCGAGTCGAGCTTCATCAAGGAACGGCTGATCGCGGTGGCGGTGGGCGAGGCGACGAGCGTCGGCGATTGGCGGGTGACATTGAGCGATGTCAAGCCCGTGGTCGGGCCGAATTGGACCGCGCTTGAGGGTGTGTTGCTGGTCCAGCGTGGGGGGGCTTCTCTTTGGCCTTTCCCACTCGCAAGCGAGCGCGGCGAACCACACATCATGCGGCCACAGGCGCGCGCGTTCACCCAGCCGCCGACCGAAACCAACGAAGCGGCGTTGCTGACCACATGGGACGGACAGCTTTACGCGGTGATGGGGCAATCGGCGGGCGAGGACGCCAATGGTAATGCGCGCTGGCAATTGCGGCTGTGGTGGAAACCGCTGGTGTGGTGGATCTGGGCGGGCGGCGGCTTGATCGCGCTCGGCGGGTTGCTCGCGCTGATCGGGCGGATAGGCCCGCTGCGGCTGTTCAAGCGGTGGCGCGGCGCGCGCGAGCAGCGCAAATACCCCCATGGGCGGTATGCGGCATGAGCAAGCCGCACAGCCGCGCGCGCTGGATCGCCTGGGCACCGCTGGCGTTCGTTGCCATGCTGGGGCTGCTGTTTGTGTGGGGGCTCAATCGCGGCGGTGATCGGCTGATCGCGTCGCACTGGATCGACCAGCCGATGCCGACATTCGTTTTGCCAGCCGCATCGGCAAGCCGCCCCGGCCTGTCGAGCGCCGCGCTGGCCGATGGCCGTCCGCGCATCGTCAACGTCTTTGCCAGCTGGTGCATTCCGTGCCGCGTCGAGGCGCCGCAGTTGGCGGAATTGCGCGCGCGCGGGGTCATCATCGAAGGGATTGCGATCCGCGACCGCGCGGCGGATTTGGAACGTTACCTAGCCGAAAACGGCAATCCCTACGCCAGCATCGGCGCCGATGCGCGCGGGCAGGTGCAAATAGCGCTCGGATCATCGGGCGTGCCAGAGAGCTTTCTGGTCGATGGCCGCGGCATCATCCGCGAACAGATACAAGGCATCATCGCGGCCGAGGATGTGCCCGGTGTGATCGCCAAGCTGGAGGCGATGCAGCGATGATAGCGCGCTTCCATCTTGCGATTGCAGCGGTGATAGCGCGCTTCCATCTTGCGATTGCAGCGGTGATAGCGCGCTTCCATCTTGCGATTGCAGCGGTGAATATTTCATCATGCCTTCGTGCTCTAGCCTCCTCTGTGCTCCGGCGAAGGCCGGAGTGGTGGAGGGAGAGCGCAAATGGTAGTTTAAACAGCCAACGCTCCGCAACAAGTGCGGAGCACAGGTGGGTCAAGCTAGGAGCACTTGTCGCAGCGGTCATGATGTTGCTGTCAGCCCCGCTCGCGTATGCGCAAAGCGGCCTGCCGCCGGCACCCTATGCCTATGTCCAGCTCGACGATCCCGCCAAGGAAGCGGCGGCCAAGGCGCTGATGGACGAGCTGCGCTGTCTGGTGTGCCAGGGGCAGTCGATTGCCGATTCGGATGCGGCGCTGGCGGGCGATATGCGCAGTCAGGTGCGGGAGCGGATACGCGCGGGCGAGCGGCCAGAGGCTATCCGCGACTGGTTGATCGCGCGCTATGGCAATTGGGTGACCTATGATCCGCCGTTCGGATGGGATACCGCGATCCTTTATATCGCGCCGTTCGCCGCGCTGTTTGCGGGGCTGTGGCTGGCGTTCGGGCGGTTTCGGCGGAGCAAGGATGGGGACGCATCATGAACATGTTGCTGGTCATCATGGCGCTGGGGCTGCTCACTTGGCTGGGCATCAACTTCGCCGGACGTCTGCCATCGGGCGCACGCATTCCGGTGGCGGCGACGATCATGTTCGGCCTGTCGGCCTATCTGGTGATGGGTGCGCCGGGGGTGGCGGGCGCGCCGGTGCAGGAACCAGCGCCGCAGGGTTTTGGCGAACCGCTGACCGATCCGCGCCAGGGGATGGCCGGCAATGGCGGAGATGCGGGGATGTGGCTTGGCCTATCCGATGGCTTCATCCGCACCGGCCGCACCCAGTTGGCCGCCGAGGCCTTGCAACAAGGATTGCGGCTGCACCCGCGCAACGTCGATTTATGGATAGGCTTTGGCAATGCACTGACCCAGCACGCGGGCGGGGTGATGACCCCGGCGGCGGCGATGGCGTTTGACAAGGCAGCGGATATTGACCCGGCGCACCCCGGGCCGCCCTTTTTCGCTGGCCTGTCGCTGGCGCAAAGCGGCGATGTGGAGGGCGCGCGTAGCGTGTGGAAGCAGTTGCTCGACCGTTCGCCAGCCAATGCGCCGTGGCGCAGCGACCTGGAGCAGAGGCTGGCGGCAATGCCGCCGCCCACCCCTTTGCCCGCCCCGCAAGCCGCGCCTGCAAACGGCTCGCAAACTCGGTGATTGCGGATGATCGGCATGGGTGATAGGCGCGCGCGTCCGCGAAAGCGATAAAGGGGAGTGTCGGCATGACCGCACCAACGGATAGTGCAAGCGCAGACAGCCCGCTGGGCGCGGGGCACGCCGAGGACGGCGAGCTGGAGAGCGGCGGCCACGGCCACGGCGATAGCTTTGCCAAACTGGCGCTGGGCGCGGTCGGCGTGGTGTTTGGCGACATCGGCACCAGCCCGATCTACGCTTTTCGAGAAACCTTTGCCGGCCATCACAAAATCCTTGTCGATCCGGTGCACATTTATGGCGTATTGAGCCTGGTGTTCTGGTCGATGATGATCGTCGTCACGTTTAAATATGTGCTGACGATCATGAGGGCGGATAACAAGGGCGAGGGGGGCAGCCTGGCGCTGCTCGCGCTCATCAACCGCGAAACCACCGATACACGGCGCTGGAGCACCTCGATCGTGCTGCTTGGGGTATTTGCGACCGCGCTTTTTTATGGCGATTCGATGATTACCCCGGCGATGTCGGTGATGTCGGCGACCGAGGGGCTGAAATATGTCGCGCCGTCGCTGGAGACGCTATCGGTGCCGATTGCGATTGCGATATTGGTTGGCCTGTTCATGATACAGTCGCGCGGTACCGCCAAAGTCGGTATGCTATTCGGCCCGATCATGGTCGTCTATTTCGCGCTGCTCGCATTCCTTGGCCTGTCGCACATCGGCGCGATGCCGATGGTGGTGCTGGAAACGATGAACCCGCTCAACGCTGCGCAATTTTTCATGACCGATGGTTTTCGCGCCTTCATCGCGATGGGCAGCGTGGTGTTGGCGGTGACCGGGGCCGAGGCGCTCTATGCCGATATGGGGCATTTCGGGCGCAAGCCGATCGGCATTTCGTGGCTCGCCATCGTGTTGCCGTGCCTGATGCTCAACTATATGGGGCAGGGCGCGATGATCCTCTCGCTTGCCCCTTCGCAAGCGGCAGAGGCGATCAAGGATCCGTTCTTTTTGATGGCACCCGATGTATTGCGGCTGCCGGTGGTGATTATCGCGCTGCTGGCGACGATCATCGCCAGTCAGGCGGTGATTTCGGGCGCGTTTTCGCTGACCCAGCAGGCGATCCAGCTCGGCTTCATCCCGCGGCTGCGGATCACCCACACCAGCCACAGCGCGGCCGGGCAAATCTATATCCCCGCGATCAACTGGGGCCTGATGGTCATGGTGATTGCGCTGGTGCTGTTCTTTCAATCGTCGAGCAATCTGGCGGCGGCCTATGGCATTGCGGTGACCGGCGCGATGGCGATCGATACCTGCCTGATCGCGGTGGTGCTGCTCAGCCTGTGGCAATGGCCGCTGTGGAAGGCGCTGCCGTTGCTTGTCCTGTTCGTCGTCGTCGATCTCGCCTATCTGGGGGCGAATCTGCTCAAGGTGCCCGATGGCGGCTGGTTCCCGCTGCTGGTCGGCCTGATCATCTTCACCATGCTGACCACCTGGGCACGCGGGCGCAAGCTGATGCAAGACCGCCTGGCCGAGGGGACGATGCCGCTCGACCTGTTCGTCAAAAGCGCCACTAGCAGCGCCAGCCGGGTTCCGGGCACCGCGGTGTTCATGACCTCGGCAGCGCAAGGGGTGCCGCCCGCGCTGCTCCACAACCTCAAGCATAACAAGGTGATCCACGAACGCGTCATCCTGCTCACCGTCCAGATCAAGGACGTGCCCACGGTTGACGAGGCCAAGCGGCTGGTGACCGAGGATCTGGCGCAAGGGTTCCACCGCGTCGTGCTGCGCTATGGGTTTATGGAAACCCCCGATGTGCCGGGCGCGCTGGCGGG
>JBEBHS010000044.1:0-14145 GCA_040080745.1 Sphingopyxis sp. | reverse complement strand
GGGCGGGGGCGGGGGCGGCCTCACTCATAGCGCAGCACCTGAACCGGGTCGGTATTCGCGGCCTTCAATGCCGGATAGAGCGCGGCGAGGAAGCTGAACAGCACCGACATGATGCAGATCAGCGTGATTTCCACCGGATCGGCTTTCGACGGCAATTCGGTGAGGAAGCGGATCGAGGGGTCCCACAGATTTTGCCCCGTCGCAAATTGGATGCCATTGACCACCTGCTGGCGGAAAAACAGAAAGACGAACCCGATCAGCACGCCTGCGACCATCCCCAAAACGCCGATCGTCGTGCCGATGGTGAGGAATATCCGCAATATCGACGCCCGCTCGGCCCCCATGGTGCGCAAAATCGCGATGTCGCGGGTGCGCGTGCGCACCAGCATGATCAGCGATGAGACGATGTTGAACGCCGCGACCAAGATGATGATCGACAGGATGACGAACATTGCCACCCGCTCGACCGATAGCGCCTCGAACAGGCTGGCGTTGAGTTGCCGCCAGTCGGTGACCACCGCGCGCCCCGCCACCGCTTGCGCCAGCGGCTGGACAATATCCGCCACCTGATCCGCATCGGTGGTCTTGAGCTCGATCATCCCGACGACATCGCCCGACAAGAGCAGCGTCTGCGCATCCTCGATCGGCATGATGACATAGGCTTCGTCGAACTGGAACACGCCGATCTCGAAGATCGCGGCGACGGTATAGCCAATTTCGCGCGGCACCGTGCCGAACGGGGTCGATCGCCCCTGCGGGTTGATGATCGTCACCGTCGAGCCGACCTGCGCGCCCAGTTTTTGGGCGAGGCCGGAACCGATCGCGATCCGCCCAGCGCCAGCGTCGATCGAAGAGAGGTTCCCCGCGCGCAGCTTGCCGCCGAGCACCGCGTTGCTGCGAAGATCGGCGACCGTCATCCCGCGTACCAGCGCCGCCTCGCCGCGGCCCTCATGGTGCGCGAACATCGGCTGTTCGATCAGCGGACGCGCCGAGATAACCCCCGGCGTCGCGCGCGCCTGTTCGAGGATTTGCCGCCAGTCGGGCAGGCGATTGTCAAAACCCTGGACCACCGCATGGCCGTTCAATCCGACGATTTTATCGAACAGTTCGGCGCGAAAGCCGTTCATCACGCTCATCACGATGACCAGCGCCGCCACCCCCAGCAACACCGCGATGAAGCTGAAAATCGCGGCGATGAAGATGAACCCTTCGCCCTTTACGGGAAGCAGATAGCGCTTGATAATCAGACGCTCATAGGCGTTGGGCAGCATCGCGGGGGCAATTCCATAAACTGTGGTGCGGCCTGCCTAGGCGATGGTGCGCACCATGGCAATGCCATGCGCGCCTGTTGCATGATTAGCACAGCAGCCATCAAATCGTCCGCAGCCCAGCGCCAAAGGCGTGACAGGGCGCCCCGCAGGCAATAGGCAACTCTCGTTCCCAACCGAAAATCATTGTCGGTCAGGTTCAGGGAGAATAGGCACATCGCCATTTTGGGTGGAAAACACCCTTTGGGCTAGAGAGTGCCAGACAGACTTTGACCTCCCGAACGGGAGGGCCCTTCGGGGGAGGGGCATAAGGTTCGTCACGCAGGTCCCCGGGTTGCCAACGCGATCCGGGGACTTCGTTTATCTAACGAACCGCAGGCAGTTTCATTCCCCCGATTCGGCTATTTCCAATATCATATCGGAATCGAGGATCGTTACCCGGCCATGGTCGCGTGCAATAAGCCCGCTATCGACCCACACCGACAATTGGCGGTTGATCTGCTCGCGGCTCATCCCCGCAAAATGCGCAAGATCGGTCTGGTTGAGGTCATGGCGGAGCCGCGCCCCATCTGGCCCTGTCGCCATCAACCGCACCAGACACCGCGCCAGTCGCGGGCCAGAGGCAAAGGCGCGGTCGCCCTCGATCGTGATATTCGCCTGGCGCAATCGCCGCGCCATCTGTCCCAGCAATTGCCAGGCAAAGTCAGGGCGATCGCGGATGATGTCGCGGATCGCGGTGCGGTCGAGCCGCATCGCACTCACCGCCTCGTGCGCGACCACGCTCGCGGTGCGTTCCTGACCGTCGAGCACCGCGATTTCACCTATCGCCGCGCCTTTTTCAAGATAATCGAGGGTTATCTCGCGGCCATTGGCTGCGATGATCGTCACCCGTGCAACACCCGAGATAAGAATATAAAAGCTGTCGCCCGGGTCGCCCTGGTGCATGATAGTGTCACCGCGCGCATAGTGCCGCAATTGACCGCGCGCGGCCACGACATCGAGCTGTTCCGCGCTCGCGCCGGCAAACAGGCTGCCCGGTGCCAATAAATCGACAAGCTCGCTACCCTTCATCGCGCCTTCCCCTTTTGCCGCACAATGTCGCAAAGCGGGGCGCTAGACAAGCCTGCTCTGCTTGAGCGCCGCCGCGATAAAGCCGGCAAACAGCGGATGCGGATCGAACGGCCGCGATTTCAGTTCGGGGTGAAACTGCACGCCGATGAACCACGGATGGTCGGGCCGTTCGACGATTTCGGGCAAATCGCCCGTCGGCGACATGCCGCTGAAATGCAGGCCGCCGCCCTCGAGCGCCTCGACATAATGAGTATTGACCTCGTAACGGTGGCGGTGGCGTTCGGAGATGGTCGTGGCACCATAGAGCGCCGCGACGTGACTGTTCCCGTCGAGCCGCGCTTCATAAGCGCCAAGCCGCATCGTCCCGCCCATGTCGCTGTCGACGTGGCGTTGCTGCAACCCCTCCTCGCTCATCCATTCGGTGATGATGCCAACGATGGCTGAGCCACCGGGGCCGAACTCGCTGCTGGTGGCATCGGCAATCCCCGCCGTATTACGCGCGCCCTCGATACACGCCATCTGCATCCCCAGGCATATACCGAAGAACGGCACGCGCCGTTCGCGGGCAAAGCGCACCGCCGCAATCTTGCCCTCGCTCCCACGCTCGCCAAATCCACCGGGGACGAGGATGGCGTGGAGCGGCTCTAACTTCGAGGCGAGGTCATCCTCACCCATCTCGAACAGTTCGGCGTCGATCCAGCGGACATTGACCTTGACCCGGTTGGCAAAACCGCCGTGGACCAGGGCTTCGCTGAGCGATTTATAAGCGTCGGGCAGCGCGACATATTTGCCGACCACGCCGATGGTCACCTCGCCTTCGGGGTTTTGCGCGCGGTCCATGATGTCGATCCAGCGCGACACATCGGGTTCGCGGGCATCATCGATACCAAAGGCGTGCAGCACCTCGGCGTCCAGCCCCTCGGCGTGATATTGCAGCGGCACGGCATAGATGCTGCTGGCGTCGAGCGCGGGGATCACCGCCTCGGGCCGGACATTGCAGAATTGCGCAATCTTGGCGCGCTCGCTCGTCGGCAAAGGCTTTTCACAGCGGCACAGCAGCACATCGGGCTGCACCCCCAGCGCCGCCAGTTCGCGCACGCTATGCTGGGTCGGCTTGGTCTTGAGCTCACCCGCCGCCGCGATATAGGGCACCAGCGTCACGTGCACCGACACGGTGTTGCCACGCCCCAGATCGTTGCGCAGCTGGCGGATCGCCTCGATAAACGGCAGCGATTCGATGTCGCCTACGGTGCCGCCAATTTCGCACAGCACAAAATCGAGGTCGTCGATTTCGGCGAGCGCGAAGGCCTTGATCGCGTCGGTGACGTGCGGGATGACCTGGACCGTCGCACCCAGATAATCACCGCGCCGCTCGCGCGCGATGATGTCGCGGTAAATCCGCCCCGACGTCACATTGTCCGATTGCCGCGCCGAAACGCCGGTGAAGCGTTCGTAATGCCCGAGGTCAAGGTCGGTCTCGGCACCGTCGTCGGTGACATAGACTTCGCCGTGCTGATAGGGCGACATCGTGCCCGGATCGACATTGAGATAAGGGTCGAACTTGCGGATCCGCACGCGGTAGCCGCGCGCCTGAAGCAACGCCGCGAGGCTTGCCGCCATCAAACCTTTGCCGAGCGAGGAGACCACGCCGCCGGTGATAAAAATAAACCGCGCCATGGGAGTATGCGCCTAGCGGGTAAAGGTGAGTCGGCGCAAGAGCCGATGTGCGCAAAAGAGCAACGCGCCTTGCCAGCGGCGATTATTGCTGGAGCGGCACGCCTTTTTCCGCAGGCGGTGTGCTGCTCGCCGCGCCTGCTGCACCTAGCGGATCGTTGCCCGCAGGTGCGCCTGGGATCACCGCACCGCCACCCAGCGGAACCGAGCCAGCAGGCGGTGCGACGGGCGCTTCTGGCGCGCCAGTGGCCGCAGGCGGCGCGGTGCGCGCGGCATTGGCATCGACCTGGCTGCTGCTGTGGTTGGCCGAAGCCAGCACTGCCAGCGTCACGCTCAAGGACACAAAGGCGAAGGCCAGGACTGCGGTAGCGCGCGAGAGAAAATCCGCCGCGCCGCGCGCCGACAGGAACCCCGATGGGCTGCCCCCCATGCCAAGGCCGCCGCCTTCGGATTTTTGCATCAAGATGACGCCGATCAGCGAAAGTGTGACGATGGCCTGAACGACGAGCAGGAATGTGAACATATTGAGAATACCTTGGCCGATGAAGCTGCGGGAACGCCCGCTGTTGCGGCGCACATAGGCGTATCCGCGCCCGCAATCAACCGCAGGTCGATGCCGCCGCGATAATCGGCGCGAATTTAGCGGCGCTAAGGCTGGCCCCGCCGACCAGCGCGCCATCGACATCGTCCAGCGCCAATATCGCCGCAGCGTTATCGCCGCTCACCGACCCGCCATAAAGGATCGCGGTGCGCGCCCCGACATCGCCAAGCGCCCTGCGAATCGCGCCGTGCATTTCGGTGATGTCGCCAGGCTCGGCGGTGCGTCCGGTGCCGATCGCCCAGATCGGTTCGTAGGCGATGATGAGCCTTGCTGGGTCATGCCCCGCCGCATCAGGCAAGGATTGCAGCAATTGCTCGGCCACATAGGCGATGGCCCCACCGCCCTCGCGCACATCAAGCGGCTCGCCAACGCACAGGATGGCCTCCAGCCCCGCACCCAGCGCCGCAGCGACCTTGGCACGCACATGCGCGCTCGTCTCGCCTAACGCATCGCGCCGCTCGCTATGCCCAAGGATGACCGTCTTGGCCCCGGCATCGACCAGCATCGCCGCCGATATGCTGCCCGTGAATGCGCCAGACGCGGCGCTGTGGCAATCCTGTGCACCGATAGTCAGGCCCGGGCACGCCGAAACACAAGCCGCTACCAGCGTGAACGGCGGGCATATCACCACGTCGACTTGCCCGTGGGCGAGCGCCAGTGCCGCAATCGCCTGCGCTTCGCCAATCGACGCGCGGGTGCCGTTCATCTTCCAGTTTCCGACGATGGTTTTGCGCCGCATCTTTGAATATCCTATCTTTGGGTTGAAGCCGCTGCCCGCCTTCCCTAAGGCGCAGAGACAGACCCGCCAAGCAATGAAATGGCCAGATACGAATGATCACCTTTTTCCGCAGTCTCATTACCTCGAAAATCGGTGCCGGAATCGCGCTCGTTTTTCTGGTTTTCATCGCCTTTGCCTTCACGCTGGGCGATGTCAGCAACCTGTCGGGCGGCGGCGGGGTATCGGGCGGCAATGTCGCGCGCGTCGGCGACCGGCAGATCAGTTCGCTTGACCTGCGCCAGCGGATCCAGCGCACCTATGAGGCCGCCGCGCGCCAGCGCCCCGGCCTGACGATGGCGCAATTCCTGTCCGATGGTGCGGTTGACCGGATGCTCAAGGAAACGGCGGATATTTATGCGCTCGAACAATATGCGCGTGCGCATGGCATCGCCATCGACAAGGCGAGCATTGATGCATTGATCGCGCGCAACCCCGCCTTTGCCGGGGTCAATGGCAGTTTCAGCGAAGAAGCGCTGCAAGCGCGGCTGAGGCAGGAAGGAATTACCGCAGAGCGGCTACGCAGCGACCTTGAGACCGAGAATATCGTCCGCCAGCTGGTGGCGCCGTTCGGACAGGTCGGGCTGATACCGCGCGGGGTTGCGCTGCCCTATGCCTCGTTGCTGCTTGAGGAACGGCGCGGTCAGGCGACCTTTGTGCCCGCATCGCGCTTTGCCCCTGCCGCACCGCCCAGCGAAAGGCAATTGACCGCTTATTATCGCAGTCAGGCCGCACGCTATACTATCCCCGAACGCCGCACCATCCGCTATGCCATATTGGACGAGGGCAAGGTTGGCGCGCTGCCACCCGTTACCGCCGCCGAACTACAGGCCGAATATACGAGCAGCGCCGCCGAGTTTGCGCCCCGTGAACAGCGGCGCTTTTCCCAAGTCATCGCCAGCAGCAAGGCAATAGCCGACCGCATCGTCGCGGGCGTTCGCGGCGGCGCGAGCCTCAGCGCGGCCGCAACATCGGCTGGCCTCTCCGCCTCACCCGTCGAAGCCACCAGCCGCGAACAATTCGCCGCTGGTACCAGCGCACAAGCTGCGGCCGCAGCCTTTGCGGCATCGCGCGGCGCATTGGTCGGGCCGATGCAAGTGCCGCTCGGCTGGGTGGTGCTGAGCGTCGATAGCGTTGAGAGCACGCCCGCGCGTTCGCTGGCGCAGGTGACCCCGCAACTGACCGAGCGATTGATGGGTCGCCGCCGTCAGGAAGCGATGGTCGATCTGTATAACGGTGTGCAGGATGCACTCAATGGCGGCGCACCGCTCGCCGAAGTGGCGAGCGACAAGGGACTGCAGGTCATCACCACCCCGGCGTTGCTGGCGAATGGTATGGCCCCGGCGCAAGCCTCATTCCGCCCCGAACCGCTGTTGCAACCGATCCTATCCGCAGCCTTTCAAGCGGTGGAGGGTGGTTCGGGCCAAGTGCTGACGCTTCAGGAGAACCGCGTGTTCGCGCTGGTCGAGGTCGCCAGCATCACCGCCGCAGCGCCGCCGCCGCTCGCCAGCGTGCGGGCACAGGTGATCGCCGACTGGCGCGCAGCCGAGGGCGCACGGGCGGCGCGAACGCATGCGCGCGCCATATTGGCGGCGGTCGAGCGCGGCCAGTCGCTCAGCGCGGCCTCGGCGGCCAATGGCAACCCTGCCCCCGTGCAGGCGATTGGCGGGCGCCGCATCAACCTCACCAACCGCGAAGCCGGCGTCCCGCCCGAAATCGCGCTGCTATTCTCGATGCCGCAGGGGTCCGCCAAAACGCTTGAGCTGCCGGGCAACGCTGGCTGGATGGTGATCCGGCTCGAGCGCGTTGTGCGCGGCGATGCATCAGCCAACCAGCAATTGTTGCAGGCGGTGCAGGGGCAGTTCGTCAATGCGCTGGGCAGCGAATATGTCGATGTCCTGATCGCCGCCGCGCGCGCGGAGTTCGAAGTGGAAATCGACCAGGCCGCTGTCAACACCTTGCGCAATCAACTGACAGGACGCGGCAGCGCGGCAGGCTATTGACAAAGACTGTCAAAGGCACTGCTGAAGCGCTTGTTGCTCTTGAAAAAAACAAGCCAGCCTTGCTGTGGACGCGGACCGTTGCCGACACCGAAACACCGGTTTCTGCTGCGCTCAAATTGATCGAGCCAGAGCGCGGCGACTGGTTGCTCGAATCGGTGGAGGGCGGCGAAACGCGCGGCCGATACAGCCTGATTGGCCTCGCGCCCGACCTGATGTTCCGTGCCGATGGTGCCGCCTGCGAAATCAACCGCCACTGGGCCACGGACAAGGCCGCGTTCGCCCCGCTCGATGCCGACCCGCTGGCCGCGCTGCGCGCGCTGGTCGCCGAGTGCCATATCGAGCCGCTGCCCGATGCCCTGCCCTCAGCGCTCGCCTGCCTGGTCGGCTATTTTGCCTATGAAAGCTATGGTCTGGTCGAAGCGATCGCCCGTCCACCTGCAAACCCGATTGCGGTGCCCGACATGCTGTTCGTTCGGCCCCGCGTGATCCTGATCTTTGACCGTCTGGCCGATGCGCTGTGGGTGGTCGCGCCGGTCTGGCCATCCGCCACCGCGCCGGAGTGCGCAGTAGAGGCGGCGGCGGAGCGGATCGAGGCGGTGATCGCGCGGCTGGCTATGCCCCTCGCTCACAACACCGCCCAGGCTGAGCCTGTCGAAGCCCTGCCCTTTCTTTCCCGCGAAGAAAAAAGCGGCCCTTCGACAAGCTCAGGGCAAACAGAGTTGGGAGCGCTCACCCCCACCCTGCCCGACGGCGCTTACCGCGACATGGTGCTCGCCGCGAAGGAGCATATCGTCGCGGGCGATATATTTCAGGTGGTGCTGGCGCAGCGTTTCACGACGCGCTTCGCGCTGCCGCCGTTCCAGCTTTACCGCGCTCTGCGGCGGGTCAACCCCTCGCCCTTCCTCTATTATCTCGACCTGCCGGGCTTTGCGGTGGTCGGCTCCAGCCCTGAAATCCTGGTGCGGGTGCGCGATGGTGAGGTGACAATCCGCCCGATTGCGGGCACACGCCCACGCGGTGCCAACGCCGCCGAGGACGCCGCCAACCGCGACGCGCTGCTCACCGACCCGAAGGAATGCGCCGAACATCTGATGCTGCTCGACCTGGGGCGCAACGACGTTGGTCGCACCGCAGCGCCGGGCAGCGTGGCGGTGACCGACAGTTTCATGGTCGAAAAATACAGCCATGTGATGCACATCGTTTCCAACGTCACCGGACGACTGGCGGACGGCAAGGACGCGCTCGACGCATTGTTCGCAGGGTTCCCAGCGGGCACGGTGTCGGGCGCACCCAAGGTCCGCGCCGCGCAGATCATCGCCGAGCTGGAGAGCGAGACGCGCGGAATCTACGCGGGCGGAATCGGCTATTTCGGCCCCGATGGCGGTATGGACAGCTGTATCGTCCTGCGCACCGGCATCGTCAAGGACGCTATGCTGCACGTGACGGCGGGCGCGGGCATTGTGGCGGACAGTGACCCCGCCTATGAACAGCGCGAGTGCGAGGCCAAGGCCGGCGCGCTGATCGCCGCCGCGCGCGAGGCGGTGCGGGTGGCGGGTGAAGCGGGGTATGGGCAATGAGTGGGCATATCCTCGTCATCGACAATTATGACAGCTTCACCTTCAACCTCGTCCATTATCTGATGGAGCTGGGGGCGGCTGTCGAGGTGGTGCGTAACGACGCGATCAGCGTGGCGCAAGCGATGGCCAGCGGCGCCAATGCTTTCCTCATCTCGCCCGGCCCCGGCACCCCCGATGATGCGGGGATCACCCTCGACCTGATCGCTGCGTGCGCCGCCGCGCCGCCAGGAGAGTGCCGCCCGCTGCTCGGCGTGTGCCTCGGTCATCAAGCGATTGGCCAAGCGTTTGGCGGGCGCGTGGTGCGCGGCCATCTGATGCACGGCAAGACCGCCTCGGTCAGCCACGACAGCAGCGGGCTGTTCGCGGGCCTGCCCAGCCCGTTCACCGCAACCCGCTATCACAGCCTGGTGGTCGAGGATGTGCCCGATACCTTGCGCGTCACCGCGACCTGCGACGATGGCGCGCACGGTATGGCAGTGATGGGCCTCGCCCACGCGACGCTCCCGATCCATGGCGTTCAGTTCCACCCTGAAAGCATCGCCACCGAACATGGCCATGCGATGCTGGCCAATTTCTTGGCGCTGTGTGGGATGGATGTGGCGGAACGGCCATGAGCCTGCCCCTCACCGAATCCGAAAGCCTGTTCGGCGACATGCTCGACGGACGGATGACGGGCGAGGAGATCACCACGCTCCTCATCGAAATGGCGGATCGCGGTGAAACGGCGGCGGAGATTGCCGGCGCGGCGCGGGCGATGCGCGCGCGGATGGTGCGCATCAAAGCCCCCGCAAACGCCATCGACGTGTGCGGCACCGGCGGCGATGGCCAGCACAGCCTCAACGTCTCGACCGCGGTCGCCATAGTTGTTGCCGCGTGCGAAGTTCCGGTCGCAAAGCACGGAAATCGCGCCGCTTCTTCGCGCGCTGGCGGGGCCGATACCCTAGAGGCGCTCAGCCTCAATTTGGACCGCGCCAGCCAAACGGCGGAGGCGACGCTCGCCGACCTCGGCATCTGTTTTCTGTTTGCGCAAAAACACCATCCCGCGCTGGCCGCCCTCGCCCCGATCCGCAAGGCCATCGGGCGGCGGACGATCTTCAACCTCACCGGCCCATTGTGCAATCCGGCGGGGGTGCGGCGGCAGTTGATCGGGATTGCCAACCCGGCGCTGATGCCCGCCTATGCCGAGGCGATGGAATTGCTGGGGTTTGACGACGCGATGCTGGTCGCGGGCGACGAACCGCTCGATGAACTGTCGATTTCGGGGGGGAGCAGCGTCATCCGCCTTGGCCACGCGGAAGAGCGCATCACCCCAGAATCAGCGGGCCTTCCCCGCCACCCCATCGCAGCGCTGCGCGGCGGAGACGCCGCCTACAACGCCGCCGCGCTGACCCGCCTGCTGGGCGGCGAAGCGGGCGCATACCGCGACGCCGTGCTCCTCAACGCCGCCGCCGCGCTGATGGTGGCGGGTCACGCGGACGACTGGCGCGCGGGGGTAGAGCAAGCCGCCGAGGCGATCGACCAGGGTCTCGCCAAAGCGCTGCTGACAAGCTGGGTGGGGTTTTGAAATGGACAAGCAAGTCAATGAGGTGCCCATGAACGACAATTTTGCAACCCAAGCAAAGCCCAGCCTGTGGGCGAGAGCCATCGCAATGGCCAATGACACCCCGCCAGAACGCAATCGCTATGTCGATTTTTTGCGCGCATTGTCGATCCTTGCGGTCGTTTGCGGCCACTGGCTGGTTGCCGCGCCCTATATTCGCGATGGAGCGGTGACCGGCGGCCATCTGCTCAGGATATTGCCCTGGACCCAATGGTTGACATGGGGCTTTCAGGTCATGCCAATCTTTTTCCTTGTCGGAGGATTTTCCAACGGCATGTCCTGGTCCGCCAACCGCCGCAATGGTGACAGCTATTCAGGCTGGTTCAGTTCGCGATTACAGCGATTGGTCAACCCGGTGCTGCCGTTATTCCTGGCCTGGACGCTATTCGCTGTGTTCGGAACGGCGATGGGTGTGGAACGCCAGATCGTCAAACTCGCGGCCCAGCTGGCGCTGATACCCGTGTGGTTTCTATCGGTCTATCTGATGATTTCCGCTGTGGTCCCGTTCAGCTATGCCGCGTGGAAACGCTGGGGAATGGTCAGTTTTGCAGCGCTTGTCCTTGGTGCCATCGCCATTGATGTCATGGCGCTCTATTTTGCCGTGCCTTATGTCAATTTCCTCAACTTTGCCTTTGTCTGGCTCGCCATTCACCAGCTCGGCTATGCTTGGTGCGATGGGCGGTTCGCTTCGCCCGCTCGCACGATCTTGTGGGGGATGGGCGGCCTTGGCGCTCTCGGCTTGCTCGTCGCATATGGCCCATATCCGGTGGCGATGATTGGCGTTCAGGGGGAACCGCTCAGCAACTCTATGCCGCCCACATTAGCGCTGCTGGCACTCGGCATCGCCCAAACCGGATTTGCACTTGCGCTTGAACCTTGGGGTCGCCGCATATTGAACAATCTTGGCACCTGGGCTGCCACTGTCCTCATTAACGGTATGATCATGACCATCTATTTATGGCATCTCTCTGCCTTTGTGTTGGTGATGGTGGCAGCATGGCTGCTCGGCGGGGTCGGGCTCCACATGGATCCAGGAAGCAGCCAATGGTGGATGATGCGGCCAATGTGGTTCGCCATCTATATTGGCGCGCTGATTCCGCTGATTCTCGCATTCGCGCGCTACGAGCGCGCTGGCAAAACCGACGGCAGCCGCATCGCGCACTGGCGTCTGATCGGGGGCCTGTTGCTGATCTGCGCCGGCTTAGGGACCAGTGCAGCCTTCAGCATTGCCAGCCCGCTCGGCATTACCGGCGTTCGTCTGTGGATAGTGGCACTGCCTTTCGTCGGCGCAGCCTTACTGCGTTTTGGCCCCGTTTATAGTCTCGCGCGGCCATGACCGACATCCTCAGCCAGATATGCGCCGCCAAGCGCCATGAGGTCGCTGCTCGCAAGGTGCAGGGCTTGTCACACTTCGCAGCGCCCACGCCGCCGCGCGGGTTCGAGGCGGCGCTGCGGGCGCGCGCCAAAACCGGCTTCGCGCTGATCGCAGAGATTAAAAAAGCCAGCCCGTCCAAAGGCCTGATCCGCGCCGATTTTAACTCGCCCGCGCACGCACGCGCTTATGCCGCTGGCGGGGCGGCCTGCCTCTCGGTCCTCACCGATGCGCCATACTTTCAGGGGCATGAGGATTATCTCATCGCCGCGCGCGCGGCCTGCGATCTGCCCGTCATCCGCAAGGATTTCATGGTCGATCCGTGGCAGTGCGCAGAGGCCCGTGCGATGAGGGCAGACGCGATCCTGATCATCGTCGCCGCGCTGTGTGACGCGGCTATGGCCGAGATTGAGGATGCCGCGCGCGCGCAAGCCCTCGACATACTGGTCGAGGTGCACGATGAGGCGGAGATGGAGCGCGCGCTCACCCGCCTGCAATCGCGCCTGATCGGGGTTAACAACCGCAACCTCAAGACCTTCGCGGTTGACCTCGCCACCACCGAACGGCTCGCTGCACTGGCCCCCGATGACGTGCTGCTGGTGTGCGAAAGCGGCATCTCCACCCACGACGACGTCGTGCGGATGACTCGGTGCGGGGTGCGGACTTTCCTTGTCGGCGAGAACCTGATGCGCCAGGATGACATTGAGGCCGCAACACGGAGGCTATTGACCGGAGCATGACCACATTGACGCATATCGACGAACATGGTGCGGCGCGCATGGTCGATGTTTCGGCCAAGGCGGCGAACGTGCGCCGTGCGGTGGCCGAGGGGCATATCGCCCTCTCGCCCGCTGCGCTCATCGCCGTTAGGGACGGCAGCGGGCCAAAGGGCGACGTCATCGCATGCGCGCGGATTGCGGGCATCATGGCGGCCAAGCGCACCGCAGACCTCATCCCGCTGTGCCATCCGTTGCCGCTCGCCGCTGCGCGCATCGATTTTGCCTTTGACGATGAGGGAGTCGCGGTGACCGCCGAGGTGCGCACGAGCGCACAAACCGGGGTCGAGATGGAGGCGATGACCGCCGTGTCGGTGGCGCTGCTGACCGTCTATGACATGGCCAAGGCGGTCGATAAAGGCGCGGTAATCGGCGGCATCCGGCTGGTGAGCAAAGACGGCGGCAAGTCGGGGGCGTGGCGCGCCGACAGCTGATCGCCGGCACAAGATATGGCCGATTGGGACAAAACAAGCACAAGGGCTTGACGGGCGCGATTTTGTTGCCTAGACGTTCTGGCAACGTTCTGTAGCGGAACATTTTGACACGAGACTGTTTGAAGCGGGAGATGAGCCATGCTGACGCGCAAGCAACACGAATTGATCTGTTACATCGAAGACCGCCTGTCGGAAACGGGCATTTCGCCGTCGTTCGAAGAAATGAAGGAAGCGCTCGGCCTGAAATCCAAATCGGGGGTGCACCGCCTGATCAGCGCGCTTGAGGAGCGCGGCTTTTTGCGCCGTCTGCCCAATCGCGCCCGCGCATTGGAAGTGGTGCGGATGCCCGAACGCGGCGAGCGCCCGGCCATCGCCAAATCGCCGGATAATGTGCTGGCCTTTCCACCACGCGCCGCGCCGCGCGCGACGCATATTGCCAATGACATCGTCGAATTGCCGCTGCACGGGCGGATCGCCGCGGGCATGCCGATCGAGGCGTTCGAAGATTCGGTGCAGCTTGCGGTGCCCGCCGCCCTGCTCGGCCCGGGGGACCATTATGCGCTCGAAGTGTCGGGCGATTCGATGGTTGAGGCGGGGATTTTCGACGGCGACTATGCCCTGATCAAAAAGGTCGATACCGCGCGCGATGGCGAGATTATCGTCGCGCTGGTCGATGGTCAGGACGCGACGCTCAAATATTTTCACCGCGATGGCCGGACCATACGCCTCGAGCCCGCCAATGCCGCACATAGCGCGCAAAATTACGCGGCAGAACGCGTCATGGTGCAGGGGCGCCTTGCCGGGCTGTTACGGCGGTATCACTGACGACCTGCGCGTTTGGCGGCCTGCGCGTTTGGCGGCCTGCGCGTTTGGCGTCGTTACGATAAGGTGCGTGCGCGGCGGCATGATCGTTTCGGGATGGGTCCACGGCATGCCGCGCGACTAGCAATTTGAAGGCGAAGGATGCTTCGCCGACCCGCAAATCGCGGCGAGA
>JBEBHS010000012.1:0-62981 GCA_040080745.1 Sphingopyxis sp. | reverse complement strand
CCCTACCCCTCCCCTGAAGGGGAGGGGCTTAAGAGTGGGGCGGGCCCTGAAGGGGAGGAGCGCATCTGGCTATAAAATCAATTCTCAACCCAGCGCGCCATGTCGGTCTGGTCGCTGACTTTATACAGCAAGCCGCCGGAGTTGCGGAACAGCCGCTCCATTTCGGGCCGCGTGAACGGGCGCGAGCCGATCCGCCCGAAGATCGCGATCTGCCCACCGGTTTCGTCGACCGCTCGGTCGCGGTCCAGCCCCTTGGACATCGCGATTGCGGGGGTCGGCGTGCGCGCCCAGGCGATCAGTTCGGGCACCGGCCGGGGCGAAAAGCCATAGAAGTTCGGCTGGCTGGCGGGGCTGGTCAGTTGCAACAGCTTTATCCCGCCCACGCCATCGGCAACATAGGCGAACAGGCTGGCGTTGGTCGATGCGACGACGACATCGCGCGCGTCATTGAGCGTGCCGCCAGCGGTGTAGCGCATCAGCTCGACGGGCGCACGCGGGCGGGTGACGTTGATGATCACCAACCCCTGATCGCCCGCCGCGACATAGAGATAGGTGCGCGCGATATACATGCGCTGCGCGCTCGGCAGCGCGATGTCGCCCGATGGCACCGCCACCGGAACACGCATGTCGGTGGTGTCGAACAGCTTGATCCCGCTCGCGTCGCTGACCCACAGATAGCGGAACTGGACCGTGCTCGCCTTGGCCCCATCGATCGCGATGTTGGCGGTCAGGCGGGGCTGGAGCGGGTCATCCAAGTCCACCACCGCAAGGCCGTACGCGGTGGTGATATAGGCGATGTGCCCGGCGAGCGTGACGTGCCGCGCGCCGTTCAATACGCCGTCGGGGTTCCACGTCACCGCGCGCTCCAGGTTGTTGTTGCGCAGCTCGCCATCGGCAAAGGTGTTGACGTCGACCAGGATCAAGCCTTCTTCGGCATCGGTCACCACCGCATAATTATAGATGGCATGGAACGGCTGTTCCTGGTTGATCGTGCGCAGCGTTTCGGTGCTGCGCGTCGGCGCGATCGCCTGGTTGGTCGGCAGCGCCATGCACGTCGCGTTGCGGCTTTCTACGCGCTGGTCGTGGCCGAGCGGAGAGAAGGGCGCGGTGATGATCCGTTCCGAAAAGCCCTTGTTGGCGATCGACGCGATGTCATAGACGGCAAATCCGCCGCGCCCTTCGGCGACGAACATATATTCGCCGCGCATTTGCAGGCAGCCCACGGCATCGCGCGTGCCTTGCACGACGTTCTGAAACTCTTCGGTGCCGCCGCCTTCGCCCGACAGATGGTCGTTGAACGCACTCCCGCGCACCCAGTTGCGCAGCTCGCGCCCGTTCTGGTCAACGTGGAGGCGATAGAAATCGGGGTAAGCATAGCGGTGCAGATAGCTGCCGATCACCGCCTGTGGTTCGTCCCATTCGGTGACGCGCGTCGCCTGGAACCCGCGCTCCAGCCCGGCAAAATTGTTGAGGCCGACAAAATTGACATAATTGGTGCCGAGCAAGAGGAGCTGCGCCATGATCGCATTATTATCCTCGTCCTGCGACAAATGGCAGTCGGAGCAGGTCTTGGTCTCGGTGGTGCGCACGGTGTGCGGGAAATGCGGGGCAAAGGCTTGCGATGAGAATCCAATCGCGCTGACCGGCGGTTGCTGCACATAGATGCGCTCGCGGTTGATGTTGGTCGAGGACAGCACCAGCGCCGAGGATGAGCGCACGGGGGCGATGATATTGCCCTTGGTCGTCTGGTGGATGCCAAGCTGGAACATCTCGTCGCGCGCGACCTGCGGGTTATAGGTCGCAAAGTTGCGCGTCTCCAGCCCCTCGAAATGATGTTCGCTGGTCCGCCAGTTCGCTTCGATCGGCAAATGACAGCCGCCGCAACTGGTGGTCCACGACAGATGGCAGGTGAAACAGGCCATGCGATCATCACCGTGCGCGCGATTGTCGGATGCGACGCCCGTCCCCCAACGCGCCTCGCCATCCTCAGCCACGCGGCCCATCAGCTTGGCGCGGGCGGCGCGCGCATTGAAACGCGGGTTGCCGCGTGTCACGCTGTCGCGGACCAGGCTGACGTCCCATGTCACCGCCGGGTCGGTGAGCGAACGCTGGATCAGCCTGCGGCTGCCGTCAGGATTATCGACCCATTCAAAGCGCCGCTGGCCATCGGGGTTGCGCAGCAGCGCCAGATTGGTGCCTTCGGGCGGCGCGGCGGGGCCCGAGGTGAGCAGCGTCGGATAAGCGTCGGCGGTGCCGTGGCAATCCTTGCACCCGATCTCGATCGCGTTGGCAACCTCGCCATAGATAAATCCGTTGCCGTGGCTGTCCTGCGCGAAATGGCAATCGGCGCACTGCATCCCCTTTTCGGCGTGGATGTCCATCAGATGGACGGTGCGCCCGGGGTTGACGCCGACCGGCGCAAACTCGCCCTCGCCATTGCGGCGCCAGCGTTCGGGGTCGTCAGGGGCAACGATATTGCCTGTCGCGTCGAGCAGATTGCCCTCGCGGTCGCGGCGCAACACCGCGCGAAAGTTCCAGCCATGGCCGTGATAATCGGCGAACTGCGTGTCGCTCAGGCGCGCGTTGCTGCTATAGACATCGCGCAGAAACTCGACATCGCCCCACAGCCCGCGCGTCGCCGCGCCTTCGGGATTGCGTTCGTTGATCGCGCGAACCTCGGTCGCGGTCGGGTAATGCTGGCTGCGATAGATGCGGGTATAATCCTCGTCGCTCATGCCAGCCGGACGCGGCGCGGCATTTTCCGGCCCCGGCCACATGTGCGGCGCGTCGCTCTCATAATCCCACATCGTATAGCCAAGGTATGTGTTCACGAACACATTGGGCTGGTGCATGTGGCAGTTCATGCACTGCGCGGTCGGGATGGCGCGGGTGAAGGCGTGGCGGATCGGGTGACCGCTTTCACGGCGTGTCGGCGATCCGGCCGGAATCAGGCCGCCATGGCCATCCTCGGCGTGCGCGTCCTCGCCATGCCCCTCCTCGCCATGTTCGCCCGCGCGTTGCATCAGGCCGGATATCGTCGGGTCGACCGTCGCACTCTGTCCATCGCGGCCGAACGGCGCATAGACGCTGCTGTGGCGTGGCTCGCGGTCGTTGGCATAGACAACGTGACAGCCGCTGCACCCCGACGAGCGGTAATCGCCCGGTTGATCGTTGGTCCCCATGAACCACATGAACGGGTCGTTGAGCCGCGTCTTGTGGATGTTGAGCACCGGAATGGCGACGCGAAGCCCGGTGCCGGGACCACGGTTCGACTGGCGCAAATCGGGGCGGCCCGGCTCGTCAAGCCGCTGGATCTGTCCGGTCGAATTAGGCAGGCCGATCTCGGGGAACACCGGATTGATGGCGCGCCCGCCGCGCTCGAACACGCGGAACACATCGCCCGGCGGGATGACGGTCCAGCTGGGCAGCGGGTACATGCGCGACAGCGCGCCGCGTGCCTGCTCCTCTGGCGTCAAGATCGCGTCGGCGGGCATGGTGATGTCGGCGCAGGCGCGCGCCCATTGCTCGCGCGGCAATATGGTCGATGGGCTGGTGATGCACGCGGGTTCGCCCTCACGCGTATAGCTTTCACCCATCAGATAGGATTTGAACGGGACGATGCCATTATTATAGGCCGCCCCGCCCCACAGCATCGCCCCCGTCGCCATCATCGAGCGTTCGGCATTTTCGATAATCGCCAGGTGACAGGAGCCGCACGCCTCACGCGCCACGCGGTAATCGGCGGGGTTGACGAAGCGGATGAACTCGGGTGCCTCGCGGTTGAGCAGCGTATAGCTGCGCTCAGGGTTGGCCGACGATGGCCAGTTCCAGCTGCGCGGATAGCGCGGCAATACGTGCGCGCGCGATAGCGCCGCCATATTATCGGGGTGGGCATAGCCAAGCGCGGGGTCGCCGCGCACCGATGCATCGCCGCCATGGCAATCGACACAGCCCAGTTGCACCGCCGGGCTGGCGTGCATCGACGGTTCGTCGGTGCGCACGTGGCAACTGAAGCAGCCCTCGGACTTGGCCATCACCGCCGCGCGCTGTTCCTCGAACGTCGCACCGACCTGATTGGCGGGGGCGTTAGGCGCGGTGACATAATGCCGCTCTACGGGTGTTTCCCCCTCGCTCGCTATCGCGACAGGTGCGATGAACGCAAGCGCGCCGAGCATGGCAAGCAGCGCCAGCACCAGCGCGGCGAAACGGAGAAAGGCGGGGCGTTGCATAACCATCTAAAAACTCAAAATCGCGTTGGCAAGGATCGAATAATAGCCGCGTTGGCGCGGCGCATTGGCGAACAGTTCGTCAAAGCCCTTGCCCGGAACCAGCGCCGCCGCCGACAGCCGCAGCACGATATTCTGCGTGGTATTGGGGCGGTAGATGCCCGACACCGACACGTCCCAGCCGATGTCGCGCGAAATGCTGCCCTGATTGCGCAGCACCTCTATCACCCGGGTATTTTCGAACCACAGATGGTTGATATTGGCCGAAACGCGCGTGTCGGGGCGCAGGTCGAAATCGCCGCCAAGCCCGACCAGCATCGTCCCCGGGTTGGTGAAGTTCGACTGGCCTTCGTCCTTGGAGGAACGCAGAGAGTTCAATAGGCCGTTGCGGCCATTGACGCTGACCATCCGCGCGCCGCCCGCGAACGGAATGCTCTGGCGGATCCAGTAACTGGTGTCGGCACCGGCGAATTGCGGGTTTTCGAGGATCGCATCGAAGCCAGATTCGACATCGTCATAGGGGTCGCCATCGCCGGTGGCTACGAGTGCGGACAAACGGAAACGCATCCAATTGTGGTCGTAACTGGCCTCGGCGGCGGCGAAATAGCCCTCGATCCGCGCTACGCGGTCGGTAATCGGGTTGAAACGATCCTCGCCAAATGCCGCATAGGCCGACGCGGTCAGGTTGATCCGGCCAATCCGCCCGTCGGCATTATAACCGAGATAGACGACGTCATAATCGCGGGTGCGCAGCGTTCCGAACAAAGCCGGGCGGATCGGAAAGCCATTGCTGTCGATGTGGATGTCGCCGCTCTCGCGGTTGCGGTTATACACCACGGTAATCTGGCTGGTCAGGCCGGGGACGGGCAGGTCCTGGCGATAGAGGTTGGCGGCAAACACCCAGTCGCGGCGCGGGGTTTGCATGACATCGTTGAGCCCCGAATTGGTGTCCTTCTCCAGCCGCCAGAACGCCGCGAGATTATATTGAAAACGGTTATTGTCGCGGTTGCCGAATATCCGCACGCCAAGCTGGTTGTCGTTGAACAGGAAGCCGCGAAAATCGGCCTGAAACGGCTGGATACCGATGCGGATCGAATGGAAGTCAAAGCGGTCGCTATCGTTGCCCAGATGCTTGTCGATGAAGGCTTCCTGCACCCCCAGGAAATAGTCGAACCGGTGGCTGGGGCGCGACGGTTCGACGAACAGCACGCGGCGTTCGGGGACATCGACATAATTCATGTTGAACGCCAGCGCGACGCGATATTCGACATCGGGCGGCTTGAACGCGGTCATCCCCTTGGTCAGGCCGAACCCGGTGATAAAGGTCTGTGACAGCACCAGACTGGCCGGGCGGCCGAACACATTATTGCTGTCGGGGCGCGTCGTCGTTTGCACCCCGACCGGGATCGGGAAGGTGCGCGGTTCGACCACCGTGTCGGATATGGCAGAGAGCGTCAAAAACCAGTCGTCGCCATGGAACGGAAACCAGCGCGGCACCCCCGACAGATTGAGCGGGCGGTCGCCTTTCAGCAGATTCTGGTGATAGGGGTCGAGCCGCGAGTGGCAGACATTTTGCAGCGCGACAAAGATCGACTGCACCGGACACAGCGCGGTAATCAGCCGCCAGCGGTCGGGGATCGGCAGGCTCTCGCCCGGAAAGGCCGATGGGGGGAGCGCGCGGATCGCGCCGGGGTTGTCCTGCGTCACCGCCTCTGGCAGGCCGGGCTGGTAACCGGGGCGGCGGCGCCCCTCCAATATCTCTTGCAGCAAGGTCGGGTCGATCCGCCGCTGCCAGTCGGGCGGCGGGGGCGGCGGGGTTGGCTCGGCAGGTTCGGCGGGTGTCGCCTGCTCGGTGGGCGCGGGCGCGGGTTCGGCCTCATCGGCTGGCGGGGTGACCGCCAAAGTCGCCAGCAGCGGCAGAGCAAGGCCAAACGCGCTCACCGCCTATAGCCCCTGACAGACATTTTGCGCGTCGCTATCGAGGAACGGCGTGAACGGGCAATTGACATAGCGCAGCCGCACTTGCCGCGCGTCGCTCAAGGTCACGACGACGCGGTCGGCGCGCCGCTCGAACGGCGCTTGCGTCACGCTGCCGCCCAGCCGTGCGCTGCCGTTGGAAAGGCCGAGGAACGCCACCATATCGTCCTGATCGATGCCATCGCCCGAAATGCCGATGCCGCCGACCAGCGTGTTGCCGCGATAGATCGGCACCGCGCCGGGGAAAATCTGCATCCCGTTGGCCAGCCGGTTCAGCCCGGGCGCGCTATCGGGGATGTTGGTGCATTGACGCTTCACATCGGTCGGGGTGATGTTGAACACGAAGAACAGATGGTCCTCGATGTCGGGGAAAGTCATCGCGCTTTGCAGGCCGGTGGAAAGCGGGTTGAACCCGGCGATGTCGCGCGACAGCGGGCCATTGGGCCGCCCCACCTCGCCATCGGGGAAATAGGGGCGGTGGAGCAGGCCGATCGCACGGTCCGAATAAGCGGTGCTGCCAGTCAGCGCGGTCGGGTCATTGAGGAAGGTGCGCGTCGCGCCGACATAGGCGCGGACCACGGGGTCGGGATCGGCGAGCAGATTGGCGGCGGCGACGCTGTTCGACAGGAACATCGCGGTGCGCGCCTTTTGCAAGCTGACATCGACCCCGAACAGCGGCGCATCGGGCGAACGGACTAGCCCCAGCACCGCGCCGAAGCTGTCAACCACGCTGATCGTCACCTGCGCCTGGGCATTCAAGGGGCGGCGGATTTGCGCGCGCGCGCGCGCCATCACGGTGAACGCTTCTTCCAAAATCGCGCGCGTTTCGGCGGCGGTCATCGCGCTGCCGACGGTCGCCCCGTCGGTTCCGCTACGGATCGGATAGCGGCCCGCGCCCGCACCATTGCTCAGCACCATCGCGTCCGAGCGGTTGAACTCGGCGGCAGAGGCGAGCCGCAACCCCGATGCCTCGCTGCCATAGACGGTGCCCGCCTGGATGACCGGCGCGGGAAAGCCGAAATAGCCGCGCACCGGAATTAGCTGCCCCATCGGCCCGTTGATGGTGGCAAAGGCCGGTGCCGCGGACGTCATCAGCAGCTCGTAGCGTGCGTCGCTATAGCGCAGCGTCGTGCCATCGACCGGAATGCGGTCGGCGCGGATTTCCTCGGGCGCTTCGAACCCGCGCGTCCCCGCCAGCGCGCTATATTCCTCCTGGTTGGTGTCGATGTCGGTGACGTCGGGATCAAAATCGTAAACGCCATCGGACATCACCCCGATGCCGCCGACCAGCACGCCATTCTTGTAGAGCGGCAGCCCGCCCGCATCGGCGCTGAGGCCGAGCGGCGAACGCTTTGGCCCGATCAGCGGCCCCGTGCCCAGATTACCCTCAACGTAGCGGGCTGAGAGGTCGGAGCACGGCAGCGAGCTGAACTGCACGCCATAGAGCGGGCCGCTCTCCAGCCCCACCGCCACCGGCGCGGGAGGGAAATGCGGTTGGACGATCATGCTCGCGGTGCGGGTGGAAAAGGCATTGCCCCCCGACGAAAGGTAAGCGCCCGTAATCGCCTTGGCGATCGCGCCTGCGGTGGTCGGGATTGTTTCCCCCTGCGCATCGCGATTGTCGCCATTGGGCGCGGTGCCGACGATCGCGGTGGGCGGCGAATTGGTCATGCGAAAAACCGCGAGCACATTGCCCGGGCGATCGACCACCGCGATCACCGCCTTTTGCCCGCGCGCCTGTGCCTCGGTCACCGCTTGCGCCACGATCCGCTCGACATCGGCGATGCTGAGCGCCTCAGGCGCGGGCAGGGTATAGCGCGCGCCGGTCGGGGCTGGCGTCGGGGTTGGTGAGGGCGAGCCGCCGCCGGGGTTGCCCGTGCCGCCGCTGCCGCATCCCGCGAGCGAGAGCGCCGCGCACGCGGTCCAGCCGACAGGACTGCGCCATCGCCCCATCACAGCGCGCCGATGCTGCGCACCGCACTGGCGAGCGCAGCCTGAAAATCGCGCGGGCGATAAGCGTTGGGGTCGCGCACCGCCGCATAGGCGCGGTTGATGTCGTCGCGGATCGCCGCCGCCGAGCCGACGGTGGCCTGCCCGCCCGCGACCATTGCATTGAGCAGCGTGTCGATGCCCATCACCGCCTGCACCGACCCTTCGTAATCGGTGAAACGCGCGCGGATCGCCTCGCCCGCAATCGCCCGGGCCATCGCGCGCGCCGAGCCCGCGCCAAAGCTGGTGCCCGCCAATGCGCTGCGCACCTCGCCCACTACCGCCATCAGCTCGCGCGCCGCCGCCACCGCCGCCCCGCGATCGCGGGTCATGGCGGCATGAAAGGCGCGGGCCTTTTCATCAAAACGTGCGCCGAGGGCGGGGTTGGCCACCCGCGCGGCGGCGGACAGCATGATCATATTCTCGTCATTATAGGGCGGCATCCCCTGCGGAATCGGCCGTGCGGGATTGCCCACCGCCGTCACGCTCGGCTGCGCCTGGTCAAAGATGCGGCGGTGGCAGCTGTGGCAATCGTAAAAAGTGAACTCGGGGAACACGCCCTCGGTGCCGCGATTATTGCTCTGAAACAGCGACAGCGAGCGCTCGATCGCCATCGCCTGCCCCACCGCCCACATCCGCACATGATCGACTGCGCCTTTGCGCGCCGCATAGTCGGCATCTTCATTATGGTGCGCGGTCAGCGTCGAAAACAGGTCGAGTTCAAAGGCGATGCGCGGGTGCCCCGCCGCCATGATGCGGTGGGTGACGAACTGCCCGTTCGCTTCGGACCCGAAGTGACAGTCGAGGCATACGCCCGCGCGCACCACCGGGTCCTCGAGCCTGCGAAGCCCGCGCCGGACATTGTCGTCGTGCTGCGCCGCGCCCGACAGCGTTCCGGCATAATGCGACGAAATCCATCCGACCGATGATCCGTGGCAGCTTTCGCAATTGACCCCGTCGGACAGTTGATAACGGAACGCGCCGCCGCTGGTTCCCGCCGCGCTACTATGGCAGCCGAGGCAGGTCGATGACGATGCCGCATCGGCTATCCCCAGATTGCGCGCAATTGTGCGGCTGCGCGCGTTCGACAGCACCCCATAGGCGCGGGAGTGCGCGCCGCCGTTAGTCGATGGTTCCTGCCATTTGGCGATTTCGTCCTGCCGCACCACCGCGCCATCGCCCAGCAAGCGGCCGTGACAGGTCGATCCGGCGCACGATGCGACGCCGAGGTGCGTGCCTTCCTGCGCCGCGTTCGAGCGCGCTTCGGGTGCGGTGAGGATCAGCGCCGCGAGCAACAGCGCAGCCGCCGCCCCGAACAGGCCGATGCGCACCCGCACCCTATGCCATGTCATCGCCATCGCCATCGCCCTGACCCCCGCCGTGCCCGCCTATACCACGCCAAACGCCAGCATGGCGTCGGCGACCTTTTTGAACCCCGCGATATTCGCGCCCTTCACATAATCGACATAGTCGGGGGTGATCCGGCCATAGGTCAGGCAGCGCTCGTGGATCCCCTCCATGATGTCGAGCAGCATCTGCTGTAGCTCAGCCTCTTTCCACGAACGCCGCTCGCTGTTCTGGCTCATCTCCAGCCCCGACACCGCGACCCCGCCAGCGTTGGCGGCTTTGCCGGGCGCGAACAGGATGCGCGCGTCCTTGAACACATGCACCCCCTCCAAATTGGTCGGCATGTTGGCGCCTTCGCTGACCGCGATACACCCATTTGCCACCAGCGCGCGCGCATCATCGCCGAGCAGCTCGTTCTGCGTTGCGCACGGCAGCGCGACATCGCATTGCACGCCCCACGGTGTTTTTCCTGACGTGAAGGTCGCGCCGGGGAACTCCGCCACATAATCCTCGATCCGCCCACGGCGGTGGGTTTTGTGCGCCTTGACCCAATTGATCTTGTCCTGATCGATGCCGTCGGGGTCGTGGATGAACCCGCCCGAGTCTGAGAGCGTGAGCACCTTGCCGCCCAGCTGCGTGACCTTTTCGGCGGCGTGGGTGGCGACATTGCCCGACCCCGAAATCACCGCGCGCTTGCCCACCAGGTCGAGCCCCTTGGTCCGCAGCATCGCGGCGAGGAAATAGGCCGCGCCATAGCCAGTCGCTTCGGGCCGGATCAGCGAGCCGCCATATTCCAGCCCCTTGCCGGTCAGCACCCCGTTCCAATGGTTGGTCAGGCGTTTATACTGGCCGAACATGAAACCGATCTCGCGCCCGCCGACGCCGATGTCGCCCGCTGGCACGTCGGTGTCGGGGCCGATGTGGCGGTACAGTTCGTTCATGAAGCTCTGGCAAAAACGCATGATCTCGCGCTCGCTTTTGCCCTTGGGGTTAAAGTTCGATCCGCCCTTGCCGCCGCCCATCGGCAGGCCGGTCAGCGCGTTTTTGAACGTCTGTTCGAACGCGAGGAACTTGAGGATCGATTCGGTGACGCTGGGGTGGAACCTTATGCCGCCCTTATACGGGCCGATGGCGTTGTTGTTCTGCACCCGCCAGCCGCGCTGGACGCGGACATTGCCATTGTCGTCTTCCCAGCACACACGGAACGAAAGAACGCGGTCAGGTTCGGCGATCCGCCGCAAAATCTGCTCGCGGTGATACGCCTCTTTATCCTCGATAAAGCCGTAAATATCCTCGGCGACTTCCTGGACCGCCTGAATGAACTCAGCTTGCCCGGGGTTGCGGCGCGCCACCCCTTCCATGAACGTGGCAAGATCTACGTGATCGGTGACTGCCATGCGTCGCTCCCTCTTCCCCAGACGGTTATCGCGACCCTTTGACCTGGCGGATGCTCTGACGGCACCTCGCGGCACTGGCTTAGGGGATTTATCTGTGCGTTCCAAGCCCCCAATCGCCCCCATAAGGGCGAATCTTCCGTATCGCTGTGATCTGTGGCATTGCGGCGAACGGGTGCGAAATGCATTCGCCATTCATTGCAAAGGGATGTCCGTGAGCGAAACAGATATTCACCCCATCGAACCCAAATCAGGCGGTGCGGGGCGCTGGCTGTTGCTGGGGTTGGGTTGCGTGGCATTAGTGGGCGCGCTGGGCTTTGCGCTGTCGCGTCAGGCATCGGTGCCAACCACTGAGTCGGCCGGCGCGCCATCAGGCGGCAACCTGTCCGCCTTGGAAGCGCGCACCGTGGCACAGCCGAACAACAGCGAGGCGTGGGCCGATTTGGCGCAGGCGCGGTTTGACAGCGAGGACTACTCCGGCGCGGTCGCTGCCTATCGCAAAGCGACCGATCTTGCCCCCGCCGTTGCCGCGCTATGGTCGGGGCTGGGCGAGGCATTGGTGATGGCCGCGCCGCGTGCCGGCCCGCCGATTCCCGACGAGGCGATGGCGGCCTTCACCCGCGCGGTGGGGCTCGATGCCGATGACCCGCGCGCGCGCTATTTCATCGCCGCCAAGCGCGATGTCGATGGCGATCATGCCGGGGCGATTGATACGTGGTTGGCGCTGCTCGCCGATACCCCGCAAGGCGCGCCGTGGGAGGCGGACTTGCGCCGCACCATCGCCCAGGTCGGGGAACGCAACAGCATAGAGGTGGCAAGCCGCCTTGCCGCGGTGCGCCAGCGCGCACTGACCGCCGATCAGCTGCCGGTTGCGGCGCGCGCCATCCCCGGCCCGACCCGCGCCGAGATGCAACAGGCCGCCTCGCTGCCCAAGGGGCAACAGGATATGATGGTCGAGGGGATGGTCGATAGTTTGCAGGCCAAGCTCGACGCCAACCCCGCGCAGGTGGACCGCTGGATCATGCTGATGCGCAGCCGGATGACGCTGGGGCAGAGCGCGCAGGCAGCCGAGGCGCTGCGCCGCGCGATCGCCGCCAACCCGGCGCAGGAGGCGCGGCTGCGTGCACAGGCGCGGATGCTCGGTGTGCCCGGGGCTTGAGCGAGAGCAACGCCCGCCACCGATATTGTCCCGAAATAGCGCAATTTCCTTAGCGGTGAGGATTTCGCCATCATTATGCGCCAAAGCGGCAGCAACATGATTCGCGCGGGGCCGTTCTGCGCGCATGAACCGGGGATAGCGGCTGCTTGACGACGATTGGTGCCCATGGTGATACGCACGCCCAGCATGCTGGCGGCTGGCGCAGTGCGCCCGCACAGCGCGGCCGCTCGGCGCGCCATTGGCTGGCGACGCTATTGTTGCTGCCGGTCGTGGTGCTGGCATCACGCAGCGTGCTGGGCCGTACCGATTATGCGACCCCGTATAGCGTTTCGGTGGCGGTGAGCTTGCAACCGCACGACCCGCAGCTATGGTCGATGGTCAATGCCGATGATTTTGCGGCGGCGCAGGCGATCGACGCCGAATTGCCCGATCCGCTGTCGGTTCAGGCGCTGGGCGAAGCCAGCGCCCCGAGCGCGGCCATCGACACCGCAAGCTTGCGTCAGGAAGCTTATGTTGGCCCGGCGGCACAGCGGACAATTTTCAGGGGCGCGACCTCGACCGACACCGCGCGCGCGCATTATTGCCTGACCGCCGCGCTCTATTACGAGGCCGCGAGCGAGAGCGACGATGGCATGCGCGGGGTGGCACAAGTGGTGCTCAACCGCGTGCGTCACCCCAGCTTTCCCGGCAGCGTGTGCGGCGTCGTGTTTCAAGGATCGCAGCGCGCGATCGTTTGCCAATTCACCTTTTCGTGCGACGGCGCGATGGCGCGCGCCCCCAGCCGCCCCAACTGGTCGCGCGCCAGCCGGATCGCCGCCGAGGCGCTGGCCGGGCGGACATTCCCCGCCGTTGGCCTCGCCACCCATTATCACACACAGGCGATCTGGCCGTCGTGGGGGCGCAGTCTGGCGATGACCAACATCATCGGCGCGCATATTTTCCATCGCTGGCGCGGGCGCTGGGGCACGCCCGCCGCATTCAGCCGGCCTTATGCGGGGCGCGAGCCGCTACCCGGTCCCTATCTGCCGATCGCCGCGCAACTGGCGGCGCGTGCCGGGCGCTCCTCGCCCGCGCTCTCGCCGCTCGCCGCCGCTGCACCGGGCGCCGCCGACGCCGCGACGATGGCGGCGATTGCCGCGGCGCGCAGCGCACCAGCGGGGACAGCCGTCACCCCAATTGCCGGGCCTGGACCTGCATTTACCGGTGGCGCGCAGGTGGTTCAGCCTTCTGCCACCCGTTATGCCGACCCTAGACTCGCTGGTTCAGGCTCCATAAGAGAGGAATATCGCCAAAGCGGCGCACCTGTCGCGCGGTGAAGGAGGGGTATCGATATGGCTGTACTCGGCATGGGCGGGCTGTTTTTTCGCTCGCGTGATCCCGATGCGCTTTCTGCTTGGTACAAAGAATGGCTGGGCATAGGTGCGGGCTGTGTATCGGACCCGTTGGCGACACCCAATGAATGGGTGTGGGCGACGCAGGGCGGGCCGATGGTGTTCGCGCCGTTCAAGGCCGACAGCGATTATTTTGCGGCGGATAAATCGTTCATGATCAACCTGCGGGTTGACGACCTTGACGCGGTGCTCGCGCCGTTCCGTGCGGCGGGGGTCGAGGTGATCACCAAGCCCGAATGGGACGATCCCTCGCTCGGGCGTTTTGCCCGGGTCCATGATCCCGAAGGCAATGCGATCGAGCTGTGGGAATGCTCTAAGCGCTGAGATCAGCTATGCAGCCCCTGCGCCGCGTGCGCTGCGGCGAGTGTCGGCGCAGCAAGGGCGCGCGCGCGCGCCGCCCCGGCGTCGAGGATCGCGTCGATCGCTGCCGTGTCGGATTTCAGATCGACAAAGCGTTTGCGCATCGGCGCGAGGCGCGCAATCGCAAGCTCGGCGAGCGCGGGCTTGAACGCGCCGAACCCCTGGCCGGCAAAGCGCGCGCACACCGCGTCTTGTGTCTCACCCGCCAACGCGGCAAAAATGGCAACGAGGTTGGTGGCTTCGGCACGCCCCGTCAGCCCCGCCGCCTCGCCCGGCAGCGGCTCGGCATCGCTGCGCGCTTTGCGGAACTTTTGCGCGATCATATCGTCGCTGTCGGTCAGGTTGATCCGGCTCATGTCGCTCGGGTCCGATTTCGACATTTTGCTCGTGCCGTCGCGCAAGGACATGACGCGCGGGGCCGCACTGCCGATAATCGGTTCGGGCAGGGTGAATGTTTCGGTGTTCGTGTCTTGATTGAACTTGGCCGCAATGTCGCGCGCCAGTTCGAGATGCTGTTTCTGATCCTCGCCAACCGGAACGTGGGTCGCCTGATACAGCAGGACATCGGCGGCCTGGAGCACCGGATAGGCAAACAGGCCGATGCTCGACCCTTCGCGGTCCTTGCCGGCCTTGTCCTTGAACTGCGTCATCCGATTGAGCCAGCCGATCCGCGCGGTGCACATCAACAGCCACGCCAACTCGCTATGCTGTGGCACGCGCGCCTGGTTGAACAGCGTCGATTTGGCGGGGTCGATGCCGCTGGCGATCATCGCGGCGGCCAGCTCGCGCACATTGGCCGACAGCGTAGCCGCGTCGGTGCGCACGGTGATCGCGTGCAGATCGGCCATGAAGAACAGGCACGCCCCGGGGTTCGCGTCCTGCCCCCCGCTCGCGGATTCGAGCGAATCCTGCATCGCGGTCCACTGGACGATCGCGCCCAGATAATTGCCGAGGTGGAGGCTGCCCGTGGGTTGAATGCCGGAAACGACGCGCATCATTGTTCCTCTGTTACAGCGGGGCTGCGGTGCAGCAATGCCTTAAGCTCGCCGATACGATAAGCGCCCGTCGCCAGCGTGGCCAGCGCATAGAGCGTGGCGCCCGCGCCGCACAACAGCGCCAGCACGGCGGCGCGCTGGATAAACCCGCCGACCATATAGCCATCGGCCCATGGCGTGCCATACCACAGCGCCGCGCCCATCGCCGCTGCGGCCAGCAAGATCCGCAGCAACTTGCCGATCAACGCCCGCTCCATGCGCAAATGCCCGCGCCGATGCAGCACCGCATAGAGCAGCACGACATTGACCCAGGCGGCGATGGCGGTGGCGATGCCGACCCCGACCGGACCCAGCGGCCAGATCAGGATGAGGTTGCCGACCAGATTGACCAGCATCGATACCAGTGCGAGCCGCACCGGGGTTTTGGTATCCTGACGCGCGTAAAATCCGGGGGTCAGCACCTTGATCAGCACATAAGCGGGAATGCCGAGCGCGAAGGCACCGAGCACCGCCGCGGTCGCGCGCGTGTCGTTGCTCGTGAATATGCCGTGCTGGAGCAGCCCGCGGATGATCGGCTCACCCGCACAGACGAGCGCCGCAGCGGCGGGCAGCGCGAGGAACATCGCCAGTTCGATCGCGCGGTTTTGCGTGTGATTGGCGGCGCGCACATTGTCGCTGGCGATCTGGCGCGACAGCATCGGCAAGATCGCGGTGCCAACCCCGATGCCGATAATCCCCAGCGGCAATTGGTTGAGCCGGTCGGCATAATAGAGCCACGACGGCGCGCCTTCGGACAAGAAGCGCGCGGCGAGGCTGGTCGATACAAGGATGTTGATCTGGATCGCGCCCTGGCCGATGGCGGCGGGTGCCATCAGCATCAGCATGGTTTTGACGTCGGGGGTCAGTTTCGGCCAGGCGAGTTTGAGCGACACCCCGGCGCGATGGGTCGAATAGACCAGCCACGCGAGCTGCACCACCCCGGCAATCGTCACCGCTATCGCCTGTGTCTGCGCGGTGTCCTGCGCCCGTGGCCCGTGGAAAAACATGAGCGCGATAATCAGCGCGAGGTTGAGCAATATCGGCGCGGCGGCATTGACCCAGAAGCGGTGGAGCGAATTGAGCACCCCGCCGAGCAGCGAGACGATCGAAATCAGGCCGAGATAGGGGAACATGATGACCGCGAAATGGCGGGTCAGGAGATATTTTTCGGGCGAGGCATCGGCAAACCCGCCGGTCATCGCCATCACAATCGGCCCGGCGAGCAGCATCAAAATGGCGGTGAAGGCGATCATGAACGGGACCAGCACCGACAGTATCTGTCCGGCAAAGGCCTGCGCCGCAGCGAGGCCGGTTCCCGCCTCGGCCGCCTCGCCTTCCGCCATGCGGCGATTGAACATCGGCACGAACACCGCCGCCAGTGCGCCCTCGGCAAATAGCGCGCGGAACAGATTGGGCAGCCGCCACGCGATCAGGAACGCGTCGGCCGCCATCCCCGCTCCGACATAGCGCGCGAAGAAAATATCGCGTGCCATGCCCATGAAGCGGCTGACCAGGGTCAGGCTGCCGATGGTCGAGACGGAACGGACCAGCCCCATGAGCGTTTAAGCGGTTCCGGCGGGCTCGCCCGTTGCCAGCGCACCATCCTGTCCGGCCATCTCTGCTTGTTGCGACAGATACAGGCTGCGAAAATCGATGGGGTCGAGCAGCAATGGCATGAAGCCGCCATCGCGCACCGCATCGGCGATCACCCGCCGGGCAAAGGGAAACAGCAGCGCGGGCGCTTCGGCGAGCATGAACGCCTTGACCTGGTCTTCGGGGACATTGCGCACCCCGAACAGGCCGGCATAGGTGAGGTCAACCACAAAGCCCTGTCCTTCGGGATGGATCGCCTTGATGTCGATTTTCAGCGACGTTTCGTAAACATTGTCGCCGACATTGTCGCTGCCGATGTTGAATTGCACATCGACCTGCGGCTGCGACGTCCATTGGTAACAGGCGGGCGCGTTCGGGTTTTCGAACGACAAATCCTTCACATATTGCGAGAGCAAGCCGATCGCCGGGCCGGTATCCGCGCCATTGGGCTGGATTTCTGCTGTGCTGATCGTGTCTTCTGTCGTATCTTCGTCGGCCATGGTGGCGATGCTTTCCCGATAGATGTGGATGGTCAAAAGGGCCAAAAAGGCCTTGGCCACGGCCCCTAGCAGCGCGCTCCGCCTCGCGCAATGGTGCCGCGCGATGAGCAAAATATGCCTGCGGTCAGTCGATATTCACATCTTCTGTTTGAAACATGCGAAACTTCGCCTATCTTGGGTGCAGGACGGCTTTTTTGAAAGCGGCAAGACGCGTGACACCAACCATCATCATCCTCGCCATGATTGCGGCGTTTCTGGGCTTTCGGCTGTATAGCGCGCTGGGCAAGCACGGGCGCAGCGACGATCCGTTCCTGCCGCGCACCGAGGAACGCCCGCGCACCGCGCCGGTTGCCCCGCCGCCAACCGCTGCTGATGCGGTGCATCCGGCCACCCCCGCACATAATAGCGGCATGGTGTATGAACCCGCTGCGGGAATCGGCATTCGCGCCATCATGTCGGCGGACCGCAGCTTTGATGTCGGGCGCTTTATGGCGGGGGCGCAGGGCGCGTATCGCCTGATCCTCGAGGCGTATTGGCAGGGCGACAAGGACGCGCTGCGCACCCTGTGCGATGACGACAGCTATGCCGCCTTTGCCGATGCGATCGACGCGCGCGTGGCACGCGGCGAAACGCTCAGCAATCGGCTGGTGGTGATCGACAAAGCTGTGATCGTCGATGCGGGCCTCGCGGCGGGCAGAGCGCATATCACCGTGCGGTTCGACGCCGACATCGCCGCCGTCACCCACGATGCGGACGGCAAGATCGTCGCCGGCTCGATGACCGATGCGAGTGCGACCCAGGATGTGTGGAGCTTTACGCGCGTCATCGCCAACAAAGACCCCAACTGGCTGCTCGACGAAACCGACGCGGCGTGAGGGAAGGCCTCAACCGTCCGTTCACCCTGAGCTTGTCGAAGGGCTGATTTTTCTGTTATTCACATGGAACCAGGACAGGATTTCAACCGCGATCCGTTGTGAACGCAATAGGGGTGTCCACGTGAACAGCGACAATGATATATTGAAACGCACTATAATCATGGTGCTGACTGTGGCGACACTTTCAGCGTGCGCTACCATCGTCCCGCATGACGGCGGGCCCAATGGCCCGATCAGCACCGCACCGCGCGCGCCATCCGCGCCCGCTGCCGATCAGGCGGCGCGGCCAGTGCCCGCCACCCCTGGCACCCCGCTTGCCGCCCCGCCGGTTCCCGCCAGCGCGACCAATGCAGCCGCGGCCGGGGTCGTTGCCGGGCCCGATGGCGCGACCAGCGGCATCACCCGCGACAATGCGGTGCGCGCGCTCATCGCCTTTCGCCTGTCATGCCCCGCATTGCTGCGCCGCCTTGACGCCAGCGGCCTGACGCAGGCGGGCGATTGGACCGCGCCTTGCGCCGCCGCTTCCGCATGGCGCGATGCCGATGCGCCACGGTTTTTTGCCGAACAATTCCGCGCCGTCCAGATCGGCGACGGGCGCGGGCAGGCTACCGGCTATTTCGAACCCGAGATCGCGGGGTCGCGCACCCGCTCCGCGCGCTATTCGGTCCCCGTTTACGGCGTGCCCGCTGATCTGGTCGAGGTTGATCTTGGCCAGTTTTCCGCCACCCTTGCGGGCAAGAAAATCCGTGGCCGCATGGAAGAAGGGCGGCTGGTCCCCTATTTCGACCGCGCGGCGATCGACGGCGGCGCGCTCGCCGGGCGCGGGCTGGAGATTGCCTGGGCCGAAGATGCGATCGAGCTGTTCTGGCTGCATATTCAGGGGTCAGGGCGATTGCGTCTGCCCGATGGCAGCGTGATGCAGATCGGCTATGCCAACCAGAATGGCCATGATTTTGTCGGCATCGGGCGGTTGCTGATCAATCGCGGCGAGATTCCCGCTGCGGGCGTGTCGATGCAAAGCATCATCGCGCATATGCGCGCGCAACGCGACGGCGGCGCGGCGTTGATGCGCGAAAACCCGAGCTGGATTTTCTTTCGTGAAATCACCGGTGCTGGCCCGCTCGGCTCGCTGGGGGTACAGGTGGCCGGCCGCGCCAGCGTTGCCGCCGATCCCGCTTACATCCCGCTCGGTGCACCGGTGCTGCTCAGCCTCGACCGCGCCGAACCGAACGGTCTGTGGATTGCGCAGGACACCGGCGGGGCGATCCGCGGGGCCAATCGCGTCGATACATTCTGGGGCGCGGGCGCAGAGGCGCGAGCGATTGCCGGCGGCATGAATGCGCGCGGCGCGGTGTTGCTGCTGCTCCCGCACATCAGCGCCGAACGGCTGCTCGCGCGCCGCTGAACCATGGCGAAGCCACCGCCCGACGACGCGGCAGGCGCACGCCAATGGCAGCGAATTACCGCGAGCGTGACGCCGCTGGCACATGCGACATCGGCATCGTCCCCCTCCCGCATGCGCGAGGGGTTAGGGGTGGGAACTTCATCCGTTACCGTATCAAACCCACCCCCAGCCCCTCCCGCCAGCGGGAGGGGAGGCATGGCGAAGGTTTCATCCGTCCGCCAAGCGGCATCGCTCGACACCGCATGGGAGCGCGACCTGCGCAGCGGAAAACGTGCGCCCGATAGCATCATCGACCTCCATGGCCACAGCCTCGCCAGCGCCCACAGCCATTTGTCGCGCAGCCTTGGCCGCGCCGTCGCAGCGGGCGCGCGCGTCATATTGGTGGTCGCAGGCAAAGCGCGTGGGAGCGATGAAGCGCCGCGCGGGGCGATCCGCCGCGAACTGGCGGCATGGCTGGCGCACAGCGCGCACAGCGACCGCATCCTTGCCGTCAGGAACGCTCATCCGCGCCACGGCGGCGCAGGCGCGCTTTACCTCATCCTCAGGAAGCCAAAGCGCGTTCAATGACCCCGCGATAGATGGCGACCAGCGCGGCCAAGTCATCGATCGCTACCGCCTCGTCGCGCTTGTGCATCGTTGCGTTGACCAGCCCGAACTCGAGGATCGGGGCGAGCACGTGGAGGAAGCGCGCGTCCGATGTGCCCCCCGTGGTCGATTGCTCGCACACGACCCCCGTCACCTCGCGCGCCGCCTCGGCGACCATGTCGGCCCACGGGCCGGGGCGCGTACGGAACGCCTCGCCCGAAATCAGCGGGGTAACGGTGGCGTTCGGGTCCTCGTCATGGACCAGCGCGGTTATCCTGTCGGCCAAGGCTTGCCCGCTTTGCAAGTCGTTGAAGCGGATCGACAGCCGCGCCTCGGCCTTGGCGGGGATGACGTTGGTGGCGGTGTTGCCGACATCAATCGTGGTGATTTCGATGTTCGAGGCCTGGAAAAAATCATTGCCCGCATCGAGCACAATCGCGTCGATCCGCGACAAGATCCTGAGCAGGCGCGGGATCGGGTTGTCGGCGCGCGCGGGGTAGGCGACATGCCCCTCGCGCCCGGGCACCGTGATCCAGATGTTGACCGATCCGCGCCGCCCGACCTTCATCGTATCGCCCAGCCGGTTGGTCGATGACGGCTCGCCGACCAGGATATAGTCTGGGGTGATGCCCCGCGCCGCCATATGCTCCATCAGCGCCGCGGTGCCGTGGATCGCCGGACCTTCCTCGTCGCCGGTGATGAGGAGCGACAGCGTGCCCGCGTCGACCGGGGTTGCCGCCGCTGCGGCGACGAACGCGGCGATGGCACCCTTCATATCGACCGCGCCGCGCCCATAGAGCATCCCGCCCGCGATGCGCGGGGCAAAGGCGTCATGGCTCCACCCTTCACCGACCGGCACGACATCGACATGCCCGGCAAAGGCCAGATGCCGCCCGCCAGCGTCCCTGCTCTTTGGCCGGCGCACCGCGAGCATATTTTCGACCGGGCCGTGCGGCTCTTCGCCATCAATGAAGCGTTCGACCGCAAATCCCAGCGGTTCGAGCGCGGATTGGAGCACATCGAACACCGCGCCGTGCGCGGGCGACACGCTGGGCGCGGCGATCAGGCCCTGCGTAAGGGCGACGACATCGATCGGGGACAGGCTGGCCATCGGTCATGGCTAGCCGAGCAAAAGCAGCGATGCAAATATGGTGCGCGACAAAGCGATATATTCATGCTACGGCGGCTTATCGGAAAGCTTTGCGCCCGACTTTCGTGACTTGTCGTTCGGGCCCGGCGGCGATTTCGAAATCCTATACCCGGCCCTACCCGCACATTTTTCCGCAAGGAAAGGGGTGCGGCACGTTACTAAAGGACATAATCATGCCTATCGGCACCGTTAAGTTTTTCAATGCAGACAAGGGCTATGGCTTCATCGCCCCCGAAGACGGCGGCAACGACGCCTTTGTGCACATTAGCGCGGTCGAAGCCGCCGGAATGAGCACATTGAAGCAGGACCAGCGCGTCGGTTACGACCTTGCCCCCGACAAGCGCGGCAAGATGGCGGCAACCAATTTGCGCGCCGAATAATCCGAATAAACGCACCTGCCCCCGATGGCATGGGTTGTTCCTGTGCCATCGGGGTTGCGGGCCGCGCGGCGACGGGCTAACTTCGCCCAATGCCCAAGCTTGACCTTGACGCCATAGCGGCGACCAACACCACCGGCTATTTTGCGCCCTATGACCGCGAGGTGGCTGGGCGCTGGTATCGCAAATTGATGGGGCCTGCGGGCCTCAGCGATTTTGGCGCGAGCCACTGCACGCTCAAACCCGGGGCCTGGTCGTCGCAGCGCCACTGGCATGCCGAGGAAGACGAACTGGTCGTCATCCTGTCGGGCGAGGCGGTGCTGGTCGACGATGCGGGCCGCACGCCGATGGTTGCTGGCGACATCGCGACCTTCCCCAAGGGGATAAGCAACGGCCATCATCTGATCAACGAATCAGACGCCGACTGTGTGCTGCTCGCTATCGGCAAATTGGCGCTATCCGACTGCCATTACCCCGACATCGATATGCATTTGTTCGCCGGGGCCGGGCGGCAAAAGCGTAAAGACGGCAGCGAACCATAAGCCTGCGGCTTTAACCCTCCACCGCCTCTAGCACAGCGGCGCGCAGCTCGGCGATGCCAAGCCCAGTTTCCGCTGCGGTGGCCAGCACATGCGGGTGCGCGGCGGGGCGTTTGCGGATCGCCTCGGCGACCTGCGCGGCGGTTGCCGCAAGCGCGGTCGGCTTGATCTTGTCACTTTTTGTCAGCACGACATGGTAACTTACCGCCGCCGCGTCGAGCATGTCGAGCACTTCGCCGTCAACGGGCTTCAGCCCGTGGCGCGCGTCAACCAACACCAGCGTGCGTTTGAGCACTTGCCGCCCGCGTAGATAATCGTTGATCAGGAACCGCCATTTCTTGACCACCGCCTTGGGCGCGGTGGCAAAGCCATAGCCGGGCATGTCGACCAGCCGGAACCGCGTCGGTTCGCCGACCTCGAAAAAATTGAGCTCCTGCGTGCGGCCCGGGGTGTTCGACGCGCGCGCCAGCGCCTTGCGCCCCGTTAGCGCGTTGAGCAGCGTCGATTTACCGACGTTCGAGCGTCCGGCAAAGGCGACCTCCGCCACGCTTGGCTCGGGTAGAAACTCCAGGCGAGGTGCGGACAACAGGAAATCGACGCGGCCCGCAAACAGTTTGCGTGCGCGCTCGATCCTTGTTGCAAGCTCGTCTTCTTCTTGCGGGGTCACCTCACTTGACCGCCATCGCCTGTTTCATCTGCGGGTAGCGCGAATAGAGCAGCCGTTGCTGGCTCATCGTCAGCACATTGTTGGTGATCCAGTAGAGCAGCAACCCGGCCGCGAACGGCGCCATGATGAACATCAGCATCCACGGCATGATCGCAAACACCTGTTGCTGCACCGGATCGGCGGCGGGCGGGTTGAGCCGGAATTGTGCCCACATGCTGACGCCGAGCAGCACCGCGAGCACGCCAAGCCCGAGGAAGGCGGGAACGCTCACGCCCCATTGCGCGCCCAGCGTGACGAGGCTCGCGGGGTCTGGCGCGCTCAAATCGCGGATCCACAGGATGAACGGCTGGTGCCGCATTTCGACCGTGAGCATCAAACATTTATACAGCGAATAGAATATCGGTATCTGCACGAGGATCGGCAGGCATCCGGCGAGCGGGTTGATCTTTTCGGTCTTGTACAGCGCCATCATTTCCTGTTGCAGGCGGGGTTTGTCGTCGGCATATTTTTCCTGCAACGCCTTCAGCTTGGGCTGGACGACGCGCATCTGCGCCATGCTGGCAAATTGTTTTTGCGCAATCGGGAACATGACGAGGCGGATCAGCAGGGTGAGCGCCATGATCGCAAAGCCGAAATTCTTGAGCAGGCCGAAGATGCCGTCGAGCAGGTAAAAGATCGGTTTGGCGATGAACCAGAACCAGCCCCAATCGGTCGCGCGGTCGAGATAGGGAATGCCGCCATCGGTGTAAGCGTCGAGCAGCGCGGTTTCCTTGGCGCCTGCAAAAATGCGGCTGGTGGTGGTGCGCGCCTGCCCGGCACCGAGCACGGCTTCGGTATTGGCAAAGTCGGCCTGATAAAGCCCGCCCGCGCCCTTGCGGAAGCTGGTGGCGACCGAGGCCGCCTGATCGGGGATGATCGCGCCGAGCCAGAATTGATCGGTAAAGCCGAGCCATCCGCCGCGCGTCGCGTTGGTCAATGTCGCGCCCGGCGCTTCGTCGATCTCGTCCTGGTCAAACCAGGTCGCGGTGCCGCCGAACACCCCCATCGCGCCGGTGTTGATCGTCCAGCTGTCAACGTCGGGCGATGGCGCGCGCGCGCGGGTGAGGAAGCTGTATGGCTTGACCGCGACCGGCGCTGCGCCATTGTTGGACACGCTTTGCCGCGCGGTGAACATATAATCGGCATCGACGCTAAGCGTGATGGTGAAGACCTGCCCCACACCATTGTCGTGGGTCAGCGTCACCGGCGTGGTCGGGGTCAGCTTTGCCCCTGCTGGTGCGCTCCACAGCGTATCTGCGGTCGGCGCATTCAGCCCCGCGCCGCTCCACCCGACGCCAGCGAAATAAGCGTGCGTGGTGCCACTGGGCGCGAACAATTGCACCGGCGGTGCGCCGCGTTCGACCGACTGGCGGTAACCGAGCAGCACCAGATCGTCGATCCGTGCGCCCGTCAGGTTGATCGACCCGCGCAGCTTGGGGGTTTCGATCGCGATACGCGGGGATGCGGTGCGCGCTTGCGCTACACTGACCGCGCGTGTCGCGGGCGCTCCGGCAACCGGCGTCGCACTTGGCGTCGCCTCCGCCGTCGCGGGCGCACTGCGCGCGGGCGGGCTGGCGGGCGTCGGGAAAAACCGCTCTGTCACATAGGGCCAGCCGAACAGGATCAGCGCCGCCAGCACGGTTGCGATGATGATATTACGTTTATCTTCCACAGGCTTGGCGTCTTTCACTGTTGGGAAATGGTCGGTTGAGCGGCATTAGGGCACTGGGTCGTGGCCGTGGCCGCCCCATGGGTGGCAGCGCAATAGCCGCTTTGTCGCCAGCCATCCACCTTTGATTGCACCGTGCCGTTCTATCGCAGCGATGGCATAGGCCGAACACGACGGCGTGTAACGGCACGACGGCGGCAACACGCGCGATGGCCCCCATTGCCACCCCCGCGCGACCCAGATCATCATCCGCCCGATCATGGTGAAGTGCTCAATCCTTCTGCGCCTTTGGCCGCGCGCTCCGCCAATCGCTTGGTCGCCTTGGCCAGCGCTTTCACCATGTCGGAACTGAGGCGCGCATGTTCAAGGGTCAGCGCATCGGCGCGGCCGATCAGCACATAATCGGTGCCGGGCAGTGCATGGTCGGGAAAATGGGTGCGGATCAGCGCGCGAAAGCGGCGTTTGACGCGGTTGCGCTCCACCGCATTGCCCAGCCGCTTGGTCGCGGTGATGCCATAGCCGACAGCCGCACCGTCATCGTCACCGCGTGGGTGCGCGAGCAATACGAACGCGGGCATCGGCACGCGCACACCCGCGTTGGCGGCAAGGAATTGGGGGCGCCGCGTCAAACGGCGAATGACAACAGGCTCAGGCAGAAAGCTTCTTGCGGCCCTGGGCGCGGCGTCCGCGGATCACGGCGCGGCCACCCACGGTTGCCATGCGGGCGCGAAAGCCGTGGCGGCGGGCGCGGACAAGGTTGCTGGGCTGGAACGTGCGCTTCATGGCTGTGATTCTCTATCTAAAACTGCTCAAGAAAAGGGCCGCATAGGGGGGCGGCCTCCTCGTGCTGGCGCGGCTAGGGGATTCGCCCGCAAAAGTCAATGTCGGGCGAGGGAGGTAGTGAGTCGGCGTCAATAGCAATGACACTAAAAAGTCTCGACCTAACAGAAAGGGGGCTTCATAAAGCGAAACCCCCGGAGGGCCTAGGCTGTCCGGGGGCTCTGTCTAGTCCGGGCGGTCCTTGCGGACCCCGGCTCTCACGAGTGGATTTAGTCTCAAATGCCGATGCGTCAAGATAATATTCCGGATCAGGTTACCCCTGAGTTAATGGTGGCATTCAAGCGCTCCATTTCTCCAGAGCGATGGCGCACATATGAACGCTCAGCCGGCTTCAACTCCGAATCGGCGCATAAACTGTACCTCTGGAATGCGGCTGTAGGACAGAGTTTTCATTACCCACTCCAAACCGTAGAAGTTTGCCTTAGGAATGTCATACACTTGGCTCTGGCCGATATCTATAGCGTGAACTGGACCTCTGATCCAAATTGCCGAAACATTCTTCGGCCAAAGCAGGTGAGCGATATCATAAAGGCTGAGCGACGTCACTATAGCATATATGGGGTGGCGGCGTCATCTTCGCAAGTCGTTGCGTCCCTGTCGCTTGGCTTTTGGGTTGCACTGCTCCGCCGCGAATATAATCATGTGATATGGGCGACGCACATCGGCCAAGCATTCCCTCATTTGGGGCCGAATGAGTCGATCATTGACGTTAGTCGGACGGGCACCAAGGTTCAGGATTTACGCAACCGGATTTTTCACCAAGAGCCTTTGATCGGTCATAATCTCACGGAAGATTATTCCGCCATTTTACGGTTGATTGGCTGGATATGCCCAGAAATGCGGGCGTGGACACGGCGGAACTCTTCGGTTCCCAAAATTATCCGCGAGCGCCCACGCTAAAATCCAACTAGCCCCGTTACCCCGCGATGCTTGCCAGTCCCAACTGTGCCATGTCGCTGGCGCGCAAAGTGCGCACAGAATCGAAGCCGACGCTGTTGGTTAGCGCGTAAAAGGCGCGTGCGCGCGCGTCGCTCAGCCCCATTTCGCGGTAATAGCCGATATATTCGGCGTGGACCGGGTCGTTGGCGGCAAAATCACGCGCCTCATAGCCATCCTCATCGCGCCAGCTGTGGACGCCGAACTCGGCCGATGGCGCTGCGCTGCGCTCGGTGCCCGCGAGGAACAGATCGACCGCGCCCGAACGCACCGAACCGCCATCGGGCACGCGGGTGCTGAGGCCGGCGCGGCGCACTTGACGCGCGAGGATGTGGTTGGCGGCCTCGTCAATCGACCCCGGGCATTCGACCATCACCAGATGGCGCACGGTGGGGTGCGCGGCGAGCAGCGCGGCGAATGCGCGCGGGGTGGCGCTATCGACGGTGCCGATCATCTCGACCGTATCATCGCTGACCAGGTGGAACGGGCCATAGCTGGCAATGGGTGTGCGGCTGGGGGCAAAGCCTTCGCCAGACTGTTCCGCCACCGCGCTTTCGGACAGGCGGCTGGCCGTGCCATCCACCGCATCGTCGGCATCGTCGGCGGGCCATGTTTCGGTGCTCGTTTCGCTAACCGACAGCGACGCATCTTCGAACGCGATGCCGTCGGCGACAATCACCATCGCGGCGCGCGCGCTGGTCCCCTCCGCCGCCTGGGCCGCCGTGGGTGCGGCGGCAATGGCCAGGCACATGGCGCTGGCCAACGCCAGGCGACGGAGAAGAGGGAAAAGACGGTTCATGGGCAGGCTAATGCCCCCGCGCGCCTTGCCAACCATCCAACAGGCGCGGTGACGAGCGCGTTAACTATGCGGCAAATAATCCCTGACATTGACTGTCAGGGATTGCGCGATCACCAGTTCGTTGAAACTGGGCGCTGTGGTGCGCAGTCGCTTGGAAAGCGTGCCTGCGCCGATCATCCGGACCGGACCAGCCACCGATTGATAGGTCAAATCGAACGGGTCATGAACATGACCAGACAGCACCGCAGTGACCCCAGCGCGCGCTAATGCTGCCAGCGCATTATCACCGCCGCGGGTCAGCGCGGTGCCGCGCGTCCCCGTCTCGACCAGCGGGTGGTGCGCCATCACCAGCTTCATCGCGGCGCTCTGAACCTGGCTCAATCTGGCGATGGTCGCGGCCAATGCCAGTTTAGAAACCACGCCCTTTGACCAGTTGAGCCGCCACTGCGCCGGGGCGATGGTGCAGAGCGGCACAAGCGCGACACCGTCGTTTTTCCATTCGCTTTCCACCGCCCGGGCCAGCGCTTCATAGCGCGCATAAGGGCGTAGCACGCGCCGGATCATGTGGTGATAATAGGGCAGATCATGATTGCCGATGCCGAGCAGAAGCGGCGCGGGCAAGCCGCTCAACCACTGCTCAGCGGCGGCAAATTGGCGCTGCGAACCATGCATCGTGATGTCGCCGGTTATCACCACGGCGTCGGGCTGTTCATCGCGGACCAGCGCAGCAAACCAGTCGAGCGCGTCGCGGTCTTCTTCGCCGAAATGCAGGTCGCTGGCGTGAAAGATGCGGATCGCGGTCATCGTTCGCGCTTGCCATAATGACGCGGCTTTGCAAAGCCATGTCCGCAGGGGGGCGCATCAGGCGCGGAGGAGAGGAAAAGATGATTCGCACGATAGTGGTGCTATTGGCGCTGTTTGCGACCGTCGCGGTTGCGGTGGGTTTCGCGGCGCACTGGCAATGGCCCGGGCTGCTCAACGTCGTCGATCGGTTGACGCCGGGTCCAGCGGGCGAACGTGTGGCGCACGGCATTGCCTATGGCAGCGCGGATATTCAGCGTGTCGATGTTTATGCGCCAGAGCGCACCGCATCGTCGGTGACGCAGCCTGCCAATCGCCCCGTCATCGTCTTTTTCCACGGCGGTGGCTGGCGCAGCGGCGGGCGCAATGTTTATGGCTTTGCCGGCCGCGCCTTTGCCGCTGAGGGGTTTGTGACGGTGGTGGTCGGTTATCGCTTGGGCGAGGATGGCAAGTTCCCCATTTTCATGCAAGACGCCGCGGCGGCGATCCGCTGGACCCACGCCAATATCGCGCGCTATGGCGGCGATCCTGACCGTATCGTGCTCGCGGGGCATAGCGCGGGCGCGCATATCGCGCTGATGAGTGCGCTCGATCCGCAATGGTTAGAGGATGTGGGGTTGCGGGATATGGTGCAGCCCGGCGGCGCGATACGCGGCGTCATCGGCCTCGCTGGCCCAGCTGACTTTTTGCCATTTGAGCGCGGCGGTGCCGCCGAAGCGGCCTTTCATCATCTGCAAAATCAAGCGATAACGCAGCCGATCCATTTTGCACGCGGCGATGCACCGCCGCTATGGCTAGGGCATGGCGATGCCGATACGACGGTAAGGCCCCGTAATTCGCGCAATCTGGCGGCGGCGATCCTTGACGCGGGCGGGCAGGCCGAGGTGCGGATTTACCCTGGCGCGGACCATGCCGGAACGGTCAAGCCGCTGTCGCTCTTCTATCGCAATGACAGCAGTTTGCTCGCTGATGCGGTGGCTTTTGCGCGGCGCGTTACCGCTGCCCCTGCTCCGCAAGCGCCCGATCAACCGCACTGATCGCCGCCGCCAGCACTTCGGCATAGGGTCGGCGCGCGTCGATTTCGGCAATCGGGGCACCGCCAAAGCTTAAGATCGGTGTTGCGGCGATTTTGCGCTCAAGCAAGCCGCGCTCATGATCGGGTTTGCGCAGCCTGGCGGTTTCGATATCGATGGCGAGGCGGATGACCAGCGTCGGAACAAAGGACGCCATATGCTGATAGAGGCGGCGTTCGCGCTGCGCGAGCCAGGGGATAATCACCCCGCTCGATCGCGCAGCGGACAGGCCAGGCCCGTCGTAAAAGCCCGCAACCTCGGCCTGCGGATAGCGGTCGGTGATGACGGTGGTGCCCGTGCGTCGCAGCGCCATCATCTGGTCCCAGCGCCGCTTGCGTTTGAGCGAATAGCGATAGAGGACAAGCGCGGTCAACGCATCGGGGAAGGTGCCGTGGGGGTCGCGCGCGCGGCGGGCGCGCTCGCTCAGCATGCGCTCAAGCGGCGGCCCGATCAGCGGCCAGGCTTTGATGCGCGTCCCAAGCGGGCCGGAGCCAAGGCCAAGATAGCCTGCCTGCACCGCGCGGGTGCGTGCGACATGCGCCAACACATCTGGAAGCAGCGTCGATTTGCCCGACCCGTCGGCACCGACCAGCGCAATCAGCGGCGCAAGCGTGGGCGCCGGCGTCTGGCTCACCGCATATCCTTGTAATACCCAAACAGACCCATGACCTCGGTCAGGGCAAAGGCTCCGGCGAGCGTGGCATAGGCAGTGACCCAGTGGCACATGTCGATCGGAATGGCGCTCATCTGAAAGTCGAACCGCGCGATCCAGTTGAGGAACAGCGCGGCGCCGAGCAGAAACACTTTCTGTCGCTCGCGCCAGATCATCCGTTTCCACCAGAATCGATATTTGGGTGTGACCCAGCCAGTGAAGCGCGGCAGCAGCATCGGAACCCGCGCCGCCCAGTCGCGGTGCGCATCGCCGAACTTGCCGATCAGAAACTCCTCTTCGTACACCGAAACCCGCTCATAGATCAGGATCGAGAGCAGAAACACGATCGCACCATAGGCCCAGCTGCCCGACAGCATGGCGATGCCGGTATAATTGAGGATACGCCCGACATAGAGCGGGTTACGCACCAGCGAATAGGGGCCGGTGGTGTTAAGCTCCGCCGCCTCGGCAGCCGCTTTCACCCGTCCCGACGTGCCAAGCGCCGCGTGGCCCGACGTGATTATGCGGATGAGTGCGCCAAGGCTGGCCACCCCCAAGGAGGTCCAGAACCACAGCTGATCGTGGCGCGCATCGGCAAACGGCCCCCAATCTTTGCTGCACCAGGCGATGGCCACGCCGATGATGATGAAGGCATAGATATAGACACCGCGAATGACGAATAATGACTTCCCGAACCGCGCCATTTCCTGTTGATACATCGTGATTCCCCTGCCGTGTTTGGCGTCTAGTTGCATTGTCCGTTTTCGCGCCTTGCGAAGGCGTGTGCCGCTCCATAGCGTTCTTTACGGCGAAATCATGACAGCGCCACGATTATTCGTGGTGGCCGGCGATGCGCAATACCATGCCAACCTTGCCAAGCGCTGCGCGGTCGTGCGCAGGCAGGGCAAAGCGCGCGGCGCACCACAGGCTGGCGAGCAAGCACAGGATGAACAGCGGCGGGTGCGCCGCCGCAGGTGCCGTGACGGCGAGCAGGCTGCCCCCCCCTCCGACAGCGGCAACGGCCGTGGCGTGCATCGCCACGCTGGCGAAAGGCGGCGCAAACGGGTGGATATGGTCATAGCGGTGGACCTGCCACAGCGGCACCACCGCCGCGATGACAATGCCGATACTGACCGCTATGGTGATGCCGGTCAGGCCGCCTGCGGGCATGACCGCCCAGCCGATCAGCGCCGCCACGCCCGCACCAAATATGCTGCCGACCAGCTGGCTGCGATAGCCGGAGATAACCTGTTGCACTGGCGATGCGGTGCCGGTGATCGCCTCAACCACGCGCGCGGCTGTCAGCACCATCAAAGCCGGGATCGCCGCACCTGCCTCTGCGCCGAACAGGCCGAGGATGACCCCGCCCCACGCCATCAGCACAGCACCAAGCGGAAGCGCGACGGTGATCGAAATGCGCGTGGCAAAGCCGTAAATATCCTGAACCATCGTCCGGTTTGCGGTCGATGCGAGCGATGCGAGCGGTGCCAGCACATGGGCAAAGGCGATGCGGACCAGCTGGACGATGCTCGAGATTTTGCGGGCAATGGCGAACAGGCCGGCCGCAGCCGCGCCGCTGGCACCGGGTAGCCAGGCATTGAGCGCAATGGTTGGCGCATCGCTGAACAGGCGGGCGACGATATTCGATGGCAGGATCGCGAGACCCGCAAACAGCGTCTCTTGCCATATCGCTCGCTCGTCGGTCCGCACGAACAACAGGCGTAAATCATAATATCGGCCGAGCATCCGGATACAGATGAGCGCAATAACGCCGAGCGACATCAGATGCGCATAAAAGAGAGCAACGGTGCCGACCCCTGCCAGCCACAGGATGACGGTGACGATCAGGCGCACGAGTTGTTCCCAGAACCAGCGGATGCGCACCTCTGCGCCAAACACTTGCCGCGCCCGCAGCCCCGATGTCGCTATTTCGACGAATGCCCATAGCGGCAGCGTCCAGACAAACAGCGGGATAATCTGCCCTAGCCGCCCGCTGTCGGCGATATTGGCGTTAAAGATGTGGACCAGCGAGGGGGCAATGACGGTGACGATGGTGGCAATGAAGATGCAGGGAACAACGCCGAGCAGAACCGCTGAGCGCAGCGATGCCACCGCCTCTGCCTCGGTTCTGGCTTGCGGCACTGTGCGTTGCAGCGCGCCGGTCATGCCAAGGTCAAAGATGTTTTCGAGCACATTGACCGCCGCCCACAGCACCGCGTGCAGGCCAAAACTGGCGAGGCCGAACAGCGCGACATAAAGCGGCTGGGTGATGATTTCGATGACCGCGCCAAGCCGCGCCAGCAGGGTGCTGCCCGCACCCTTGGCGACGTGGTGGCTGGTGACGGAAGGGGGCGGTGGCTGGGTCATGCGCGCGCCCCTATAAACAGGAAGTCGCAGCAGCGCCAATATGCGCTTGCTTTTCGTGCCAAGCGACGCGACTGCGCGGATATGACCACAGCGTGGACCGCAATCATCCTTGCCGGACAGCGCCCTGGCAGTGACCCGCTCGCCAGCCATTTCGGCGAGACGTATAAGGCGCTGGTGCGCATCGCGGGCGAGCCGATGGTGACGCATGTGGTGCGGACACTTCGCACTGTTCCTGCGATTGGTCGGATCATCGTGTTGGCGCAGGAGCTCGATGTGCTGGCAGCGGCGGTTGCGGCGGGGGGCGGGGCGGATATTTTGCCGAGCGGTGCGGGGATTTCAGCGAGCATCCTTGGCGTGGCGGGCCGCGATGCCGATTGGCCGCTGCTGGTGACGACCGCCGATCACCCGCTGTTGACGCGCCAGATGGTCGAGGCGTTCATGAGCCAAGTGGGCGATGCCGATGTCGCGGTGGCGATGGTTGAGCGTGGCACTATGCTGGCGCACTATCCCGATGCACGGCGCACATGGCTGCGTTTTGCCGATGGCGCATGGTCGGGGGCCAATTTGTTCGCGCTCACCGGACCGCCAGCGCTGGCGGCGCTGCATGTGTGGGCCGAGGCGGAAGCTGATCGCAAACGTCCGTGGCGGCTATTCCGGCATTTTGGCTGGTGGCTGGCGATGCGCGCGATCACCCGCACCATTGGCCTTGGCGATGCGTTGGAGCGGGCCGGACAGCGGCTGAATATGCGCGCGGCGCTGGTGCCGATGGCGGATCCGGTGGCGGCCATCGATGTCGACAAGCCGTTCGACCATGCACAGGCCGAGGCGATATTGGCGGAGCGTGCGGCTGGTCTTGCGGTGCCGCAATTGTCGGACTAGACAAGCCCATATCATTTTCCGGCGAACAGGACGCGCGACCCATGGCTGAGTTCACCCTTCCCAAGAACAGCAAGGTCCGCCGCGACGGCAAGGTGCACCGTGCCGCCGGGGCCAAAAATGCCAAGAGCTTCAAAGTCTATCGCTATGACCCCGACAAGGCCGAAAATCCTCGGATGGACACGTTCGAGGTTGACCTCGATAGTTGCGGGCCGATGGTGCTCGACGCGCTGATCAAGATGAAGTCCGAACAGGATTCAACGCTGGCGTTCCGCCGTTCGTGCCGCGAGGGGATTTGCGGTTCCTGCTCAATGAACATCAACGGCAAGAACGGCCTCGCCTGCACCACCGCGATCGAGGATTGCAAGGGCGATGTGACGATTACCCCGCTGCCGCACATGGAGGTCATCAAGGATCTGGTCCCCGACTTCACGCATTTCTATGCGCAATATGCCTCGATCGAACCGTGGCTGAAAACCAAAACCCCGACCCCGTCGGGCAAGGAACGGTTGCAATCGCCCGAAGACCGCGCCGAACTCGACGGCCTGTATGAGTGCATCCTGTGCGCCTGTTGCTCTACCTCATGCCCCAGCTATTGGTGGAACAGCGACAAGTTCCTCGGCCCCGCTATCTTGCTTCAGGCCTATCGCTGGCTCGCCGACAGCCGCGATGAGATGACCGGTGAGCGCTTGGATGAACTCGAAGATCCGTTCCGGCTTTATCGCTGCCATACGATCATGAACTGCGCCAATGCCTGCCCCAAGGGGCTGTCGCCCGCGCGCGCCATCGCCGAAGTCAAAAAGTTGATGGTCGAACGCGCCGTTTGACAGGCGGGCGGTGGTGGCATCTGTCCTAGCCCGATACGATGCGCTGGTCGCGGCGGGGGAATTACGCGTCGATGATGAACAACGCGCCGCGGCCATTCGGCTCGATCGCTTGCAACAGGAACTGGAAGCCATCCCCGAGCGTGGCAGCCTGTTGTGGCGGATGATGGGCCGCAAGGCCGAGGCACCGCGCGGTATTTACCTGTGGGGCGGGGTTGGGCGCGGCAAGACCATGCTGATGGACCTGTTCCATGACAGCCTGGCCATCCACGCCAAACGCCGCGTGCATTTTCACGCCTTCATGATTGAAGTGCACCAGCGGCTGCGCGCCGCGCGCGCCACCGAAGCGGGCGATCCGGTGATCGCGGTGGCAGCGGGACTAGCGGGCGAGCAACGCCTGCTATGCTTTGACGAAATGGTGGTGAATAACAGCGCCGATGCGATGATCATGTCGCGGCTGTTCACGGCGTTGGTTGAAGGCGGGGTGACGGTAGTGGTGACGAGCAACCGCCCGCCGCACGATTTGTATAAAGACGGGCTGAACCGCGAGCACTTCCTCCCGTTTATCGCGCTAATGAACGGAAAAATGGACATAATTTCGCTCAATGGCCCGCATGACTATCGCCGTGATCGGCTGTCCGGGGTCGAGCGCTGGCACGTCCCCAATGGCGCGGCCGCGACCGCAGCTTTGTCGCAAGCGTTTTTCCGCCTCACCGACTTTTCCGTGGAGGACCGCGCACATGTGCCGTCCGCCGAGTTGGACGTGGGTGGCGGGCGGACGCTACACGTGCCCAAGAGCCTGAAGGGCGTCGCGGTGTTCAGCTTCAAGCGGTTGTGCGGTGAAGCGCGCGGAGCGGCAGATTATCTAGCGATTGCAATGGTATATCACACGGTCATATTGGTGGGCGTCACCGCGCTGGGGCCGGAAAAGCGCAATGAAGCGGCGCGGTTTGTGACGCTGATCGACGCGCTCTATGAATATCGGGTCAAACTGCTCGCGGCGGCTGACGCATTGCCCGACGATCTCTATCCCAAAGGCGATGGCGCGTTCGAGTTTGAACGCACCGCGTCGCGGCTGAATGAAATGCTGTCCGACGAGTGGTTAGAACTGGGGCATGGAGTGCGCGGATGAAAGTTAGGGTCAGGACCCATGGTTCACGCGAACTGAGGTTTGAGCCAATTTCGTTCAATGCAAGAAGGAAAGGTGAAGGAATATGTCGATATTTCAAAACTTTCTGACGCAGCAGTGGGCGAAATTGGCCAAATCCTATAGGACGGCACAATGGCTTCCACCTCGAACCGAACTGCCCTTGAAGCGTATCCCGCACGCCCCATCGTGCATTTCGGCCCGATCTGTTCGCAATTGTGCCGCCTCAGCCGTGCGAACCATGGGTCCTGACCCTAAGTTTTGGCAATTCCTGACATTGATTGTCAGTGTTTATTTGACCATGCTGTCCGGCGCGGCACAGGCGTCGCCCGCGCCCGCATCGCCTCCCCCTTCGCCCGTGCTGGCCGCAGCAGATTTGCGCCCCGCAACCGACCTGTCTGGCCCGTGGCACTGGTCGATCGACCCCTACCGCGTCGGGGTGAGCGGATTTCACGGCGGCGAGGCGGGTTATGGTTCGCGGCGCGCCGATGATTTTGATGTCGAGGACGCGATGCGCGCCAACCCGCGTGCGCTGATCGAATATGATATGGACCGCGCGCCAACCGCGATGCTGCCATCGTCGTGGCTTACGCACAGTCCATTGCTGCGTCATTACCAAGGGTTGATGTGGTATCAGCGAATGGTCGATGGGCACCCGCGCGCCGGCACCCGCACCTTCCTGCGCTTTGGTGCGGTCAATTACGGTGCCGCCGTCTATGTCAACGGCGCGCTGGTCGGGCGGCACGAGGGCGGATTTACCCCGTTCGCGTTCGATGTGACCGCGCATTTGCGTGAGGGGGCCAACCGCATCACCGTGGGCGTCGATTCGACGGCGCGTGCAGACACCGTCCCGCCAAGCGTCACTGACTGGGAGAATTATGGCGGCATCACCCGCGCGGTGAGCCTGATCACCGTGCCCGAAACCTATGTCGATGATGCGTGGGTGCGGCTGGGCAATGACGGGCGGATCATGGCGAGCCTGCGGCTCGCGGGTGCCCATGCGGCGGGGAGCCTGGTGTGGGTGCACATCGGCGCGTTGGGCCTGACGATGAGTGGAAGGACCGATGGGCAAGGGATGTGGCAGGGGAGCGTGGCGGCTCCGCGCGCGCTGCGCCGCTGGTCGCCCGATGCGCCAACGCTCTATGATGTCGAGGTGCGCGCGGGCAGCGATGTGCTGCGCGACCGCATCGGCTTTCGCACCATCGCGGTGCGCGGTGCTCAGATTTTGCTCAACGGCCAGCCGATCTTCCTGCGCGGTATCAGCCTGCACGAGGAGGAATTGGGCGCAGAGCCGTCGCGGATCATCACGCCCGCCGCCGCGCGCGATCTGCTGTCGCTGGTCAAGCAGGGCCTGCACGGCAATTTTGTGCGGCTCGCCCATTATCCGCACAGCGAGGTGATGACGCGGATGGCCGACGAGATGGGGCTGATCGTGTGGAGCGAGATTCCGGTTTACTGGCTGGTGGCGTGGGATAACCCGGAAACGCGACGCGCGGCGCGGCGGATGCTGGCCGAAAATATCGTGCGCGACCGTAACCGCGCCTCTATCGCGCTGTGGAGCGTCGGCAATGAAACCCCGGTGAGCGATGCGCGCAATGCCTTTCTGCGTGACCTGATCGCCGATGTCCGCAGCCTCGATGACAGTCGGCTGGTAACGGCGGCGCTGCTCAATCGGCGTGAAATGCGCGCAGGGCGCGTGACGATGGTGATCGACGATCCGCTGGTCGGCGACCTCGATGTGCTGGCGGTCAACACCTATAACGGCTGGTATAGCGATGACCGATTGGCGGCGTTGCCCGATTTCGACTGGGTGTCGGAGAGTGGCAAGCCGTTGATCCTGTCGGAGTTTGGCGCCGATGCGCTCGCCGGATTTCACGATGCGGGCGGGAGCCCACGCAAATTTTCGGAGGAATATCAGGCCGATTATTATCGTCAGACATTGGCGATGGCCGACCGGATACCCTTTTTGGCCGGGATGAGCCCGTGGATACTCAAGGATTTTCGCTCTCCGCGCCGCCAGCATCCGGTGTTTCAGCGCGGCTGGAACCGCAAGGGGCTGGTGAGCGAAACGGGGACACGCAAGCTGGCGTTCGGGGTGCTCGCCGACCATTATCGACAGCGCGGCGCACGGGTAAATGATATTGCGAACTAATTGCGTTAACCTCAGTGATTTTGGACCTTTATCGCCTTGCGGGTCGCCGCTGAACGGGCTATTGCGGCGCGGCGCGCGGGCCGACGAACGGCCGGATTGCCCGCCCGCGCTCATTTGACGCGGCCATAGATTGTTGTTGTTCCGTGATTTCCGAGTCGCCAGATGATTCTATCTGGCTCGAAATCACTCTAATTGCAGGAGACAGAATATGGCTCGCAAGAAAATCGCGCTAATCGGCGCTGGTAACATTGGCGGCACGCTCGCGCACCTCGCGGCGCAAAAGGAACTGGGCGACATCGTTCTGTTCGACGTGGTTGAGGGCGTGCCGCAGGGCAAGGCGCTCGACCTGTCGCAGTGCGGCCCGGTCGAGGGGTTCGACGCGCGCATCACCGGATCGAACGATTATGCCGACATCGCGGGTGCGGACGTCATCATCGTCACCGCCGGGGTCGCGCGCAAGCCCGGCATGAGCCGCGATGACCTGCTCGGCATCAACCTCAAGGTCATGAAGGCGGTGGGTGAGGGGATCAAGGCCAACGCGCCGGGCGCGTTCGTCATCTGCATCACCAATCCATTGGACGCGATGGTGTGGGCGCTGCGCGAGTTCAGCGGCCTGCCGCACCATATGGTGGTCGGCATGGCGGGCGTGCTCGACAGCGCGCGGTTCAGCCACTTCATCGCCGATGAATTCAACGTGTCGGTGCGCGATGTGAACACCTTTGTGTTGGGCGGGCACGGTGACACGATGGTTCCGGTGGTGCGCTATTCGACGGTCAACGGCATTCCGGTGCCCGACCTCGTTGCGATGGGGCTTTCCACGCAAGACACAATCGACGCGATCGTCAAGCGGACGCGCGGCGGCGGCGGCGAAATCGTGGCGCTGCTCGGCACCGGATCGGCCTTTTACGCGCCCGCCGCGAGCGGCATCGCGATGGCCGAGGCTTACCTCAATGACCAGAAGCGCATCCTGCCTTGCGCCGCCTATGTCGAGGGTAAATATGGGCTTGATGGCCTCTATGTTGGCGTTCCGGTGATGATCGGCGCGGGCGGGGCCGAGCAGGTGATCGAAATCGCGCTCGACGATGCTGACAAAGCGGGGCTTCAGGTGAGCGTCGATGCGGTCAAGGAACTGCTGGTCGCGTGCCGGGCGATAGATGGCAGTTTGGGGTGATTGGGACAATATTCTGGTCCGGCAATCTCCTGCTTCTGATTGTGTGGCTGTTGGGATTGGTCCGTCTTTGGAGAGGGTCACTGGCCCGTTCGTTGAGCGCAGCCATCCTTGTGACGATTTTGAATGTGTTCACCGTTTTCTTCGTAATGGAGGGGCCACGCTATTCGGATTTCTGGATGGGTGGTTTGGGACACGGCGACGGAATGGGGCTAATCGGCATGATGTATTTTGGTGCAGTCGCAGCATGTGTCAGCCTCGCCATCGTTGTACTGACTGCGATCATCGGGGTCGTCCGTAAGATCATCTTAAAAGGGAAGGGATCTGCGTGAGCATCCTCGTTAACAAACACATCCGTCACCCCGACGAAGGTCGGGGCCCAGTTCGGGGAGAAAGGTTCTTTTGTAGGTTCTGGGCACCGACCTTCGTCAGTGTGACATATAAGGGTCGGTGTGACGGGGATATATAATGAAAGAGAAGGGCGGTTGGGTTTACATCGTGGCGAGCCAGCGCAACGGCACGCTCTATATCGGCGTAACCAGCGATCTGCCTAGGCGAGTGTGGCAGCACAAAGAAGGGGTGGCGGATGGATTTACAAAGAAATACGGTTGCAAAATGCTGGTGTGGTTTGAGCATTTTGACGAGATTGAACAGGCCATCGTGCGCGAAAAGCAGATGAAGGAATGGAAGCGGTTGTGGAAGTTGCGGGTGATTGAAGAGGCTAATCCGGATTGGAATGATCTGTATGAGGCCCTTTTTTAGGTTCTGGGTCCCGACCTTCGTCGGGATGACAAAAGGAAGAATGATAGGCAATGTCCATCCTCGTTAATAAACATACTAAAGTCCTGACCCAAGGGATGACCGGCGCGACCGGGACTTTCCACACCGAACAGGCGCTGGCCTATGGCACGCAGATGGTCGGCGGGGTGACGCCGGGCAAGGGCGGGCAGGTCCATATCGGCCTGCCGATGTTCAACAGCGTGGCGGAGGGGATGGCCGCTACGGCTGCGGACGCGAGCTGCATTTACGTGCCGCCGCCGTTCGCCGCCGCCGCGATTATCGAGGCGATTGAGGCGGAAATGCCGCTGATAGTGTGCATCACCGAGGGCATTCCGGTGCTCGACATGGTCAAGGTCAAGGCGCGGCTTCAGGGCAGTAAATCGCGGCTTATCGGGCCAAATTGCCCTGGTGTGCTGACGCCAAATGAGTGCAAGATCGGCATCATGCCCGGCAGCATATTCTCCAAGGGCAGCGTCGGCGTCGTTTCACGCTCGGGAACGCTGACCTATGAAGCGGTGTTCCAGACGACCAATGTCGGGCTGGGCCAGACCACGGCGGTCGGCATTGGCGGCGACCCAGTCAACGGCACCAATTTCATCGACGTGCTTGAGCTGTTCCTCGGCGATGATGCCACCAAGAGCATCATCATGATCGGCGAGATTGGCGGCAGCGCCGAGGAAGAGGCGGCGCAGTTCCTGATCGACGAGGCGAGGCGCGGGCGCAAGAAGCCGATGGTCGGCTTTATCGCCGGGCGCACCGCGCCGCCGGGCCGCCGCATGGGCCATGCGGGTGCGATCGTTTCGGGCGGCAAGGGCGGCGCGGACGACAAGATTGCGGCGATGGAGGCGGCGGGCATCCGCGTGTCGGCTAGCCCGTCCGAATTGGGCACCACTTTGGCCGATGTGCTGAAGGGGAGCGTCTGATTGTCGGCACGCTGCTTCTTTTGCTGTGCCCCTGCGAAGGCAGGGGCCCATCACCCGAACGGTTGAGCAATGAAGGGCAGTGCAGCTTACATGATGGCGAACCGCAAGAACGGTGCCACCTACGTCGGGTCGACATCGAAGTTGATGCAGCGGGTCTTTCAGCACCGCGAAGGAACGATTGAAGGCCACACCAAGACGCACGGTTGTACGAAACTTGTCTGGTTCGAAGTGCACGACGATATGCAGGAAGCGCGCCGCCGCGAATTGCAGATCAAGAAGTGGAAAAGAAGTTGGAAGGTGCGGATGATCGAGGAAACGAATCCCGATTGGCGGGATTTGTGGTTCGATATACAGGGGTGATGCAGATTAGCCCCGTCGGTGCCATGTTGAGTCCTCAGGAGATGGACCCCTGCTTTCGCAGGGGCACGGATAGGTTAGAGACATGAATCTCGAACAACAAAGCTTTGGCTTTGACGAGCCGCAGGCCGGCCCCAGCTGGCAACGCAGCGGCTGGCCGCTGGACGTGGCCGATGATTTGACGGCGGCGCTCGATCCTTGCCAAATGGCGGTCGCGGTCAAGGCGGCTGCGGCAAAATCTGGCGCGGTGCTTTCGGATGCGGAGGTTGCGGCAGCGGCGGGGGCGTCGATCCGCGCGATGATGCTGGTGCGCACCTACCGCGTGCGCGGGCATCTGGCGGCTGATCTCGACCCGCTAGGGCTACAGAAACAGGATATTCCCGCCGATCTGACCCCGGAATATCATGGGTTCAGCGGCGGCGACCTCGACGTGCCTGTCTATCTCGGCGGCACGCTGGGGCTTGGACAAGCGTCGATCCGCGAATTGGTGGCAACATTACGCGCCAATTATTGCGGGCGGGTCGGCCTTGAATATATGCACATCAACGACGTCGAGGAACGGCGGTTCCTGCAAGAGCGGATGGAGGGCGCCGACAAGGCGATCCATTTTTCGCCCGAAGGCAAGAAAGCGATCCTCGGCAAGGTGATCGAGGCCGAGGAGTGGGAAAAATTCCTCGCGCGCAAATATGTCGGCACCAAACGCTTTGGGCTCGACGGCGGTGAATCGATGGTCCCCGCGCTCGAGGCGATCATCAAATATGGTAGCCAATATGGGCTGCGCGAAATCGTTTATGGCATGGCGCATCGCGGGCGATTGAACGTCCTCGCCAATGTCATGGCCAAACCGTATAAAATCATCTTTCACGAATTTTCGGGCGGATCGGCCAACCCCGATGATGTTGGCGGGTCGGGCGATGTCAAATATCACCTCGGCACATCAACCGACCGCGCGTTTGACGGGGTATCGGTGCATATGTCGCTGCTGCCCAACCCGTCGCATCTCGAGGCGGTCGATCCGGTGGTGCTCGGCAAAGTGCGCGCGCAGCAAGTGATGCGCGGGGATCTGGCCAAGCACGAGCAGGTGCTCCCCGTGCTGATCCACGGCGACGCGGCGTTCGCGGGGCAGGGGATTGTGTGGGAATGCCTCGGCTTTTCGGGCATTCGCGGCTATAACACCGGGGGGTGCATCCACTTCATCGTCAACAATCAGATCGGTTTCACCACCAGCCCGCAATTCGCGCGGTCATCGCCTTATCCGTCCGATGTCGCCAAGGGGGTCCAGGCACCGATCCTCCACGTCAATGGCGACGACCCCGAAGCGGTGACATTCGCGTGCAAGCTGGCGATCGATTTTCGCCAGCATTTCCACCGCGATGTGGTGATCGACATGTGGTGTTATCGCCGCTTTGGCCATAATGAGGGCGACGAGCCGAGCTTTACCCAGCCGCTGATGTATGCGAAAATCCGTGCGCATCCGCCAGTTTCGACCGTCTATCAGGCGCGGCTGGAGGCGCAGGGCGTGATTGCGGTGGGCGAGGCCGATGGGCTGCGCAGCGCCTTTGTTGCGCGGCTGGAGGGCGATTTCGCCGATGCCAAAACCTATAAGCCGAGCAAGGCCGATTGGTTTGCCGGGCGTTGGTCTGGCCTGCACATGCCCGCCGACCCCGAAGGCGCGCGGCGCAATATCCCGACCGGAGTGGCGGACAAATTGTTCGACGGTATCGGGCGCACCATCACCACCGTGCCGCCGGATGTCGAGGTGCACAAAACGCTGCGCCGGGTGATTGATGCGCGCGCCGCGATGTTCGCGGGCAAGGGCGAGATATTCGACTGGGCAACTGCCGAAGCACTCGCGTTCGGTACCTTGCTGTCCGAAGGCTATCAGGTGCGCCTGTCGGGGCAGGACAGCGGGCGCGGCACATTCAGCCAGCGCCACGCGGTGTGGTGCGACCAGAATACAGAGGCGAAATATATTCCGCTTAGCACGGTGCCGCACGGGCGGTTCGAGGTGCTCGACAGCCCCTTGAGCGAATATGGCGTGCTCGGATTTGAATATGGCTATGCGATGGCCGACCCCAAGGCGCTGGTGCTGTGGGAGGCGCAGTTCGGCGATTTCGCCAACGGTGCGCAGATCATGATCGACCAGTTCATCGCGGCGGGCGAGGCCAAGTGGCTGCGCGCCAACGGTCTCGTCATGCTGTTGCCGCATGGCTATGAGGGGCAGGGTCCGGAGCATAGTTCGGCGCGGCTCGAGCGGTTTTTGCAGCTGTGCGCGGGCGACAATATCCAGCTGTGCAACATCACCACCCCGTCGAATTATTTCCATGTGCTGCGCCGTCAGATGCTGCGGCCGTTCCGCAAACCGCTGATCATCATGACGCCAAAGTCGCTGCTGCGGCACAAATTGGCGCTGTCCGAGCGGGCGGATTTCATCGGGGAAAGCCATTTTCGCCGGATCATGTCGGACCGCAACCCGCCAGCGGATACCGCGATTAAACGCCTTGTCTTATGCTCGGGCAAGGTCGGTTATGACCTGATGGAGGCACGCGACGCGGCGAAGCAGGGTGACACGACCGTCATCCGCATCGAGCAGATTTATCCTTTCCCCGGCGAACCGTTGTCGCTGCGCCTGTCGCGGATGGCCGCGCTGGAGGAGGTCGTGTGGGCGCAGGAAGAACCGCGCAACAATGGGGCGTGGTTCTTTGTCGAACCGTTCATCGAAGACGCGCTGAAGGCAGCGGGCAAGGCGGGGATGCGCGCGCGCTATGCGGGCCGCGCCGCCGCCGCGTCACCCGCAACGGGGCTGATGTCGCGCCACCAGACCGAACAGGCGGCGCTGGTCGCCGATGCGCTGGGGCTTTCGGTGCGCGCCGAAATCCGCCGCACGAAGAAGTAAGCGAACACTAGGTGTGCCCCCGCCTTCGCGGGGGCACAAAAGAGAGAAGAAGCGATGAGCAGCGAAGTAAAAGTCCCAGTGCTGGGCGAAAGCGTGAGCGAGGCGAGCGTCGGCCAATGGTTGAAAGCGCCGGGCGATGCGGTCGCGGTTGACGAGCCGATCGCCAGCCTGGAAACCGACAAGGTGGCGGTTGAGGTGCCTAGCCCGATTGCGGGCGTGATGGGCCGCCAACTGGTCAAGGAAGGCGATACGGTTGCGGTTGGCGCGGTGATTGCGGTGATTGAGGAAGGCGGCGCAGTTGTGGCTGCCCCATCTGTCGCTGCTGCGATCAGCGCTGCACCGATGGTATCCGAAGCATCGGTGTTGTCCCCCGCTGTGCGCCGCGCGGTGCTCGAACATGGCATCGACCCCGCCAAAATCACCGGCACCGGCAAAGATGGCCGGATCACCAAAGAAGATGTGATCGAGGCCGCCAAGCGCGCGGGTGATGCGCCCGTCGCCGCCGCGCCTGCGATTGAGGCTGCGCCCGTCGCCGCCACGTCCAGTGCGCGCGGCGAAGAACGGATCAAGATGACGCGGCTGCGGCAAACCGTCGCCAAGCGGCTGAAAGAAGCACAGGACACCGCTGCGTTGCTGACGACATTCAACGACGTCGATATGTCGGCGGTGATCGCCTGCCGCGCCAAATATAAGGATTTGTTCGAGAAGAAGCACGGTGTGCGGCTCGGCTTCATGGGCTTTTTCACCCGCGCTGTCGCGCTGGCGGCGCGCGATGTTCCGGCGGTCAACGCGCGGATCGACGGTGACGAGATTGTCTATCACAATTACCTCGATGTCTCGGTCGCGGTTAGTGCCCCCAATGGTCTGGTCGTCCCCGTCATCCGCAATGCCGACAGTATGAGCTTTGCCGCAATTGAAAAGGCGATTGGCGATTTTGGTGCGCGCGCCAAGGCGGGCAGCCTGACGATGGCCGATATGGCGGGCGGCACCTTTACCATCAGCAACGGCGGTGTGTTCGGCAGCCTGATGTCGACCCCGATCATCAACCCGCCGCAGTCGGCGGTGCTCGGCCTGCACCGGATCGAGGACCGCGCGGTGGTGCGCGACGGTGCGGTGGTGGTGCGGCCGATGATGTATCTCGCGCTCAGCTACGATCACCGCCTGATCGACGGGCGCGAGGCGGTGACCTTCCTCGTTCGTGTCAAGGAAGCGATTGAGGATCCAACAAGACTCCTCATAGACTTGTAAAATAAACCCGTTCGGGCTGAGCCTGTCGAAGCCCTGTACTTCCCATATTTTGGAAGGCGAAAAAGAAAATCAGCCCTTTGACAGGCTCAGGGCAAACGGAGCAGAAGATGGCAGACTATGACTATGACTATGATGTGCTGGTGATTGGTGCGGGGCCGGGCGGCTATGTTGCCGCGATCCGTGCGGCGCAGCTTGGCCTCAACACCGCGTGCGTCGAGGCGCGCGAGACGCTGGGCGGCACCTGCCTCAACGTCGGCTGCATCCCGTCCAAGGCGTTGCTCCACGCGTCGGAACTGTATGAGGAAGCGCATTCGGGCGCGATGGCCAAGTTCGGCGTCCAGCTTGGCAAGGTCGACATCGACGTCGCGGCGATGCAGACCGAAAAGGCCAAAGCGGTTGGCGAACTGACCAGCGGCATCGCGTTTCTGTTCAAAAAGAACAAGGTGACATGGATCAAGGGCCATGCGACCTTTACCGCCGCCGACAGCGTTGAGGTCGCGGGCAAGGCCATCCGCGCGCGCAATATCGTCATCGCCACCGGTTCGAGCGTGACGCCACTGCCGGGCGTGACGGTCGATAATGACGCAGGGATGGTGGTCGATTCGACGGGCGCATTGGCGCTCGGCAAGGTGCCGGGGCACATGGTCGTCATCGGCGGCGGGGTTATCGGTCTCGAACTGGGCAGCGTGTGGAAACGGCTGGGCGCGAGCGTGACGGTGGTCGAATATCTCGACCAGATATTGCCAGGGATGGACGGCGACATCCGCAAGGAAGCGGCCAAGCTGTTCAAGAAACAAGGCTTTGCCATCCGCACCAGCACCAAGGTGACGGGGGTTGCGGTAAGCAAAGCCCCCGCGAAGGCGGGGGGCAAGAAGGCGAGTGTGACGGTCGAGCCTGCCGCTGGTGGCGAGTCAGAAACCATCGCCGCCGATGTCGTGCTGGTGGCGATTGGCCGCAAACCCAACACCGATGGCCTTGCCCTCGACAAAGCTGGGCTAGTCGTCAACGAACGCGGGCAGATTGAGACCGGGCATGATTTTGCCACCTCGGTCCCCGGCATCTGGGCGATTGGCGATGTCACGCCCGGGCCAATGCTGGCGCACAAGGCCGAGGACGAGGGGATCGCGGTCGCCGAAAATATCGCCGGACAAACGGGTATTGTGAACCATGATGTCATCCCCAGCGTGGTCTACACTATGCCCGAAATCGCGGGTGTCGGCCTCAGCGAGGAAGCGGCGAAAGCGGCGGGGCACAGCGTCAAGGTCGGCACATTCCCGATGATGGCCAACAGCCGCGCCAAGACCAACCGCGAGGGCGATGGGCTGGTCAAGGTTATCGCCGATGCCAGCAGCGACCGCGTGCTCGGCGTGTGGATCATCGCATCCGTTGCGGGAACGATGATCGCGCAGGCGGCGCAGGCGATGGAGTTTGGTGCGACGTCGGAGGACATCGCCTATACCTGCCACGCGCACCCGACGCACAGCGAGGCGCTGAAGGAGGCGGCGATGGCGGTGACCGGCAAGCCGATTCATATCTGATGGGGCGCCTGTGCTCCGGACTTGTTCCGGAGCGGTGGGTATAAACGCAAAGGTGGCATGTCTCTGCCAGAGCTCCGGCCTTCGCCGGAGCACAAGGAGGAGGGTGAAGGATGAAAAGCGCGGCCATCATGCGGCAATTGGCGCGCTGGCATATCTGGCTCGGCTGGCTGGTCGCGGTGCCGATCTTGCTGTGGACCTTCACCGGATTGTGGATGGTGGCGCGGCCGATCGAGGAAGTGCGCGGCGCGCATTTGCGGGCCGAACCGCGCGCGATTAACGTGCCGACGCCGCTCGTGGCTCCGCGTTTCGATGGGCGTCCAATCGAGATGGTGATGCTGGTCAGCCGAGTCGATGGACCGGTATGGGTGCTGCATTTTGCGGATGATGATGCTCGCGCCGCCAGCACCGCGACGGGGCAGGTTTTGCCCGATGTCGATGCGGCGCTGGCGCGGCGGATCGCCGATAGTGCGTTGCTGCGTCCCGGGCAGGTGGCCAGCGTCCGCGCCTTTGCTGCCGACGCTGCGCCGCTCGATCTGCGACGCGAGCGCCCATCATGGCAGGTGGCCTATGCCGATGGCCTGCACGTCTATGTCGATCGCCAAAGCGGCGAGGTGCTGGCTGTGCGGTCGGGGCAATGGCGCTGGTATGATGTGATGTGGGGGCTGCATATCCTCGATCCGCTGGGGCGCGAGGACACGCACCATGTGCTGCTCATCATTGCCGCTGCATTGGCCTTTCCATCGTGCCTGATCGGCTTTGTCCTGCTGTTTCGGCGCCGGAAGGCGCGCCCGCAAAATCCAACAAAAACCCTACAAGGTTGACACACGGACATAGGAGAAAACACGGCGGCCTGCGGGTTTCAGAGCTGTGGTGTAAACTTAATACACCCTCTTTCCATCCCTGTGTTCCAGACGTGTTCCGGAGCGTGGGCCGACAGGCGGTGCATCTGATTGCCAACGCTCCGGCCTGCGCCGGAGCACGCCCCTCACCTTGCGTCTTTGTGTGAAATCCCTGCATCACCACTCCTCCGCCACCGTTCCGCAACACATGCGGAGCGGCTGTCCCTTCCCGCGCATTATGCCATGGCGGGCACCGTGTAGGAAAGCGGCAGTTACAACCCCAACCACCGCGCCATAAGCGCGCGGTCCTGCGCACGCGGGGCACGCGGGCCGAGCATGCCGCCGCATTCGAGGCAGGCGGCCTGTATACCCTGTGCACCCATCAGGCGGCGTAAATCGCCGACCAGCTCGCCCATGTGCGCATCGCGCAGCCACGCCGCTTGCGCCAACCATCCGGCGGGGGCCAGCCCCTCATCCTCGTCATTCGGCGCGTTAAAGGCGGCGAGCATTTCGGTGAACGGGTCGGGTCCATCCTCGTAATAAGCGGGATAGACATCGGCGGGGTCGAGGTGCGCGAGCCGCGCCGCCTCGGCCACCGCCTCCTCCAGCCCGCCGAACTGGTCGATCAGCCCCAGTTGCCGTGCGGTCGCCCCGGCCCACACCCGCCCTTCGGCGATTTCGCGCACGCGCGCGACGGGCAGGCGGCGCGATGCGGCGACCAGCCCAGTGAAGCGGCCGTAAATCTGTTCGACGCTCGCCTGCGCCAGCGTGTCAAACGCCGGATTGACCCCACCGACCAGATCGGGCTGGCCCGACAGCGGGGTGGTGGTGATGCCGTCGGCGGTGATGCCGATATTGCCCAGCGTGCGCTCGAAACTGGGCAGGATGGCGAACACGCCGATCGATCCGGTGATGGTATCGGGTTCGGCAAAGATGCGGTCGGCAGGGGTCGAAACCCAATAACCGCCCGACGCCGCGACATTGGCCATCGACACGACCACCGGCAGACGGCGCGCTTTGGCTTCGAGCAACGCCGAGCGGATCCGCTCGGACGCCGTCACCGACCCGCCGGGCGAATCAACGCGCAGGACGATGGCCTTGACATCATCATCCGCCACCGCGTCGAGGATGTGGCGGGCGATGCTCTCGCCCCCTGCCTGCCCCGCTTCGGCGCGGCCATCGACGATGTTCCCGACCACCGGCACGACGGCGATCCGCTCCCCGTCCTCCTCAATCGGATTGGCGAGCACCCAATCGTCGAACTTGATGCGGTTATAGGTCCATGGTCGATCATCGTCGCGCGTGCCCGCGATGGCGGCGACGCGGCGTTCAAACTGGATACGGGTGCCGATGCGGTCAACCAGCCCGGCGTTTTTGGCGGCGAGCGCAAAGTCGTTACCCGCAGCGCGCATCGCGGCGCTAGGATCGGCGACATAGGCGGCGAGCGTCGCACGCGGGCGTGCGCGGCCAACCTGCGCCTGCCATTGTTCCCACAGCACATTGGCATAAGCGTGCGCGGCCTCGCGCGCCTCGGGCGATTGATCGGCGCGCAGGAACGGTTCGACCGCGCTTTTGAAGGTGCCGACGCGGTACACATGCGCATTGATACCCAGCCTGTCGATCAATCCCTTGTAATACATGTGCGAACCGCCCGGGCCAGCGATGAACACGCCGCCGCCATTTTCGGTCCACACTTCGCTGGCGTGCGCCGCGAGTTGATAGGCATCGTCGCCATAGCCGGTGGCATAAGCCAGCACCGGCTTGTTCGCAGCGCGCACGCGGTCGATTGCTGCGGCAACATCGCCGAGCGCCACCTGTCCGCCGCCGATGAAGCGGTCGAGATCGAGCACCACCGCCTTGACCCGGTCATCGCTTGCCGCCGTTTCGAGCGCGCGCACCACATCGGCGCGGCGAAACTCGCGCATCGGCGTATCGCCGCTCAGGATCGAGAGCGGATCGGCGGGGGCGGGCTGTTCGCTGATCGTCCCGTCGAGCCTGAGCAACAATGCGCCGTCGCCGACAAAGGCTTGCGGATTGGGCGTGCCCGAAAGAATGGCGAACAGTGCAATGAAGAACAGCAGCAGGAACGCGAGCGCAAGCGCGTCCTTGATCGCCACCATCACGCGCCAGAAGCCCGACAGGACCTGGCGGGTGGTGTAGCGTGTGGACGGGGCGGGTGAGGATGGTGTCGCGGTTGCTGTGTCGGTCATGACTGTGTTGCTACAGCATATCACCGCCTGTGTAAACGCAAACTATGGTGTAGCGAAACATTGATGGGGTGGTGCCCTGCGTGCGATGCAGCTATCGCGGCGAGCCATGCCTGCTGCCTCTCCCTCGCAATCGCAACATTTAAGCGAACATATCCCCGCATCGTGGCGTGGTGAGATGCGCGCGATGGTGGCACTGGCCGCGCCGCTGGCGGCGGCAAACCTGCTGCAAATGGCGATTTTCACCACCGATGTGATTTTTGTCGCACGGCTGGGCGCGGCGGCGCTGGCGGCCTCGACCTTGGCGGTGACAATTGTCATGCTGCTCGGTTGGACGCTGACCGGAATGACCAGTGCTGCCTCCGCGCTGATCGCCGCCGAGCTGGGCGGGAAACGCCATGCCATACGCGAAGTGCGCCGGACGATGCGGATGGGCGGATGGCTGGCGCTGTTGTTCGGCAGCGGCGCGATGGGGCTGTGCCTGCTCGCCGAACCGTTGATGCGCGCGACCGGACAGGACGCCGAAGTGACCGTTGTGGCGGGGCGGTTTGTCCGATTGCTGATGTGGTGCATCATCCCGACGGTATTCGCCAATCTGCTGCGCGTATTCGTATCGACATTGGGCCGCGCCACCATCGCCACCGTGATCACGCTGCTCGCGCTACTGGTCAACGCAATTGGCAATTGGGCCCTGATCTATGGCCATCTGGGGATGCCGTCGCTGGGGTTGATGGGCAGTGCCTGGGCCAGCATCATCACCAATGTCGCGATGGTCGCCGCCTATGCGCTGGTGATTGCGGCGGACAGGCGCTTATCCCGCTATGCGTTGCTCGGGCGGTGGTGGCGGTTTGATGGCGCACGCTTTGGCCAGTTGCTCCGCCTCGGCCTGCCGATCGCCGGCACGATCATCGCCGAAGGTGGGTTGTTTTCGAGCGCGGCCTTTCTGATGGGGCGGATCGGCGAAGTGGAGCTGGCGGCGCATAGCGTGGCGCTGCAAATTGCGGCGCTCGCGTTTCAGATCCCCTATGGCGTGTCACAGGCGGCGACGATCCGTGTCGGGCTAGCCTATGGTGCGCGCGATGCGGCAGCGGTGGCGCGCGCGGGGTGGAGCGCGATGGCGCTGGGCATCGGGTTCATGAGCGTGACGGCGGCGATCATCTGGTTGTTCCCGCGCGCGATATTGTCGATCTATATCGATGTTGACGATAGCGCCAATGCCGCGATGGTCGGTTTTGCCATGCAATATCTGGCCGTCGCGGCGGCGTTTCAGCTGTTCGACGGGGCGCAGGCGGTGGGCGCGGGGGCGTTACGCGGTTTGCAGGACACGCGCACGCCGCTGATCATGGCGCTGTGTGGTTATTGGATCGTCGGCTTTGGATTGGCCGCGGGCCTTGGCCTGTGGACACCATTGAGCGGGCTTGGCGTATGGCTGGGGCTGGCCGCCGGGCTGGTCGCGGTGTCATTGCTGCTCATCATCCGCTGGACGATGCGCGCGCGGTTGGGGCTGGTTCCTGCCTGAAACACCTAAAAAATACCGCGCACCCCCTTGACCTTCGCGCGTCCATGACCAAATGGGACGGTATTGGCACTCAGCAGAGTCGAGTGCCAGATCGCAATAAAATCGTGACCACGAAGCTACCCGACCTCGGGCGGCTTTGGTCAATGACAGAAGGGAAAGCCCATGAAGTTCCGTCCCCTGCACGACCGCGTGCTGGTTCGCCGCGTCGAAGCCGAAGAAAAAACCGCCGGTGGCATCATCATCCCCGACACCGCCAAGGAAAAGCCGCAAGAAGGCGAAGTCATTGCTGTGGGTGAGGGCGCTTATAACGAAGACGGCGAGCGCATCAAACCCGATGTCAAGGCGGGCGACAAAATCCTGTTCGGCAAATGGTCGGGCACCGAGGTCAAGGTTGATGGCGAAGAGCTGATCATCATGAAGGAAAGCGATATTTTGGGCATCCTCGCCTGAGCCTGTCCACACGCAATTTTTTGCCACCTCATTTATGAAGGAATAAGCACATGGCTGCTAAAGACGTAAAATTCGGCCGCGACGCGCGTGAGCGCATTTTGCGCGGTGTCGACATCCTCGCCGATGCGGTGAAGGTGACGCTGGGACCAAAGGGTCGCAACGTCGTGATCGACAAAAGCTACGGCGCACCGCGTATCACCAAGGACGGCGTCACCGTTGCCAAGGAAATCGAGCTGAAGGACAAGTTCGAAAATATGGGCGCACAGATGGTGCGCGAAGTCGCATCCAAGACCAATGATGTTGCGGGCGATGGCACCACCACCGCCACCGTGCTGGCGCAGGCGATTGTCCGCGAAGGCATGAAGTCGGTGGCCGCCGGCATGAACCCGATGGATTTGAAGCGCGGCGTTGACATCGCGGTTGCCAAGGTTGTCGAAGACTTGGTCAAGCGCTCGAAGCCGGTGGCCGGCACCGCCGAAATCGCGCAGGTCGGTAGCATCGCCGCCAATGGCGACACCGTGGTCGGCGAAAAAATCGCCGAAGCGATGGAAAAGGTCGGCAAGGAAGGTGTCATCACCGTCGAGGAAGCCAAGGGGCTCGATTTCGAGCTGGACGTTGTTGAAGGCATGCAGTTCGACCGTGGCTATTTGTCGCCTTACTTCATCACCAACCCCGACAAGATGACGGTCGAGCTGGCTGACCCCTACATCCTGATCCACGAAAAGAAACTGTCGAACCTGCAGGCGATGTTGCCGATTTTGGAAGCCGTGGTGCAGTCGGGCCGCCCGCTGCTGATCATCGCCGAAGACATCGAAGGCGAAGCGCTGGCGACGCTGGTGGTCAACCGCCTGCGCGGCGGGCTCAAGGTCGCGGCGGTCAAGGCCCCGGGCTTTGGCGATCGCCGCAAAGCGATGTTGCAGGACATCGCGATCCTGACGCAGGGCGAGATGATCTCCGAAGACCTCGGCATCAAGCTGGAGAGCGTGACGCTCGCCATGCTGGGGCAAGCCAAGCGCGTCACCATCGACAAGGACAACACCACCATCGTCGATGGCGCGGGCGACCATGACACGATCAAGGGCCGGGTTGAGCAAATCCGTGCGCAGATCGAAACCACGACCAGCGATTATGACAAAGAAAAACTGCAAGAACGCCTGGCCAAACTGGCTGGCGGGGTTGCGGTTATCAAGGTCGGCGGCGCCACCGAGGTCGAGGTCAAGGAACGCAAGGATCGCGTTGACGATGCGCTCCACGCGACGCGCGCTGCGGTCGAGGAAGGCATCGTGCCGGGCGGCGGAACCGCGCTGCTTTATGCCATCAAGGCATTGGACGACCTGAAGGGTGCCAATGACGATCAGACACGCGGGATCGACATCATCCGCAAGGCGATTGAGACCCCGCTGCGCCAGATCGCGCAAAATGCGGGCGTTGACGGCGCTGTGGTTGCCGGCAATTTGCTGCGCGAAAATGACGAGACGATGGGCTTCAACGCATCGACCGATGTTTATGAAAACCTCGTCGCGGCCGGCGTGATCGACCCGACCAAGGTCGTGCGCACCGCGCTTCAAGACGCAGCGTCGGTTGCCGGCCTGCTGATCACCACCGAAGCGTGCATCGCCGAAATGCCCGAAGACAAGCCAGCAATGCCGATGGGCGGCGGTGGCGGCGGCATGGGCGGTATGGATTTCTAAATCCACCACCCAGCGACATGCTGATTGAAATGGGGTCGGGCAGGAGCAATCCTCCCGGCCCTTTTCTTTGGTTATTGCGCGAGCAGCGCTGTTTTCATCCGCGTCGCTGCCGCATCATAGGCGCGGGCCTTGAGCGCCGCGAGCGTCGTGGGGTCGGCGCTGGACGGGTGGCCGCTCGCAAAGGGTGGGGCGGGATCATATTCGAGCGAAAGCTGGATCGCCTTGGCCACATCCTCTCCCGCCTCACGCGCAATCAGGGTGAGGGCAAAGTCGATGCCGCTGGTTACCCCACCCGATGTGATGACAGGGCCGTCCTCGACCACGCGGCCCGCAGTTTCTATTGCGCCGACGAGGGGGAGGAGATGCGTATAGGCCCAATGTGTCGTCGCGCGCTTGCCGCTCAGCAACCCTGCGCGGCCAAGCAGGAATGCGCCAGTGCAGACGCTGGTGGTCCAGCGCGCGCTGTGCGCTTGTGCGGCGATGAACGGCACGGTCGCTCCATCATGCAATGCCTGAGTGACGCCGTGGCCGCCGGGCACGCAGAGAATGTCGGCTTGCGGGCAATCGGCAAAGCTGGTGGTGGGAACAATCGCAAAACCGCAATCGGTCGCCACCGGGTCAGGCGATGCAGCGACGACATGGATCACCGCGCCGGGTAAGCGCGACAGGAATTGCAGCGGCCCGGTACAATCGAGCTGCGTGATCTGGGGGAAGACCGGAAAGACGATGTGGATAGGTTGGGTCATGCCGTGACGATAACGCCATCCCCCGAAATGCGAAAGGGCCGCCATCCCATCGGACGGCGGCCCCCCACATGAGAAGAAAACTAAGAGCTTACTTCTTCATTTCTTCGCCGGCAGCCTTCATGGCTTCGCCGCCAGCAGCAACCGCGTCACCAGCAGCGGTGGTTGCAGCCGCGCCAGCCGCGCCAGCAGCGTCGGCACCAGCAGCAGCGGCGTCGGTTGCAGCCGTGCCAGCCGCACCAGCAGCGTCGGCACCAGCCGCAGCGGCGTCGGTTGCCGCACCAGCAGCAGCGTCGGTAGCCGACGTCGCGGCGTCAGCAGCGGCATCTTCGGTTTGTTTGGAACAGGCCGACAGCGCGAGGGCGGCGGCAGCGACAGCGATGATCATTTTCTTCATGGCAAAATCCCCACAGGTTTGTTTCAGGCGAAAGGGCCGGACTTTTGCCGTCCGCTTTCCCCTTCGTGCCGAGGTTTATCACGCCCGTGCGTCAAGGCAAGAGCGAACAATGTTCACAGTGTAGGCGATTGTTAGTTGGCGCTTTTTTCATTCGTTTCAGCGGCCAGGCGCGCGCGAACGTCGCTCTCCAGCGCTTCTGCATCGGCACCGCCGGGGCTTGGCGCGCGCTCGTCGAGTCGCGTGGCGGCGCGATCGAGCGATTCGGCCTCGCCCACCGTCAGCCCGCCCGACGCCGGGTCGCTGTCGGCACGACCGCAAGCCGACACGATCAGGAGCGCGCTGGCAATGGTGAAGGGCATGGTGCGTCGGGTCATGGGCCGATCATGCCACGCAAAAGAAAAAGCCGCCACCCCAAAGGATGACGGCCCTCTCTATTCTTAGCGCTAAAGCGCGAAGTGCTTACTTAGCAGCTTCGGCCGGAGCAGCAGCATCCGCAGCAGGAGCGGCAGCAGCGGCGTCCGCAGCAGGAGCAGCGGCATCAGCAGCAGGAGCAGCAGCGTCGGTTGCAGCTTCAGCAGGAGCCATTGCATCTTCGGCAGGAGCGGCAGCGTCAGCAGCAGGAGCTGCTTCTTCAGCAGGCTTCGAGCAAGCGGCAAGAGCCAAACCGGAAACGAGTACGAGCGACAGAGCAATCTTCTTCATGTGGGTATTCCCTCTAGAGCAAATCTTCGGATGAAGGGGCACACGCAACCATTGCGCAAACCCCCGTCAACGGCGTGGGATTTAGTGAGTCGTTTTTCACCGCGCAACGGATTTCATATCCATGATGGCATTTTTTTTTCGTCGTACCCCAAAAGCAGGCCGCCGCCCCCGTCCGCGCGGCCAATTTCTAGCGATTTGGTAGGGTTTACGGCACACCTTGCCCGTTGACGACATATAAAGATTTCTTTATATGTTGATTGTGAACATGGCCGATAAACATGAATTGAGCAGAGCATATCCATCTGCCCCTTCTGCGCGTACAGAGAATCGCGCGGCGATGCTCGATTTGTTTCGGGCAATGGGCGACCCGTCGCGGCTCAGGATCATGGCATTGCTGCGCCAGGGAGATCTGGCGATCGGCGAAATCGCTGGACTGTTGGAACAAAGCCAGCCGCGCGTATCACGCCACGTCCGTATTCTCGAACAGGCTGGCCTGGCTGAACGCCGCAAGGAAGGGAGCTGGGTGTTCGTGCGGCTTGTCCGGACTGCGAGCGCGGAGGCGTTGTTGCACTTTGCCGATGCTATTACGCTTTCCCCGATTGAGGCGCGCATCGTCGATGCCGACCGCAAGCGCTTGACGGCGGTGCAGGAGGAGCGCGAAGCGGCAGCATCGCGGTATTTTGCGGCGCATGCGGGCGAATGGGATGCCATCCGTTCGCTGCATGTTGCCGAAGAGGAAGTGGAGCAATCGGCCCTGACGCTGATGCGCAATCGCCGTCTTGGGCATTTGCTCGACATCGGCACCGGCACCGGGCGGATGGCGGCGATCATGGGCGCGGCGGCGACCCGTGTGACCGCGCTCGACCGCAGCCCTGAAATGCTTCGCATCGCGCGTGGTCGGCTGGCGGGGGCGAACGTTCCGGTGGAACTGGTGCAGGGTGATTTCGCCGCGCTGCCGCTGGCTGATAACAGCGTCGATTCGATCACTATGCACCAAGTGCTGCATTATGCGAGCGACCCCGGTGGTGCGATAGCCGAAGCGGCGCGGGTGCTGCGCCCCAGCGGGCATATGTTGATCGTCGATTTTGCTCCCCACGACCGCGAAGAATTGCGCCGTGATGCTGCGCATGCTCGCCTCGGATTTTCCGATGGCCAGATACGCGGCTGGTTCGCCACATCCGGCCTGCTGCTTGAAACGGTCGAGGCGCTGACGGGCGGTGCGCTGACCGTCAAGATATGGTTGGGCCGTCGCCGCAGCGACGTTGTCAAAGACACGGCTGCACAACCCCACAGAAAGGTCGTGGCATGACATCGCAACTGCCCCCGCAGTCGGAGGCGCGCCGCGCCGCCGCATCGCCTCTGTTCGCTGATCTGTCGGGCGACATTGGTGTCAGTTTCGAGTTTTTCCCGCCCAAAACGGAAAAGATGAACGAGACGCTGTGGGATTCGATCACCACGCTGGCACCGCTCGGCCCCAGGTTCGTCTCGGTCACCTATGGCGCGGGCGGTTCGACCCGGATCCGCACCCACGCCACGGTGGCGCGTATTGCCCGCGAGACGGACATTCCGGCGGCGGCGCATTTGACGTGTGTTGACGCGAGCAAGCATGAGATTGCCGAGGTAGCACAAGGCTATTGGGCGGCTGGCGTGCGGCGCATCGTCGCGCTGCGTGGTGACCCGCCGGTGGCGGGCACGCCCTTTGCCCCGCACCCCCAAGGCTATGCTGGCGCGGCGGAGCTGGTCGCGGGGTTGAAAGCGATAGCGCCGTTCGAAATATCGGTCGCCGCTTACCCCGAAACGCATCCCGATGCGCCATGCGCGCAAAGCGACCTCGACAACCTCAAGCGCAAGCTCGATGCAGGGGCCACGCGCGCAATCACGCAGTTTTTCTTTGAAGCCGATACGTTTTTCCGGTTCCGCGATGCAGCGGTTGCGGCGGGCATCACCGCGCCGATCGTGCCGGGCATCATGCCGGTGAGCAATTTCGCCAGCATCACGCGGATGGCGGCGATGTGCGCGACGCGCATTCCCCCGTGGTTCGCGCATCTGTTCGACGGGCTGGACGACCTGCCCGCCGCGCGGCAATTGGTCGCGGCCACCACCTCGGCCGAAATGTGCCGCCGCCTCTATGCCGGGGGCGTGCGCGACTTTCATTTCTATACGCTCAACCGCGCCGAGCTGGCCTACGCCATCTGCCACATGCTGGGATTGAGGCCAAAATCATGAGCAAACGCGATAATTTAATGGCCGAAGCGGCGAAGCGGATCCTGCTGACCGACGGGGCGTTTGGCACCGAGATTCAGAATTGGAAGCTGACCGAAGGCCAATATGCTGGCGCGCTTGGGCTAGCCCGCGATCAAAAGGGCAATAATGACCTGTTGGCGCTGAGCCTGCCCGAAGTGCCCGATACCATCACCCGCGCCTATCTCGATGCAGGGTCCGACATTGTTTCGACCAACACTTTCAGCGCCAACCGCATCAGCCAGGCCGATTATGGGGCGGAAAGCCTGGTGCGCGACATCAATATCGCATCGGCGCGGATTGCGCGCAAAGCGGCGGATGATTTTGCCCAGCAAGATGACCACCCGCGCTTTGTCGCGGGGGCGATCGGCCCGACCAACAAGACGTTGTCGCTCAGCCCTGATGTCAACGATCCGGGATACCGCGAGATTGATTTTGACGAGCTTAAAGATGTGTACCGCGAACAGGCCGATGCGCTGCTCGATGGCGGGGTCGACTTCATTTTGATCGAAACGGTGTTCGATACGCTGAATGCCAAGGCCGGGATCATGGCGGTGATCGAGGCGGGCCTCGCGCGCGGTGCTGACGTGCCGCTGATGCTGTCGATGACGCTGACCGATCTGTCGGGGCGCAACCTGTCGGGCCATACGGTCGAGGCGTTCTGGCACGCGGTGCGCCATGCGCGGCCCATCACCATCGGCCTCAATTGCAGCTTTGGCGCGCAGCAATTGCGCCCCCACGTTCGATCCTTGAGCGCGATCGCCGATACGCTGGTGATGGTCTATCCCAATGCCGGCCTGCCCAACGAACTGGGCGCATATGACGAATTGCCCGACGAGACGGCGGCACTAGTGCGCGAATGGGCCGAGGCGGGGCAGGTCAACATTCTCGGCGGATGCTGCGGTTCGACCCCTGCGCATATCGCGGCGATGGCGCGCGCGGTGGCGGGGTTACCCCCGCGCGTCGTGCCGAGCGTGGCGGTGCAGACGCGGCTGGCGGGGCTGGAGCCGATGGTGATCGCGGCGTGAACCAGGCCACCGCAACCTTCGTCAATATCGGCGAACGCACCAATGTTACCGGATCGGCCGCGTTCAAGCGCCTCATCATGGCGGGCGATTACCCCAAAGCGGTCGAGGTGGCGCGCAGCCAGGTCGAGAACGGCGCGCAGATCATCGACATCAACATGGACGAGGGGCTGCTCGATAGCCTGGTGGCCATGGAAACCTTCGTCAAGCTGATCGCCGCCGAGCCCGACATCGCCCGCGTGCCGTTCATGATCGACAGCAGCAAATGGAGCGTGATCGAGGCCGGCCTCAAATGCGTGTCGGGCAAGCCGATCGTCAATTCCATCTCGATGAAGGAGGGCGAAGCCGCGTTCCTCCACCACGCGCGGCTGTGCGCGGCCTATGGCGCGGCGGTGGTCGTGATGGCGTTCGACGAGGCGGGGCAGGCCGACACAAAGGCGCGCAAGGTCGAGATATGCGCGCGCGCCTATGCGCTGCTCACGGACATCGGCTTTCCACCCGAGGACATCATCTTTGACCCCAATATCTTTGCGGTGGCGACCGGGATCGAGGAACACAACAATTATGCCGTCGATTTCATCGAGGCGGCGCGCGCGATAAAAGCCGCCTGCCCGCACGCGCACATATCGGGCGGGCTGTCCAACCTGTCGTTCAGCTTTCGCGGCAACGAGCCGGTGCGCCGCGCGATGCACAGCGTATTTCTCTATCACGCGATCCCCGCCGGGCTCGACATGGCGATTGTCAACGCCGGGCAGCTCGATGTCTATGACACGATCGACCCCGAACTGCGCGAAGCGTGCGAGGATGTGGTGCTCAACCGCAGGGCGGACGCGACCGACCGCCTCATCGCGCTTGCCGAACGCTATAAGGGCACATCGCCCGAAGCCGAAAAGGCCGCCGAAGAATGGCGCGGTTGGCCGGTGACCAAACGGCTCGAACATGCACTGGTCAAGGGGATCGACGCCTATGTCGTCGAAGATACCGAGCAAGCGCGGCAATTGGCGGCTCGCCCGATCGAGGTGATCGAAGGGCCGTTGATGGACGGGATGAACGTCGTCGGCGACCTGTTCGGTTCGGGCAAGATGTTCCTGCCGCAGGTCGTCAAATCGGCGCGGGTGATGAAGAAAGCGGTCGCACACCTGATCCCGTTCATCGAAGCCGAAAAGGGCGAGGGCGCGCGCGCCAAGGGCCGGATCATCATGGCGACGGTCAAGGGCGACGTCCACGACATCGGCAAGAATATCGTCGGCGTCGTGCTCCAGTGCAACGGCTATGAGGTGATCGACCTCGGCGTGATGGTGGCGTGGAGCGCGATATTGGAGGCCGCACGCGAGCATGACGCCGACATCATCGGCCTCAGCGGCCTGATCACCCCATCACTCGACGAAATGGTGACGGTGGCCGAGGAAATGCAGCGCGCGGGGATGGCCATACCGCTGTTGATCGGCGGCGCGACCACCAGCAAGGTCCACACCGCGCTGCGCATCGACCCCGCCTATGACGGGCCGGTCATCCATGTGCTCGACGCCAGCCGTGCGGTCGGGGTGGCGACCGCGCTGGTCAGTGACACGGGCGTCGCCGATTATGTGGGGGCGATTGCGGCGGATTACAGCCACGTCCGCGATGTACGGGCGGGCAAGGGGCAGAGCATGCTCGCAACGCTTGCAGACGCGCGCGCCAACGCCTTTGTCGCCGATATGCACATCAAGCCGCCGCCGCCTGAGCGGCCGGGCGTCCATATGTTTGACGATTGGGATCTGGCCGACCTCGCGCAGTATATCGACTGGACGCCGTTTTTTCGCGCGTGGGAACTGGCGGGAAACTATCCGGCTATCCTCGATGACGAGGTGGTGGGGGAAAGCGCGCGCGCGCTATTTGCTGATGCGCAGGCGATGCTCGGCAAAATCATCAGCGAGAAATGGCTGACCGCACGCGCGGTGGCGGGGCTGTGGCCGTGCCGCAGGGATGGCGACGATGTGATCGTTCATCGCGGCGATGAGGACCATATCCGTATTCCCTTCCTTCGCCAGCAGATTGTCAAGCGTGCGGGCCGCGCCAACATGTGCCTTGCCGATTTCATCGACATGCAAGGCGACTGGATTGGCGGATTTGCGGTCGGTATCCACGGCATTGAGCCGCATCTGGAACGATTCCGCGCCGAGCATGACGATTATTCGGATATATTGCTCAAAGCACTGGCGGACCGTTTGGCCGAGGCGTTCGCCGAACGGTTGCACGCGCATGTCCGCACGACATTATGGGGCTATGCACCGGGCGAGCAATTGACCGGCGAGGCGCTGATCCGCGAGGAATATCGCGGCATCCGCCCCGCGCCGGGCTATCCCGCCTGCCCCGATCACAGCCTCAAGCCGATCCTGTTCGACCTGCTGGGTGCGCGCGACAGTGCGGGCCTCTCGCTGACCGAGAGCTTTGCGATGCTTCCCACAGCGGCGGTCAGCGGATTTTATTTCGGCCACCCGCAAGCCGCCTATTTCGGGGTGGCGCGGATCGGCGAAGAGCAGGTGGCCGACTATGCCATGCGGCGCGGGGTTGACCTCGACACCGCGCGGCGCTGGCTCAGGCCCAATCTGGATTAGCTCTGCCCACTACAGATAATGTGCTCCTGCGCAGGCAGGAGCGCTGGGTAGAGTAAGCAATGCTGCCAACGCTCCGCAACACGTGCGGAGCACAATGCAGCTATTAACTCGACCGATCGATCAGCCCGCTAAGCCTGCGCAATTTCGGTGCCACCATCGGCACGGTCAGCATCGTGCTGCCCACCGCCATCAGCAACAGCGCGGTAAAGGCGGTGTTGCTGATGATCTGTTTGTCGAGCAATATGTTGACGAAGATGATCATGATCAGCGCCTTGGTCTGAAGCAGCCAGCCGATGATCGATGCCTCGCCGCGCTGCCACCCCAGCATCCGCCCAGCGAGGTGAACCCCCGCGAGCTTGCCCGCGACCGATGCGACCAACAGCAATGCGGCGGCCGCAAACACCGCCGCGCCGCCGACATCCCACTGCGTGCGCAGGCCGGTCGAAAGGAAGAACACCGGCATGATGGCGAGCAAGATATTGTGGCGGAAACGGTCCATAGCGTCGCGGTCGAACCATTTGCTGTCAATCACCGCACCCGACAGGAACGCGCCAACCATGAAGTGCAACCCCGACCAGTCGGCCCCAAGCCCGCACAAAGCGAGCCAGATGAGGCTGAGATACCAGCGGTCGCGCATCGCAATGCGGACCATCAGCTTGCGGATCAGGATCGCCGCCACCGCAAAGGCCGCGAGGAACGCGATCTGCCGCCCCATCCGTTCCCAGTCCAAGAGGATGACCGCGAGCACGCCCCAGATCGCCACATCATCGAGGCTGGCGTAGCGCAAAATCCGCTGGCCCAGCGGCTTGCGCAATATCTCGAGCTTTTCCATCAACAGCACGAGGATGGGCAGCGCGGTGACCGCGCACGCCATGCCGATGCCCAGCGTCACCTGCCAGGTCGCGCCGCTGGCCCCGCGCCAGCCATCCCATTGCAGCAGCGCCGCCGCCGCCGCGCATCCGAACGCGAGCGGCACGCCGAGCGCAAAGCCCGCCGTCACGCCGGTTTCGCCGCGTCTGGCCCAGGCTTCGCTGAGGTCAAGCTCGATCCCCGCGACCCATACGAAAATCATCACCGCCCAGATCGCGACACCGTTCAGCATGGTGATGACATCGGGCCTAAAGACAAAGGCGTAATAATCGGGAAAGGCCGCGCCCAGCACGCCGGGGCCAAGCAATATGCCGCCGAGTATCTGCACCACCACCAGCGGCGCGGCATAGTCCGTCCGCCCCACCCGCCACACCAGATAGGGGACGGTGAAGATCAGCAGCATCGCGATCAGATAGACTTCGTTGACCGACATGGCGTGCATGTAACGCTCCCTCTGACTTGCACTTAAGTTATGCTGCGAATGTTTTGCATCTTCAAGGTAAATGCGCTGGCAGGGCGAGGTATTCGGATGCTAAGTATGTGGCTAATTTGGAGGATGCTATGATCCGTCGTTCAATCACATTCGCTTTGTTCGCCCTCGCGCTGGTTGCACCCGCAATGGCTAGCGCGCAGGCGATTAGCGTGCCAGAGCTGCGGCGCAGCTTTTCCACGGTGCAAGGCGCGCTCGATGCGATCGGCGATGGCGAGGGCACGGTGCTGCTCGGCGCGGGCGTCTATCGTCAATGCGCGGTGCAGGTGGCGGGCGTCGTCCATTTCAGGGCCAGCGAGGCGGGCCACGCGGTGTTCGACGGGGTCGAGTGCGAGGGCAAGGCCGCGCTGGTGTTGCGCGGAGCGGGCGCGAGCGTCGATGGTATCGTGTTTCAGAACATGACGGTCGCAGACCTTAACGGCGCGGGTATCCGGCTTGAGCAGGGTGACCTCACCATCACGCAGAGCCTGTTTCGCAACAGCGATGAGGGGATACTGACCGGACCCGATACCGCGAGCGCGATCACCATCGATCAATCGACCTTTTCGGGGCTGGGGCGCAACGATGGCGGCCCGTCGCACAGCATCTATGTCGGCGATTACGCCAGTTTGAGCGTCACCCGATCGCGGTTCGAGCGCGGCACCGGCGGTCATTATGTCAAAAGCCGCGCAGGCCGCATCGATGTGCGCGATTGCACCTTTGACGACACACAGGGGCGCGAAAGCAATTATATGATCGACCTCGCCGCCGGGGCAACCGGACGAATCAGCGGTAATTTGTTCATTCAGGGGGCGAACAAGGAAAATTACTCGGCGTTCATCGCGGTCGCGGCAGAGGCACAGGACCACAGCTCGGCCGGGCTGAGCATCGCGGGCAACACCGCGCGGATTGCGGCGGGGGTGGACCGCGCAACGGTATTCGTCGCCAATTGGTCGAGGGATCGGCTTAGCCTTGGTGCTAACACGCTCGGGCCGGGCCTGACCGCGTACGAACAGCGGTGACAGCCATCAAAGCCAGCTGCTGATCTGGCTCAGCGGTTTTTTGCGCGTGGCATAGACGGGCACGCTTGCATCGGCTGCGGGAAGGCCCGCGACGATCACCATCATCGGCTTTTCATCGGCAGGCCGCCCGCATAGTTGGCGCAAAAAACCCATCGGTGAAGGTGTGTGGGTCAGCGTCGCCAGCCCGGCCGCGTGCAGGGCGCTGAGCAAAAAGCCACAGGCGATGCCAACGCTTTCGGTCACATAGTAATTTTGCTTGGTGTCACTGGGTTCGATGCCGCCGCGTCGTTGCCCGAATATGACGATCAGCCATGGCGCGATTTCAAGGAACGCCTTGTCGGCATCGGTGCCGAGCGGGGCGAGCGCCGCCAGCCATTCCGCACTGGCTTTTCCGGCATAGAAAGCGCGCTCCTCCGCCTCTGCCGCCGCGCGGATCCGCGTTTTGAGCGCGGGTGAACCGATCACCGCAAAATGCCACGGCTGATGGTTGGCCCCCGACGGCGCGGTGCCCGCCGCCATGATCGCCGCCTCTATCACCGCGCGCGGCACCGGCGTG
>JBEBHS010000043.1:0-14710 GCA_040080745.1 Sphingopyxis sp. | reverse complement strand
GCGCATTGCCGAGTATCATGGTTGGTCCACCCATCGTCAGATCAAGGGACGTGGGATTGGACGATCACTGTCAGCCGCGCCTTGATAAATATCAATGACGCGGCGCGAAACACACTCGACCTGCACAGTGATTCCACCCCATTGCCCCAAAGCATTGCATTGACCAACCCATCTGCTAGCTTCGTGTCCCACAGCGATGCAGCGCCCAGCATAGGGCGCGCACGAGCGGGTGAGTGGAGAGAGGCGGCATGGAACAGCTACAGGGGATGGACGCAAGCTTCGTTGCGCTCGAAACGCGTAACGCGCCGATGCATATCGGCTCGATCCTGATCTATGACCCCGCGAGTGCGCCCGGCGGGTTTGTGCGCTTCAAGGATATTCTCGCGTTTTTCCAGTCGCGGATGCAGCTATCCAAAACGATGCGGCAACGGCTGGTGCGGGTGCCGCTCAGCATCGACTATCCCTATTGGATCGAGGACCCCGATTTCGACCTCGAATATCATGTCCGCCACGTCGCGCTACCCAAACCCGGCGACCGGCGGCAATTGTGCATCCAGGCCGCGCGGATATTCGCGCGCCCGCTCGATTTGAACCGCCCGCCGTGGGAGTTTACCGTGGTCGAGGGGCTCGATAATATCCCCGACATCCCAACGGGCAGCTTCGCGATGATTTCCAAGGTCCACCACGCTGCGATTGACGGCATGTCGGGGATTGATCTGATGGAGGCGCTGCACACGCTGACCCCCGATGCGCCGCCGCCCTCGACCCCCGACAGGTGGAAACCAGACGCAGTGCCAGATGCGCTGGGCCTGTTCCTCAAGGGCTATGTCCGCGCATGGACCAATCCGGTGCGCCAAATTGGCGTCGTCGCGCGCGCCGCGCCCGGCCTGTTCAACGCCGCCAAGGGGTTCATCAACAAGGATTTCAGCCTGGACAGCGCGATCAAGACCCCGCGCACCCGCTTTAACACCAAAGTATCGCCGAACCGTGTGGTCGAAGGGCGCGCGTTCGCGCTCGATGATCTGAAGGCGCTGCGCGCCCTCGCGCCCGGATGCAAGATCAACGATATTTTCCTCGCCATCATCGGCGGCGCGCTGCGCCACTATCTTGAGGCGAAGGGCGAACTGCCCGATGCGTCGCTGACCGCGATGGCACCGATTTCGGTGCGCGGCGGCGAAGAGAAAGGTGCGATGGGCAATCAGGTGTCGGCGATGCTGGTGCCGCTGGGCAGCCATATCGCCGATCCGGCAGCGCGGCTCGCCTATGTCCACGCGCAAACGATCAACAGCAAGGCGATGACCGACGCCATCGGCGCGCGGCAAATGACCGAAATGAGCAAAGTGTCGCCCGCGCTGTTCCTCGCGCTTGGCGCACAGCTCTATTCACGGCTCGGCATCGCCGATGTCATGAAGCCAGTGTTCAACACCGTCGTCACCAACGTGCCCGGCCCGCCGATCCCGATCTATTCCACCGGTGCACAGCTGGTCAGCATGCACGGTCTGCTGTGCCTGACCGATGGCCTAGCGCTCGGCCACGTCGTGCAAAGCTATTGCGCGCAGGCGACGATCACCTTCACCGCGTGCCGCAAGGCGATGGGCGACCCCGAGTTTTACTCGCAGTGTCTGCAGGACAGTTTCGATGCGATGATGGCGGCGCTGGCCAAGGCTGGGGCCAAGGCTGGGGCCAAGGCTGGGGCCAAGGCTGGGGCCAAGGCTGGGGCCAAGACGGAAGGCACCGCCAAGCCGGCCAAGAAAGCCCCCTCTAAACGCGCTACCAAGTCCACCGCCAAGAAACGCGCCAAAGCCGCCTGACCCCCATTCCATGCCCAAGAGGAAAACCGCCCCTATGCAAACCCAAGCACAAACCGCGCCTGCCCAATCCGCACAGCCACCCCACCCGCTGCTGACATTGGCCGAAGGGCGCGCGATATTCGAACTGGGGAGCTTTTATGCGCTGCGTCCGTTGCTTGGCGCATTGCCGCGCGGCGATGGCCACCCGGTGCTGGTGCTGCCCGGCTTCATGGCGGGCGACACCTCGACGCGGCCGATGCGTGGCCTGCTCGATAGTCTGGGTTATGAGGCGCACGGCTGGGGCATGGGGCGCAACATGCGGATCGACAATGCGCGCGAGGCGGCGATGCACGACCTGGTGAAGCACATCAGCGATGATACGGGGCGCAAGGTCTCGATCGTTGGCTGGAGCCTGGGCGGGGTGTTCGCGCGCGAAATTGCCAAGGCGATGCCCGAGCGGGTGCGGTTGGTCATCTCGCTCGGCAGCCCGATTTCGAACGACCGGGGCCATAGCAATGCAAGGGGGCTGTTCGAATATCTCAACGGCAAACATCCCGAGCCGATCCGCGAGGGGCGGTTCCGCGACCTGGGCGAAGCGCCGCCGGTGCCGACCACCTCGATCCTGACCAAGAGCGACGGCGTGGTCGCGTGGCGCGGTTCGGTGCAAAAACCGGGGCCAATGACCGAGAATATCGAGATTCATGCCAGCCATATCGGCCTTGGCGTCAACCCGCTCGCCATGGTCGCTATTGCCGACAGGCTAGCGCAGGCCGAGGGGGCATGGAAACCGTTCGACCGCAGCGGCCTCAGGCGGCTGTTCTTTCGCGGCGTGACCGCGCACTGAAAGGGTTTGCTGCTCTGGCGAAGGCAACGGCGGCGCGCCTCACTCGCCGCGGATTGCCGCAACCGCGTCGATCAGCTGCGCAACCGAAAAAGGTTTGGGCATGAAGGCAACGTTGGGCAGCGCGATCGACTGGCGCAACTGCTCCTCGGCATAACCCGACATGAACAGCACGGGAATGTCCGACCGGTGCGCCCTGATCGCCTGGACCATGGTCGGGCCGTCCATCGTCGGCATCATCACATCGCTGATAATCAGGTCAATGTCATCCATGGCGGTAAATTTTTCCAACCCGTCCTCACCGTGATGGGCGGCAACGACGGTGTAACCCGCGCGGACCAGCGCACGCTGGGCAACGGCGCGGACCATTTCCTCATCTTCGACCAGCAAGATCGTGCCGCTGCCCCAATGCACCGATCGCGCAGTGGCCGTCGCAGGGGCAGAGGCGGGTGCCTCGGGCTGCTCGGGGCCGCTATAAACAGGCAGATAGATAGAGAAGGTCGTGCCCTGCCCTGGCGCGCTGTCGGCAAAAATATAGCCGCCCGATTGTTTGACGATGCCATAGACGGTGGCAAGACCAAGTCCGGTACCCTTGCCCAGATCTTTGGTGGTGAAAAACGGGTCGAAGATTTTGGGTAGCACATCAGGCGCTATTCCGGTGCCGCTATCAGCAACGGTGAGCAGGCTATAATCGCCGGGCGGCATCCCCTCGCGCGCCAATTTGCGCGATTCGGCGTTGGAAATGGCGCGCGTTGCCATGGTCAGCGTGCCGCCGCGCACCATCGCATCGCGCGCATTGACCGCGAGGTTGACGATCACCTGTTCGAGCTGAACCGGATCGGCGCGCACCGGGCCGATCCCGCGCCCGTGCTGCACCTCAAGGTTCACCCCCTCGCCCAGCAGGCGTTGCAGCAGGTGCGAAACATCGGCGACGATATCCGAAATGTTGAGGATTTGCGGGCGCAGCGTCTGTTGCCGCGAAAATGCGAGCAATTGCCGTGTGAGGTTGGCGGCGCGATTAGCGTTGCTGCGCAAGCCTTGAATATCGTCGTAATCGCTGTCCCCCGGGCTGTGCCGCAACAACATCAGGTCGCAGCTCCCCAGGATAGCGGTGAGGATATTGTTGAAATCATGCGCAATGCCGCCCGCAAGCTGCCCCACCGCCTGCATCTTGGTGGCCTGGACCATCTGTTGCTGCAAAGCGCCATCGCCGCCCCCCTCCTTGAGCGTCAGCAGCACTGCCGCGTCACCCATACCGCGCACCCCGACCAGGCCGATAGCGACACTTTCGTCGTTCCGCGCGCTGAAGCGAACGGCCAGATCCCCCGCGCTTGCCCGGCCGCCCGCGTGACGACGCACCGCCTCGGCCAGCGCCGCTTTATCCTCTGCCACCACCAGGTCGCCGGGGTAGGTGGGAAGCCGCGCCGCGTCGAGGCCCGCCAGCCGCTGGAACGCGGCGTTGATGAACAAGAAGCGCCCCTCGCGGTCGACCATCGCCATGGCGAACGGAAGCGCGGTAAGCAGGCTCTCGACATAATCGAGCGCGATGCTGCGTGTCGTGGCACCGCCATCTTCATCGATCAGCAACAGCATGAGCGGCGCGGCGCTGTTGCTTGTATCAAAGGGCAGTTCGAGTATCCGCAAGGGGGTGGCCCCCGCCCCTTCGCGTTCGCGCGCAAAACGGATCAGGCCACCACCGTCGATCCGCAGCAGGCCCGCGAAATCATGGCCGTCGACGCGGGCATCGGCTCTGCCGCCTGCGCGCAGGCGGAATGCGGCGTTGGACGAATGCACCGTGCCCGCCGCCGAAACCAGCGCCGCCATGATGCCCGATTCGCCCATGATGCGGCCCACCGCACCATCGAGATGCGCAGCCGCTTGCGCCACCGGATCTGTTACCTCGCGCGCCTGCCACCGCCACAACAGATGATCGGCGCCGCGCCCGATCCGCTGCACCGATCCGCTCAGCTCGCGCCCCTGGCACAAGAAACCGGCAATCGCCGCTTCGCCGCTTTGCCACGCGCTGCGCCCGACATCGGCAAGCAGCGTCACCGTCGGCTGATCGACCGGCAGGCCCGGCGGGGTCACCGCCCCGCCAAACCAGTCGCAATAGAGGTCGTTCGCACACACCAGCCGCCCGGTGCGGTCGGTCACGGCAATGCCGACCCGATCTTGTTCGGCGACGCTGCGCACCAGTGCCCAGTCGTTGCCCTCGTGCATGGTGGCGGCTTGCGGGCGCACCCTCGCGCGTATCGCAAAGACCACTGCCGCCGCGATCAGCCCCACGCCGCCAAATCCCGCCATCAGCGGCAAAGAAGCCGACGCCAGCCACATCAGCCACGCCGCGACCAGCGCAGCAAGCGCCACCAAAGCGGCTGGCGCATGGTCGCGCCAGCCGGGCTCCGGACTCAAAAATCGATCAAGTTGAGAATATCCTTGGTTCACCAGATCCTGACGCGCGCCTCCGGGGCAAGGTAAAGTCGGCCACCCGACTCGACATTGAACGCCGAATACCATGCATCAAGGTTGCGCACGACCCAGGCGCGCTGGACCGATGGCGAATGCGGGTCGGTGGTGATCCGCTGGAGCAGATTGGCGTCGCGGTAATTGCGCCGCCACACCTGTGCCCAGCCGAGGAAGAAGCGCTGATCGCCCGTCGTGCCATTGATGACCGGCGCTTCGTGACCATTCAGCGAACGCTTATACGCGTCATAGGCAATCGAAAGCCCCGCGAGATCGCCGATATTTTCGCCCAGCGTAAACTCGCCCGACAGATGCTCGCCCAGCACTTCATAGGCATCATATTGCGCGATCAACTGCCGCCCCGCCGCCTCGAACGCCGCAACATCGGCCGGGGTCCACCAGTCGGCCAGCCGGCCATGCTCGTCATATTTCGCGCCCTGATCGTCGAAATGATGGCTGATTTCATGGCCGATCACCGCGCCGATGCCGCCATAGTTGATCGCGGGGTCGGCATTGGGATCGAAAAATGGCGGCTGCAAAATCGCGGCCGGAAACACGATCTCGTTCATCCCGAAATTGGCATAGGCGTTGACCTGTGTCGGGTTCATCCCCCATTCCCAGCGGCGCAAAGGCGTGCCGAGATGACCGAGATTATACGCATGCTCGAACTGGTTGGACCGCCACGCATTACCAAACGCATCGTCGGCGCGAATCTCGAGCCCGGCATAGCTGCGCCACTGGCTGGGATAGCCGATCTTGACCGTGAAATTGGCGAGTTTCGCGCGCGCCCGCACCTTGGTTGCGGGCTGCATCCACGAGAGGTTGTCGATACGGTTGCCCAGCGCCGCCATGACGTTGGCGACCAGCGTGTCCATCGCCGCCTTGGTCGCTGGCGGGTAATAGCGCGCGACATACCGCTGGCCAACCTCGTCACCCAGCACCCCTTCGGCGAACTGAACCGCCTGTTTCCAGCGTATCTGGCGCTGCGGCGTGCCCGACAAAGTGGTGCCGTAAAACGCAAAGTCGGTGTCGGCGACCGCAGCGGGCAGTTGGTCGGAATAGGTCGAGAGCGAGCGGACGATCAACTGATCGCGCAGCACCTCGATCGGGGCCTGGGCAAATGCGCGCGCCATGCCGGTGAACGCCGATGGCTGGCCAACCAGCACCTCTCCGCGCCCCGCGCCGACCCCGCCGACATAGGCCGCAAAGTCGAACCCGGGTGCGAGCGCCTGTAACGCCGCAACGGTCATCTTGTTATAGACTTTGGTGGCGTCGCTGCTGTCGATGCGGTTCCAGTGCGCCTCTGCCAGCCGCGTTTCATAGGCCATGATCGCGGCGGCGCGCGGGGCGGCATTGCCTTCGCCCGCCAGCGTCAACATCCGTTCGAGATAGGCGACATAGGCGGCGCGGATGGTAACGAAGCGCGGCGCGGCTTCGAGGTAATAATCGCGGTCGGGCAAGCCTATCCCCGCCTGCCCCATGGTGTAGATGTAATTTTCAGGGATGCGGTCATCCTGTCCGACAAAGCCGCCGAACAGCGTGCCGATCCCCGCACGGTCAGCGGTGGCGGCCAATGCCGGATAGTCGGCGTGGCTGCGCAGGCCGCGCACCTGGCTCAGCCACGGCGTGATCGGTGCCATCCCGCGTGCCTCGATCCCCGCTTCGTCGAGGAAGCTGGCATAGGCGCGGCCGATATTGCTGTTGGCGTCGCTGCGCGCTTCCTCAAGGATGGTGCGGGTCCGCTCGAGGCTGAGGTCGCCCAATGCGGTGAACATGCCATAGTTCGATTTGTCCGCCGGGATCGCGGTGCTGCGCGCCCACGTGCCATTGGCGAAGGCGTAAAAATCGTCGCCCGGGCGGACCGCGCTGTCCATACCAGCCTGATCAAAACCAAAGCTGCCGTAAAAGGGCGCTGAGGCGGGGGCGGGTGTGGCAGCAGCGGTTTGCGGGGCCGCTGCGGTTTCGGTGGTGGTGGGAGCGCAGGCACCGAGCACGGCCAATGAAACACCAGATACAAGCACAAGATTCAAGCGCATGATTATTATCCCTATCGAAGAGTCCGGCCAGAGTGTCAGGGGTGCCGGAGCGTTGTTATAGCGCACTATAACAGTGCAACAGTGGCAATCAATCCCCGTCGATCATGCGGTGACACGCGCGAGGCGCACCCTGAGGCGCTTTTGCCATTTTTTCCGGATCCATGCCCGCCACATGAACCCCGATACCAGATAACCGATCGCCGCAGATACCACCGCGACGACAACCAGCCCGAACGCCAGTATCGGCCCCATGCCGGTGATCCACTGCAACGCATCGGCGATGAAGCCATATTGGGTCGCACTCGTCACCGGGCGGCCATAAGTGAGCGCATCCATCCGCAATACAAAGCGCCCAACCTCGTATGACAGCACCCAGATCACCGGCGTCGTCAGCGGGTTGGTGATGAAAGTGGTCAGGCCCGCCACCGGCACATTGGCGCGCACTGGCAGCGCCAGCAGCGCGGCAAAAAATATCTGCGCAAACGGGACGATGATGCCAACCAATGTGCCCAATGCCACCCCGCGCGGCACCGAACGGCGGGTGAAGCGCCACAATTCAGGGGCCAGCACGCGCTTGGCAAAGGGGCGCAGATAGCGATTGCCCGCCATTTGTTCGCGCGTCGGCATGTTGCGCGCCACCCAGTTGCCGAAGCGGCTCGTCACCCGCGATCCCGCATCAACCGGCCCTGTTCGCGCTTCCACTCGCGTTCCTTGGTCGCGTCGCGCTTGTCGTGCGCCTTTTTGCCCTTGGCCAGCGCCAGTTCGACCTTGGCGCGCCCGCGCCCGTTGAAATAGACCGACAGCGGCACCAGCGTCATCCCGTCGCGCGCCACCGCGCCGTGGAACTTGCGGATTTCACGGCCAGAGAGCAATAATTTGCGCGGGCGGCGCGGTTCGTGGTTGAGCCGATTGCCATGGCTATATTCGGGGATATGGCTGTTGATCAGCCACACCTGCCCGTCCTTGACCTCGGCATAGCTGTCGCCAATCGTCCCCTCGCCGAACCGCAAGGACTTCACTTCGGTGCCGCTGAGCGCGATGCCCGCCTCATACACCGCGTCGATGCTATAGTCGAAGCGTGCGCGGCGGTTTTCCGCGACGACTTTCTGCTTGTCGAACTCAGGAGGATGCGGGCGGGCCATGGTTTGGCGGCATGTAATCACTCTGCGGCAAATATCAAATCAATCCCGCAGCGATCCGACATTCAATCCGCACCGCACCCATTTGCCGTATAATTGGTCGCGCTTGACTATAGTATTGTATTATGACACCAACACGCCATGACATCGCATCCAGAAAGCGCATTCCCCCCGGTCGCCACGTGGCGGATCAACGCGATGCGGTTTCTGTTCCTGCTGATGGCGGGGATCATGGGCGCGCTGTTCGTCTGGCCGCAATTGCTATTCGAATCAGCGGATTGGGAGGTGATGCGCGGGCTGGCCAAATCGATGCTGGCGGCGCTGGCGCTGCTCAGCCTGCTGGGGGTGCGTTACCCGCTGCAGATGCTGCCGCTGATGCTGTATGAAATCGCGTGGAAAACGATCTGGATCCTGCTGATTGCGCTGCGTGCGTGGATGGCGGGCAAATGGACCGCCGACATCGAGGGGCTGTTCACCGATTGCATCGGCATCGTGATCGCTTACTTCATCGTGCCGTGGCGTTACGTGTGGGCGCGTTATATCGCCCAGCCGATGGAGCCGCTGCGGCACCGCAAGGGTTAGAGCAGCCCCGCATGCGCGAGCGCGGCATCAACTTCGGCGCGCGCGGGGGCGCTGGCGGTGATGATCGGCAGCCGCGCGTCTTCGCCGAACCATGGGTTCAGCCTCGCAAGCGCATATTTGGCGGGCGCGGGGCTGGCATCGGCAAACATCGCCTTGTGCAGCGGATACAGCCGTTCGTGCAGGCCAAGCGCCGCTGCGTGATCGCCGCGCGCACAGGCACCCGCAAAATCGGCGCATAGCTGCGGCGCGACATTGGCGGTCACCGAAATGCAACCCACGCCGCCCATCGCATGATGCGCCAGCCACAGATCGTCATTGCCCGACAGCTGGCAAAAATCCGCCCCAAGCAGGCGGCGATGCTGGGTCACGCGCGCCAGATCGCCGCTCGCGTCCTTGACCGCGACCACGCTGGGCAACGCCGCGATGCGCGCCAATGTTGCGGGCAGAATGTCGGTCACGGTGCGCCCAGGCACGTTATAGACGACCATCGGCAGGTCCGATTGCTGTGCCAGATGCGTGAAATGCGCAACCATGCCGTCCTGACTGGGGCGGTTGTAATAAGGCGCGACGATCAGCGCCGCTGCGGCCCCCGCGCTTTTGGCATAGGCCATGTGGCGCACCGCCGTGGCGGTGTCGTTCGACCCGCATCCGGCGATCACCGGCACGCGCCCTGCGGCCTGCTCGATAACAATGGCGATGACGCGGTAATGTTCGTCAAAGCTCAAGGTCGCGCTCTCGCCCGTCGTGCCGCACGGCACCAATGCGCTTGATCCGGACGCGATTTGCCAGTCAACGAAGCGGCGCAAAGCCCCCTCGTCAATCAACCCGTCGCTAAACGGGGTCAACAGGGCCGGAATTGAGCCCGAAAACATGGTTTTGCTCCTTTACAGGGTGGAATCACTTCGCCTAGAATCATCAAAATGGGCCCATGCGACAGCAACCACCCCCGTTCAGCGCCCAATAAGGATGTGCCCCCTATCATGGCAAGTATGGTTTCGCGATACCCCCTGCCCCATATTGCGCTTGCTGCGCTGTTGCTGACCCCGGCGATGTGCATGGCAACCGAGCTGACCCCCGAACAACGCGCCTGGTATCAGGCACAGCTCGGCATCGCGGCGACGGGGGCGAGCGCCGCGCCCAACCCGACCGGCGAGGCGGTGATCGAATGGCAAGCGCTCGACCGTGCGACCAATCCTTCGTTCGACCGCGTGGCGTCGTTCCTGATGGCCAACCCAGGCTGGCCGAACGAGGGCGAGCTGAAACGCAAGGCCGAAGCTGCGCTCGATGTGAACGGATTTGTTCCCGCGCACGCCGCCGCCTATTTCGCGCGCTTTGCCCCAACCAATGCCGCTGGCCAATTGCGTTATGCGCTGGCGCTGCTCGCCGATGGGCGGCGCGATGAAGCAAATGCCGCCGCGCGCCGCGCCTGGACGATGGGAGCGCTGTCCGCCCCCGAGGAAGCGCGGTTGCTGAGCGTTTTCCCCGGCGCGCTGTCCGGCGGGGATCAGGACGCGCGGATGGAGCGATTGTTATGGAGCGCCAGCGCCAGTGATGCCGCACGCCAGATCAGCTTTGTCTCCTCAAGCCGCCGGCCTGAGTTTGAGGCGCGCCTAGCGATGCGTGCCCGCGCCCCCGCAGCCGCCTTGCGCGCTGCCGAGGTCGAGGGGGCCGACCCATCGCTGCTGCGCGCCAACGCTGGCTATATTTTCGACAAGGCGCGCTGGCTGGCGCTGAGCGGACAGACACAAGCGGCGCGCGCGCTGCTCGCATCCCCGCGCACTTTGACTGCGCCGCCGCTCGATGCCGACAATTGGCTGGAGCTGCTGCTGGCACAGGCGCGAGCGAGCGCACGCGACGGGCAGCACGCGCTCGCTTATGACATTGCGCGGCAGGTGGATGATTTGTTCCCAGCTGGCACCGTCATCATCGATCAGCCTTTGCCCGTGCGCGATAAATATACTTCGCTAGTGTGGCTGGGCGCGCAGACCGCGTTCCAGCAACTGGGCCGAACGCGCGAGGCGGCGGCGCTTTACGTGCTCTATGCCGCTGGTGGCCGATCACCACAAGTCCGTGCGCGCGGGCTTTACTGGGCTGGGCGTGCGATGAGCCAGACTGGCGATCAGACCGCCGCCAACGCCTATTTCACCCGCGCCGCGCAGCATTACGACCAGTTCCACGGCCAGTTGGCGCTCGAACGTTTGGGCTTGGCGCAGCCGCGCCCCATAGCCGACGCGACGGTGCGTTTTTCGGCGGCAGAGCGCGATGCGTTCAACGCCAACAGCGTGGTGCGCGCCATCCGCGTGCTCGGCGAGATCGGCGCGCGGCGCGACCAGACGCTGTTCTTGCGCACCATCGCCAATAATGCGCGCAGCGACGTTGACCATTATTTCGCGGGCCGCCTGTCGGACGAGATTGGCCGCCCCGACCTTGGCGTCATGATCGGCCGCAGCGCGCGGATCAACGGCCTTGCCGACAGCTATGTCCCGACCGCATTCCCCACGGTCCGCCTGCCCGTTGGCTATGACGAGGACTGGACCTTCATCCACGCGATCAGCCGCCAGGAAAGCCAGTTCGACCGCGCCGCGATGAGCCGCGCCGGTGCGCGCGGGCTGATGCAGCTGATGCCCGGCACCGCGCGCGAAACATCATCGCGGATGGGGCTGAACTATAACCTTGAGGCACTGACCAGCGACAGTAATTATAACATCATGCTCGGCTCGACCTATTTCCGGCGGATGCTGAGCTATTATGCCGGCAGCTATCCGCTCGCGGTCGCGGCCTATAACGCTGGGCCCGGCAATGTGAACCGCTGGCTCGCCGCCAATGGCGACCCGCGCAGCGGCAGCGTTGATATGCTGACGTGGATCGAGGCGATCCCGCTCAATGAAACGCGCAACTATGTGCAGCGCGTGCTCGAAAATGCGGTGGTGTACGACACGCTGCGCCCCGGTGCGCCCGATGGCCAGCACAACATGCTGTCGCACTATCTGGGCAAATCAACCCCGGGGTGAGTGGGCGCTACCCCTTGCCCGCATAACCGAACGCATCTTTGGCCAGCGCGACCACGGCCGGGTCGGCGTCGGGCATGGTCATCGGCACTTTGGCCTCCAGCGTGTCGGCGATGTGGGTGAGCGCCGCAATCCGTGCAGCCTTTTTGCTATTGCCATCGACGATGCACCACGGTGCCCAGCGCGTGTCGGTGTGCGCGAACATGTCGGCATAAGCGGCGCGATAATCGGCGCGGTGCGCGCGGTTGCGATAATCCTCGGCCCCCGTTTTCCAGCGCTTCCACGGGTCATCTAGCCGCTTGGCGAGCCGTTTGTCCTGTTCATCCTGCGTGATGTGGACGAAGATTTTGACCAGCACGGTGCCGTTTTGCACCAGCTGTGCCTCAAACTCGTTGATCTCGTCATAGGCGCGGCCCCACTCGGCTTCGCTGGCATAGCCCTCGACCCGCTCGACCGCGACGCGGCCATACCAGCTGCGATCGAACACCGCGATTTCGCGGCAAGCGGGCAGGCGCTGCCAGAACCGCCACAGATAATGATGGTTCTTTTCGACTGCGCTCGGTGCGCCGATCGGCCACACCTGAAAATAGCGCGGGTCCCACTCTGAGCACAGCCGCTGGATGATCCCGCCCTTGCCGGCCGCATCCCACCCCTCGAACAGGATGACGCTGGTGCAGCCGTGGGTGATATGCGCCGCCTGGATCCGTTCCAGCCGCGCCTGGAGCGCGATCAGATCGGCGTCAAAATCGCCCGCATATTTGGTGCCGGATTCGAAATCGCTCAAATCGTGTTTCATGGTCATGCTCGCATGGTCGCCCCAGCCTCGTGGACCATCATGCGTCCATCATCAAGACCATGTCCCGATTTGAGACAATCCGCTTTGCAATCCAAAACATCGACCACGCATCAATCGACCACGATGCACGGCACGCCATAGGCCGCTATTTTACCATCGCTAGTCATGATGGTCATTCCCTCGCTCATCGCCTGGGCAACGATCAATCGGTCAAACGGATCGCGATGATGCGGCGGCAATTGCTCGAGCACGGTCAAATGCGGCACCGCCACCGGCAGAATGTTGACCGACCATTCGTTGAGCCAACGTGCCACTAAAGTAGCGTTGGCTTGCAATTTTCCTTGACCGTTTTTGATCGATATTTCCCAAAGGGAACCAATGCTGCAATTGATTTCCATTTCGCCATTCGCAATCAGGTCGCGCGCTGCGGGCGAAAGCCGATCATCGCCAGACAACCACCACAGCGCGATTTGAGTGTCGATCAGCAACCTCATTCAGGCTTGGGCCAAGGCTCGTTACTGCCGATTCCATAAAAGGCGTCGACCAGCCATTCTGGGGTTTGGTCAAAATCATCGGCGACCCACAGCTTGCCCCGCAGCGCACCGGGTTGGCGCGGTTTACCATCCTTGGTCCAGACCCATTTGCCGTTGACACAATAGGGCTGACCTGCGGGGCCGATAAGCGAGGGTGGGCCAGCAGGCGCAGCGGTGGGCACTGGCGGTTGAACAGTGAAGGACAACGGCATTTCGCGTAACTCCGCTGACGGACCCGCAGGCCCAGTTTCCGAGCCAAGCCCGCTGAGATAGTCCCTGACCAACGCCGACAATGACGTACCCATTTCCGCCGCACGGATGCGCGCGCGGCGATGGGCCTCATCATCAAGGGCGATGGTGACATTTTTCATGTCGCCACAGTATCACAGTTTCACAGAAATGCAACCCTTATTTCGGCCCGTCGATGATGCGGATGCCAAGCTCTTTCAGCTGTTTGTCGCTGACCGCCGACGGCGCGTTCATCATCAGGTCCTCGGCCTTCTGGTTCATCGGGAACAGCACCACCTCGCGCAGGTTCGGCTCGTCCGCGAGCAACATGACGATGCGATCAACCCCCGGTGCCGAACCGCCGTGCGGCGGCGCGCCATATTTGAACGCGTTGATCATCCCGGCAAAATCGCGGTCAACATCGGCCTGCGCATAGCCGGCAATCGCAAACGCCTTGTACATGATCTCCGGCTTGTGGTTGCGGATCGCGCCCGACGACAGTTCGATACCGTTGCACACGATGTCATATTGCCACGCCAAAATATCGAGCGGATCCATGGTTTCGAGCGCGGCGAGCTCGCCCTGCGGCATGCTGAATGGGTTGTGCGAAAAGTCGATTGTGCCGGTGTCCTCGTCGGCCTCGAACATCGGGAAATCGACGACCCAGCAGAAATTGAAACAATTGGCGTCGATCAGGCCGAGCTGTTCGCCAACGCGGGTGCGTGCCAGCCCCGCGAGCCGCGCGGCCTGCGCCTCTTTGCCCGCCGCAAAGAAACAGCCGTCATCATCGCCAAGCCCGAGCGCGTCGTACAGCGCGACCATCCCCGCTTCGCCATGGTTCTTGGCGATCGGCCCGCCAAACTCGCCGCCCTTGCGCGTGACATAGCCAAGCCCGGGGAAGCCCTCACCTTGTGCCCAGCCGTTCATGTCGTCAAAGAATTTGCGGCTCTTGTCGGCCGTGGCGGGCGCGGGGATGGCACGCACCACCGCGCCGCCCGCGACCATATCGGCAAAGCGGCCAAAGCCCGACCCGACAAAATGCTCCGACACATCGCTGATGATGATCGGATTGCGCAGATCGGGCTTGTCATTGCCGTATTTGAGCATCGAGCTGGCATAGGGGATGCGGGGGAACGGCAGCGGTGTGACCGATTTGCCGTTCGCAAATTGTTCGAACACCCCGTGCAGCACCGGCTCGATCGCGGCGAACACATCGTCCTGCGTCACGAAACTCATCTCGAAATCGAGCTGGTAAAACTCGCCTGGTGAACGGTCGGCGCGCGCATCCTCGTCG
>JBEBHS010000042.1:0-14749 GCA_040080745.1 Sphingopyxis sp. | reverse complement strand
AAAGGGTGGCGCGCTTTGCTTGACAGTGTGTCAAGTTAAGCAGCGATGTTTTACCCTTTCAATTCAACCACTAGCCATATTTTACGACAGTGGTGAAAAACGCAATGTGTCAAGTTAAGCCCCGATACGGACCGATGCATACCGCCACATGCCGCCACATGCCGCCGCGTGACCATAGCTCCGTCCGCGCGCATATTACCATGGCGCGCCGCGTGTAGGAAAGCGCGATCAGTCTGTGGGGGCGGCGTCCGCAGCGTCCGCAGCGCTCACGCTATCCTCAAACCAGGCCTCGACCGGACCGGCGAGCTTGATCGTCATTGCCTGACCAAAACGGTCGAGCGATTTGCCCGCCGCGACGCGGATCCACGCTTCGGAAATGCTATATTCCTCGACATCGTGGCGCTGTTTGCCCTTGAAACGGATCGCGACCCCGCGGCTGAGCAGATCGCCGCCGAAATGCGGGCTGCGCGGGTTGATGGACAGGCGGTCTGGCGGGATATTGGCGGGCGGGGTATCGGTCATGAGTGCGGCTTTAGCCAGCCACTGGCACGCCGTCTAGCCCCGGTCACTCTCACGCAAATATGTCGCTGCGGCTGCCGCCCTTGGGGTCTTCGCCATATTGGTTCGGCCCCTTGGTCCCCTCGATGCACATGAAGACGAAGATGATGATACCGCCAGCATAGGGGATGAAATTGAGCAGGTAGAACCAGCCCGATTTATCCTGATCGTGAAAACGGCGGACGGTAACGGCAATATGAGGAATGAAAGTGCCTAACACCCACAACAACAATATCCCACCGCCGATCCAGGTCATCGGCCCCGGCGGAGCGGATGGCGACGCCGCTGCATCGGATGCGAACTTGCCATATTGATTGCTTTGCGCCGCCATATCCTCCCACGGCAGGCCAGCAAAAACCAGAATGAGGCCAACGGCAATGACAAGCACATTGAGCAGCTGGAACATCCAATATTCCTGCCGCTGCGAACGGCCAGAAAAATCGGCGTAGCGCCGCAGCGGCATCAGCATCCAGTCCATACATCCCCCTAGCGTTTTGGTTGGCGGCAACGTAATGCCGCCAACGCAATCCGCAAGCCTGTTTACGCCGCCGCGTCGATTTTCCGCTTATACCGCTTGCGATCGTTGGGATCGAGGAAGATTTTGCGCAAACGGATGCTCTTGGGCGTCACCTCGACCATCTCGTCGTCGTCGATATAGGCAATCGCTTGCTCAAGGGTGAGGCGACGCGGCGGGGTGAGGCGGATCGCGTCATCCTTGCCGGTCGAACGGAAATTGGTGAGCTGTTTCGACTTCATCGGGTTGACTTCGAGATCGTCTGGCTTGGCATTTTCGCCAACGATCATCCCTTCATACAGCGGCTCTCCGGGCGAGACCATCAGCACGCCGCGTTCTTCCAATGGGCCGAGCGCATAGGCCACCGCCTCGCCGGTGCCGTTCGAGATCAGCACGCCGACGCTGCGGCCTTCGATATTGCCCTTATAGGCGTCATATTTTTCGAACAGACGGTTCATTATGCCGGTCCCGCGCGTGTCCGACAAGAACTCGCCGTGATAGCCGATCAGCCCGCGCGACGGCCCGCTGAAGGTGATCCGCGTCTTGCCGCCGCCACTGGGCCGCATGTCGGTGAGATCGGCTTTTCGCGTCTGCATTTTTTCGATGACAGTCCCGGTATATTCGTCATCAACGTCGATCACCACCTGCTCATAAGGCTCCTGGCGCTTGCCAGCCTCATCATCGCGGTAGAGCACGCGCGGGCGGCTGATTCCCAGCTCAAACCCCTCGCGCCGCATCGTTTCGATCAGCACGCCCAGCTGCAATTCGCCGCGCCCCGCCACTTCGTAACTGTCCTTGTCGGCGCTTTCGGTGACGCGCACCGCGACGTTGGTTTCAGCCTCGCGCAGCAACCGATCGCGGATCATCCGGCTGGTCACCTTGTCGCCCTCACGCCCGGCAAACGGGCTATCGTTGACCGCAAAGCGCATCGAGAGCGTCGGCGGGTCGATCGGCTGCGCGGCAATCGCTTGCGTAACGCCCGGTTCGGCGATGGTGTTGGCGACGGTCGCAGTGGTCATGCCAGCCAGGCAGATGATGTCGCCCGCCTGCGCCTCCTCGACCGGAACACGCTCCAGCCCCTGGAACGAGAATAGCTTTGACGCGCGCCCGCTCTCGAGCACCTTGCCGTCGATGCCGATCGCGTGGATCGCCTGGTTGACCTTGATCCGGCCCGACGCCACCTTGCCCGTCAAAATGCGACCGAGAAAATTATCGCGATCGAGCAGCGTCACCAGCATGGTGAACGGTGCATCGACCTCGACATCGGGTGCATGCACATGGGCGACGATGGTTTCGAACAGCGGGGCGAGCGTGCCGTCGCGCGCCTCGATGTCCTCGCTCGCATAGCCGTTCCTGCCGCTCGCATAGAGAATCGGGAAATCGAGCTGTTCGTCGCTCGCGCCCAGATTGAGGAACAGTTCGAAACATTCGTCGAGCACTTCGGCGGCGCGCGCGTCGTGACGGTCGATCTTGTTGACCACAACGATGGGGCGAAGGCCGAGCGCCAGCGCCTTGCCGGTCACGAACTTGGTTTGCGGCATCGGCCCTTCGGCGGCATCGACCAACAGAATAACCCCATCGACCATCGACAGGATGCGCTCGACCTCGCCGCCGAAATCGGCGTGGCCCGGCGTATCGACGATGTTGATCCGCGTATCGCCGCCCGTCCCGTGCCATTCGACGCTGGTGCATTTGGCGAGGATGGTGATGCCGCGCTCTTTCTCAAGGTCGTTCGAATCCATCGCGCGTTCTTCGACGCGCTGATTCTCGCGAAAGGTGCCCGACTGGCGGAACAACTGGTCAACAAGGGTGGTTTTACCATGATCGACGTGCGCGATGATGGCGATATTTCGCAGGGCCATGCTGGGTCTTTTCAACTGTGTGAGGTTAGGGGTTGCGCGCCCCCTAGCTTAGATGCTGCATTGCGGCAAGGTTGAAGGCGCACCGCACTCAAAATGCCACCCCCTTGGCATGGCGGCATTACTGTATTATGTTGGCAAGACACTAAGCAACCCTTGCACTGCGGGCCGGCAAGTTCCACATTGCTCTCGTGCAACAATGACGGTGACATGATGATGACAGCGACAACCGAAACCCAAACCGATACGCCGACGATTACGCTGGAACCGCCCGCGCCGGTGCCTGCGATTGCGCCCGACAAGGCGGCGGGGCTGGTGAGCATTTCCGACGATCAGCGCACCCAGCTCGACGATCGCGTTGACGGCTTTGTCAACGACCTTGTCACCACCGACGCCAACAGCCCCGAGTTCGGGCAAAAGGTCGATCAGATCACCAATATGGGCCGCGCCGAGATTATGGCGGCGGCAAACCAGTCGAACCGCTTTCTTGATCGCCCGGCCCGCGCGCTCGATCGCGACGGCACGGTCGGTGCCGATCTGGTGGCGCTGCGCCAGACGGTCGAGGACCTCGACCCGTCGCGCCAGGGGATGCTGAGCCAGAAGAAACTGTTCGGCCTGATTCCCTATGGCGGCAGTGTGCGGACTTACTTTGACAAATATGAAAGCGCGCAGGGGCATATCTCGAACATCCTGATGCGGCTGTCGAACGGCAAGACCGAGCTGATCAAGGACAATGGCGACATCGACATCGAACGCCAGAATCTGTGGGCGGCGATGGGGCGGCTCGAACAGATGGTCCACGTCGCCAAAAAGCTCGACGAGAAGTTAGAGGCCAAGGCGGACGAACTGGACGCAAGTGACCCGGCCAAGGCCAAGGCGATCCGCGAAAGCGCGCTCTTCTATGTGCGCCAGCGCAGCCAGGACATCCTCACCCAGCTCGCGGTCAGCGTCCAGGGCTATCTCGCGCTCGACCTGGTCAAAAAGAACAACGTCGAGCTGGTCAAGGGCGTCGACCGCGCCAGCACCACCACCGTCGGCGCGCTGCGCACCGCGGTGACCGTGGCCCAGGCGATGGCCAACCAGAAACTGGTGCTCGGGCAAATCACCGCGCTCAACACCACCACCGCCAAAATCATCGACAGCACCGGCGAGCTGCTCAAGACCAACACCGCCGCGATCCACGAGCAAGCGGCGGCATCGACCATCCCGATGGAGACGCTGCAACGCGCGTTCCAGAACATCTATGACACGATGGACGCGGTCGACACCTTCAAATTGAAGGCGCTCGACAGCATGAAGACGACGATCACCACGCTGACCGTCGAGGTCGAAAAATCGCGCGGCTACATCGCGCGGGCCGAAGGACAGGCGCAGGCGGCGGCGCAGGTGAGCGGCAAGGACAGCCCGCTTAGCGCGTTGGAGGTCTGACCCTCTATGGTGAGCGAGGTTGACCTTCAGATAGAGCGCGCCAATGCGGCACTCGAACGTGCGCGCAACCGCTCGCAGGCCCCCTCCATCCGTCAGGGGCAGGCGCAGATCGCGCGCGCCAAACGCTTCGCGCTGATGCTCGGCGGCGGCATGGCCGGGCTGTTCGCGCTGGCGATCGTGTGGAGCCTGGTGTTCGGCGCGGTCAGCGCACTCGGCATCATCATGCTGATGATCGCGGGGATGGCGGTGTTCATCGCCGCCGGCCTGTTCAGCCGCGCCGCCGACGTGCGGCTCGACAGCATCGCACAAGGACCATTGCTAAGCATTGCCGACAAGGCCGACCGCTGGCTGGCCCAGCAACGCGCCGCGCTGCCCGCGCCCGCACAGAGCCTGTCCGACCAGATCGGCGCGCGGATTGCGGCGCTGCGCCCGCAGCTTGAGACTTTGGACGCGGGTGCGCCCGAAGCGGTGGAATTGCGGCGGCTGGTCGGCGAGGAATTGCCCGACCTTGTGACCAAATATAGCGCTGTCCCCAAACACCTGCGCGCCGAAGAACGCAACGGCCGCGTCCCCGAGGCCGAGCTGATCGCGGGGCTGCGGCTGCTCGACGGGGAAATTGAGGGGCTGTCGAAAACGCTGGGCGTTGCCGAAATGGACAAGCTTTCGAGCCAGAAACGCTATCTCGAACTGCGCTATCAGGGCGATGAGGGCGCGGGGTGATGGCCCGTGCTCCGGATTTAGTCCGGAGCAGTGGCGGGATGCACAATGCTGGACGTCCCACGCTCCGGCCTTCGCCGGAGCACATTATCTTTCTTCGTGGCTTGGTGTGAAATATCTGCTGCGGCTCTGAGTCCCCCGCCCGCCAGCTTACGCCGCAAGCTGGATCCCCCGTGAGGACTCGAACCTCAATTGACGGAGTCAGAGTCCGCTCTCTTACCATTAGAGGACAGGGGAATGGCCTTGGCTGCGCGTCTATCCAGCAGGCATGGCCAAGTCAAGACGGGTGGTGCCGCATTTCCGGTCGTGCTATGCCGTGGCTCTATCCTTGACCTAATCATGGGAAGGAAAGACATGATCAGACATGCAATTATCGCACCCGCGCTTGCCATGCTGCTGACGAGTTGCGGACCGTCAACGCCCGCCGAGCCAGACCCGCCCGCGACCAGCGATGGCCCGGGGCGCTCTTTTTCCAGCAGCAGCAGCGACGGGCGCGGCCCGCTCGACCCGTCGATCGAACCGCTGTCGCCGCCGCCAAAGCTGGACGAGAAACTGTTCCGGCCGCTTCCTCCCGCGCCGCCAGCCTCCGTTCCAGCCCCCACCCCATCTCCGCCACCGGCACCGGCACCTGCACAATAGGTCGTGCTCCCCTTGCGCAATGCCGCCCGCGCGTTAGGGTCGCCGGCAAGCAGGCTGGGAGGGATAGGCATGCGGCACGTGGCGATCGTCGGGTCGGGTCCGGCGGGATATTATACCGCAGAGGCGTTGCAGAAGCTGCTGGGCGACGCGGTGCGCATCGACATAATCGACCGCCTGCCCGTCCCATTCGGGCTGATCCGCACCGGCGTTGCCCCCGATCATCAGTCGATCAAGGCGGTGTCGCGCCGCTACGAAGCGGTCAATCTGACCGACAATGTTCGCTTCTGCGGCCATTTGTCGGTCGGCCACGACGTGTCGATCGAGGAATTGATGAACCTGTATGACGCGGTGGTGCTGGCGACCGGCGCACCCAATGACCGCAAGCTCGACATCCCCGGGGCCGACCTGCCCGGCGTCGTCGGCAGCGCCGCCTTTGTCGGCTGGTATAACGGCCACCCCGATTTCGCCGCGCTCTGCCCGCCGCTCGACACGCCGCACGCGGTGGTCATCGGCAACGGCAATGTCGCGCTCGACGTCGCGCGCATCCTTGCGAAAACGCCCGCGGAGTTCGACGGCAGCGACATCGTCCGCCACGCGCGCGATGCGCTGGCGATAAGCCATATCCGCTCCATCACCTTGCTCGGGCGGCGCGGACCGCACCAGATTGCGATGACGCCCAAGGAGCTGGGCGAGCTCGGGCATCTGGCGCGCGCCGCGCCGCGCGTTGACCCGAGCGATTTTCCCGATGTGGCCGACGACGCGCTGCTCGAGCCCGGAATGCGCAAATCATCCGCCGCTTTGCGCGCCTTTGCCGCCAGTCCGGTGGCCAAGCCGGTGACGATCGAGTTCGACTTTTTCGCGCAGCCCGTGGCGATTGAAGGCGACGGGCGGGTGGAGCGGATCGTTGTCGAGCGCACCCGGCTCGACGCAGAACTCCGCTCGGTCGGCACCGGCGAGCATTATACTTTGCCGGCGGGGTTGGTGGTCGCGTGCATCGGTTACCAGACTCCGGCGATAGAATGCGTGCCCTACGAACATGGCCGCGGGCGCTTTGCCAATCACGACGGGATGATCCTGCCCGGCCTTTATTGCGTCGGCTGGGCGCGGCGCGGACCGAGCGGAACCATCGGCACCAACAAGCCCGATGGCGCGATGATCGCGGCACGGATTGTCGCAGATGCGGGCGGCGCTGACGCGCAACCCAGCGGCAAGCGCGGGCGCGCGGGGCTTGACGAACTCATCGCCGAGCGCGGCCTCGACATCGTTACTTTTCGTGATTGGCAGAAAATCGACGAGGCTGAAATCCGAGCGGCCCGCGAAGGGGCACCGCGCGAAAAACTGGTTGAAATCGGGCACATGCTTGACGCGCGTGACGGAGCAACGTAATTCCAGTAAATAACAAGGGCCGCAAACCGTAATATTGTTTCGCAACACTGTTTTTGGAGCATGTCATGGTGGCGGACCCACCGCCCTTTTCCAGCACGCCCAATGAGCATCGCGGTGCCAACCGCGCGGCGGTGGCGATTGAGGCCGACCTGCGCAAAGTCGGGCGGACAGCGTTCAAGGTGCTGGTGACCGACCTGTCGCAAACCGGGTGCCGTGCCGAAACATTGTCCAAAACCTATGTCGATGACCGCGTGTGGATCACGCTGCCGGGCTTTGCGCCGGTAGAGGCGATCATCCGCCGCGCCGACCATCGCGGTTTCGGTGCGGAGTGGCACGCACCGCTCCACCCGTCGATTTTCGACCATATCCGTGCGCGCTTCCCCGATATGTTTAGATAGAGCCAATCCCGCGCTTTCCTATTGCGCGTTCCCGCACTACAGCGCGCATATGTTCAATATCCTTACAGTTATGGCGGGCGGTGCCATTGGTGCAGCGCTGCGTTACGGCGCATCGCGCGCACTGCCCACATCTGACGCGGCTGGCTGGCCGTGGGCGACCTTTGGCGTCAATGTCGTCGGCGGGTTGCTGATGGGCGCGCTGGCCGCCGCCCTGACGCGCCACGGCTCCGCCGAACCATGGCGGCTATTCGCGGGCGTCGGCGTGCTCGGCGGGTTCACGACATTTTCGGCGTTCAGCCTGGAAAGTTTCTCAATGATCGAAAACGGGCGCTTTGCGCTGGCGGGCGGATATGCCGCCGCGTCGGTCATCGCATCGGTCGCGGCGCTCAGCATAGGCATGGCGATGGTACGCGCGTTATGAGCACCGCGCCCTATAGCGACGTCATTGTCGCCGATGATGATGATGGCATCCGGCTCGATCGCTGGTTCAAACGGCATAAGGGCGACGTAACGCATGCGTTGCTGGCGCGCTGGCTGCGTACCGGGCTGGTGCGGCTCGACGGGGCCAAATCCGACCCGGCGGCGCGGATTGCTGTGGGCCAAGTGCTGCGCATCCCGCATGTCAGCGCACTGTCCCCCGCGCCGCGCCGCCATAGCGCTAAGCCGCTTAGCCCGGAGGAAGTGGCACAAGCCAACGCCATGCTGATCCACCGCGACGCCGACGCACTGGTGCTCAACAAACCGCCGGGCCTTGCGACGCAGGGCGGCACTGGCACAACCGCGCACGTTGATGGCCTGCTCGATGCGTTTTTCGACGAGGATAAGGGGCGGCCCAAGCTGGTCCATCGGCTGGACAAGGATACGTCTGGGGTGTTGCTGGTTGCGCGCTCAGCGGGGGCAGCAGCCAAGTTTTCGCGCAGCTTTGCGGGGCGCAGCGCGCGCAAAATCTATTGGGCGATTGTCACCGGCGTGCCCTCGCTTGACGAGGGGCAGATCGACCTCGCGCTGTCGAAGCAACCGGGCAGCGGCGGTGAAAAAATGCACGTCGATGAGGAGGGCGGCCAAGCCAGTTGCACCCGTTACCGCGTGATCGAACGCGCGGGCAACACCTGTGTCTTTGTCGAGCTGCAACCGCTGACCGGCCGCACACATCAGCTGCGCGTCCACATGGCCGCCATCGGCCACCCGATTGTCGGCGACGGCAAATATGGCGGAAAAGCGGCGTTCCTGACGGGGAGCATATCGCGTAAGCTGCACCTCCATGCGCGGTCCTTGCGCATCGATCAGCCATCGGGCGGCAGGCTGGAAGTCAGCGCCGATCTGCCCGACCATTTCGCCGAAAGCCTCGCCTCGCTGGGGTTCAGCGAGGAGGCGGGCGACGCGATGGCCGCGCGGTCCGACAAGCGCCCGCCGCTGAGCCGTGAAGGCAAAAAATCACAGGCCAAGGCGCATGCCAAGGTCATCCGCAAGGAACGGCGCGGCGAACGGCGTTCGCGCGGGGGCGGCGAGGCTGCCAAGACAGCGCCAAAGCGGACGAAGCGCTGATGCCGCTCAAACTGGCGTTGTTCGACTGTGACGGCACATTGGCCGACAGCCAGCACGCGGTTGTCGCAGGCATGCGCGATGCCTTTGCCGCGTGCGCGCTGCCCTGCCCGGCCGACGGGGCCATCCGCACCGCGATTGGCCTCTCGCTGCCGCGCCTGATTGCGACGCTCACGCCAGATGCCGACGCGGACCAGCAAAGCGCGCTGGTCGATGCCTATCGCGAGGCCTATTTCGCGCACCGCGCCGCCGCTGGTGCATCGCCCGAGCCGCTGTATGATGGGATTGCCGCGTGCCTGGATACGCTGAGCGCACAGGGGTGGCAGCTTGGCATCGCCACCGGCAAGTCGCAACGCGGCCTCGTTCGGCTGCTCGACGCGCACGGCATTTTGGACCGCTTTGTCACGCTGCAAAGTGCCGATCATCATGCCTCAAAGCCCGATCCGGCGATGGTGATGGCGGCGATGGCACAGACGCTCACCGCCCCCGCCCACACCGTCGTCATCGGCGATACCAGTTTTGACATGATGATGGCGCGCAGCGCGGGGGCGCATGCGCTTGGCGTCGGCTGGGGCTATCACCCCGTCGCCGAGCTTAGCGCCGCCGGGGCGCACGCCATCGCCCAAACACCCGCCGCCATCCCCGACGCATTAGCGCGCCTGATTGGAGAAAGTGCATGACCGACCCATCGGTTCCCGACCCCGCACGGGCACGCTTTGCGGTGATAAGCGCGGCGCGGATCATCGCCGCCATCCTGATCGCATTTGGCATTGTCGTCGCTTATGGCAGGCTCGATTGGATCGACGCCGCCATCGCTTTACCGCTGGGCATCGGCATGATCGCCATCGGGATCATCGACATGATCGTGGTCATCCCGATGCTGGTGCGGCGCTGGCGCAGCGGCGGGGATCATTAGGGCCGATGCGGCGATTCTATAGCGACGTTGCGGTTGTCGGCGATGCGGGCGGTTTTGGCATAGCGCTTGACTCCAAGCCGGTTCGCACCCCGGCGCGCGCGGCGTTCGTGGTGCCGTGCCGTGCGCTGGCGGAGGCTATCGCTGATGAATGGGCGGCGCAGGGCGAGGCCATCGTCCCCACCACCATGCCGATGACCGCAATGGCCAATGCCGCGATTGACCTGGCCGCGCCCGCCATGACCGGCTTTGCCGCACCGCTGATTGCTTTTGGGGAAAGCGACCTGCTGTGTTACCGCGCACCCGATGCGGATCTGGCCGCCGAACAAGCACGCGCGTGGAACCCGATCCTCGGTTGGGCTGAGGGCCGCTATGGGGTGGCGTTCACGCTCGCCACCGGCATCATCCATGTCGCACAGCCGCCTGCGACGCTGGCCGCGCTTGGCAAGGCGGTGCTTGCACTCGACGCGCCCCGCCTCGCTGCGCTTCATCCGCTCGTCACCATCGGCGGCTCGCTTGTCGTGGCGCTGGCGGCGGTGGAGCGGGCGTTCGACGCCGATGCGCTGTGGGACGCCGTGACGCTCGACGAAGTGTGGCAGGAGCAACGCTGGGGTGCGGTCGATGATGCGGTCGAAGCGCGCGAAGCCAAGCAGGCCGAATGGATGGCGGCGGCGCGGTTGCTGGCATTGCTTGGCTAACCTCTCAATCCTCGAACACGGGCGCTCGGCCTTGCATATTCGCCATCACCGCCTCGATCTGATTGGGCGTGCGGATCACCTTGAGCTGCTCGGCGCTTTCGCTGAGCAACAGTTCGGCATCGCTGGCGTGGCCGAGCGCATTGGCGAGCCGTTTGGCTCCGCGGATGGCATGGGGGTTTTTGCCCGCAATATCACGCGCCAGCGTCATCGCCGCTGCATAGGGATCATCGGCCAGATGGCTGGCAAAGCCTAGTCCCATCGCCTCCGCGCCGGTAAACTCTCGGTTGGTATAGACAAGCTCGCGCAACACATCGTCGCGCACCTGGGTCCGCCACAGCGGAAATCCCGCCATGTCGGGGACCAGCCCCCATTTCATTTCCATGATCGCGCAGCGCGTGTCGGGGTGGATGATGCGGATATCGGCGGCCGACATGATCTGAAATCCCCCGCCAAACGCCACCCCGTGCACCGCCGCAATCACCGGCACCGGCAAGGTGCGCCACCCCCAGGCGACATGTTGCGGCAAGTTCGCGTCGCCGTGGCTGCGTGCCATGAGGTCGACCCCCGATCCGCCGCTGGCCATGCTGGCCATGTCGAGGCCCGCACAGAATGCCTTGCCCTCGCCCGACAGGACGACGCAGCGCAGGCCCGCCATCCGCTCCAGCGTCGCGATCGCTTCGGCGATGCCCGCAAACATCGCCCCGTCGAGCGCGTTCATCTTGTCGGCGCGGATCAGGCGAACATCGGCGATGCCGCCATCCATCATGGTGATCGAAACACGCTCGTTCATGGTTTTGCCTTTTCCCAATAGTGGTCGCGCAGCAATCGTTTATAGAGTTTTCCGGTGTCATGGCGCGGTAGCTCGGCCATGAAATCTATCCGGCGCGGGATTTTGAAACCAGATAATTTTGTGCGCGCATAGGCGATGAGGTCGTCGCGCAGCGCGTCGCCAGCCTCGGCCATATCGACGGGCTGGACGACCGCGATCACTTCCTCGCCCATTTCGTCATGCGGGCCGCCGATCACCGCAACATCGGCGACACGCGGGTGCGTGACCAGATGGTTTTCAATCTCCTGCGGATAGATGTTTACCCCGCCCGAGATGATCATGAAGCTCTTGCGATCGGTCAGGAACAGATAGCCGTCCTCGTCGACCCAGCCGACATCGCCGAGCGTTGACCAGCCCTGGGGCGAGCGGCTCGCTGCGGTTTTATCGGCATCGCCATGATATTCGAACACGCTCTCGCTCTCGAAATATACGCCGCCTTCCGCGCGCACCCCAAGCTCGCTCACCCCGTCATCGGCCAGGATGTGGAGCGTGCCCGTCACCGCTTTGCCGACGCTGCCCAGCCCTTCGCGGTTCGCCAGCCGCAACCAGTCGGCGGAGGTGATGTGCGTCAGGCCATTGCCTTCGGACCCGGCATAATATTCCTCGAGCACCGGCCCCCACCACGCAATCATCGCGCGCTTGACCGGCACAGGGCACGGCGCGGCGGCGTGGATCGCGCAATTGAGCGTCGAGAGATCGTAGCGCCCCCGCACCGCATCGGGCAATTTCAGCATGCGGATGAAATGCGTCGGCACCCACTGGCTGCACGTCACCTTGTAGCGCTCGATAGCGCTGAGCGCCGCCTCCGGGTCAAACTTTTGCATCAGCACCACCGTCCCGCCCAGCCGGTGCACCGCCATCGACCAGCGCAGCGGTGCCGCATGATAGAGCGGCGCAGGCGAGAGATAGACGCTGTCTTCGTTCATGCGCAGCAGCGCCGACGCAATCACCATCAACGCCGTGCTTTGTGCAATCGACGGGTCGCTGGGCAGCGGGATTTTCACCCCCTTGGGCCGCCCGGTCGTTCCCGACGAATAGAGCATGTCGATGCCGGCGCGTTCATCGGCAATCGGCGTGGCTGGCATGCCCGCCACCGCGTCTTCCCAAGACGCATAGCCCGCGATTGCACCGCACAGCGCATAGCGCTCGATGCGCGTTTGCAGCCGCTCCGCCGCGCTCGCTTGCGAGTGGGAAAGGCCAGATAAAGACGCCGCGTCCGCCAGACTGGCCGATACCACCAGCAGCTTCGCCCCGCTATTGCCCAGGATATAATCGGTCTCGTCCTGCGTCAGCCGCGACGATATGCACACATAGCGCAGGCCGCTGCGCTGTGCACCCCACGTCAATCCGTAATAATGCGGGGTATTGTCGAGCATGAACGCGACGACATCATCATGGCCAAGGCCGCGGGAACGGAACAGATGCGCGGCGCGGTTCGATGCCTCGTCAAGCGCGCGGTAAGTGATGACCTCGCCGCTTTCGGCCGCGATGATCGCCGGATGATCGGGCTTTTGCACGGCAAATATCGTTGGGTGCATGCCGCTCTCTCCTTCGGTCCCTATCACGTTACTGATAGCGATGAAGGTTTGAGGGTGCTTCGTCAATGACACGTGCCGCCCTTGATCTGAATCAATGACCGCAGCGTCGCTTTAATTGACATTGATGTCAATGGCGCCGTGGCATGGCGCGCGGCGGGAGGGGATATGGCAAAAATCACCTATATCGACGCCAGTGGCACCGCGCGCGAGGTGGAGGTGCGCAGCGGTGTTTCGGTCGCGGAGGGCGCGATCAGCAACGCCGTGCCGGGGATTGAGGGCGATTGCGGCGGCGGCTGTGCTTGCGCCACCTGCCACATTTATGTCGAGGACGAATGGGCGGCGCGGCTCAGCCCGCCCGACGAGCTGGAACAGTTGATGCTCGGCTTTGCCTTTGACGTACGGCCCAACAGCCGCCTCGCCTGCCAGATCAAGGCGTCGGACGCACTCGACGGCCTGACCGTCCACACACCGATGCGGCAATATTGATTCACGAAGGAGAGAGACAATGACGACGCTGGATATGGACACCGCCAAACCGCGCAACGAATCGGCCAAGCCGCGAGAGGGATGGAAGGTCTCGATGAACCCCGACGACCTGTATAAAAACCCGATGAACATTGCTTGGAGCTTCGATTATTTCCTTTCGGGCGACAAGGTCGAGGATCTGTATAAACGCGCCAAGGTGGACCAGTGGAACAGCGACGACCTGTTACCATGGGATACCGCGGTTGATCCGTCGAAGCCGATGATCGACGACGCATCGAACATGTATCACCGCATGCCGTTTTTCGCCAAATTGTCGCAGTCGCAGCGCGAAACCTTCACCGCGCATTCGACCGCGCAATTGCTGTCACAATTCCTCCACGGCGAACAGGGCGCGTTGATGACCGCCGCGTGCGTGACGCATTCGGTGCCCGACACCACCGCAAAACTCTATGCCGCGACGCAAACGATGGACGAGGCGCGCCACGTCGAGGTGTATGCCAAATATTGCGACAAGATCGCGATCATCTATCCGATGTCGCCGTGGCTCAAACAGTTGATCGACGCGACATTGCAATCGGACCGCTATGAAAAGGTCATGATCGGGATGAACATGATCGTCGAGGGGCTGGCGCTGGGCGCGTTCAACAATATGTATCGCTCGACGAAGTGCGACCTGCTCAAGCAGTTGACGTTCAATGTGATGCGCGACGAAAGCCGCCACGTGTCGTTCGGCCACGCCTATCTGGGGCCGGTAATCGCCGCGCTCCACCGCGACGAGGTTGAGGATCTGGCCGATTTCGCGTTCCAGGCGGTCAGCATTTTGGCGGGGACGGTGCAGCAAAATACGCTCGCCAGCCGCGTTGACCCGGGATTTATCGAGGTGCTGGCGAATAGCAATATCGACGCCGAAGATTTCTTCAAGGGCGTTGCCGAAGCCAAAGACGCAGGCTTCACCCCCGAATTGCCACCCGGGCAAATCCATTCGCTCAAGGATCTGATGCTGCCCGCGCTCGCCCGCGTCGGGCTGCTGACCCCGATGGTGCGCGAAAAATATGTCGCGGCCGGCATCCCGCTCTACGACGATCCGCGCGTGCTGATGGCGATGGAGGGCGGGCATCCGATAGCCGCCTAACGGCGCGGGCGATAGCCGCCTAACGGCGCGGGCGATAGCGGCTTGATCGTCCCGCTTCACTGGCGTGAAGCCATACACCACCCGCCCCGCCTCCCCGCCCGGCCACCATAGC
>JBEBHS010000068.1:0-3623 GCA_040080745.1 Sphingopyxis sp. | reverse complement strand
CCGATCACCGCAAAATGCCACGGCTGATGGTTGGCCCCCGACGGCGCGGTGCCCGCCGCCATGATCGCCGCCTCTATCACCGCGCGCGGCACCGGCGTGTCGGCAAACATCCGGCAGGTGCGGCGGCTTGCCAGCTGGGCGTAGGTCGCCTGTGCCTGTGCGATCCGTGTCGCATCATCATAGGTGGGCAATGCGGCATAGGGGATGTGGGGTATGGCGGTCATGATGCGCTTTGTGATGCGAAAGATGCCCAGGCGCAACCCGCGCACTATTGACATTCGTGTCAGCATTGCTATTGGGCGGCCATGACACCCGCTGTTTTTCGCGACCCCGCGCGCCCCACGCCCCGCTTTCGTCCGTTCAAGGCGATGGGCCATTTCCGCAAATTGATTGCGAATAAGGAGGATACCGAACAGGTATTCCGCATCTATGAATGCCTGCCGAGCAAGCATTTTGTCCCCACCGCCAAGGCGTTTATCGAGAGCGATGTCGGCCAGCGGCTGATGGTGAGCGAACCCCATCTGCCGCCGCTGCTCGACGATCATGCGATGCTGATGAAACTGCCCGCAGGTTCGGTGGCGCACGCCTATGTCGATTTCATGGTGCGCGAGGGGCTGAGCGCGGCAGGCCTGGTGGCCGAAAGCGCGAAGATGCGTACGGGGCGGCCCATCTATGACGATCAGCTGCAATGGTATGCCGACCGCAGGCGCGACACGCACGACCTGTTCCATGTGCTGACCGGCTATGGTCGCGACCCGCTGGGCGAACAATGTGTGCTCGGCTTTTCTTATGGCCAGTCGCCCGACCTCGGCAGTCTGTTCATCGCCTATGCCGGCGGGCTGGAGCTGAAACGGCGGGTCAAGGCCGATGCACCGATCTTTGCCGCGATCCGCGAGGGGCAAAGATGCGGCAAGGCTGCGCGCCAGATCGTCGAGCAGGACGTGCATGCATTGCTCGCCGAACCGTTGGAGGATGCACGGGCCAGGCTGGGGATTACGCCGCCAAGCGTGTACGAACAAGCGCACGCCGCCTATCGCGGGCGCGGCATCGACCCCTATGATTTTTTGGCGACTCCACTTGCGGCGTAAGAGGCGCGTAGCGCAGCGGCGTTTGCCATGACGATGTAAGGGCGCAATGACGGTTTAGGTGTTTGTCATTGCGAGGAGCGTCAGCGACGCGGCAATCCAGCAACTGCGGCCAGCGCTCTAGATTGCTTCGCTGCGCTCGCAATGACGGAGCACTATCACGTCAAAGCCGCGTCCGCCCCCATCAGATTGGGAAAGAAGCCCTCATGCGCGGCGCGAAGGGTGGTGAGAGGGATGGAGCCAAACTCTCCAAAATCGCCAATCTCGATGCTGTCGCCCCAACTGTGACCCAAATAGACAGACTTCACGCCGACCTCCTCGGCAAAATCTCGCATACGATAGTCTTCACAGTCCCTGACCGCCACGACATAGCGGCCTTGGCTTTCACCAAAGGCAATGACGTTGAGCGGGGACAACGCCTCGTAAAGCTTGCCGCTGTCGAGGTCTGCGCCCATGTTTCCGGCAAGCGCCATTTCGGCAATCGCAACCAACAAGCCGCCATCCGAAACATCATGCACGGCTGTGACCCAGCCATTTGCGACGGCATGACGGATCACATCGGCCGCCTTGCGCTCGGCATGCAAATCCACAGGAGGTGGTGTCCCAGCCTCGCTGCCATGAATTTCACGAAGCCAAGCCGATTGCCCGATATGGTCTTCCGAGAGGTCGCCGCCGACTAACCAAATGCAGTCGCCATTGCCGTTAAACCCAATCCCCACCGCCTTGCGCCAATCGTCGATCAGCCCGACCGCGCCGATTGCGGGCGTGGGCAAAATCGCGCTGCCGCCGCCCGTCGCCTTGCTCTCGTTATACAGGCTGACATTGCCCGAGACGATCGGCATGTCGAGCGCGATGCACGCCTCGCTCATCCCCTCCAGACAGCCGACGATCTGCGCCATGATTTCGGGGCGCTCAGGGTTGCCGAAATTGAGGCAGTTGGTGATCGCGAGCGGGGTCGCGCCAATCGCGCTCAAATTGCGATACGCCTCGGCCACCGCCTGCTTGCCGCCTTCCACCGGGTCGGCATAGCAATAGCGCGGGTTGCAATCGGTGGTGATCGCCAGCGCTTTGTCGGTGCCGTGGACGCGGACCAGCGCGGCGTCACCGCCTGGCGGCTGGATGGTGTCACCGCCGACCTTATTGTCATATTGTTCCCAGATCCAGCGGCGCGACGCGATGTCGGGGCTGGCCATCAGCGTGAGCAGATCGGCGGCAATGTCGGTCGATTCGGGAATGTCGCCGAGCGGCGCGACATTGGCCCACGCCTTATACGCGGCCTGCGTCATATGCGGCCGGTCATAGAGCGGCGCGTCATCCGCCAATGGCCCAAGCGGGATGTCGCACACCACCTCGCCATGATGTTCGAGCACCATGTGCCCCGTATCAGTGACCGTGCCAATCACCGCAAAGTCCAGCTCCCATTTGGCGAAGATCGCGGCGGCAAAATCCTCGCGTCCGGGTTTTAGCACCATCAGCATCCGCTCTTGGCTCTCTGACAGCATCATCTCATAGGCGCTCATCCCGCTTTCGCGCTGTGGCACATCGTCCATCACTAGGTGGATACCGACCCCGCCTTTGCTGGCCATTTCGACGGCGGAACTGGTCAGCCCCGCCGCGCCCATATCCTGTATCGCGACAATAGCGTCCGAGTTCATCAGTTCGAGGCACGCCTCGATCAGCAATTTTTCGGTGAACGGGTCGCCGACCTGAACCGTCGGGCGCTTGTCCTCGTCGCCCTCGGCAAAATCGGCCGATGCCATGGTTGCGCCGTGGATGCCGTCGCGCCCGGTTTTGGACCCGACATAGACGATCGGGTTGCCGACACCGCTGGCAGCAGAATAGAAGATTTTGTCCTGCTGCGCGACGCCAACCGTCATCGCGTTGACCAGGATATTGCCGTCATAAGCGGGGTGGAAATTGACCTCGCCGCCGACCGTCGGCACGCCGACGCAATTGCCATAACCGCCGATGCCGTGGACGACGCCGCTGATCAAATGGCGCATCTTGGGGTGATCGGGCGATCCGAACCGTAGCGCGTTGAGGTTGGCAACGGGCCGCGCGCCCATCGTGAACACATCGCGCAAAATGCCACCCACGCCGGTCGCCGCGCCCTGATAGGGTTCGATGTAGGACGGGTGGTTGTGCGATTCCATCTTGAAGATCGCGGCGAGTTTAGTGCCGTCCGGGCCATCACCGATGTCGATGACGCCGGCATTTTCGCCCGGCCCGCAAATCACCCACGGCGCGGTTGTGGGGAGTTTCTTGAGGTGGAGGCGCGACGATTTATAGCTGCAATGCTCTGACCACATCACCGAAAATATGCCAAGTTCGACCAGGTTCGGTTCGCGGCCCAACGCGCCGAGGACGTTGGCATATTCCTCGCTCGACAGGCCGTGATCGGCGACGATTTGCGGCGTGATGGGGCTTGGGCTTTCGGTCATCCGCAGCCCATAACGGCGCATGACGATTCCGCCTAGCCCGGAGTTTATGTTATGCCGCATTGCACGCGGCGCAGGCCACCCGCCCCGCCTCCCCGCC
>JBEBHS010000067.1:0-3712 GCA_040080745.1 Sphingopyxis sp. | reverse complement strand
CTCTTAAGCCCCTCCCCTTCAGGGCCCGGTCCACTCTTAAGCCCCTCCCCTTCAGGGGAGGGGTTGGGGTGGGGTCTCTCCGCCAATGTTGAGTTTTCCGGAGCAACCCCACCCGCGTTCAGAGTCACGTGCCTCTGAACGCCCCCTCCCCTGAAGGGGAGGGGTGAAACAGTATCAAAATCAACGCCGGTGGAATTGGCATCCCCAATCTCGAAAATCAGCGGTTCTTCGAGCATCAGCGCGCGGTTTCCGGTGGTGGTGCCGCTCATGACAGCGCCTCCGCCAGGCCAGCGCACAGCGCCGCTATGTCCGCGTCGCTGGTCGTTTCGGTCGCACAGACGAGCAGGTCGTTGCTCAAATCAGGGCGATCGGGATAGAGCCGTCCCAGCGGCACCCCGCACAAGATACCGCGATCCGCGAGGGTCCGCGCTACTTGCCGAGAGTCTTTGTTAAGTGTCACACGGAACTCATTGAAAAACGGTTTTGAAGTGACCGTCACCCCGCGCACTGCACCCAGCGCTTTCGCCGTCTGCACCGCGCGCGCATGGTTGACTGCCGCCAGGCCGCGCAGCCCCGCTTCGCCGAGCAAGCTCATATGAATACTAAAGGCCAGCGCGCAAAGCCCTGAATTGGTGCAGATATTGCTCGTCGCCTTCTCGCGTCTTATATGCTGTTCGCGGGTCGAGAGGGTGAGCACATAGGCGCGGCGGCCACTCGCATCCTCGCTCTGCCCGCACAGCCGCCCGGGCATCTGGCGGACATAGCGCTCCTTGCACGCGAACAGGCCGAGATACGGCCCGCCAAATTGCAGGCCGACGCCGATCGCCTGCCCTTCGCCGACGACGATGTCCGCCCCCATCGCGCCCGGTGCCTCGATCAGCCCCAGCGCCACCGGCTCGGTCACCACCGCGATCAACAGCGCGCCCGCCGCGTGCGCCGCGTCGGCGATCGGGCGTAAATCGATAATTTGTCCAAATATATCAGGGTATTGGACAACGACACAGCTTGTTTCATCGTCGATCGCGGCCAAAATCGCATCACCCTCTTGACCCATCGGCTCACTGGACATTTCAACCAGCGTATCGCCGGTATATTGTGCCATCGTCCGCGCAACGCTGGCGTAATGCGGATGCAGAGAGCCCGCGATCACCGCCTTGGTCCGCCGCGTCACGCGCCGCGCCATCCCCACCGCTTCCCAGCACGCGGTCGATCCATCGTACATCGAGGCATTGGCAACGTCGCAGCCATAGAGCCGTGCAACCTGCGTTTGAAACTCGAACAGCATTTGCAGCGTGCCCTGCGCAATCTCGGGCTGATAGGGGGTGTAGCTGGTCAAAAACTCGCCGCGCTGGATCAGATGATCAACGCTGGCGGGGATGTGATGGCGGTAAGCGCCTGCGCCCAGAAAGAAGGGCGCAGCTCCCGCCGCCAGATTGCGCGCAGCTAGCGCCGCCATATGCCGCTCGACCGCCATCTCGCTGGCGTGCAGTGGCAGGCCCGCAATCACTCCATCGAGCCGCGCGTCGGCAGGCACATCGGCGAACAGATCGTCGATCGAACCCGCACCGATGGCGGAGAGCATGCGCAAGCGGTCGCTGTCGGATAGGGGTAGGTAGCGCATAGTCTCTCTTTTCTCGTTTAAATGTGTCATCCCCGACTTGATCGGGGATCCGTGGCCTGAGCGGTCGGTTAAAATCTAGACTCAGGACCATGGGTTCCCGCTTTCGCGGGAATGACGATTAAAGTGAATCGACAAACGCCTTGTAAGCATCCGCATCCATCAACCCGCCCAGCTCGCTCGCGTCGCTGAGCGTCAGTTTGAAAAACCAGCCGCCGCTATTCCCAGCGTCCTCGGCCGCGCTGTTGACCAGCGCCGGATCGGCTTCGAGCGCGTCATTGCCCTGCGTCACCGTGCCCGACACCGGGGCGTAGACATCCGACGCCGCCTTGACCGATTCGACAACCGCCGCATCGCCGCCCTTGGCCAGCGCGCGGCCCGCTGCGGGCAGTTCGACAAACACGATATCGCCCAGCTGGCTTTGCGCATGGTCGGTGATACCGACGGTCGCGGCAGTGCCGTCAACGTCGATCCATTCATGATCTTCGGTAAAATAACGCGGCATCGCTTACCCTTTCTTGCGGACATAATTGTGGGGGATGAAGGGCATGGCGGTCACGCTCATGGCGATCCGACGCCCGCGCACCTCGGCTTCGAGCGCGGTGCCAGGCGCAGCGTGAACGCTTTCCACATAGCCCATCGCTATCGGCACGCCCAATGAGGGTGCGAACCCGCCTGAGGTTACGACGCCAACACGCTGTTCTTCATGAAAAATGGCCGCGCCTTCGCGCACCGGTTGGCGGCCATCGACGGTAAAGCCGACTAGGCGGCGCGGTGGTCCATCCTTGAGCGCGTTCAGGATGCGATCCGCGCCTGCAAAGCCGCCCTCCCCGCGCCGCCGCTTGGAAATCGCGAACGCGGCATTGCCCTCGACCGGATCGACGCTGGGGTCAAGGTCGTGACCATAGAGCGGCAGGCCCGCCTCCAGCCGCAGCGAATCGCGCGCGCCAAGCCCGATCGGCTTGACCTCCGTCATCGCGCACAGCGCATCGGCGAGCGCCGCCACATGTTCGGCCGCCACCGAGATTTCAAACCCATCCTCGCCGGTATAGCCCGAGCGGCTGATGCCCAGCGGCACATCGCCCCACAGAAATGGCCCTGCCTGCATGAACACAAGGTCGGTGGGGAGCGGCCAGTCGGGCTTGAGCGGGGCAATGCCGAGCCGTGTCAGCGCATCGACCGCCTTTGGCCCCTGAAGCGCGAGCAACGCCGCGTCCTCAATGTAATTGATCGTCACCGTTTCGGGCAAGGCATCGTACAAATAGGCGATGTCATCATGCTTCACCGCGCCGTTGACGACGACATAAAGGTGATGTCCGGTATTGGTGATCATCAGATCATCAAGGATGCCGCCATCGGGTGCCAGTAACAGCGAATAGCGCATCCGCCCGGGTGCAAGCGCGCTGATATCGCCGGGCACGATCGCCTCCAGCGCTTCGGCTGCGCTTTTCCCGATCAGTAGGAGCTGCCCCATATGCGACACGTCGAACAGCCCGGCGTTCTCGCGCACCCACAGATGCTCGGCCATAATGCCTTCATATTGGATCGGCATATGATAGCCGGCGAACGCGACCATCCGGCCCCCACGCGCGCGGTGCCACGCATCGAGCGGGAGCGCCAGTGTCTCAATCTCGGGGCCGTCGCGCTCTTCAGGGGCGGGGTGTGCATCGTCGGTCATCATCGGGCATCCGTGGGCATGAGGCAGGCATAGCATCGGGGGCGGCGAACCGACCCGTCATACTGCCCCCTCTGTCACTGTACCTGAGAGTTTTCCCCCGCGCGGGCGCAGAGTTACACCGTCGGTGACACCGTCAGCCCATCGGCCAAAGGCGTGCTTTCCAGAGTGTCGCAAAAGCCGATGCGGTCCTTGTGCCTGAGAGTTTCCGGGGCGGTTGCTCCTTCGGCGGGTAGCGCAAGGCCACCCCTCTCCCGCGTCTTCAAACGACAAGGGCCGATTGGACGGGACCGCGTGATGAGTCAACCGCCTTCTTGCCCTGTATATTACTTTCTAGCGATGTCGTTTATGCGACAAAGCAACCGACGGGGGGTGGCCACCCCCCGTCGGTTGGCGGATTGGACCGTTCTTGCCTAGGT
>JBEBHS010000066.1:0-3730 GCA_040080745.1 Sphingopyxis sp. | reverse complement strand
ATCCCGAACTCGGAAGTGAAACCGTCTAGCGCCGATGATAGTGCGGCAGTTTGCCGTGCGAAAGTAGGGAATCGCCAAGCGCCAGACCCCAAGCCCAAGCCCGCAAGGCCTTGGGCTTTTTTGCGCCCGGAAGGGGGGCTTGGGCCAAGGCAACAGGGGTTCTTGTCTTGTCGTATAGATAAAAACACTATACGCATTCGACTCCAGTATTTCCATCACAGCTTAGTATAAGTCAGAAAATGCAGCGTGGAGCAGTTAGGCCGTTAAGCTGCATAAGTCTATAAATGCTATTCTTTTGGGCAAAATATTTCTGTATGACTATATTTATAGGGGGGTACGCGGCAATTAACGAGGTCTATACGATGGGTTTCTTCAGAAAATCTTTAGAAAAATATAATGACAATGAAAAAGACAAATGGAGAGAAAAGTACTTAAATCTGCTTGATGCTCAGGAGTTGTCAGAACAGGCCCATAAGGAACATCAGGAACTACTTTGCAAAATCATAGCACGGCTTTCCATTGCAGCTTCGGGAATTGATCCGAAACTCGAACCCCATCTACAACGTCTACGCAGTCATTTAAAAAGTGTCATAGATTACCAGCAGCTTAAGGCCGAACTTGAAAACATTACCAGTGCAATTAGCAGGTTAAATGATGTATCTCCTAACGGAAGACGTTCGGATGCCGACATCTCGCAGTTATTTGTCTTTTTGCTCCAGCGTTACACGTCAGTCAAACAGCAAAAAGATTTGATTTTCCTTAAAGAAAGTTATCAGTCCTTGAATGATCCTCAGCGATTATTTTCTGCTATTTTTGAGGTTATTGAAGAAGAGCCAACAGGCAATAAGTCAGCCATACACGGCAATGAGACCTTTCCGCCTGTTCAGCAATTAATTCCCCCTCATTCCGTTAATATGCAATTACTGCAATTGTTGGAACATATCGAAATCCCTAATGCATTTGATCAGAAAGCGAAACTGTTGAAGCAACAATTGTCAATGTATGAATCGGCATTGCCAGTGGAATCAATTTTGGAAAGCGTTATTTCCCTGCTGGTTGAAATTAACAATAATAGCCAGCCGAAACAGCAGGATATCGATACATTTCTTGCCCATATTACCAAACAGCTCACAGAGCTAGGATTAGCAATTAGAGGTTCAGGGGTTGCTTTGCTGGATGCCAGTTTGATTAGGAGTAAACTGGATCAATCAGTTTCCGAACAAATGAACGACTTGCAACACAGATCCTTTCATGCAACCCAACTGGAGCCGCTCAAAGAAGTTATTTCATCACGCATTGCCCAAATCTCTCAAGAGATTCAGGAGCATAAGCAAAAAGAAGCGACTCAGAGTGAAAAATACAGGCATCAACTAGAAGAGTTAAGCCGAAAAATTAAAGTCATGGAATCAGAGACCAGTGAACTCAAATCAAAGCTAATTACCGCTAACACGAACGCATTAAGCGATGCACTGACAAATTTGCCGAATCGTCTGGCTTATGATGAACGGCTTAAAATGGAAATAGCTCGCTGGCAACGTTACCACACGCCACTATGCCTGGTTGTGTGGGATATTGATTTTTTCAAAAACATCAATGACCAATATGGCCATCAAGTTGGGGATAAAGTGTTGGTGTACGTAGCCTGCCAATTTTCTAAACATATCAGGAACGCAGATTTTGTTGCCCGTTTTGGCGGCGAGGAATTTACCATGCTATTGCCGCATACCAACAAGCATTCGGCTTTTAAAGTGGCGGAAAAATTCCGGTTACTTATTGAACAAAGCCGTTTGAATATAAATGATAGCTCTCTATCAATCACTATTTCTTGCGGTATTACTGCTTTTATCAAGGGGGATACACATGAGATCGCTTTTGCTCGTGCAGACCTGGCTCTATACCGCGCTAAAGAACAAGGCCGCAACCGGTGCTGTATGGGCTGATTGCCTGTTTGTCCTATAAAGCAGCAGTAATCCTTAACTGATTAAACCGCTAAATACGGCCTACTCCAAATTACCTAGTACATCTTTTGCCCATGTGATGCTCTTAAAATACGCCTCACTAATCAAATTTTGGTCCAGGTTTCTGAAATGCATCCCGGAAAGATTCCAGTGTTCGTAATTGATAACACACTCAAGCGCCTCGCCAGCCAAGCCTTGCTTATTTAAAATTGCAGAAATAATCTCATCGGCTAGCGAAATTTGTTGCAATGCTTCTTCTAAAGGTATGTCCAAGATGCTATCTAGACTAGATAATATGCCGATCAGGAAAAAATGGTCTGATTTCTCGCCCACAAGCTTGCCTAACTGTTCACACATTTTGCCGCGGATTAACGAGTTTTGCAGGGTAGCTATCGGTTTATTGGATAATGAAGCCAGAGTTAGGATATTCGACCAGCGCTTGACTTCCCTAAGTCCCAAATAGGATATGGCATGTTTAATCGAATCAATTTTACTGGGCAATGCAAAGAAGGCAGAATTTATATAGTGCAATAACTTATAACTAAGCCCAACATCTAATGAGATAGTTTTGGCTAATTTTTCCATCTCAACTTCAGGATCGTTAATGATGGTGAGTAACCTAATGGCAGCCGTTTGATTTACGCCCAGGCGTTTACCAGCAACCGTATTTGGCTTGTTAAAAAAGAAGCCCTGAAAATAATCACAACCCAATTCACGTAGGTATTGAAACTCTTCGTGGGTCTCCACTTTTTCTGCGAGTAATTTAATATTAAAAGGCTTAAGATGCTTGATGGCATTTCGGGTTTTAGTTTCCCCCATTTCCAAAATGTCCAGTTTGATAATATTGGCAAACTCAATCAGAGGTTTCCATTCCTCAGAATAAATGAAATCATCTAATGCTATGGTATAACCCTGTTGAGAAAATTCTCTCAAATTATTGATAATTCTCAAATCAACAGCTACATTTTCCAAGACTTCAATAACAATACGGTCTTTAGGCAGGCTAAGTGGTGTTTTTTCCAGGATGTTCTGTGACGTAAAATTAATAAAAGCTTTATGAGGGCCAACAAGATTATTAAGCCCTAGTTCCAATATGGAATCGGTGATGATTTGATTGGTCGCTTGAGTTGCCTCACTGGTATTCTTTAAATCAAAATCTTTGCCTCGGAAAAGAAGTTCGTAAGCATAAATATTTAAGTCCTGGTCAAGAATTTGTTGCCGTCCGATAAGAAAATCTGCCATTTTGTTTACTTATAGATGTAGGGCTGAGGTTTCCAGAAGTTTAGTCCAGTTTACAATTATAACAAACAATAAGTTGATGCCAGTCTAACACTCAAAAACTATGCCGATTAGAAAATAACCGAGGTTTAACCTCTAGTAAGGATGATGACGTTTTTGGGATAAGGATGGCAGATGTGTGAAGCTTATGTCCGAAAACTTCGACATATCCAGCATTTTTAAGCTATTGCAGCTGACCCTAAAAATACCAAGTATAGAAATTGCAGAGCTTCTTATTCGAAGGCAAAAGTCGTTGAAGTGCATCTGCACATCAACGATTTCCCCCCAAACTTCAAGTTGTAGTTTCTCTATTTCCAATGTTGCCAATCTACTAAATTTATTATATAGAATTAAGCATCAACCGCTTTCGGTTTAGCACGTCTGGAAGACGAACTAATTCTTTTCTTGCTTTTATCCGGCTTTGTGGCCGATTCATCGGATTTTTGGTGCTTACCAGATGGTTCACCAAGCCGTGAAATATTTAACGCTTGGCC
>JBEBHS010000065.1:0-3809 GCA_040080745.1 Sphingopyxis sp. | reverse complement strand
AGCAGCGGGATCGATTCAATCGTGCGTTCCTGCGACAATATCGGCACCCGTTTGGCGATGCTCTTGCCATAATCGCCGACCCGTTCCAGCACCGCCGCGATTTTGAGCGCGGCAATCATGGTTCGCAGATCATCGGCCATCGGCGCACGCAGCGCGATGGTGGTGACCACCAGCTTTTCGACCTCCATCTCCAGCTCGTCGATCCGCCTGTCGTCGGCAACGATCCGCTTTGCGGCATCAAGGTCGCGTGCGCCCAGCGCGCCAATCGCCTGTTCGATGGCGATGGCGGCGCGGCTGCCCATATCGGACACGAGGCCGCGCAGCCGATTCAGATCTTCGTCAAATGCCCTGACAGTATGGTCGTTCATGATCGTGCACCTTGTAGTCGGGTTAGCCGTAACGTCCGGTAATATAATCTTTGGTCCGGTCTTCGCGCGGGTTGGTGAAAATGTCGCTGGTCGCGCCATATTCGACGATTTTGCCCATGTGAAAAAAGGCGGTGCGCTGTGACACGCGCGCGGCCTGTTGCATATTGTGGGTGACGATGACGATGGCAAAGCGACCGCGCAGTTCGTGGATCAGCTCCTCGATCCTGGCGGTGGCAATCGGGTCTAACGCGCTGCACGGCTCGTCCATCAGCACCACTTCGGGGCCGACCGCAATCGCGCGCGCGATGCACAGCCGCTGCTGCTGCCCACCGGATAGCGCGGTGCCGCTGTCGCTTAAGCGGTCCTTGACCTCGGCCCACAGGCCGGCGCGGGTCAGCGCCTTTTCTACGGTCGCGTCCATATCCGCCTTGGCGGGCGCAAGGCCGTGGATACGCGGGCCATAGGCAACATTGTCGTAGATGGATTTGGGGAACGGGTTGGGTTTTTGAAACACCATGCCAACCCGCGCGCGCAGTTGCACCACGTCCATCGTGCTTGCATAAATATCCTCGCCATCGAGGCGGATGTCGCCCTTCACCCGCGCGCCCGGCACCGTATCGTTCATCCGGTTGAGCACGCGCAAAAAGGTCGATTTGCCGCAGCCCGACGGGCCGATAAAGGCGGTCACTTCGTCGCGCAGCACGTCAATCGACACGCCGTTGATCGCCTGCTTGTCGCCGTAGAACACGTCGACGTCGCGTGCTGTCATCTTGGGGATTGGCATCTTGGGGGCAGGGGATGGTTCGCTCACATTACCACTTTCGTTCAAACTTGTTGCGAAGCGCGATGGCGATGGCGTTCATCGACAACAGCACGACCAGAAGCACGATGATCGCCGCCGAGGTGTTTTCGACAAAGCCGCGGTCCACCTCGTCCGACCACAGAAAAATCTGCATCGGCAGCACGGTCGCGCGGTCGCACAGCCCGGCGGGCGCATCGCCGATGAAGGCGCGCATCCCGATCAAGAGCAGCGGTGCGGTTTCGCCCAGTGCGCGCGCCATGCCGATGATCGCGCCCGTCAATATGCCAGGCAAAGCGAGCGGGAGCACATGGTGAAATACCATTTGCACCTTGGATGCGCCAACCGCCAGCGCGGCATCGCGGATCGACGGCGGCACCGCTTTGATCGCATTGCGCGCGGCGATGACAATCACCGGCATCGTCATCAACGCCAGCGTCATCCCGCCGACCAGCGGGCTGCCGCCGCACAGGCCGAACATGTTGATGAACAGCGCCAGCGCCAGCAGCCCGAAAATGATCGACGGCACGGCGGCCAGGTTGTTGATCGACACTTCGATCATGTCGGTCACACGGTTTCTGGGGGCATATTCCTCGAGGTAAATGGCGGTCAGCGTGCCGATGGGAAAGGCCAGCGCGATCGTCACCAACATGGTGAGCAGACTGCCCTTGAGCGCGCCCCATATCCCCGCCAGTGTCGGGTCGGTCGCGTCAGCGCCGCTCAGGAACAGTGTGTCGAGGCCGCGTGACAATTTGCCCGCAGCGTCGAGCCGCGCGACTGCCGCTTCGGCCGCTGCATCACCCGCGCCCTTGGCCGCAACGTCTATTGCAGATGCGGCTGGCAGGTCGAGCGTCACCTGTCGGGAAAGTATCGACGGATCGGCGATGATCGCATCGCGTGCCACACGTGTCGCCGCTGCGCTCAGATAGGTTTCGCCCTGTGCGCCATAGGCTGCACCGGCGGACAGGCTGATGAGGGCGCTCAGCCCTTGTTGGGCCAGGGTGCTTTGTGCCTCTTCCTCCGTCATCTGTTCGAGGTTGATCGACAGGCCGGAGCCGCGAAAATCGATCGGCAGCGCGATCCGCGTCTGGGTGAACCCGCTCAGCCCCGCCGTCGCCATGCTGACCAGCAGGAACAGTAAAAATCCAACCGACAGCGCCACTGCGGCCAGCCCGAACATGCGAAAACGGCGTTCGGCGGCATAACGGCGACCGAGGCGTGTCTGCATTGCCTCGCCCGACCATTTCGATGTTGCGGGCGCGGCGCTATTCATAGCTTTCCCGATAGCGTTTGACGATGGTGAGCGCGGCGATGTTGAGCAGCAATGTGACGATGAACAGCACCAGGCCGAGCGCGAATGCGGCCAGCGTCTTGGCGCTGTCAAACTCCTGATCGCCGGTCATCAGCTTGACGATCTGCACCGTCACCGTGGTAATGCTGGAAAAAACATTGCCCGTCAGATTGGCCGATTGCCCGGCCGCCATCACCACAATCATCGTTTCACCAATCGCGCGGCTGACCGCGAGCAGCACCCCGCCCATCACGCCGGGCAATGCGGCGGGGATAAGCACCTGACGGATCGTTTCGGATGGCGTCGCGCCCAGCGCCATGCTGCCATCGCGCATCGCGGCTGGCACCGCCGTCAGACTGTCGTCGGCCATCGACGATACCAGCGGGATGATCATGATCCCCATCACGAGCCCCGCCGACAGCGCCGAATCCGAGCTCGCGCCGCCGATGCCGATTGCAACCGCCGCATCGCGCAGTGCCGGGCCGATGGTCAGCGCGGCGAAATAGCCATAGACCACCGTCGGAACGCCGGCGAGGATTTCGATGATCGGCTTGAGCCAGCGGCGAACGCGTTCGTGCGCATATTGCGTCAGGTAAATCGCGGTCATCAGCCCCAACGGGATCGCAACCAGCATCGCGATCACCGCGCCGATGACGATGGTTCCCCAGAACAGCGGGATGGCGCCGAACGTATCGGGCTGAACCGCGCCCGATTGCGGTGCCCAGTTCATTCCGAACAGAAACTCGAACAGCGGCACTTTGCCGAAAAAGCGCACCGATTCAAACAACAGACTGAGAACAATGCCAAAGGTTGTAAGAATGGCAATCAGCGATGCGGCCATCAGCGCGATCATCATCGTCCGTTCTACCCGGGCGCGCGCGCGGAAATTGTGGCCGGCGCGCGTATAGCCGAACGCCCATCCGGCAAAGGCGAGCAATAATGTCAGGATGATACCGATGCTTGAAAACCGTACCATTGCGGCGCGATAGGGTTCAACCAACGACGCCGATGCGGGGTTGAACCCTTGGGCAATTGTCCCCGTAGCCAGTCCGCGCGCTTCGCCCAAAATGGCGGAGCGGACAAAGGCGTCGCTTGGCAATACGCTCGCCGCCGGGTCGGACAGCACCGCACCCGTCACCAAAGTGGGTGACAGCGCCGCCCACAGCGCCAGAAAGGCGAGCGCAGGCAGCGCGGTCCACAGCGCAACATACCAGCCATGATATTGCGGCCGCGAATGGGGGCGGGGTGGCTTTGCGTCTTGCCCACCGCAGTCGTGCCATTGTGACAGGAAACGCAAGTGCCCGTCACGCCGCTATGGTCGAACCGATGCTGCCCGCCCTGCCCGCACCGT
>JBEBHS010000041.1:0-16301 GCA_040080745.1 Sphingopyxis sp. | reverse complement strand
GTTTCATAGCCATAGGCTTTATACTGGCGGTTTTGCGACGGCGCATCGAGGTGGGCAAAGCCGATCGCCCAGCCGAGCGTGCCGCTCTCATTCTGGTCGATATAGCTGAAGCTGGCGCGACCGCCATAGTTGCGGACATCATCATTCAGTCGCCGGCCCGAGGTTATTTCACCGCGAACGTTCATCGCAATCGCGCGGCGGCCATAAGTGAGCGGACGAACGGTACGCAGATCGACGGTGCCCGACAGGCCCATGCCCGAAACATTGGCGTCCGGCGTCTTGTACACCACCACGCTGTTGAGCAGTTCCGAAGGATATTGGTCGAACTCGACCCCGCGGTTGTCGCCCGAACTTGCCTGTTGGCGGCCATTGAGCAGCGTCGTCGAAAAGTCAGGCGCAAGACCGCGGATCGAGATGACCTGTGCACGGCCACCAACGCGCTGTGCGGTAAGGCCAGGCAGGCGGGCCAGCGATTCGGCGATCGAGACGTCTGGCAGCTTGCCGATTTCTTCGGCCGACACCACTTCGACGATGCTGACCTCTTCGCGCTTGGCGCCAACCGAACTTTCGATTGAGGCTAGAATGCCGGTCACAACGATGTCGTCGCCAGTATCTTCTTCGGCAGGGGTGGTCGCCTGTGCGAAGGCGGGTGATGACAACATGGTCATCATGGCGATTGCCGAAGCGGCACCCATCAAACGGATTGCTGCGCCCCGCGAATCAGTTTTCGCGCTCAACTTGGTCATCAAATGCCCTCCCAATCGGACTTAAGTAAAAATCGAGAGCGACGGAAATCCGCGCACACGACCCCAAAAAAATGTGGTGTGCCCCATCGTTGGACCCGGCCCAAGCCGGACAAATTGGAAGCGCTTCCAATTCCTTTTTAGGCGCAAACCCCCGAAATGTCAATCAAAGCTTGGCAGCGGCGGCATTCGTATTAGTGAAGCTTGCTCGCTGTCGAAGCACGCGCCATAAGGTGAAACGCAATCGCCTCGAACCCCGGCTCTAAAGTGTCGCGGCCACGATTGACGGCTTCGGCTATCCGTTCGACCGCGCGCGCGCCTATCCGCCGGATCGGCTGGTGCACCGTACTAAGCGGCGGCCAGACGATTTCCGACACCGGCGTATCGTCAAAACCGGCCACCGCAATATCTTCTGGTATGTTCAGGCCAAGCCGATGCGCCGTCAGCAGCGCGCCCGCAGCCATATCGTCATTGGCGCACACCAATGCGCTTGGCCGCGCATCGCGCGACAGCACGTCTTCGGCAATGGTGATGCCGGAGCGAAAGGTGAAATTGCCGCGCTCGACGTGCAGCGCATCGGCGGGCAGGGCGGCCTCGACAACGCAGCGTCGGAACCCAATCAGTCGCTGCCCAGCGCTAATATGCCCTTCTGGCCCATCGATGAAGGTTATGGCACGGTGGCCTTGTTCCAATATATGCTGGCCCATCGCATAGCCTGCCGCGGCATCGTCCATCCCGACCGACGCGGTCATCGCCTGCACCGCATCGCCAGCCGAAATGCAGATGAGCGGGCAACCGGCCCGAATAACCTGCTGCACCATCGCCACATCATCAGAAAACGGCGGCGACAAGATCATCCCGATACAGCGCATCCGCGTGATAAGATCCAGTATCTTGTCATAACGCGCTGGGTCAAGCGGGCTGATGGTGCGGCTATGCAGGCTCAATCCCAATTCTGCGCAGGCGCGCATCGCCCCCAGTTCCAGCCCGCTATGGTAGTAGCTGTTCGGCTCGGCATCGAGTTCGAACGCGTGGATCAGCGCGATAAGGCCGGTCGATCCGCCTGCCAGCATCCGAGCCTGCGGGTTGACGCGATAATTGAGCGCAGCGACCGAAGCCATCACCCGCGCCCGAACTTCGGCGCGCACATTCGGGCCATTGTTGAGCACGCGCGACACGGTGGTCCGCGCCACCCCGCTGTGCGCCGCCACATCGTCGATCGTTGGCCGTTTTTTCACTGTGCTGCGCCCATCACGTCAACGCGACAAAGCTGGCGACGGTCAGCCGCCCATGGTCAATGTCTTTGCTATACACCCGGTCGTTGGCCAACATCGCGCAATGCAGCAGGCTGCTGCGATAGATGATGGCGCGGTTATAGCGCGGCTCCATGGTCGCGATCCTTTTGAACAGGGGGGTGTCTCCATCAATATAGGCAGGCTCTGGTTCGCCCGCACGCGCAAACTCTGCGCCCAGTGCGGTAATATAGGCGGGGTGTCTATCCGCGGTTACCGTTTCAAATCCGGTGGAGCGGTGGCGGTAAAATGCGGTGCCGCCCTGATCGTCGTGGCACAGGAAATGGACGATCGCGAGCTGGTTCGGCTCCAGCCCGTCGATGTGCGGGATCCGCTGTTGCAGCGTCAACATCGAGGGCGGTGTGGTGGCGATCGAATAATAAGCAGCTGAAAAATCGGCGCGCTGTCCATGGTCAAAAACATTGGTGATGACCGCAGTGATGACCGGAGCCAACCCATCGAAATAGGTCTGCGGCACGGCGGCGCGTACGCCGGGGTAATTGGCATTGATCTCGCGGTAATCGAGGCCATGCGCATCGCGCCGCAGCCGGTCCGGATCGGGCGCAAAATTGTCGATGATCGCGACGGGCTGCCCCTCATTGCCGATGCGTTCGACGCGCAACGATGGTTTTTGCATTGCTTGGCCCAATCTGTTTGGCGTAAGTCCGCCTGTCCGCCGCTGATACGCCACAGGGAAGTGCATAATGCAAGACGTGCCCGTCTGGGAAAACCCCACGCCCGAGATTTTTCGCAGCGTAATTGCACCCTTGGCCCGCCCCGCCTTGTTGCGCGGTATCGCGCGCGACTGGCCGCTGGTCAAACTGGCGCGGCAAAGTGATGCGGCGTGCATGGCTGCGCTGATACAGTTCGCCAGCGACACACCGATCGACGTGGTGCGCACCGACCCTGAAAACGAAGGGCGGTTTCATTATTCGGACGATCTGCACGGGGTCAATTTTGCGCGCGCCAAGGCCAGCCTCCCGGCCTTCCTCCACGCGCTTGGTGAGGAAGCGAAGCAGGACCGGCCCCATGCCATGTCGGCGCAAGGGGTGCTGGCACGCGAGGCGGTGCCCGATTTTGCCGCATCCCACCCGATGCCCTATGCGCCACAGGGTGCCGATGCGCGCATGTGGATCGGCAATGCCGCCAAGGTCGCATCGCACAACGACCCGTCAGACAATATCGCGGTGTGCGCGGCGGGACGGCGGCGCTTCACGCTGTTTCCGCCCGACCAGATTGGCAATCTTTACATCGGCCCGCTCCACTTCACCCCCGCTGGCACGCCGATTTCGATGGTCCATGTGACCAAGCCCGATCTTGCGCGCTATCCGCGCTTTGCCGAAGCGCTTAGCAAGGCATGGATGGCCGCGCTTGAACCGGGCGACGCCCTGTTCATTCCCTACGCCTGGTATCATCATGTCGAGGCGCTGGAGGCGTTCAACATCCTCGTCAATTATTGGTGGAACGATGCGCGTGACGACCTCGGCTCGCCATGGGATGCGATGCTCCACGGGATGATGAGCCTGCGCAGCCTGCCCGCCGACCAGCGCGCGGCATGGCGCGCGATGTTCGACCATTATGTGTTTTTAACTGGCGGCGACCCGGCGACGCACCTGCCGCCCCATGCGCACGGCGTGCTGGGCGCGACATCGACCGATGACATCGCAGCGATGCGCGAACAGCTCAAGGCGCTGTTTGCGCAATAGACTTCACGTGCGAATATCTTCCCGTGCCAATGCTTCATCCAGCGCCGTCAAATACGCCATCCGCCGCGCTTCGATCCGCGCCAGCCACGTCGGCCGTTCGGGGCGACTGAGCGGTGGCGGGCCGAGCGGGGTGTTTGGGTCAGCATCAAAAAAGGATTGGCTATTACCCGAACCGGGGTTCCGCCCCCGCAATATCAATCGAGCCAGGCGCCGCATATCATATTGGACGGCGGCGAGTGTTCCCTCGGGGTCGTGCCACAGCGCGGTGGCTACGCTGAACAGCGCACCGCCCAGCCTGAAGCGATGAAGACGATAGCGCGCCAGCGTCAACGATGCCTTGGCCCGGCGCCACCGCCAGATTTGATCGGGGATGGCAACATGCGGTTCCGCCCGGCGAAACATCTCGCTGGCCAGCACATTCGACGCGGTCATCCGCTCGGCATCGCACGACATCGCCCGATCATGCTGGCGATAACCGACCAGATATTCGGGCACCATCGCCACCGGTCCGCGTGCAGCAAGTTTGAGTTGGAGCAAATAATCCTCGCACCCCTCGGCACCTCGCGCACGCAACCGTTCGTCATAGCCACCGGCCGACAAAGCCGCCGCGCGGTCCATCATCACCGCGCTGCCATTGCCGACCATATTGACATAAGCAAGCCGATGGACCGCCGTGCCCTCTACCATAGTCTGTGGCCCGGAGCGGATGATAATGTTAGCGGCGTCGATACAGTGATGACACGAAAAAACCATCGCGCATCCGCTTTTCTGCGCTATCGCCAAACATTTGGCAATGTGATCGCCGTGCCACAGATCGTCTGCGTCAATAAGGGCAACATAGTCACCTTTTGCTTCAGCAATGCCATGGTTGCGCGCCGACGCGACCCCGCCGTTGGTCTTGGGCAATATTCTTGCCCGTGGTTCACCGACGCAAAAGGCCAGCGCGATTACGTGCGTCGCGTCGTTCGACCCGTCATCGACGATCAGGATTTCAAGATGGCGGTGGCTTTGCGCGGCCACGCTTCCCAGCGTTTCAGCCAGCGTCGCTTCGGCGTTAAACGCCGGCACGATGACGGACACCAGCGCGCCCTTCGCATTGTCCACGATATTTGCGCTCCCCAGCGCGGGTCATGGTCGCACAGGCCCGGACCATCCGCGTCTCCGCATGCCCCTATTGCGAAAAAACCCCCAATGTCCAGAGCCTTATCGTTTGACAGTGGCGATGGCGGTGACAACTACGCCGCGACTTTGCGCCGCTCCTGCAATTCCTGATTGAGCATTTCGGCAAGCAGAAACGCGAGTTCGATGCTTTGCGCCGCATTCAGCCGCGGGTCGCAGTGGGTGTGGTAACGGTCGGCCAGGTCCATCTGCGTCACGTCAACCGCGCCGCCCGTGCATTCGGTGACATTCTGTCCGGTCATCTCAATATGGATGCCACCGCCATAGCTGCCTTCGGCGCGGTGGACCGCGAAAAAGCCCTTCACTTCGGCCAGTATCCGCTCAAACGGGCGGGTTTTATAGCCATTGTCGGTCTTGATGACATTGCCGTGCATCGGGTCGCAGCTCCACACGACGGGGTGCCCTTCGCGGCTCACGGCGCGGACCAGCGCGGGCAGGCCGCGCTCGATCTTGTCATAGCCATAGCGGCTGATCAGCGTGATGCGCCCAGCCTCACGCCCCGGGTTGAGCGTATCGAGCAGCCTGAGCAGGCTGTCCGCCTCGGTGCTCGGCCCGATCTTCATTCCGATGGGGTTGCCGACCCCGCGCAGATACTCAACATGCGCGCTGCCCTCGAACCGCGTGCGGTCGCCGATCCACAGCATGTGCGCGCTAGTATCATACCAGCCGCCGGTCAGACTGTCCTGCCGCGTAAAGGCTTGTTCGTAGGGGAGCAGCAACGCCTCGTGGCTGGTGTAAAAGCTCGCGGTCTTGATCTGCGGCACGCTGTCGGCGTCGATGCCGCACGCCGCCATAAACTCGAGCGCCTCGCTGATGCGCGCCGCAACATCACGATATTGCTCGGCCCATGGGGATCGGCCCATGAAATCGTGCGTCCAGGCGTTGACCTGATGCAGGTTCGCATAGCCGCCGCTGGCAAAGGCACGAAGCAGGTTGAGCGTCGCTGCGCTTTGCGAATAGGCTTTGATCATCCGCTGCGGATCGGGGATGCGGCCCTCGGGGGTGAAAGCGATGTCGTTGACAATATCACCGCGATAGCTGGGCAGTTCGACCCCGTCGATTACCTCGGTGTCGGTCGAGCGCGGCTTGGCGAATTGCCCCGCCATCCGCCCCAGTTTGACCACCGGCAGCTTCGACGCAAAGGTCAGCACCACCGCCATTTGCAGCAGCACGCGGAAGGTATCGCGAATGTTGTTGGGGTGAAACTCGGCAAAGCTTTCGGCACAATCCCCGCCCTGAAGCAGGAATGCCTGACCGTCCGCGACCTTGGCGAGATCCGCCGTCAGCCCGCGCGCCTCGCCCGCAAACACCAGCGGCGGATAATTGGCAAGCTCGCCCGTGACGCGCGCCAGTGCGGCATCGTCTGGCCAATGCGGCATTTGCCGTGCATCGGCCGCTTTCCAGCTATCGGGCGTCCAGTTCGCCGGCAAAGCCTGTTCCTTTCAAATTGCGAGCGCAAGCGCATAGCGGACAATTGTTGCTGGCGCTATGCCCCATATTGCAAGAGAGTTTGCTCGCCCGCACCGCAAGAATGGCGTTTTATTCGCGCAATGCCATGTTCATTGCGCTAAAGACATACAACAGCACGGTTGCTTCGTTTGATAAAGGTTTCGCTTGCCCCCTCCCCTCTTCCCTCGTGTTTCAGCCATTGCAATTGTCGCGACGCTGCTTATCAGCCCGGCGGCGGCGCAAACTGCAACTGCCGAGCCTGCTCCCGACCCCGCACCCGCTGAGTCAACGCCCGGCGACATCGTGGTAGTGGCAGAGCGCCTGCCGGGCAGCGTCATCACCGACGTGCCGATCGACGAAGTGCTGACCCCCGAAGATGTGGCGAGCTATGGCGCGGGGAGCTTTGCCGACCTGATCGGGCAATTGGCGGTGCGCACGCGCAGTAACAATGGACGTGGCGGCGGCGCGCCGGTGATCCTGCTTAACGGACGGCGGATTTCTGGCTTTGGCGAACTCGCGAACTTGGTGCCAGAAGCGATCGCGCGGGTCGAGATTTTCCCGCCCGAGGTCGCGTTGCAATATGGCTATGGCGCCGACCAGCGCGTCATCAATTTTGTGCTGAAGCGCAATTTTTCAGCCATAACCACCAATGCCAGCCTCAATGCGGCGACGGCGGCCGAGCGCTGGGTCGAGAGCGGCAGCGCGTCGCTGCTCCGCCTGTCGGGGCCATCGCGGATCAACCTGACCGCCAGTGCGGTGCATTCGGGCATGATGAGCGAGGCGGCGCGCGGCATCATCCAATCGAGCGGCAATGCTGGGGATGGTCGGCTGCGCACGCTGCTCACCTCGGGCAGCAGCGTCAACCTCGACGGCACCATCGCGCGCCCGCTGAGCGATGTGGTCGGCGCGACCCTCAACCTGACCTATAATCGCGGCTATGCACGCGGGTTGAACGGGCCACGCCTCAGCGACCCCGCCACCGCTCTAAGCACTGAAAATCACACCAGCAGCTTTCATGCGGGCGCGGGCAGCGACGGGCGGATCGGCGAATGGCGATGGAGCCTGACCGGCAATTATGACCGCGCCACATCGCGCGCGGCGAGCGAACGCGACAACCCGTTGGGTGGTGGGACGCCTGTGCTAATCGACCGCACGCGCTCGGCCTCCGATACAGCCGAGGCCGACATGGTGCTTTCGGGCAGCCTATTGAATGTGCCGGCGGGCCGCGTCCGCGCTACCATCCAAGGCGGTTGGAAAGGCATTGGTTTTACCAGCACGTCCGAACGGGGCGGTACCACCACGCTGACCGACCTTCGCCGCACGGCCTATTCTGGCAGCACCAATGTCGATGTGCCGATTGCCAGTCGCGATGATGATGTTCTGGCCTTGCTTGGTGATCTTTCGCTCAATGCGCGCTACGCGCTGCGCGATGTCAGCGATTTTCAATTGCTGAGGAGCTGGACGGCGGGGCTGTCATGGAGCCCGATTGAGCGCCTCGACATCTTGACCACCTGGACCAGGGATGAAACGGCCCCCGGCGTCAGTCAGCTCGGCGCGCCGGCGCTGGTGACGCCGCTGCGGACCATATACGACTTCACGCGCGGGGAAACGGTGCTGGCCGACGTGGTGAGTGGCGGCAATCCGTTGCTCCGCGCCGAAACACGGCGGGATTTTCGCGCACAGGCCAATTGGCGGCCGATCGAGGGCAAGGAATTGCTGTTGACGGCAAGCTATGCGCGGGTGCTCAGCCGAAACACCACGGCCAATTTCCCGTTGCTCACCCCGGAGATCGAGGCGGCGTTCCCCAGCCGCGTTGCGCGCGATGGCACTGGCCGGATCACCAGCATCGATCAACGACCCGTCAATTTCGCGGCCACGCGCGGACGGCAGATCCGCTACGGCATCAGTTTTTCGCGCAGCTTCGGCCAGCCGCAGCGCAGCCCCAGCGGCGGAACCGGTGGACCTCCCCCGGCAGGCGGAACACTGGGCGGTGGCGTATCGGTGCGCGTGGAAAGCTCTGGTGGCGCGGCTCCGCCTCCATCTGTTGGCGCGCCGCCCGGGGCAAGCGCGCCGCGCGGGCCAAGGGGCGGCGGGGGCTTTGGTGGCCTGTTTGGCGGCGGAGGCGCGGGTGGGCGCTGGTCGATCGCTGCCTATCACACCGTCCGGTTCGAGGATGCGGTTGTCATCCGCAGCGGGGTGCCCGTGCTCGACCTGCTGAACGGTTCGGCGACGGGGGCGAGCGGCGGCAGCCCGCGCCACGAGGTCGAGTTTGACGGCGGCTGGTTTTTCAAAGGTGTCGGGGTGCGCGCAAACGGCACATGGCGCAGCGCAACCCGCGTGATCGGCGGGCCTCTGCCCAGCGGCGGCACCGCATCCGACCTCAGCTTTTCACCGCAAATGACGATCAATCTGCGCGGCTTCATCGACCTCAATCAACAAACGGCGTTCGTCGCCGCGCACCCGGTTTTCCGCAATAGCCGCATCCGCATCGCGATCGACAATCTGTTTGCCGACACACAGGAGGTGCGCGATGCAGGCGGGCTTGTGCCACTGCGTTACCAGGCCGGTTCTCTCAACCCGGTTGGCCGCACGATAGAGGTGTCGATCCGCAAGCAATTTTAGCGGTTAAACGTCTAAACCCGCCGGATCACGAGATTGCGGATTTCGCTCATATCCTCCATCGCGAAACGCACGCCCTCGCGGCCCAGCCCGCTGTCCTTGACCCCGCCATAGGGCATGTTGTCGACGCGGTAGCTGGACACATCATTGACCACGACCCCGCCAACATCGAGATGATCCCACGCGGCCAGCACCTGGTGAATGTCGCGGGTGAAAATGCCGGCCTGCAGCCCGAACTTGCTGTCGTTGACCTCGGCCATCGCGGCATTCCAGTCGGTGAAGGAGGAGAGGATGGCGAGCGGTCCGAACGCTTCTTCGCGATAAGCAGCGGCGCTACGGTCGATATTTTCGAGCAACGTCGCCTCAAGCATCGCGCCGTCGCGGGCGCCACCGCACAACAGCCGCGCGCCTCCCGCCACCGCATCGTCGATCCACCCTTTGAGCCGCGCCGCCTCCTTCACCGAGATCATCGGGCCGATGAAGGTCGCGCGGTCCTTGGGGTCGCCCGCAACCAGCGCGTCGGTGCGCGCCACCAGCATCTCGCGGAAACGGTCGTATATATCGGCGTGGATGATGATCCGCTGCACCCCGATGCACGACTGGCCCGACTGATAGAAAGCGCCGAAGATGATGCGGTCGAGCGCGTGGTCAAGATCGGCGTCTTTATCGACGATCACCGCCGCATTGCCGCCGAGCTCTAACACGACCTTTTTCTTGCCGGCGCGCGCCTTCAGGTCCCAGCCGACGGTGGGCGAACCGGTGAAACTGAGCAGTTTGAGGCGTGGGTCTGTCGTGAACAGATCCGCCCCGTCGCGCGACGCGGGGAGGATGCTGAATGCCCCCTCGGGCAGGTCGGTCTCGCTCAGCACCTCGCCCATGATGATCGCGCCCAGCGGGGTCAGCGAGGCGGGTTTCATCACGAACGGACAGCCGATGGCGATCGCGGGAGCGATCTTGTGCGCGGCCAAATTGAGCGGAAAATTGAACGGCGCGATGAAACTGCACGGGCCGATCGGCACGCGCTTCCACATCCCCATATACCCCTTAGCGCGCGGGCTGATGTCGAGCGGCTGGACCTCGCCATAATTGCGCGTCGCCTCTTCGGCGGCAATGCGGAAGGTGTCGATCAGGCGGCCGACTTCGCCCTCGGCGTCGGCGATTGGCTTGCCCGCCTCGACGCATAGCGCATAGGCCAGCTCGTCCTTGCGCTCGGTAAAACGGGTCACGCAGTGGTGGAGCACCGCTGCACGTTCATAGCTCGCCATCGCGGCCATCGGCGCGGCAGCACGTACCGCGCCCGCAATCGCGGCGTCGATAATGTCGGGCGTGGCAAGCGCGGTGTGGAACGCGACCGCCCCCGTGAACTTGTCGGTCACCGCCAGGTCGGCGTTCGGCTGCACCGCCTTGTTGTTGAGATAGAGCGGGTAGGTGGATTTGAGCATGGCCATTACATCATCCGTTCGGGCTGAGCCTGTCGAAGCCCTGCCCTTCTCTGAAAAAGAAAGAACAACCCTTCGACAAGCTCAGGGCGAGCGGAAATTTTTCTAAAGCGCTTTCGACAAATCCTTGATGTCCTTGTTCAAAATCTGATCGTTCTCGCTATAATCGACCGGGCAATCGATGAGGTGCACGCCCGACGTATCGCGGCAATGGGCGAGCAGCTCGGCAAGGTGCGCCGCGCTTTCCACGCGGTGGCCGTGCGCGCCGTAGCTCTCGGCATATTTGACAAAATCGGGGTTGCCATAGGTCAGCCCGAAATCAGCAAAGCCCATATTCGCCTGTTTCCAGCGGATCATGCCATAAGCGTCATCGCGCAGGACCAGCACGGTCAGGTTATGGCCGAGTCGTACCGCCGTCTCCATCTCCTGGCTGTTCATCATGAAGCCGCCGTCGCCGCAAATCGCCATCACCTTGCGTTTCGGGTAAAGCATCGCTGACATCATCGCGGATGGCAGCCCCGCACCCATCGTCGCCAGCGCATTGTCGAGCAGCACGGTATTGGGACGATAGGCGGTAAACCCCCGCGCAAACCAGATTTTATAGACGCCATTGTCGAGACAGATGATGCCATCGTCGGGCATCGCGGCGCGCACCGCCTCGACCAGATGCGGCGGGAATATCGGGAAGCGCGTATCGTCAGACAGGTTGGCCGTATGCGCGACCTCGGCTGCGCGATAGGCGAGCATATGGTCAAACCGCCAGCTGCCCGAGGGGACAATGTCTTCCTTCATCTGCCAAATGGCGTTGGCGATGTCGCCAATCACCTCGATGCCGGGAAAATATACGGGATCAACCTCCGCCGTCTTGGTCGACAAATGGATGACCGTCGGCCCGCCGTCACGCATGAAGAAGGGCGGTTTTTCGATCACGTCATGGCCGATGTTGACGATGCAGTCGCTATCCTCGACCGCGCGGTGGACGAAATCCCCGGCCGACAGCGCGGCGCAGCCGAGGAAGCGCGGATGCCGCTCGTCGATCACGCCCTTGCCAAGCTGTGTCGTGAGGAACGGAATGCCAGTCTTCTCGATGAATTGCAGCAACATCCGGCTAGTGCTGGTGCGGTTGGCCCCCGCACCGATGACGAGGATCGGCGCCTTGGCCGCTTCCAGCGCCTCGACCGCCGCGCGCACCGCTTTGGGATCGGCACTGGGGCGGCGCGAGATGCTGCGCGCTATCGGCTTGGCATCGGTATATTCGTCGGCAATGTCTTCGGGCAGCTCGATATGCGTCGCGCCGGGCTTTTCCTCCTCGGCGAGGCGGATCGCCTCGCGCACGCGGCTGGGGATATTGTCCGATGATTGCATCTGGTGGGTATATTTGGTGATCGGCCCCATCATCGTCACCACATCGAGGATCTGGAAGCGGCCCTGCTTCGATTTCTTGATCGGTTTCTGGCCGGTGATCATCATCATCGGCATCCCGCCGAGCGTGGCATAAGCGGCGGCGGTGACGAAGTTGGTCGCGCCCGGTCCAAGCGTGGCGATGCACACGCCGGTCTTGCCGGTGTGTCGGCCATAGGTAGCGGCCATGAAACCCGCGCCCTGCTCATGCCGCGTCAGGATGAGGCGGATCTGTTTGGAGCGCGACAGGCTGTCGAGAAAGTCGAGATTTTCCTCGCCCGGAACACCGAATATATATTCGACACCCTCACGCTCCAGGCATTCAACAAACAGGTCGGATGCTTTTTTGCCGGCTTGCTTTGGCGTTTCGCCCATGGGTCGCTCCTCCTAATGCCGCGACGTGCCATGGCCGCCACGGTCAAATGCAATGCAACCCACGCACATGGCGCGAAGCAGGATGCATGTCCTGCCCGTCACCCCTGTGCCGACTTTGTGTAACCAAAGCTGTTCGCGCTGTCACGCGGGGAGTTATGCGTCAGTGTCAAACAACCCAGCCAGCTGGTCGATCATCGCGCCGCCCAATTGTTCGGCGTCCATGATCGTCACCGCCTTAGCGTACCAGCGCGTCACATCATGGCCGATGCCGATGGCGATCAGTTCGACGGGTGACTTGGTTTCAATCCACGCGATGACTTGGCGCAAATGCTGGTCAAGATAGCCCCCAGAATTGACGCTGAGCGTCGAATCATCGACCGGCGAGCCGTCGGAGATGACCATCAGGATGCGGCGATCCTCAGGCCGACCGATGAGGCGGCTGTGCGCCCAGATTAGCGCTTCGCCGTCGATATTTTCCTTGAGTAACCCTTCGCGCATCATCAAGCCAAGCGCGTTGCGGGCGCGGCGATACGGCTCGTCGGCGGGTTTATAGACAATGTGGCGGATGTCGTTGAGCCGCCCGGGCTGGGTGGGGCGACCAGCAGCCAGCCAGTCTTCGCGTGCCTGCCCGCCCTTCCATGTACGGGTGGTAAAGCCGATGATTTCAACCTTCACCCCGACACGCTCCAACGTCCGCGCCAAGATGTCGGCGCTGATCGCCGCGATGCTGATCGGGCGGCCGCGCATCGAGCCACTATTGTCGATCAGCAGCGTAACGACGGTATCGCGGAAATCGGTGTCGCGCTCGACCTTGTACGACAGCGACAGTGTCGGGTTGGCAACGACGCGCGCAAGCCGCGCGGCGTCGAGTATCCCTTCCTCCTGGTCGAAATCCCACGCGCGGTTCTGCTGCGCCATCAACCGGCGCTGCAAGCGGTTGGCGAGCCGCGTCACCGCCGATTGCAGCGGCACCAGCTGCTGGTCGAGATAGCCGCGCAGCCGCGCCAGTTCATCAACATCGCACAGGTCAAGCGCGGAGACGATTTCGTCGTGCGCGGATGAGAATATCTTATAGTTGAAATCGGGGATTTCGGGATGGAAGCGGTTGGGGCGCACCGGCATCGGCGCGTCATCGCCCATTTCGCCCATGTCACCGTCGTCATCGCCTTCAAAATCCTCAGGCGTTGCCTCGCCCTCTTCGCCCTCACCCGCTTCGCCCTCACGCAATTCGGCGCGCGCCTGGGCATCGGCCGATCCGCCCTGCTCATCCTCGTCGCCCGCCTCGCTGTCGTCGGGGCTGTCCTGCTCGCGCTCGCCATCTTCGTCGGGATCGGTCGCTTCGGGCATTTGATCGGAAAGGATGAGGTCAAGGTGCCGCAACATCTGCGTCGCGGCATCGCCATAGGCGCGCTGGTCGTCGATCAGCAGGCTGAGCGCCTCAAGATCGGCACCCGCACGATCCTCGATCGTCTGCTCGACAAATCCCAGGCCAATCTGCGCCGCGTCGGGCACTGGCAATCCGGCCAGACGCTGCCGCACCAACAGCTCGACCGCGCTCGCCATCGGCACATCCTCCAGCCCAAGCGCGCGCGTGATCGGGTCGCTGGCAAAGCGCGCCTCGGCCTCAGCAGTCAGGTTGGCGCGGCACCCTGCCATCGCCCGTGCCCCTAGCGCGGCAATCCGCGCATTTTCGGCGGCATCGAACACCGCCGCCGCGATAGCATCGGCGGGGCGCATTTTGGCGTGGACAGCGGCGCGGTGATGTTTGAGCCGCAGCGCCTGCGCATCGGCCTGTCCGCGCGCGACCGCAACTTCATAGGGTGGAAGGCCGCGCGCCGGGGCCGTCACCTTGAGCGTCATCCCCACGCTGTGCGGCGCGTCAGACGTATAGCCAAGCTCGACCTCCGCCTCGCCGGACAGCGCACGCGCCGCGCCGCCAAGCACGGTCTTCAGATCATCGAGGGCGGTGGGTAAGGCCATCCACCGCCTTAAGCATGGTTGCGGACGCGGTGAAAGGTTAAAATGTGACGTCGTTCAGGTCATGAATATGTACAGGCAAAGCAGCGGCGAGCGCTGCATCACCATTGGCGCGCGCGCTTAAGGCGGTGAGGGCGCTATCCACCAGCATCGCCATTGCGACGCCCGATTGCGCCATTTGGCTGTGCACCACCAGGTCATTAACCCAGTCGGTAAAGCCTTGGGCATCTTCGCCGACGATCGGCTGCGCGGGCGGCAGGTCGGACGCGATGGTGAGCCACGCCTCGGCTTCGGAGCGGTAGGGGCATATCTCAGCTTCGGGACAAGATGCGATGACCGCGCTCGCCATTTCGGCAATGCCCGCCGCGACCCACGGAAAACCGGTGTCGGTGGCGAGACGTAACCGCCCTGCACCGTCATCGGTCATCAACCAGCCCCAGCTGCCTTCTGGAGCGGGTTCGCTCGCACATTGTTCGGGGACAGGCTGGCCGGGGACAGGCGTGTCATCAAAGGCGGGTTCATCATGCGCCTCCACCTCTTGCTCGACTTCGATTTCGACTTCGCCTTCGCCTTCCGGCGCATCTTCGGAGTCGCTCTCGGCTTCAGCCTCGACCCCTGCTTCTGCTGCCTGAACCACGCGGCGCAGGCGCGAAGCCGCGCTGTCATCGACCGCTGCCTGGGCAACATGCGCCTCGGCGCGCTCCTGTTTGGCGGCTGCGCGCTCCACCTTGCCGGATTTCATCGCTGCGACCGCGCGTGGAGCAAGCCACAGCGCAACCGCTGCCAATATCACCAGCGGCAGGACCGCGAGCGCCCAAGTGATCGGCCCGGCCGCATCCGATGCGGCGATGGTCATCCAGGCATTGAGCGACAAAGCACCGAATATCAGCACATTGACCGCATATAATATGGCGTATTTCTTCATGACTACCCAATTGTCATTACGAACGATCGGATAGTTAGCGCCCAATCCTCAATAATTGGCAAACGAAGCGTTAACATAATCGCGTCAATGCGTTACCCCGCCTTGGCCACCACGCTTTCGGGTAAATCCTTGCCGAATACACGCTGATAATATTCGGCGACCAGCATCCGTTCGGCCTCGTCGCATTTGTTGAGGAAGGTCAGGCGAAACGCAAAGCCGACATCGTTGAAGATCGTCGTATTCTGTGCCCAACTGATGACGGTGCGCGGGCTCATCACCGTCGAAATATCGCCGCCCATAAAGCCTGCACGCGTCAGCTCGGCAACCTTGACCATATTGGCGACCATCGAGCGGCCATCCTCGCTGTCATAGTCGTCCGATTTCGCCAGCACGATCCGCGCCTCGACCTCGGCGGGCAGATAGTTGAGCGTGACCACCAGATTCCAGCGGTCCATCTGCCCCTGGTTGATCTGCTGCGTGCCATGATACAGCCCCGTCGTATCGCCAAGGCCGACGGTGTTGGCGGTCGAAAACAGCCGGAACCACGGGTTGGCACGGATGACGCGGTTCTGATCGAGCAGCGTCAGCTTGCCGTCGCTTTCCAGCACCCGCTGGATGACGAACATCACATCGGGGCGCCCCGCATCATATTCGTCAAACACCAGCGCAGTCGGGGTTTGCAACGCCCAGGGCAGCAAGCCTTCGCGAAACTCGGTCACCTGCTGGCCATCGCGCAGGACAATCGCGTCGCGACCGATCAGGTCGATGCGGCTGATATGCGCGTCGAGATTGATGCGGATGCACGGCCAGTTGAGGCGGCTCGCCACCTGTTCGATATGCGTCGATTTGCCGGTGCCGTGATAGCCCTGCACCATCACCCGGCGGTTGTGCGCGAACCCAGCCAATATGGCGAGCGTGGTATCGGCATCGAACACATAAGCGGGATCAAGATCGGGCACGCGCTCGTCGGCCTCGCTGAACGCCGGCACCTGCCAGTCGACGTCGATGCCAAAGGCTTCGCGGACATCCACGCTTTTGTCCGGCGCGTCGAGCACGGTCAGCCCGCGGGCATCGGGCTGGATATTGGGGATGTCGGTCATGGGCAGTCTTTTCCGTTCGCGTGAAGTGTGGCCATAGGCTGGAGGGGGGCGCAAAGGCAAGTATCGGGCTTTTCGCCTGTGTTGTCCTCCTTTTCC
>JBEBHS010000011.1:0-70592 GCA_040080745.1 Sphingopyxis sp. | reverse complement strand
GATCGAGGCGGCGGTGCGGACCATCGGCTCGCGCTACCCCTATGACGACATCGAGCATAAGGAAGTGACGCTGCGCGGCAACCATGACGAGGTTGGCGCAGAGCTGCGGATCGCGCTCAGCGAACGGCTGCGGGTCGCGGGGATCAGTGTCGATGAATGCGGCTTTACGCACCTTGCTTATGCGTCCGAAATCGCGGGCGCGATGCTGCGGCGTCAACAGGCGCAGGCGGTGGTCGCCGCGCGCAAGACGCTGGTCGAAGGCGCGGTCGGCATGGTCGAAATGGCGCTGGCGATGCTCAGCGAAAAGAAAGTCGTCGAGCTAGATGACGAACGCAAGGCGGCGATGGTGTCGAACCTGATGGTCGTCCTGTGCGGCGAACGCGACACCCAGCCGGTGGTCAATACCGGGTCGCTGTATCAGTGATATACCCACCCACCACCGTTCGCCCTGAGCCTGTCGAAGGGCTGTTTTTAAAAGGCAGGGCGGGGCTTCGACAAACTCAGCCCGAACGGAATTGGGGATAGAATAACCATGCCCGCGTCCGCAAAGCCTTTGGCCAAAAAAGCCTTTCCGCTCCGTCTCGACCCCGCGCTCTACGCGGCGGTCGAGCGCGCGGCGGCGGGCGATTTTCGCAGCGCCAATGCCGAAGTAGAGGTGCTGCTGCGTGAGGCATTGGCGCTGCGCGGGGTCAGGGTAGCGGTGAGCGCACCGCCCAAACGCGGGCGGCCGCTAAAAAGCGGGGAGACATGATGCGGTGGCCATAGGGGGATATCCCCTCGCCTTCAAGGGAGGGGCAGCGAGACTTGCCAGCTTGCTGGCTAGGCATAGCGGGGTGGGGTCCATCGAGCTTGCCTTTGCTGCGGTGCCCCACCCCTAACCCGTGGTCAGAGGCGCGTGACTCTGAACACCCTGAAGGGGAGGGGGAATGATAACCAATGCTGTTGCCCTGATTCGCGCTCGGCGCTAGAGCCATGGATTAAGCATGGCTAACGACCGTCCCATATTGATTGCTCCGTCGATCCTCTCTGCCGATTTTGCCCGGCTGGGCGAGGAGGTGCGCAGGCTCGATGCGGCCGGGGCCGACTGGATCCACGTCGATGTCATGGACGGGCATTTCGTGCCGAACATCACCATCGGCCCTGCGGTGGTGGCGGCGCTGCGCCCACACACGGCCAAGCCCATCGACGTCCATCTGATGATTGCACCCGTCGATCCGTTCCTCAAAGCCTTTGCCGATGCTGGGGCCGACATCATCAGTTTCCACCCCGAAGCGGGGCCGCACGCGCACCGCACGGTGCAATCGATCAAGGCACTGGGGAAGAAAGCGGGCGTTGTTCTGAACCCCGCGACCCCCGCCAAAATGCTCGATTATCTGATCGAGGAGGTCGATCTGGTGCTGGTGATGAGCGTTAATCCCGGGTTCGGCGGGCAGAGTTTCATCACCAGCCAACTCCGCAAGATCGAGGCCATCCGCAGCAAGATCGACAAATTGGGGCGCGATATCAGGCTCGAGGTCGATGGCGGAATAGATGCAAATACTGCGCCCCAAGTGATTGCCGCTGGCGCCGATGTGCTGGTCGCAGGATCGGCAACGTTCAAGGGCGGCCCAGACAATTATAACAGTAATATCAAAGCGTTACGCGGCTTATGAGCGATGGAGCCGAGTTCGCAGCCCCGGCGCGCGGGCACAGCGCCGATACCGATGAGGACGCGCCTATCGTGCGCACCGGTAGCGATGCCCCCGCCAACGAACCGCAACTCGACAGTATCGAGACCGGCAAGCGGCTGATCCGTCTGTCCGATGATCGCGGGGCCAGTCTGGCCGACCGCGTCGCCGCGCGTTTTTACCGCCTGACCTGGCGCACCCCGCTCCACGCGCTGCGGCTGCGCGGCCGCTTTCCGCTCAAGCTGCTCGGCGTGCCCGAAGACCCGATCCCGGGCGATCCGATGGCGGGCAAGGCGATCCGCGCCGGGCATTTTCTGTTTCGCGGGCTGAAACAGCCGACCGCGCGGCTCGACTTTGCCAATTTGATGCTGCCTGCCCCGTTCGCCGACTATCTCCACAGCTTTGCGTGGCTGCGCGATCTGGCCTGCGCGGGCCATGATAGCGACATCGCCCCGATTGCCGAGGGCTTGCAAAAACGGTGGATCGAGGCGCACGACGAGACAATTGCCGAACCCGCGTGGCGCCCTGACAATGCCGGATGGCGTATCCTGTTCTGGCTCGCTTATGCGCCGCTGCTGCTGTCGACCGGCGATCATGTCCACCGCAGCCGCGTGTTGAACGGCATCGCGCGCACCGCGCGCCACCTTGACCGCACCGCCGACAGCGTGCGTGCAGGCGTGCCGCAACTGGTCGCATGGGCGGGCGTGGTCGCGGCGGGCCTCGCGCTGCCCGGCGGCGACCCGCGCAAAGCCTATGGCGAGGCGGGACTGCGCCGCGCCCTCCTCGGCTGCTTTTACGCTGACGGCGGCACCATCAGCCGCGCGCCGGCGAGCCAAGCCGAAGCCATCGCCGTTTTGTCGATGCTCGCGCGTGTCTATGCGCTTCGCAAACTCGACCCGCCGCCGTGGATTGGCGAAACGCTCCGCGTTGCGGTGCCCGCGCTGACCGCGCTGACCCACGGCGATGGCGGGCTGGGGAGCTGGCAGGGTAGCGGCGCAACATCGCGCGAAACCGTGCAGTCTGTGGTGGCGGCGAGCGGCATCCGCGCCCGCCCGCTGCGTCAGGCGCGCGACTGGGGCTACCAACGGCTGGTCGCGGGACGCTCGCTGCTCCAGGTCGATGCCGCGCCGCCCCCCGTGGCGCGCGCGACCGATGCCGGATGCGCATCGACGCTGGCGATCGAGTTTTCCGATGGGCCGCACCGGATCATCGTCAATTGCGGCGGCGCGGCGCTGGCGGGGGCGCTGATCCCGACCGACCTTGCGGCCGGGCTCAGGACCACGGCGGCGCATTCGACGCTCACCCTCGCCGATCAGAACTCGACCGCGATTTTGCCCGATGGCACGCTGGGCAAAGGCGTGACGGTGGTCGAAATTGATCGGCGCGAAGTCGCGGGGGAAGCGGGCGGGATGAGCCGGCTCGAACTGAGCCATGATGGCTATGTCAAGCGCCACGGCTTTACCCATCGCCGCCTGCTTATCCTCGCCAATTCGGGGCGCGAGCTGCGCGGCGAGGATATGCTGATCCCGGTTGGGCGCAAGCGGCACCGCGACGGCCTGCCCTTTGCCATTCGGTTTCACCTCGGCCCCGATGTCGAACCGAACATGACCGCCGACGGTCAGGCAGCGTTGCTGCGGCTGTCGGGCGGGGCGCTGTGGCAATTGCGCTGTGCGGGGGCAAGGATGCGGATCGAGGAAAGCCTGTGGGTCGATAGCGACGGGCGGCCAGGTCCGACCTTCCAGCTGGAATTGACGGGGACATTGCCTGCGGGCGGGGCCAGCATCGGCTGGCTGCTCAAACATATTGGCTGAAAGATAACCACAAGACTCCGCTCACCCTGAGCCTGTCGAAGGGTCGTCTTCACTTTTAAGGAACAAGGACAGGGCTTCGACAGCGACCCGCTGGGAGCCAGCCCGAACGCTATTATGAAAGGCAAGAATGTGACCGACGCCGTGACCATCAAACGTGCCCTGCTCTCGGTATCGAACAAGAGCGGGGTGGTCGATTTAGCCCGCGCACTGGCGGCACGCGGGGTTGAACTGGTCTCGACCGGCGGTACCGCCAAGGCGCTGCGCGAGGCGGGGCTTGATGTGCGCGATGTTGCCGAGCTGACCGGATTTCCCGAAATGATGGACGGACGCGTCAAGACGCTGCACCCGGTGGTTCATGGCGGCTTGCTCGCGGTGCGGGGTGACCCCGCTCATGTCGCGGCGATGGACGCGCATGGTATCGGCGCTATCGACCTCGCGGTCATCAATCTCTATCCGTTTTTGCAGACGGTGATGGCGGGCGCGGACCGCGACACGATTATCGAAAATATCGACATCGGCGGACCGGCGATGGTCCGCAGCGCCGCCAAAAACCACGCCGATGTTGCGATTGTCACCGACCCGGCGGATTATGCGGCGCTGATGGCTGGCGATGGCTCGACCGACCTGGCGCAGCGCAAGGCGTTGGCGGCCAAGGCGTTCGCGCATACCGCCACCTACGACGCGATGATCGCCAGCTGGTTCGGCTTCGCCGATCAGCAACAGCTGTTCCCCGCGACCCTGCCTGCGATCCTCGAAACGCCGATGCTGCTGCGTTATGGCGAAAACCCGCATCAGTCTGCGGCCTTTTACCGCCCCGCCGGCCCGCACGCCAATGGCATTGGTCAGGCAAGCCAAGTGCAGGGCAAGGCATTGAGCTATAACAATTTGAACGACGCCGATGCCGCGCTGGAACTGGTCGCCGAGTTCCGCGATGCCACCCCGACCTGTGTCATCGTCAAACACGCCAACCCGTGCGGGGTGGCGAGCGGGGCCAGCCTGGCCGAGGCGTATAAGGCGGCGTTCGAGTGCGACAGCATCTCGGCGTTCGGCGGGATCATCGCGGTCAATGGCACGATCGACGGCGCGGCGGCAGAGGCGATGACCGCGATCTTCACCGAGGTGGTCGTCGCACCCGATGCCGACGCCGATGCGCGCGCGATATTTGCGAAAAAGAAGAACCTGCGGCTGCTGCTGACCGGGGCGCTACCCGATCCGCTGCGCGGCGGGTTGACGATGAAGACGATCACCGGCGGCTGGCTGGTGCAGACCCGCGATAATGGCCGCATTGGGCGCGATGATTTGCGCGTTATGACCAAGCGCGCGCCGAGCGAGCAGGAGTTGAGCGACGCGCTGTTCGCCTGGACCATCGCAAAACACGTCAAATCGAACGCCATCGTCTATGCCAAGGACGGCGCGAGCGCAGGCATCGGCGCAGGCCAGATGAACCGCCGCGACAGCGCACGGATTGCGGCGGCAAAAGCGGCCGAAGCGGCGGAGACGTTCGGCTGGGCGGGTGCGCGCACCATCGGATCGAGCGTGGCGAGCGACGCCTTTTTCCCGTTCGCCGATGGGCTGCTAGCGGCGGCAGAGGCGGGCGCGACCTGTATCATCCAGCCCGGCGGGTCGATGCGCGACGACGAAGTAATCGCCGCCGCCGACGCAGCCGGCCTCGCCATGGTCTTCACCGGCATGCGCCATTTCAGGCATTGACCGCCCCCACCCCCTAACCCCTCATTAACCATTTCTTTAGACCATTCCTTCATTCGGTTTCCCAAGCCTATGGCAACAGGGAGCCGCCGCAAATGTCCAACGCCTCGACCACCGCAGACGTCGCCATCATCGGCGCGGGGCCGGCCGGCCTGACCGCCGCCTATCTGCTGACCAAACAGGGGTATAAGGTCACGGTCATCGAGAAGGATGAGCGCTATGTCGGCGGCATCAGCCGCACCGTCGAGCATCAGGGGTTTCGGTTCGACATTGGCGGGCACCGCTTTTTTTCCAAGGCAAAAGAGGTGGTTGACCTGTGGAATGAAATCCTCCCCGACGATTTCATCCAGCGCCCACGGATGAGCCGCATCTATTATGAGGGCAAGTTCTACAGCTACCCGCTGCGCGCGTTCGAGGCGCTGTTCAACCTTGGCATCATCCGCTCCACCCTGTGCATGCTCAGCTATGCCAAGGCCAAGCTGTTTCCCAACGCCCAGATCCGCAGTTTCGAGGATTGGACGGTCAATCAGTTCGGCCACAAACTCTATTCAATCTTTTTCAAAACCTATACCGAAAAAGTATGGGGCATGCCGTGCGATGCAATGAGCGCGGACTGGGCAGCGCAGCGGATCAAGGGCTTAAGCCTTGGCGCCGCTGTGCTCGACGGGTTGAAGCGCAGCCTTGGCCTCAACAAAAAGCCCAACGACGGCATGGAAACCAAGACGCTGCTCGAAACATTCCGCTATCCGCGTCAGGGTCCGGGGATGATGTGGGATGCGGCGCGCGATTTTGTCGTCGCGGGCGGCAACCATGTGCTGATGGGGCATAGTTTCAAGCAATTGACCGAGGACCAGCGCACCGGCCGCTGGAAACTGACCGCGAGCAAGGCCGATGGGTCGAGCGTCACGATCAACGCCGCGCACGTCATCAGCAGCGCGCCGATGCGCGAGCTTGCCGCGCGTATCCACCCGTTGCCCGCCACCCTGCCGCAGGCGAGCGAGCTGAAATACCGTGATTTCCTGACCGTCGCCTTGATGATAAAGTCGGACGACCTGTTCCCCGACAACTGGATTTACATCCACGACAGCAAGGTCAAGGTCGGCCGGGTGCAAAATTTTCGCAGCTGGTCGCCCGAAATGGTCCCCGACCCCAGCATCGCCTGTGTCGGGCTCGAATATTTCTGTTTCGAGGGCGACGGCCTGTGGTCGATGGACGACGCCGGGCTGATTGCGCTCGCCACATCGGAAATGGCGCTCCTTGGCCTGTGCAACGCGGCCGATGTGGTCGGCGGCGCGGTGGTCCGTCAGGAAAAAGCCTATCCGGTTTACGACGACAGCTACGCCGCCAATACGCAAGCGATACGCGGCGAGCTGGAGGCACGTTACCCCAGCCTGCACATGGTCGGGCGCAACGGCATGCACCGCTATAATAATCAGGATCATGCGATGATGACCGCGATGCTGACGGTGAAAAACATCGTTGCGGGCACGCGCGTCTATGACATCTGGGGCGTCAATGAGGACGCCGAATATCACGAGAGCGGCAGCGAGGGCGAAAAGGCGGCGCTTGGCTCGGTCCGCGATGTTCCGGCGCGCGTGGCGAGAGCCGCATAGTGACCGCATTGACGCATCGTATCGGCACCCTGTGGCAGACGGCGCGGCGCGGCGATGTCCGCTGGATGCGCTATCTGCTCGTCAGCATGGTCGCGCTCATCGCCGATACCGGCCTGTTCCTGATGTTGTGGGGCATCGGCATCGGCGCGATAGCGGCATCGGCCACCGGGTATAGTTTCGGCATTCTCGTCCACTGGCTGGTGTCGAGCCGCATCGTGTTTGCCGATGGCGCTGCATCGCGCGGCAGCAGCGAGCGCACGCGGCAAAAGGCGCTGTTCGTCGGATCGGCGCTGGTCGGGCTTGCGATCACCACCGCGATTGTCGGCGGCGGATCGGCGCTCGGGCTCGACGCGCGGCTCGCCAAACTGGTCGCTATCGTCGTCAGCTTTCCGACAATCTATCTCCTGCGCCGCCACTTTGTGTTTCGTGTCGCGCGGATCATGGCAGCCGCGTGACCCGCAACATCACGCCGATGCATATCGCCATGCTGTTGTGGCTGATGGTGGTCGTCGGCGCGATCACGCTCAATTTCCACAATATCGTGGCGCTCAACCCTAATGATCCAGATGATGCGCTGCGGCTGGTGCAGGTGCGCGACCTGCTCGGCGGGCAGGGGTGGTGGGACAGCATTCAGCACCGCATCAACCCGATGGGCGGCGGCGGGCTGATGCACTGGTCGCGGATTGTCGATATTCCGCTGGCGCTGGGGATTGCCGCATTACAGCCCCTGCTCGGCCCATCCACGGCCGAGATGGTGGTGATGGCGCTCTGGCCGCTGCTGCTGCTCTTGCCGCTGTTCGCCCTGGTGGTCCGCATTGGCGAGGCGCTGGGTGGCCACCGTCTGGCCATGGTTGCGCCGCTGTTGCTGGCGAGCAGCCTGACGATAATGTTCCAATTCGCGCCGCTGCGCATCGATCACCATGGCTGGCAGATCATGCTGGCCGGTGGCTTGCTGCTGCTGGTCCTTCTGCCCGCAACCCTCGCTCGCGGCGCGGCGGCCGGGCTGGTGGCGGCGACCTATCTGGCGATCTCGCTCGAAGGATTGCCCGCTGTCACCGTGATCGCCGCGATCATGGCGGTGGAATGGTGGTGGAACGGCGGGGCCGAAGCGCGCACGCGGCTGAGCGCCTATCTCATCACAGTATCGCTTGGGGCCGCCGCGCTGCAATGGCTGACGCGCGGCCCGGCGGGGCTGTTCTCGACATGGTGTGACGCGCTGTCATTGCCCTATCTTGGCGCGCTGGCTGCCGCTGCGCTGGTGGTGGCGACCGGTGCGCGCGTCGCCGGCCGCACCCGGACCGCGCGCTTCGCTGTGCTGGGCGTGGGTGCGCTGGTCGCGGCGGCTGTGCTGGTCATGATCGAACCTGCCTGTGCACGCGGACCATTCGTCACCCTCGACCCGCTCATCCGCGACCATTGGTTCAACCATGTCCGCGAAGCGCTGCCGCCATGGTCGGTGTTCGATTTCATGACCGGCTTTGCGCTCGCTCCGACACTGGTCGGGTTGATCGGCACGGCGTGCGCGTTGCGCGCAGCAACGGGCGAAGAGGCTCGCCGATGGCGCATCCTTGCCGCCGCGCTGGTGGCGATGGCGGCGGTGTCGCTGTTCATCATGCGCGCGTCCTCGGTCGCGCATCTTTATGCGATCCCCGGCACCGGTTTTGCCCTCATCGCCCTATGGTGCCGGGCACGCGCTATCGCTCATCCGCCGCTCAGGGTCGTCGCAACCGCGGCAAGTCTGGTACTCGTGCCGCTGGCGGCGGGAAGCCTTGGCGGGCTTGCCACGAACGCGCTGGCAGAGCGCGATGAGCCGAGCACCGCGCATGAGCGGGTAGCGCCGCCGTGCGTCAATCCACCTGCTGTCGCCGGGCTTAAAGCCATTCCTTCGGCCTTGCTGTTCGCGCCGTTAGACATTGGTCCGTTCATTTTACAGCGCACGCCCCACAGCGTTGTCGCGACCGGCCATCATCGCAATGCCGCCGCAATCATGCGCGTCTTTACCGCCTTTGGCGGGTCGGCCGAGGCCGCGCGCACCACCATCGCCGCGAGCGGTGCGACGATGGTCGTCGTCTGTGTTGCCACGCCAGAGTTTGATAATTTCCGCGCCGAGGGTGTCGGCAATTTTGCCGATCAATTAGCCGAAGGCCGCGCGCCAGACTGGCTGGAGCGCGCGGAGATGCCGCGCGGGTCACGGCTTGGCGTGTGGCGGGTGCGATCGTCCGATGCGCCCGCCATTCACGATTAACCCATCCGTTTGACCGCACCGCGATGCGCGCCGACCGGCCCTTTGCGGCGGTTATAGTTGCGCGGGCGTTCCTGACCCTCGGCCTCTTCGCGGCGCCCAGTTTGACCGCGCCCCGCCTGATTACCACGGCCAAAGCCGCCGCGCGTATCGCGCTGGCTCGGTGGGTTGGCGGGTTTGGGCATCGCGCGGACTGCCTCGACGAACTTGTCGGGCAGCGGCATGATCTCGCACTTCACGCGCGTCAATTTCTCGATGTCGCGCAAATAAGGGCGTTCGTCGGGTGCGCAGAAACTGATCGCCAGCCCTTCGGCCCCGGCGCGCGCGGTGCGGCCGATGCGGTGAACATATTGTTCGGCGACGTTGGGCAGTTCGTAATTGAACACGTGGCTGACCCCGGAAACGTCGATACCGCGCGCCGCAATGTCGGTGGCGACAAGGATGCGGACCTGCCCCGACCGGAACGCCTGGAGCGCGGTGGTGCGCTGCGCCTGGCTTTTATTGCCGTGGATCGCCGCCGACGCGATGCCGCACGCCGCCAATTGCCGGACAACGCGGTCGGCACCATGTTTGGTGCGGGTGAACACCAAAGCGCGCTCGATCGGCTGGCTTTTGAGCGCGAGCGACAGCAGGGCTGGCTTTTCCTTTTGCTCGACAAAGGTCACGACCTGACGCACGCGTTCCGCCGTGGTGGCTTGCGGGGCGACCGACACCTGCACCGGATCGGTGAGGAAAGATGCGCCCAGATCGGCAATCGCGCGCGGCATGGTGGCCGAGAAGAACAGCGTCTGACGCGCGCGGGGAAGGAGCGCATGGACGCGGCGCAGCGGCTGGATGAAGCCGAGGTCCATCATCTGGTCGGCCTCGTCGAGCACGAAAAACTCGACACCCTTGAGGTGCAGCGCGCGCTGTTCGATCAGATCGAGCATGCGGCCCGGGGTCGCCACCAGCACATCGACCCCCGAAACGAGGGTGCGGATTTGCTTTTGGATCGGCACGCCGCCAAAGACGCACGCCACCGAGAGGCGCATGTTGCGGCCATAATCGCGGAAACTGTCAGCGATTTGCGCCGCCAGCTCGCGCGTCGGCGACAGCACCAGGATGCGTGCCGAACGCGCCGGCGGCGGGCCGGGCCTCTGGATCAGATGATCGAGCAACGGCAGCGCAAAGGCCGCGGTCTTGCCGGTGCCGGTCTGGGCGATGCCGCACAGGTCGCGTCCCGCCAGAACGGGGGGTATCGCCTGGCACTGGATCGGGGTCGGTTGGGTATAGCCCTTGGCGACGAGCGCCTTGAGCAATGGCTCGGCAAGGCCGAGGCTTTGAAAATCAGTCATAAATAGCTTTCTTATACGCAGGCACGCACGCTGCCCCGATCGGCAAATAGCCACAGGGCAGGGCGCGCTGGTGCGCGGGTGGTTATGAAACCGACCCGCGTGATAGGGGCAATCTCTTGGGAGCAAGAACGATGTCCGGCTGGCCGCACCTTGTATGGCGGGCAATCACGCTGCCGGATCAGCACCGGGCATATGGCCCGCGCGCCGTTCACAGCGGTGCACATAGGGCTATTTGCGCGAAAAGCAAGCGCGCTTGTGAAATATTGTTACGCAGGTGCGAAACGAAGTGCCGCGCCGTTCATGCAATAGCGCCTGCCCGTCGGGCGCGGGCCATCGTCAAACACATGCCCCAGATGCCCGCCGCACCGCGCGCAGTGCACTTCGGTGCGGGTATAGCCGAGCAACGAATCGCTCGACGTGCCGACGCTGTGAGGCAGCGGCGCAGTGAAGCTCGGCCAGCCGGTGCCGCTGTCATATTTTGCCGCAGAGGCGAACAGCGCAAGGCCGCAGCCCGCGCAGGCAAAGCGTCCGGCGCGATGCTCGTTGTTCAGCGCGTGTGAAAAGGGCCGCTCGGTTCCCTCTTGCCTGAGCACATAATATTGCATCGGGGTCAGCCGCCGCCGCCACTCACCATCGCTGAGACGAAAGGGGAAGGCCCCCCGCTCGCTTTGCGCGCACGCTGCCGTGCTCCCCATCAGCCCCACGCCAGCCAGCGCGGCCGCTCCGCCAAGCAAATGGCGCCGGGATAGCATAGGCGAGAAAGCGTCCATGGCATCATTCTCCGTTGCATCACCCCCATTCGGGTTACCACAGTCGAATGTTACACGCCTTGCGCCGGATTTAATAGCGTTCGAGGTGGACCATCATTTTCTTGTAGCCATGGACAAAACAGCCGGGAACAAAATCTGGCTCGGCATCGACCACAACGCGCAGGTGCCGTTTGGCCATTTCTTCGAGCAACGACGTCAGTTGCAATTCGGCGACGCGCGCCCCGACACAGCGGTGGATGCCATAGCCGAACGACAGATGCCGACGCGCATTGTCGCGCCTGATGTCGATCGCCTCGCCGTCCGGAAAGACGCTTTCGTCACGGTTGGCGGAGAGGTAGAACATCGCCACCCGGTCACCCTTGCGGATATGATGCCCCTGCAAATCATAGTCTGCGGTCGCGGTGCGGCGCATGTGCGCGAGCGGGGTCTGCCAGCGGATCAGCTCCTGCACCGCATTGGGGATCAGGCTGGGGTCGGCCTCGAGCTTGGCGCGCTGATCGGGGAACTGGTTCAGACCATAAGCATAAGCCGACATCGAATTGCGCGTCGTGTCGTTGCCGCCGACGATCAGCAGCAACAAATTACCCATGAACTCACCATCGTCCATGTGGCTCATCGCTTCGCTGTGCATCATCGTCGAAATCAGGTCCTTGCCCTGTGGCTGGCCCTTTTTCGATTCCCATAATGTGTGGAACGCCGCCGCCATTTCATAAGCAACGCCCAAGCGGAACTTGCGCGTTTCCTCGCTGTGAAAGGCTTCGATATCGCCCGCCACATCCGACCAATAGGTCAATTTGCGGCGCTCCTCCCACGGAAAATCGAACAGGCGCGCCAGCATCTGTGTCGTCAATTCCATCGACACCAGGTCAACCCAGTCAAAGCTGGTCCCGATGGGCAGACTGTCGAGCACCGCACCGGTGCTCATACTCGCCTCGGTCTTCATGTCCGAAACGGGCGTTGGGCCGAACGATGGCGCGACCGTCTTGCGCTGCGCCGTATGTTTGGGCGCATCCATCGCGATGAACATCGGCATTGGCACTTCGAAGGTTTCGAGGTGGTCATATCCGCGCCCCGCGACGGTTATCCCGCCCAGAGCGTTTTCGGACGAGAAAATCTCCGGCTTCGACTCAACCTCGATAATCGGTGCGGCGGTGGTCAGCGCCCAATAGGGGCCGAACCGCCCTTCGGCGAAATAATGCACGCCACCATCGGCGCGCAGCGCGGCGAACGGAGCCTGCCAGCGGTTCTCGGCATAAAGTTCGGGGAGGGTGACATCGATAAATTCAGCGGCGGCATCGCGGGCCAGTGTAGCCATTTCAAACTCTCCTGCACGTCATAACTTGGGGCGCAGAATGCCACTATTTACAGATGTGTCAACAGGCGATGTCTGCTTTTGGGGTCGTGACCTTGCGCCGCCAGGGAAGTGCCAAGCCGCCGCCCGAGCGTAGCACCCCGGCGCGGAACAGCCGCACGGCGAGCGCGATGGTGATCGCAATCCACAGCGCCTGCCAGCTTAAGGCCATGACATGCGGCCACAGCGCGGCGTCGGTCGCGCCGCGCGCGGCCATGGCAAAGGGCGACGACCACGGCAGCCACTGCGCGACGTTCGCCCAGATTGTGCCGGGCGCATTGGCGGCGGCGCTGGCGAGCGAAAACATCGCGACCTGGAAAAAGGTGATCGGCAGCGACAGCATCTGGATCTCGCGCACCGTATTGGCCTGTGCCCCGACCCCCAGAAACACCGAGCCGAGCAGCAGGAAGGCCGAGAGGAAATAGAGCGTGGCGAGCACGATGAACCACGGCCAGCCGATGGCGGGGGTAAGGCTGAGCAGCCCGCCGAGGGTGCCCGGCGCCTGCGCGCTGACCAACGCGATGCCGCCGCCGATCAGGGCGGCCCAAAAGGCGATGAACAGCAAGGCGACACCGAGCATGCCGAGCAGCTTGCCCAGAAACACCCCCTCGAGCGGCGCGGCGGCGGCCATGATCTCGATCACCTTATTGCCCTTTTCTTCGGCCAGCATCCCGACGGTCTGCCCGCCGAGCAGCAGCGACAGCAGGAACAGCGCAAACACTGCGCCGTAGCCCAGTCCCGCCTGTGCGGCGCGGGTGGTGCCGGTGCTGGCGATGGTTTCAAAACGCGCGCTGCTGGCGGCATGGGTATCGGCGGCGCGCGCCAGCCCTTGCCGCGCCACGGTTTCGGCGAGCGTGGCGAGATAACGTCCGGCATAGCTGCCTGGTGCGCGTTCAAGGATGCGCGGGCGTTCGGCCGACCCGCTGAGGATGGCCACAACATTGGGGTCGCGGCCAAGCGCGCCGATTCTGGCATCTTGGCTTGCGCGCATCACCAGTCGCGGTGGGTTGGAAACGTTTCGCAAGCCCGCATCGGCGGCGACGAAGGCGCTGAGCTGTTCGCTCGGGACAATCGCTACGATATATTCACTGGCTTCGGCGCTTTGCGCCAATTGACCCGCGCCCGTGCCACCAAGAGCGGCAAAACCGATCATCAACAGCGGTGCCAGCAGGAACAGCAGGAATGTCGGCGTGAGCACGATCGAGGTAAAATCGCGGCGTGCCACCACCAGCGCGGATGCCCAGATATTCATGACATCGCCCCCGCCGATTGATCTGCTGCGCCGACAATATGAACGAACGCATCGTGCAGGTCGGGCCGCGCAATCGCCAGCGCTTCGACCCCGTGATGCGCCGCCACCAGCGCCGACAGCAGTGGCTCGACGCCATCGTCGGCGAGCGCGAAACGCCATTCGCCGTCTTGTCGCGTCGCATCGGCGGGGAGCAGCTGCGCCATGTCGTCAAGGTGGCCGTCGACGCGCGGGCGATAGCGCACCAGCATGGGGAGCAGCGCACGCGCCTGTTCAACGCTGCCCAAAAATCGCCGCTGCCCGCCCGCGATAATCGCCAGTTCGTCGCACAGCCGCTGCGCATGCGCCATGACGTGGGTCGAAAGGATGATCGTCGCCCCGCGATCGCGCTCGGCGCGCACCAGCGCCTCAAGCCGTTCCTGATTGACCGGATCGAGACCCGAAAAAGGCTCATCGAGCACGATCAGTTCGGGGTCATGCACCAAAGCACCGACCAATTGCACCATCTGCGCCATCCCCTTGGAGAGTTTGCGCACCTTGAGGGCCGATGCATGGCCAAGGCCCAATGCTTCCAGCCGCACATCGGCGCGCCGTCGCCCCTCGGCCCACGAAAGCCCGCGCAACGCCCCCATGAACGCGATCGAATCGCGCGCGGTCATGCTGGGGTATAGCCCGCGCTCTTCGGGCAGATAGCCGATGCGGTGCGCGACATCGCGCGGACGCGCGGCGTCCAGCACGCTGCACTTGCCCTGGTCGGGGTCGATGATCCCCATCAACATCCGCAGCGTCGTCGTCTTGCCCGCGCCATTGGGGCCAAGCACGCCGAATATGCTGCCCTCTCTTATGCTGAGCGACACATCATCGACCGCGCGATAATCGCCGAAATTTTTCCCCAGCCCTTCGGCGACAACATTATGGGTCAAATTGGCTTCCCTCGACGCGCGTATCATGGCGCACTATGCATAACCCATGCGATAGCCGGAGGGCGTAAACAAGTGGTAATGGCGATGACGGCGAATGATCTGCGCGACGCTATCCGTGCCCACGCACGCGGCCATGGCTTTGTCGCGTGCGGCTTTGCCCGTGCCGATGCCGCTCCCGAAACCGCGCAGCGGCTGAACCAATGGCTTGGCTCGGGGTGCCATGGCGATATGCTGTGGATGGAAAGCCGCGCCCAAGAGCGCGGGTCACCCACCGCATTGTGGAGCGAGGTCAATAGCGTCATCATGCTGGGGATGAGCTATGCCCCCGGCCATGACCCGCTGGCGCTGGCGGGGGCCCGCTCGCGCGGGCGCATTTCGGTCTATGCGCAAGGCGCTGATTATCATGACGTGGTCAAACGCGCATTGAAGGCGCTGGCGCGCGACATGATGGCGCTGGCCCCCGATAGCGAACTCAAAGTGTTTGTCGATACCGCGCCGGTGATGGAAAAACCGCTCAGCGCGGCGGCGGGGATCGGCTGGCAGGGCAAACACAGCAACCTCGTCAGCCGCGCCGACGGCAGCTGGCTGTTCCTCGCCGCCATCTATACCACGCTTGCCTTGCCGCCCGACGCGCCGGGGCGCGACGCCTGCGGCTCGTGCACCGCGTGCCAGACGGCGTGCCCGACCGACGCGTTCATCGCGCCCTATCGGCTCGACGCGCGGGCGTGCATTTCCTACCTGACCATCGAGCATAAGGGCCAGATTCCGCACGCATATCGCCGCGCCATCGGCAACCGCATCTATGGCTGCGACGATTGCCTGGCGGTATGCCCGTGGAACAAGTTCGCCGATGCGGCGCGCAGCCATCGCGCCTTTCTGCCGCGCGCGGAGATGGTGGCGCCGAGGCTTGCCGATCTGCTCACCCTCGATGATGCGGCATTCCGCAGCCTGTTCGCCGGATCGCCGATCAAGCGTATCGGGCGCAGCCGGATGGTCCGCAATGCCGCGATCGCGGCGGGCAACAGCGGCGATGCTGCGCTGATTGCACCGCTAAGCGCGCTGACATCAGACCCCGATGAAGCGGTGGCAGACGCAGCACAATGGGCGCTGCGCGAATTAGCGCCGTTGTAACGCCGCTATGCACGCATCGCTATCGACCGCGCTACCATCAAGCCCGCGCGTATCGACGTGCGTGACCACCGCCTGTGCCCCGCCGCGCGGTGCATAAAGATAGGCGTCGAGCACGCAGCGATCATTGGTATATTGCAGCACATGCGCCGCGCCATCGTGGCGGTCGAGCCGGGGCGTACCGAACATCCGCGCCAGCGCCGCCGCATCGCGGCCGATCACACCGCTGCCCCCGCTGCCCCCATCGCCATTCGCTCGCGGCTGGGCGCTATGCGGTGCACCATGGCTATAGGTGTTGGGTGCCGGGCGAGATCCGGCCGAACGCGGCGCATTGGCGCTGGTCGTGGGCGCGCCGCACCCGCCAAGCAGGCCAGCAATCATCACAAGGGCAGGAAGCAATTTCATGACGTCTCCGACTTTGATAGGTGTAACATATGCACCGCCAGCGCCGCCGCAAATACCGGTGCAAAGATATTGAGCACCGGCACCATAAACGCCAGTGCCGCGACCAGCCCCAACTTCAACCGCTCGCCGCTCGCCAATGGCCGTGTCCCCAGCGCGGGGTGACGCGCGGCGGCCATCAGCTCAAGGTCGCGGCCGAGCAGCACGGCGTTGATCGCCACCGCCAGCGCCAATGTGCCGACGCCGGTGACCAAGAGCGCCAGATAGGCGGGCGCGGCGAGCAGGTTCCACCCCAGTGCCCGCGCCGCGCTGCGCAGCCCCATCGCCGCGCCGCGCGCGAACGGCACCGGCACCGCGCGCGCCGCAACATCGGGATAATGGTCCTCCTCGACCGATTCGATGATGCCATCGGTGAACAACCCCATCACCGCCATCGCGAGCGCGCGAAACACGAACCAGCCGAACAGCAGGGTGAGCAACAGCGCGATCCCCGCCGCTTCGTCCGGCCCGACCCACCCCGAAAAGCGCGGGACCAGCCAGCGGAGCAGCGCCTGCCAGCCCAGCACACCCAGCGCGGCGATGATCGCGCAGGTCAGCGCCGCCACGACCATCATCAGGCGAAAGGTGCGCGCATCGGCCAATTGGCGCAGCGACAGGGCGATGGCTTTCATCAGCATCGTCACCCCATGCCCGCGTCGCGGCGCGCGCGCAATATACTTGCTCTATCACGCCTCTGCCCTTAGGGCCGCGCGACCAATCCCCGCTAACAGTGAGCATCGCCAACCATGACCCCCCCCGCTCGTTTCGACGTTGTCGCCATCGGCAATGCTATTGTCGATGTGATCGCGCGCACCGACGACGCCTTCATCACCGCGCGTGGCCTCGCCAAGGGGTCGATGCAATTGATCGACACGACCGAGGCCGAGGCGCTTTATGGTGCGATGGGCCCGGGGGTCGAGGTGTCGGGCGGCAGCGCGGCCAACACGCTGGCGGGCATGGCGGCGCTCGGCCACACGTGCGGCTTCATCGGCCAGGTCGCCGACGACCAGCTCGGCAAGGTGTTCACGCATGATTTGCGCAGCGTTGGCGTTGAGTATCACACCCCGGCCTTGTCGCACGGCGCGCCCACCGCGCGCTGTCTGATCCTCGTCACCCCCGATGGCCAGCGGACGATGAATACATTCCTAGGCGCGAGCCACTTGCTATCGAGCGAGATGATCGACGAGGCGCTGATCGCCTCGGCCGACATCCTCTACCTCGAGGGCTATTTGTGGGACCCCGAACTGTCGCGCGCCGCGATGCGCCGGGCGATAGAGGTCACGCGCGCAGCGGGCGGCAAGGTCGCCTTCACTTTGTCCGACGCCTTCATCATCGATCGCCACGGCGATGATTTCCGTAGCCTGATTGCGGGCGGACAATTCGACATATTATTCGCCAACGAGGCCGAGATTTGCGCGCTCGCGCAAACGCAAGATTTCGACGCAGCGGTCGCCACCATCGCGCCGCAGGTGCCGCTCTTGGTCGTCACCCGCAGCGAACATGGTGCGATCGCGGTGCAAAATGGCGTGACCACCGCCGTCGCCGCCGAACCGGTTGCGCAGGTCGTCGACACCACCGGCGCGGGCGATCTGTTCGCCGCCGGTTTCCTGTCGGGATTGGCCGAGCGGCGCAGCATCCACGATTGCCTGACCATCGGCGCGGTGTGCGCGGGCGCAATCATCGCGCAAATCGGCCCGCGTGCACAGGTCGATCTCAAACCACTGGTGGCGGCGCGGCTGGGTTAGATTTCCTGGTCGGGCGCAACAGTTCGCGGTCGGCGGGGCCAAATCCCCGGGTCCAGATGATCGCGCAATATATCGCCAATATGACCGGAATACCGAACAGCAATTCGGCCCATTCGGGTAACCATGATGCCCCCCAGCCCAACGCCACCGCGCCCGCAGACGCCCAGATCAAGGCGCTGCGCCAGCCGTGCACCGACGCGCCGCACCGCCGCGCCAGCAGCCGCGCTTTCAGCACCGACGCCAGCGCCAGCGCCAGCACCAGCGCCAGCGCGACCGCCACGGCATAGAGGATCGGCGGCCAACCCATGCGCTGAACCAGCAGGCACAGCAGCACGCTCAGCACGACTTGCGCCGTAATCATCGCGCACGACAGGAAGAAATTGGCGCGCGGGGCGAGGTATATCAGCGCCGCCTCGCTGGTCACGGCGGTCGATGCGACCACCTCGGCCGCCAATAACAGCGCCAGCGCACCCGCGCCGATGGCAAAGCCCGGCCCCGCCAGCCCCAGCACCGCCGCGCCCGGAATGCCAAGCGCCAGCGCGATCCCCGCCTGCGCCGCCAGCACCCAGAAACCGACCTGCGCCACCTGCGCGGCGACGTCCTTGAGCCGCCCCTCGGCCACCCCGCGCGAAATGACCGGGCCAAGGATCGGGTCGAAACTGGTCTTGAGCTTTTGCGGCAGCGACGCGACCTGCTGTGCGACATAATAGATGCCGACGATCGCGGGCGCGGCAAACAGCCCCAGCACCGCCAGGTCGAGCCGCCTTGACCCCCACTCGATTGCATCGGCCCCGGCCAGCGGCAAGTTCTTGCGCGCGATTCCCATCAGCCGCGCCGGGTGCAGGTTCCAGCCATCGGGCAGGCCATAGCTGCGCAGCAACGGCACCATCGCGGTGGCCCACGCCGCGACCATCGACACGACATAGGCAAGGATCAACCCGTCACGCAGCGAATAAAAAGCAAAGCCGATTGCCGCGAGGCTGATCGCCCACGGCTCGACAATCGAACGCGCACGCACCGTCGCGCCAACGTCATAGCGATAGGCGAGCGCGCTGAGCGCAATGTCGGTCCACGCCACGGCAAAGATGATCAACGGCAACAGATGGTCGAGCCGGTTGATGCTGCTGTTCGGGAACATCATTTGCGGAAACACGATCAGCAGCGCGGCAAAGGCCGCCGACGCCACCGTCGTCACGAACATCGCGTCCCACACCACGCCGGCATGCGCATCGTCCGCATCGCACGACGACAACAATTGCGCGAGGCCGCGCTTCAGGCCGAGCGTCGCCAGTTGCGCGGCGAACTCGACCACCAGCACCGCATAGGCGAACCGCCCCAACGCCTCCGCACCATACCAGCGGCCGGCAAAATATAAGAATGGCAATCGCGCGACCAGCCGCAGGACGAAACCGATCAGATTGGTCCGCCCACCTTTGGCGAGCGCAGCGACATCATCGCCTGCTGCGGCGGTGTTTTGCTCAGCCAATCTGGTCCCAGCCTTCGCGTTTAAGCGGCCTTGAAAGCAGAGCGGCGATAGCCTGACTTGCGGTGATTTTTGATGCGATAAGGTCGGCGACAGCGGCGCAGATCGGCATATCGACCCCGCGCGCGCTTGCGTCCTTGACCAAAGTCGCGGCGCTATACGCGCCTTCGGCAACGGTGGCGCTGTTCGCCAGCAGCGCAGCGGCGCTGCGCCCTTCGCCCAAGCTCCGGCCGAGCGAAAAATTGCGCGAACGGGTCGATGAGCATGTCAGCACCAAATCTCCCAAACCCGCCAGCCCCGCCAGCGTCTCCATCCGCGCGCCGCGCGCCAGACCATAGCGTATCATTTCAGCAAAGCCGCGCGAAATCAATGCCGCGCGCGCATTTTGCCCCAGCCCCGCGCCATCGACCACCCCGCACGCGATGGCGAGGACATTTTTGACCACCCCGCCAATCTCGGCGCCGATGACATCGGTCGAAACATAGGGACGCAGCGTCGGGCGGGCAATGCGTGCCGCCAGCTGCTCGGCCACTGCGCCGTCGCTGCACGCCAGCGTCACCGCGGCGGGCAGGCCCGCGCCTACCTCGTGCGCGAAAGTCGGGCCGGACAGCACCGCGATCGGCCCCGCCCACAGCGCATCGGCCGCGACATCGCACATCAACTTGCCTGTCGATTGCTCCATCCCTTTGCTGCACAGGATGATCGGCTGCGCCTTGCCCGGCATCGCCCCCAAGAGCGCCGCGAGATGCTGCGCCGGGGCAACCGCGAGGAGGATGCTGCACGGCGCCAGGTCCGCCAGCACCGCCGTCGCGGTGATGCTGTGCGCCAACGCGATGCCGGGCAAAAAGGCGGGGTTGGCATGATCGTTGTTCATCGCGGAGACCACCGCGCGCTCATGCGCCCACAGCAACACGCCCGACCCGTCGCTGGCCAGCACCTGCGCCAATGCGGTCCCCCACGCGCCGCCGCCGATGATGCCGATAGAGGGATTTCGAGTTTGATGGGACATCAAACGGCTCGGAAATCACGGAAATAAATGGGAAATAGACTCTGGCCCGTTTCTCTTTGCAGCGGACAGTCTTTAGGGTCGCCGCTCATGCCTTGACCCCCGCGCCGCGCACCGGTGCCGCCGCATCATCGAGCGGCCAGCGCGGGCGCGCCGCGACATCGAGCGGGTCGGTCAGGCCCGCCGCGAACCGTTCCGCCCCCGCCCAGCCGATCATCGCCGCATTGTCGGTGCACAGCCACAAAGGCGGCGCGACAAAGCGCAGCCCTGCCGCATCGGCCAGCGATTGCAGCGCCCCGCGCACCGCGCCGTTGGCGGCGACCCCGCCCGCAACCACCAAAGCGGTGACAGGCCCCGCCGCGTCCAGCGCCAGCTTTGTGCGATCAATCAGGCAATCGACCACCGCGGCCTGGAACGACGCGGCAACATCGGCTGGCGCATGGTACCCACCCGCCACCGCGCGCGCGACCGCGCTCTTGAGGCCGGCAAAGCTGAAATGCGGCTCCGCGCTGCGCAGCATTGGCCGTGGAAAGGCTATGGCTTTGGGGTTGCCGCGGGCCGCCAATCGTTCCAGCTCGGGCCCGCCGGGATAGGGCAGGCCGAGCAATTTGGCGGATTTGTCGAACGCCTCGCCCGCCGCATCGTCAATCGTCGTCGCCAGACGGCGATAGCGCCCAACCCCCGCCACCACCAGCAACTGGCAATGCCCGCCCGATACCAGCAGCAACAGATAGGGAAAGCCCAAGTCTGCATCGGCCAGACGCGGGCTGAGCGCATGTCCTTCGAGGTGATTGACCGCAATCAGCGGCTTGGCGGAAGCATGCGCCAGCGCCTTGGCGGTGACGAGCCCGACCATCACCCCGCCGATCAGCCCCGGCCCCGCCGTCGCGGCGATCGCATCAACCTCGCAAAGCGCAAGGCCGCTTGTCCGCAAGGCCTGTTCGACCAACGGCATCACATGCTCGACATGCGCGCGCGCTGCAATCTCGGGCACCACCCCGCCATAGGGGGCGTGCGCCTCCGCCTGCCCCGCCAGAGCGTGCGCCAGCACGCGCCGATCGGATGTGACCAACGCGGCCGCTGTCTCGTCGCAGCTCGATTCAATGCCAAGGATGATCGCCATGCGCACCAACCATAGCCCGCTCTTCCCTTATCGCACAAGCAAAGCTAGGCGGAATACATGCAACGCTACACGCCCGACCGCCCATTCCGCCTTGGCACCCGCGCATCGCCGCTCGCGCTCAAGCAGGCCGAAATGACGCGCGACGCGCTCATCGCCGCGCACGCCTTGGACGCCGACGCGGTGGTGCTGGTGCCGATCGTCGCGAGCGGCGATAAAATACTGGACCGCGCGCTCGCCGATGTCGGCGGCAAGGCGTTGTGGACCCGCGAACTTGACCGCGCCTTGGCCGATGGTGCCATCGATGCTGCGGTCCATTCGATGAAGGATGTCGAGACGCTGCGTCCCGTCGCATTCGCCATCGCGGCCATGTTACCGCGCGCCGATGTCCGCGATCGCCTGATTGGCGCGCCGAGCATCGCCGCTTTGCCACGCGGCGCGCGCATTGGCACCTCCAGCCCGCGCCGCACCGCGCAATTGCTATCCTTGCGTGGCGATTTGCACCCGGTGCTGCTGCGCGGCAATGTCGGCACCAGGCTCGCCAAAATTGCAAACGGCGACGCCGATGCGACCTTGCTTGCGGCGGCCGGGCTTGATCGGCTGGGGATGGCTGACACGGGCGTCGCTATCTGTGTCGATGTCATGCTGCCCGCGCCGCAACAAGGCGCGATCGGCATCGAGGTCTGCGCCGATGATGCGGCGGCAAAGGCGCTGGTTGGGGCTATCAGCGATGCCGATACGATGCGCGCGGTGCGATGCGAACGCGCGCTGTTGGCGGCGCTGGGGGGCGATTGCCGCTCGCCGGTCGCGGCGCTGGCGGTGGTCGGCGCGGACGGGCACCTGCGCTTGCGCGCGCAGCTATTCTCGCACGATGGCGGCGCGCAGGTTTCGGGCGAATGTGTGGGCGAATCCATTGCCGCCGATGGACCCCAGGCAGCGGCACTGGCGGCGCAGCTGCTCGGCGAAGCCCCCCATTCCATCCGCACGCTCTTTGGGCGATGACCGCCACGCGCGCCTTGCCGCTCCTCATCCTGCGCGGCGAACCCGGGGCCAGCGTCACCGCGGCACGGGCAGAGGCGTTGGGCCTGACCGCGCGGAAAATACCCTTGTTCGCGGTCGAACCCGTGGCGTGGGATGTGCCCGACGCGCGCGATTTCGACCGTCTGCTCTTGACCAGCGCCAACGCCGTGCGTCACGCAGGCGCAGGGCTGGCGGCCTTGCGCGGCTTGCCGTGCTGGTGCGTGGGCGCGGTAACGGCGGCGGCGGCGCGCGGCGCGGGCCTCACCGTCGAGCGGGTCGGGACCAGCGACGCCGCTTCGCTGCTGGCGGATGCGCCCGCGTCGCTGCGTCTGCTATGGCTGACCGATGAACAGCATGACGAAAAATCACTGACATTTGATGTCAGGGATAGCATATTGTGCGTGTATCGAACACGCGCTCTGGCGATCGATCCGGGAGCGCTGAATCGCCCTGCTGTCGCGCTTGTGCACAGCGCGCGCGCCGCGCAGCGACTGGCGGAGATCGGGCAGGTTAAAGGCCAAGTTGCACTGGTCGCGATCAGCCCCGCCGTCGCCGCTGCGGCGGGCTCCGGCTGGCGCGAAGTGCGGTGGAGCGACACTCCGGATGATACCGAAATGCTGGCGATTGCGGCAAAGCTGTGCCATGATGCACCGGGGCAGTCGCAAGGGAATTGACAGGCGATGATCGACACGACACGCACGACATCATTCGGCACGGCGGCCAGCGACGGACCCATCGTCTATCCCGCGACGGGCGAACGACCGCCGCGCTCACCTTGGCGGCTGACGGCGATTGCGCTCGGGCTGGCGTTGTTGCTTGGCACACTCGGCGGCGGCTGGGTTTTCAGCCGTTTTTTCAACGCGCCGACCGATGCGGCTATCACCACTACCGCTCAGGAAACGACCAAAAATAGCGACGCACCGAGTGTGGCGGCACCCCCTTCGCCCGCGCCTGTTGCTCCGCTTGGGCCGCGTGACGCCGCAGGCCTGTCGGCGCGAATAGCACTGCTCGAAGAACGCTTGGCACGCATCTCATTGGCGGCGAACAGCGCATCGGGCAATGCGGCAAAGGCCGAATCAATCCTTGTCGCCTTTGCGGCGCGCCGCTCGATTGACCGAGGACTGGGATTGGGTGCAATGGAGGCGCAATTGCGCCTGCGCTTCGGTGAAACACAACCCAATGCTGTCCGTTCGATTTTAAGCGCGGCTGCCCGACCAGTCTTACAGGAAGAGTTGATCCAGCGGCTCTATGCCTTGCGCGCGACCGTTTTGACAGACGCCAATGCGGGGTGGATGGCGCGGGTCGGCAACAGTCTGTCCTCTTTGATCGTGATCAGATCAGCCGACGCACCATCACAAATTCCACAGCGCAGATACGAACGTGCGCAACGTGCGCTCAGCACGGGGCAGCTGGATGCGGCGATTGTCGAGGTCGGGGCCATGCCCGGCGGCTCGGACCCGCTGGTGCAGGCGTGGCTCAACGATGCGCGCCGCCTCAATGATGCGCAGCGTGCGTTGGACCTAATAGAGGCCGCTGCGATTATTGAACCGGGCGAAAATAGGGATGCGTCCGTCCAATAATCGTCAAGCGACCAATTCGTGGATAGGCAGGCCGCTTGCCGCCTCTAGCAGACGTTTTTCCAGCGCCCGCCTACGTTGTTTCGCCTCTATTTTACCACTCAGCAAATCGGTGACGTAAAACACATCAACCGCGCGTGTCCCATATGTGGCGATGTGCGCGCTGTGCAGCGTTACCTTTGAGTGAAACAGCGCATAAGCAAGCTGGTTGAGCAAGGCCGGGCGGTCCTGCGCGTTGACCTCTATGACCGTAAAGCGGTTCGACGCTTTGTTGTCGATCAGCACCGATGGTTCGATACGAAACGCCTCTGCCCGCGCCCGCGCCAAGGGCTTGGCAATCAACCGATCAACCAGCCGCCCCTTATTCCCCAGCGCGTCGGCAATCGCGCGTTCCAGTCGGGTGATCTGGCTCGTCTCGCGGAACGGGCCGCCGAAGGGATCCTGAACCAGGAAATTGTCGATCGCCATGCCATCGCGCGTTGTATGCACGCGCGCATCGATGATGTTGCCGCCGGCCAGATGAATGCCACCGGCTATGCGGAAAAACAGGCCGGGGTGATCGGCCGCATGGACACTGATGAGCGTCGCCCCGCGATCCGTATCAAAGGCGCTTTCTATCGACAGGCCGTCGATCATATCGCGGTTGATTTGCGCAAGATTACGCACCGCGACATCGGTTGATTCGGCAATCCAATAGCTATCGGGCATGCGGCGGGCGAGTTTGGCAAAGGCGGCGTCAGGCAGCGCCAGGCGCTCTGCCACCTCAGCTTTGCGCGCCGATATGCGAACATCGCGGCCGCGTTGTTTGTGACCGAGGCGCAAAACCTCCTCTGCCGCATCGAATAAATCGGTCAGTAATTGGCGTTTCCAGCCGTTCCAGACCCCCGGACCAACCGCGCGGATATCGACCACCGTCAATGCCAGCAACAGCCTGAGTCGCTCGGGGCTTTGCACCGCGCCGACGAAATCAAGCACCGTCTTAAAATCTGCCAGATCGCGTTTGAACGCGGTTGCCGCCATTAACAAATGATGCCGCACCAGCCACGCGACCGTCTCGGTTTCGGCGGGAGAAAGGCCAAGTCGCGGGCACAGCCGCATCGCCACTTCGCTGCCCAGCTCGCTGTGATCGCCGCCGCGCCCCTTGGCAATATCGTGGAGCAGCACCGCCACATAGAGCACGCGGCGCATCTGCAACTGGCCCATAATCGCGTGGGTGAGCGGGTGATCGACCTTGAGCGCGCCCGATTCGATTTTGGCGAGCAGGCCTATGGCGCGAATACTATGTTCGTCGACCGTATAGTGATGATACATATCAAACTGCATCTGCGCGACAACGCGGCCGAAATCGGGGATGAAGCGCCCAAAAACTGCGGCCTCGTTCATCCATCGGAGCACGGTTTCGCCATCGCGCGGGCTGGTGAGGACATCGAGAAACAGCGCGTTGGCGGCCGGATCTCGCCGCACCTTGGCATCGATGAGATGTGCATCGCGGCGCGCGGCGCGCATCGCCAGCGGGTGCACCTCAAGCCCATATTTGTCCGCCAGCGCGAACAGTTTCAGCAGCCTCACCGGATCATTTCGGAACCAGTCCTCGCTGGGCAGCGCCAGCCGCCCGCGATCGAGCACGAACCCTTCGAGCTTGCCGGGTCTTCGCCGCAACGAAGGTAAAAAACGCCGCCCGCGCGCCGCCATCTGATCGTCGAGGTGCGCAAGGAACACGCCTGTCACATCGCCGACGGTTTTGGCGTGGAGGAAATAAAGCTGCATGAACCGCTCGACCGCCGATTTGCCGGGGCGGTCGGCAAAGCGCATCCGCGCCGCCAATTCCTGCTGGACGTCAAAGGTCAACCGATCCTCTGCACGGTGCGCCAATATGTGCAGATGGCACCGCACTGCGAGCAGGAAGTTTTCGGCGCGTTCAAACTGCCGCAATTCGGCCCTGGTCAGAAGGCCGGCACCAACCAGCTCGGCAACGGAACGCACCTTGTGCAGATATTTGCCGATCCAGAACAGCGTATGCAGATCGCGAAGGCCGCCCTTGCCCTCTTTGACATTGGGCTCGACGACGTAACGGCTGTCGCCCATCCTTTTATGCCGTTCATCGCGCTCGGCGAGCTTTTCAGCGACGAAAGCGCGCTCGGTGCCACGCACCACCTCGGCCAGAAAGCGCGATGACGCCTGGTCATACAGGTCGCGGTCGCCCCAGATATAGCGCCCCTCAAGCAGAGCGGTGCGGATCGAAAGATCACTTTTGGCCATCCGCACCATATCGTCGAGCGAGCGCGACGAGTGGCCGACCTTCAACCCCAGATCCCATAGCGTATAGAGCATCGATTCGATGACTTGCTCGCCCCAGCTCGTCTGCTTGAACGGCGTCAGAAAACCGATGTCGATGTCGCTATAGGGTGCCATTTCAGCGCGCCCATAACCCCCGACAGCGATCAGCGTCAGCCGCTCGCCCGCCGAACGATTGCCCGATGGGTAGAGGTAATGAACGGTGAAATCGTGGAGCAGGCGGATGATCTGATCGATCAGAAATGCCTGCGCTGCGGTGGCTTCGCGCCCGTGCGACGGGTGCGCGCAAAGCCGCGTCGCAATGGTGCTGCGGCCATCGTCAAGGGCGGATTTGAGAAGGATGACGAGTTGGCCGCGCTTGTGTGCCCCGCTGCCTTCGCCGTCGCCAAGCGCGGTCAGCACCCCCCACAGCGCGCGGCGATCGATGATCGAACGGCGATCTTGCAGCGACGCGAACGGATCAGCCATCGCTCACCAGCCCTTTGAGCCGATAGAGCGCATCGAGCGCATCGCGCGGGGTCAGTGCATCGACATCGATCGCGCGCAGCGCATCGCGCAGCACATCGACGCGCGGTGACGCTTGCTCAACAATCACTGCAAATAACGGCAGATCATCAAGCCCCGCCGCCAAGCCGCCGGTTTGCGCGCGCCCCGCCTCGAGCTTGGCCAATACATCCGCCGCGCGCGCCACCACGCTTGCCGGAACACCGGCGAGCCGCGCCACCGCCAGGCCATAGCTGCGGTCGGCCGGGCCATCGGCAAGCTCGTGCAACAGCACCAGATCGCCCTGCCATTCACGCGCGCGGACATGGTGGAGCGACAGCGCATCAAGCCGTTCGGCAAGCCGCGTCAGTTCGTGATAATGGGTGGCGAACAAGCATCGGCAGGCGTTGACCTCGTGCACCGCCTCGACCACTGCCCACGCCAGCGCAAGGCCATCATAGGTTGAGGTGCCGCGCCCGACCTCGTCCAATATCACGAAACTGCGCGGGGTGGCCTGCGCCAATATCGCCGCTGTTTCGACCATTTCAACCATGAAGGTCGAGCGTCCGCGCGCCAGATTGTCCGACGCCCCGACGCGACTGAACAGGCGGTCCACCAGCCCCATGCGCGCGGTGGCCGCAGGAACAAAGCTGCCCGCCTGCGCGAGCAGCACGATCAGCGCATTTTGCCTGAGGAATGTCGATTTGCCACCCATGTTCGGACCCGTTATCAGCCACAGGCGATCGTCGGGTCCGAGCACGGCGTCATTGGCGACAAAGCGTGTGCCCGTCGCCGCCAACGCCGCCTCGACCACCGGATGGCGCCCGTCCGTGACCTCAAGGCACAGCTCGTCACACAGTTCTGGCCTGCACCATCCGCCCTCGACCGCGCGCGTCGCGAGCGCGCAGGCGACGTCAATCCGCGCCAATGCTGCGGCGCTGGCGGCAATCGCATCGGCGCGCGCCGCCACCAGGCTGAGCAAGTTTTCGAGATGTGCGGCTTCGGCCGCCAACGCGTGCGCGCCGGCCTGAACGATTTGCGCCGCATGCTGCGCAAGGTCGGGCGAGTTGAACCGCACGACGCCTGCCAGTGTCTGGCGGTGAGTGAAGGGCGATGAGGCGCCCATCAATGCATCGGCATGTTTGGCGGTCACCTCGATATGATAGCCGAGGACGGCGTTGTGGCGGATCTTGAGCGCAGCAATGCCGGTGCGCTCGCGATAGCCAGCCTCAAGCGCGGCAATCGCGCGACGCCCCCCCGCCGCCGTATCGCGCAGCGCATCGAGCGCAGCGTCATAGCCGGGCTGGATATAGCCGCCGCTTGCGCTCTCGGTTGGCGGCTGCGCCACCAGTGCGCGTGCCAGTTCATCAACCATCGCCCCATGCCCATCGAGCAGAGGCAGCAGCCGCATGAGCAGCGGTGAGAGGCTATCGCGTGGTACCAAACCCTCGCGCATGCTGCGCGCACCATCCAGCCCATCGCGCAGCGCCCCCAGGTCGCGCGGAGAGCCCCGCCCCGCAACGATCCGCCCGAGCGCCCTGCCGATGTCGGGAAGCGCCGCTAACGCCGCTCGGATGTCAGAGCGTATCCGCTCTTCAACCACCGCCCAACCGACCATATCCAGCCGCTCGTTAATCGTTTCGCGGTGCGCCAGCGGCGCTGATAAATCCTGTGCCAACAGCCGCGCACCCGCGCCCGTTACCGTGCGATCTACCGCGCCGAGCACACTGCCTGCGCGCGCGCCGTCGCTGGCGCGAATAATCTCCAGGCTATCGCGTGTCGCTGCATCGATCAGCATATGCTCGCCCGACAGTCGGCGGCGCGGCGCCTGTAGCCACGGCATTTGCCCTGCGCTCGCTTGATCGAGCCAGGCGATAAGCGCACCCGCCGCCGATAGTTCGGCGCGCGTAAAATCCCCAAACCCGTCGAGCGTGACGACACCATAGAGCGATTTCAGCCGCTCTGCCCCGCGCGCGCTGTCAAAATCGCCGCGTGGGCGCGTGTGGAGCAGATGAACCGGCACTTCGCCCGCCACAGCCGCCGCGTCCGCCGCCAACACCTCGGCTGGAGAAAGCCTTGCCAGCTCGGCCGCAACCCCGTCATCGAGCGGACCAAGCTCAAACGCGCCCGTCGAGACATCGACTGCGGCCCATGCGCGCGTACCCGCCGATTCGCTGAGTGCCACCAACCAGCTTGTCGCCTTGCTGTCGAGCAGCGCGTCTTCGGTCAGCGTGCCCGGCGTAACGAAACGGACAATGGCGCGCGCGACCAGCGCCTTCGCCCCGCCGCGCGCCTTGGCTTCGGCAGGCGTTTCAACCTGTTCGGCAATCGCCACCCGGTGGCCGCCGCGAATCAGCCGCGCCAGATAGGATTCGGCGGCATGGACGGGCACGCCGCACATCGAGATCGGCGCGCCATCATGCTCGCCGCGCGATGTCAGGGCAATATCGAGCGTGGCCGCCGCTTTGCGAGCATCGTCGAAGAACAGCTCGAAAAAATCGCCCATGCGGTAGAATAATAGGCAATCCCCGGCCTCCTGCTTCAGCGCCAGATATTGGACCATCATCGGCGTTGTCGCCCTTACGGCGACGGGCATCGGCGTTGCGGCGGATGGGGGTTTTATTGCCTTCTGCGCTGTGGTGGGCGGTGTCATATTGGTTGCATAGCCATTGAACGGGCACAGTCCATCATTTTACCGATGCGGCGGCGAATATCACATTTCAATTTGCGGGATATGGGTTAGGGTCTGTTCATCAGAGTGATTGCGCGAGGGGCAAGAGATGAGTGACGAAGCCAGAGTCCAATTTTCTGACCGCGAAGCCCTGCTCTACCACAGCCACGGCCGACCCGGGAAAATAGAAATCGTCGCATCAAAGCCGATGGCGACGCAGCGCGACCTCAGCCTTGCCTATTCGCCTGGTGTTGCCGTGCCGGTGCGCGCCATCGCCGATGACCCCGCTACCGCTTATGACTATACCGCCAAGGGCAATCTGGTTGCGGTGATTTCCAACGGCACCGCAATCTTGGGTCTGGGCAATTTGGGTGCGCTTGCCGCCAAGCCGGTGATGGAGGGCAAGGCGGTGCTGTTCAAACGCTTTGCCGACGTCGATTCGATTGACCTTGAGCTCGACACCGAAGACCCGCAGGCGTTCATTGATGCGGTGGCGCTGATGGAGCCGAGCTTTGGCGGCATCAACCTTGAGGATATTGCCGCACCCAATTGCTTCATCATCGAAGCGGCGCTCAAGGACCGGATGAACATTCCGGTGTTTCATGACGACCAGCACGGCACCGCGATCATCTCATCCGCCGGTCTTATCAACGCCTGCCATCTGACGGGGCGCAAACTTGCGGATGTCAAGATTGTGGTCAACGGCGCGGGCGCGGCAGCGATTGCCTGCACAGAATTGATGAAGGCGATGGGGGTTAGCCATGACAATGTGACGATGTGCGACCGCAAGGGCGTGATCTGGCAGGGCCGGACCGAGGGGATGGACCAGTGGAAATCGGCGCACGCGATCAAGACCGAGGCACGGACGCTAGAACAGGCGCTCAAGGGGGCCGACGTGTTTCTGGGCCTGTCCGCCGCCGGCGTGCTCAAGGCGGAAATGGTCAAGGATATGGCTCCATCGCCGATCATCTTTGCCATGGCCAATCCCGATCCGGAAATATCGCCGCCCGACGCGCGCGCGGCACGGCCCGACGCGATCATCGCCACCGGGCGCTCGGACTATCCCAATCAGGTCAATAATGTCCTGTGTTTTCCGTTCATCTTTCGCGGCGCGCTCGATGTGCGTGCGACGACCATCAACGATGCGATGAAAATCGCTGCCGCGCGCGCGATCGCTGAACTGGCGCGCGAACCCGTTCCCGAAGAAGTGGCGCAAGCCTATGGCGGCATGGCATCGAGCTTTGGCCCCGAATATATCATTCCTTCACCGTTCGATCCGCGATTGATGGAAATTGTGCCGGTCGCGGTGGCGCAGGCGGCGATGGATAGCGGCGTCGCCCAACGCCCGATTGCGGATATGGACGCCTATCGCCAGCAATTGCGCGCGCGGCTCAACCCGACGACGTCTGTGCTGACGCTGGCTTATGAAGCGGCACGCCAAAACCCGCGCCGCGTTATTTTTGCCGAGGCCGATGAGGAAGTGGTGCTGCGCGCCGCGATCATGTTCCGCGACGGCGGCTATGGCACGCCGGTGCTGGTCGGCCGCGATTCGGTGCGCGAGCGACTGCGCGAGCTGGGCGTGGCCGACCCCGAAAATTACGAGCTGCACAATAGCAAACACAGCCCGCTGGTGGCCGAGATGACCGAGAGGCTTTATGAGCGGTTGCAGCGGCGTGGCTATTTGCGCCGCGATTGCGAGCGGATGGTCAATCAGGACCGCAACATCTTCGGCTCGCTGCTGGTCGATATGGGGGTCGCCGATGCGATGCTGACCGGCGCAACGCGCACCTATGCGCAGACATTGCGCGAGGTCCGCCGCGTTATCGACCCCGCGCCGGGGCGCACGCCGTTCGGCATCCACGTTCTTGTCGGGCAACATCACACGGTGTTCATGGCCGACACCACGGTCAACGAACGGCCATCGGCGGCACAACTCGCCGAGATCGCGATCGAGACAGCCGCAGTCGCAAGACGGATGGGACACGAGCCGCGCGTTGCGTTTCTCTCTTATTCAACCTTTGGCAATCCGCCGGGCAATTGGCTGGAACCGATCCGCGATGCTGTCGCCATCCTCGATGCAAAGGGTGTGAACTTTGAATATGAGGGCGAAATGGCCCCCGATGTCGCGCTCAACATGCGGATGCTCGAAAAATATCCGTTTGCCCGCCTGTCCGGCCCCGCCAACATATTGGTGATGCCAGGGCTGCAATCGGCCAATCTATCGGCCAAGCTGCTGCGCGAATTGGGCGGGGACAGCGTCATCGGGCCGATGCTGATCGGGATGGCCAAGCCGATACAAGTCGCGCCGATGGCCGCTGCGGCCAGCGAACTGGTGACGCTGGCGGTGCTTGCTGCCGGAGGGATCGCTAGATAGGCCTGCGCGGATTAGCGCCCGCCCGAACTGCCACCGCCCGAACTGCCGCCGCCCTGTCCGCCTGCACCCGCCGCGCCGACAGAGCCGATATTGCCAAAAATATCCTCAAAAAAGCTGGTGTTACGGCCCAAAGTCGGTGTTTCGTCCGATTCGGGGCTGAGCCGAACCACGCGCTCCACGCCTGACCGATCAATCGCCGCAACATTGCCAAGCGCATCAAAGTGCACATGCACCAGCAATTGTTCGCGTGTGACCGGGCGAGCAAACGCCAGCGCACGGTTATTGCGCGAGATATAATACCAATCGCGCGCCTGATCGACGGGAACCATGCCCGGTTGCCCATCGACCGCACCGAATTGTCCGGCCAGCGTCGGGCGGCCGAGCGTGGCCGCCACGGATGCGCGATTGTCGATGCCAACCGCGACCGAATCGAGCAATGTCGCATCGACGATATAGCCCTCGTGCGTCCGCAATTGGGTGCAGCTTGTGGCCAGCAACGCCAGAGGCAGGCCGAGCATCAGTTTCGAAAGTGGCAAAGCGCGCATGAACACATCAATCCTATAACAGGCCACCGCGTATAAGCGCGGCGGCGATGGCAGACTTGCCCCTGTGCACGGGCTTTAGGCCAAATGAGCGGCAAGACGCAAGCAAGACCCGCTTTCCAAGCGCGGGCAGCGTGATTAAGAGCGGGTGCATGTCCTTTTTGACCAATATGTTCGCCCGCAAAGCTGACCCGCGCGCCGCCTTGCGCCCGCTGTATGGCGCTATCGTCGCGATGGGCCGCGATCCGCGCTGGTATGAAGGCGGCGTGCCCGACACGATCGACGGACGGTTCGAGATGGTGACCGCGATCATCGCGCACGTGCTGTTGCGGTTGGAGGGGGAGGAAACAGCGCGTGCCCCCAGCGCCCATCTGACCGAGATATTCATCGATGATATGGACGCGCAATTGCGTCAATCGGGTGTCGGGGACCTGATGGTCGGAAAACATATCGGCAAGATGATGGGCGCACTTGGCGGGCGTTTGGGGGCCTATCGCAGCGCGGCCAGTGTTGCCGAGCGTGCACAAGTGCTCGCACGCAATCTTGGCCTCGATGATTGGAAGACTGTTGATGCTGCGGGTGCGCAGTTGCAAGGATTTGGTGAGGCGCTGGCAGCGACACCAAGTGCAGCCATCGTTGCAGGCCGGTTGCCGGTTTTGACACCATGACCGCCTTCACGCGTATCATGACGGTGGACGAGGCGCACCGTCAGATAGAGGCGCTGTGGGTGACGGCGAGCGCAGATGAATGCGCAGCGGCGGCGCGGCGGTTCGATTGGCTGGGCGTTGAAACGCTGGTCGCGACGCTGCGCTTTTCGGGCGCAGGGCCGATTGTGATCATCGCCGGAGAGGTGCGCGCAAAGGTCAGCCAGGCGTGCGTCGCCACTGCGCGTCCAGTCACCACCGCGCTCGCCGCACCCTTTTCAGTGCGGCTAGTGCCGATGGCGCAGATGGAGGCCGAGGCCGAAGCGTGCGAGGTCGAGCTTTCCGACGTCGCGCTCGACACCATCGGCTATGACGATGCGCGTTTTGATGTGGCAGACATCATCGCCGAAACGGTGGCGCTTAACCTTGATCCATGGCCACGCAGCGATGATGCCGATGTCTGGCTGGCGGAGCACGGCCCCGGGCAAAATCAGCCCGCTGGGCCGTTTGCAGCCCTGGCCGCGCTCAGGGGCAAGTCGGAATAATCAGACCATCAGAACGGCACTTCGTCGTCGAGATCGTCGGGGAAGGGCGACCCGCCACCCGCGCTGGAACCGCCGCTGCTACTGCCGCCATTGCCGGAAGGCGAATCCCACCCGCCACTCCCGCCTTGACGACTCCCACCAGACCCGCCGCCCGGCGCGCCGTCGAGCATGGTCAATACGCCGCCCATGCCACCGATGCTCACTTCGGTGGTGTAACGGTCGTTACCGTCGCGGTCCTGCCATTTGCGCGTGCGCAGCTGGCCCTCGACATAGATTTTGCTGCCCTTGCGCAGATATTTTTCGGCAACCCCGACCAGCCCGTCGCTATTGATCGTGACATTATGCCATTCGGTGCGCTCCTTGCGCTCGCCGGTCGCGCGGTCTTTCCAATTCTCCGACGTGGCGATCCGCAGATTGCAAATCCGCCCGCCGTTCTGGAATGATTTAACCTCGGGGTCGGCACCCAGATTGCCGATGAGAATGACTTTGTTGACGCTGCCAGCCATGATTTTCCTATCCTAGTCCGAATGCCACGGCGACCCAATAGGTCGCCCCTGCTGCGCCATAGGCCAGCGCGAATAAATAGCCAACCATGAAGGCGGGCCATTTCCAGCCATTGGTTTCGCGCCGTGTCACTGCGATCGTCGAAATACATTGCGGCGCAAACACAAACCAGGCGAGGAAGGCGAGCGCAGTAGCCAGCGACCAGCGCGCCGACAGGCGATGCTGCAAAGCGTTGGCCGTGGCGTCATCATCGCTGCCCTCTATCGCATAAGCGGTGGCAAGCGCAGAAACAGCCACTTCGCGTGCCGCCATCGCCGGGAGCAGTGCAATCGCGATGTCGTGATTGAAGCCAATCGGGCGCACCACCACCTCTATGCCGGACGCGATGTGTCCGCCGACGCTATATTCGAGCGGATTGGCGCTCGAACCGGCGGGAACGCGCGGAAAACTGAGCAGCAGCCACAGGATGATCGTCGTCGCAAAGATGATTGTCCCCGCGCGGCGCAAAAACACCCACGCGCGCTGCCACAGGCCGAGCATAAGATCGTCAAGCCGCGGCCATTGATAGCGCGGTAGCTCCATCAACAACGATGCGCCCACGCCGCGCGTGACGGTGCGCCGTAACGCGAGCGCCGCTAGCAGCGCAGCCGCAATACCCGCAAGATAAAGGCAAAACAGCACCAGCCCCTGTAACCCCACGCCTGGCCCAACGCTGCGCGCGGGGATGAAGGCGCTGATGATGATCGCATAGACCGGCAGCCTGGCCGAGCAGGTCATCAACGGTGCGATCAGGATGGTGGTCAGTCGGTCTTTGGGATCGGCAATCGCCCGCGTCGCCATGATCCCGGGGACCGCGCAGGCAAAGCTGGAGAGTAATGGGATGAAGCCGCGCCCCGACAACCCGACCCGCGCCATCAACCCATCCATCAAAAAGGCCGCGCGCGCCATATATCCGCTCGCCTCAAGCAGCAGGATGAAAAAAAACAGGATCAGGATCTGCGGCAGGAAGGCTATGACCGCGCCGACGCCTGCTATCGCCCCATCGGTGACGAGGTCGCGCCAGAACCCCGGCAGCAGGGCGGATTTGACCCAATCAGACAAAGCCATGACCTCGTCCGCGATGATGTCTATCGGCGCTTGGGCCAGCGTGAACACCGCCTGGAACATCACGAACAATATGCCCAGCAGAATCAATATGCCCCAAAATGGGTGGAGCAACACGCTGTCTATCGCCCGCGTCCAGCCGCGCGTAGAGGTTTCGGAAATCGTGGCCTGGCGCGCCAGCTGGTCCGCCGCCACGGCACGTTGCTCATGCGAAATGCTGATCGCTGTCTGCTGATGACCGGCCATGAGTATGCTATCGAGGCTCTCCAGCAACGCCTCCAGCCCGCGCCGCCGCACCGCAACGGTGGCGACAACCGGAACGCCCAGCGCCTTTGCCAGACGATCAACATCGAGGATCAGTCCGTCACGCTCGGCCATGTCGACCATGTTGAGCGCGACCACGACCGGAAGGCCAAGCGTCAGCAATTCGAGCACGAACCGCAAATGGTGCGGCAGATTGCCGGCATCAACGACGACGATCATCGCGTCGGGGCGGCGCTCGCCAGCTTGGCGGCCCATCAGCACATCGTGCGTCACCGCTTCGTCGGGGCTGGACGGGGTCAGGCTATAGGTGCCGGGCAGGTCGATAAAGTCGATCACGCGGCCATCGGCAAAACGGCCGCGCCCCGAATGGCGCTCGACCGTGACGCCTGGATAATTGCCGATTTTCTGCCGCGCACCGGTTAGCGCATTGAACAGCGAGCTTTTACCAGCATTAGGATTGCCGACCACGGCAACCAATGGTGCAGCCAGCGGCGCAGCAACGCTCATGCGGGCGGTTCCAGCATAAAAGCGGCGGCATGGGCGGCGCGCAGCATCACGCGCATCCGTCCGACCCGTACCGCCAGCGGATCGCGTGAGAAGAGCGAGCCACGGTGCAGCGCCTCCACCTCAACGCCAACGTTCAGGCCGAACTCGCGCAAACGCCGTGCCTCTGCCGGAACCAGCGCAGCCCAATCGACCGCGATGATGCGAGCGGGGCGGCCGAGGCCAAGGCGGTCAAGGGTTAAAGGCGCGGTGGAGTGCACTTGAGAACCATTATCATTATTGGGCTATCGCGCAACAGGCGATTGCCTGTGGCAGCGCATCACCGCGGCGGATAGCGCAACCGCCCGACGAAGCGCGCCAGGCTGGGTCGCATTTCGCGGCGGGCGCGCACGCTTGCTTTCCATTTTTCGAACTGCATGACATTGGCGATGCGCCGTGCCAGAAAGGCGCGCGTATCGGCGTGGCCGTCGCTTTCGTCATCGAGAAACACGGCTATCGTTGACGCATAAACAGCCGAAAGCGACGCGCGCTTGGTGTAATGGTTAAAATCGGTCGCTGTGTCGCCCGCCAGCCGCCACATCGCATCCGCCGCGCGCCAGCCAAGCCGGGCCGCCTGCGTGACATGATGCGGCATCGCGAGGATAGAGAGCGCGCGGCGCAGTGATTCGCGTGAGGGCGCGAGTATTTTTAGCCGCGCTTCGATCAGCACCGTAATCCGCCGCGTCATTCCCATTGCGGCCAGCGTTTCAGGCGGAAGCTGTTCGGTCATCGCGGCGTCGACATGCGCGAACCACGCGTCGATCATCGCCATCGCGCCGCCGTCAAAGGCCAGTCGCGCAAGGTCGGCGTCGATCGAATGCGCCGCCGCCGCCGCATCAACTGCACGCATGCCCCACCCGTCAAAAGCGGCATTGGCAGCCACATCACGGACCAGCGCCGCACGGATTTCATCGAGCGTCAGGTCGGCCTCAATCGGCGCGGGCAATGGGGCGGATGCTCTCATGTGGGTCATATAGCGGGGCGTAGCATGGCTGACCAGCGCCGAAGCGCTTTGATCCGTATCAAATCGTGCGCGCAGGCAGGCGGATCAGCACCAGTGCCGTCGCCACCAATGCAGCCCCGAACAGTTCGGCCACGCCCAACCGTTCGCCATAGGCGGCCCACCCGATCAGCGCCGATATGGCGGGCTGGGTCAACAGCGTCAGCCCGACAACCAGCGCCGAAAAATGCGGCAATGCATAAATAAGCAGCCCCTGCCCGATCAGCTGGCTGGTGAGCGCGAGCAATAGGATGGGCGACCAATCGTGCGGCCATATCGTTTCGCCCAATGCCAGTGCAAGCAGGAGCAGCGGCACCACGCCCGCCGCCGTTGCGGCCCCCAGCACCTGCCACGACCCCACCCTTGCGCGTGCCCACTGCAGCGCCAGCATATAGCCGGTGTAGAGTATGCCAGCGAGCAGGCACAGCAAATCGCCGCTGAGCGCCGCCTGCCCACCCTGCGCGCTGGCCCGCATCAGCAAGATCGCTCCTGACACCGCCAGCACCAGCGCCAAAGCCTCGACGCGGATCGGCAACCGCCGTGCCGCAACCAAAGTCGCCGCCGCCATGAACAGGCTGGCACTGTTGCCAAACAGCGTCGCATTGGCCATCTTCGTCTGCAATATACCGATGTGCCAGCTCGCCAGATCGGACGCAAAAAACAGCCCGCCAACGGCTGCAAGCACCAACGCACCACGCCACGCCCCTGCCCTCTCGCTGCGCCGTCTTTCCCACAACGCAAACAGCATCAGCACCGGCAGAGCCAGTGCCAGCCGCCAAAACCCCGACGCCACCGGGCCGACATCGGCCAGCCGCACGAACAACGGGCCGCTTGCCAGCGCGGCATTGCCGCCAAGCAAGGCGATGAAGGCAAAGGGGGCTGAGCCGCCAAGCTTGGGCAGTGAAAAGTTTTCCTTTGCTACTGATGCGCTTGTTTCATCCATCAGCCGCCCCTAACTCATCGACAAGTAATCGCAAGCAACCAATCGCAAGGAGACATGCATATGCCAACGCTGTTCGATCCCATCCAGCTCGGGGCCATATCCGCCCCCAACCGCATCGTCATGGCACCGCTGACGCGCGGGCGCAGCGCGGGCGTGCACGTCCCGATTACGGCGCTCAAGGCCGATTATTACGCGCAGCGCGCGGGCGCGGGCCTGATTATCGCCGAAGCCACGGGCATCAGTCAGGAAGGTTTAGGCTGGCCGTCAGCCCCCGGAATCTGGTCAGCCGAGCAGGTCGAAGCGTGGAAACCGGTGACACACGCGGTGCACGAAGCGGACGGGCGGATCGTGTTGCAGCTGTGGCACATGGGCCGGCTCGTCCACCCGGATTATCTGGGTGGACAGTCGCCTGTATCGGCTTCGGCGACGACAGCGCCGGGGCAAGCGCATACGGTGACGGGCAAGAAAGACTATGCCGCGGCGCGCGCGCTCAGGCTCGATGAAATCCCGGCGCTGATCGCCGATTATGCCCATGCGTCGCGCAATGCCATTGCGGCCGGGTTCGACGGGGTGCAGCTCCACGGAGCCAATGGCTATCTGATCGACCAGTTTTTGCGCGACAACAGTAATTTCCGTGATGATGATTATGGCGGCCCAATCGAAAACCGCATCCGCCTGCTGGCTGAGGTGACACAGGCGATTGCCGATACCGTGGGCGCGGGGCGCACCAGCGTGCGGCTGTCCCCCAATGGCGAGACGCAAGGGGCCGATGATTCGAACCCGGTGGCGTTGTTCACCGCCGCCGCCGCCGCACTAAACGCTATTGGCATCGGCTTTCTCGAACTACGCGAGCAGAAGACGTTCGGCCTGTTCGGCACCAGCGATGTGCCGCGCGTCTCGCCCGACATCCGTAAGGTGTTTTCGGGGCCGCTGATCCTCAATCAGGAATATCGGCTGGCTAGCGCGAGCGAAGACCTGGCCTCGGGGCTGGCCGATGCGATCAGCTTTGGCCGCACCTATATCGCCAACCCCGACCTGGTCCAACGGCTGCGCGATGACGCCGATCTTGCCCCCGACAATTTCAGGACATGGTATTCCGAAGGGGCAGAGGGTTACACCGATTATCCGGCGCTGGAGCGCGTGGCAGCTTAGGCGAAGCGCCGCTTCAACGCGAGCATCGCGAGCGCGGCCTGCGCCGCGCCGCCACCCTTGTCCATTTGCGCGGGGTCGGCGCGCAGCAGAGCTTGTGCCTCATTTTCCGTGGTCAATATCCCGTTGCCGATGGCGAGGCCATCGAGCGCCAACGCCATAATCCCGCGCGCGCTCTCGCCTGCCACCACTTCGAAATGATAGGTTTCGCCGCGAATGACCACGCCGATGGCGACATAGGCGTCATAGGTGCCGCTTGCATCGGCGAGCGCAATTGCACCCGGTATCTCCAGCGCGCCGGGGACGGTGACGATTTCATATGTGTGGTCTGCCCTGAGGATCGCTCGCTTTGCCCCTGCGATGAGCATGTCATTCAAATGCTCGTAAAAACGCGCCTCAACAATAGCTATATGCGCCATCAGATTTCCTCCCCCGGGATGGCGCGTTCGCTCACGATGTTGAGGCCATAACCCTCGAGTCCTACCAGATTGGTATGGCTTGAGGTGAGCAACTCCATCGCGTGCACCCCCAGATCGGCAAGGATTTGCGCGCCGATACCATAGGCACGCAGGTCCATGCCACCCGCGCCGCCCAGCTTGGGCGGTTCGGCGCTGAGCGCGCCGGGCAGCGGCGGCATCAGCAGCACGATCAACCCCGCGCCCGCATCGCCAATCGCCTCCATTGAGCGTTGCAGACGGCGCTTGCGCGGTCCCGCTTGCCCCAGCAAATCGTGGAACACGCTGAGCGCGTGCATCCGCACCAGCGTCGTTCCGGCCGGGTCAACCGCGCCCTTTTGCAGCACCAGATTGATCGAGCCATCGACCATGTTGCGATAGGATTTGATCCGCCAGTCGCCGCCATAATCCGACGCGAACGGTTCGTCGGACACGCATTCGACCAGGCTGTCGTTGCGGCGGCGATAGGCGATAAGGTCCGCAATTGTCCCGATTTTCAGGCCGTGCCGCCGCGCGAACGGGGTCAGATCGTCCATCCGCGCCATTGTCCCGTCGTCGTTCATAATCTCGCAGATCACCCCCGACGGATTGAGCCCCGCAAGCCGCGATATATCCACCGCCGCCTCGGTATGCCCGGCGCGGACCAGCACCCCGCCATCACGTGCGATCAGCGGGAACACATGCCCCGGCGTCACGATGTCGGCGCGGCCCTTGCTGGCGTCTATCGCCACCGAAACCGTGCGCGCGCGGTCGCCTGCCGATATGCCGGTGGTTACGCCCTCGCGCGCCTCGACCGACACGGTGAACGCGGTTTCGTGGCGGGTGCCATTGGCGCGGCTCATCAGCTCCAGCCCGAGCTGCTCGACGCGCCCCTTGGTCAAGGTCAAGCAGATCAGGCCGCGCCCGTGCGTCGCCATGAAATTGATCGCCGACGGCGTCGCCATTTGCGCGGGGATGACCAGATCACCCTCATTTTCGCGGGTTTCATCATCGACCAGGATGAACATTCGCCCGTTGCGCGCCTCGTCGATAATCTCCTCTGGCGTGGCCATCGGCGACGCATCGGAGCCGTAAGCCATCCACTCTTCAAGCTTGCGCAGCGTTTCCGCCGTCGGATTCCAGTCGGGCGAATCCATGTCGCGCAGGCTGTTGGCATGCAGGCCCGCCGCGCGCGCGAGGCCGGACTTGGTAAGGGTGCCGTCCGCCACGGCGACGCGGACACGATCTATCAACAATGTGCTCATGCGCGACGCATATCACACTGAAATGTGATGCGTCTAGAGCTAATCACATTGGCGAGTTAAGGTCGGACCACATCGTCAATAGCGCCCGATGCATTGCGCGAGCGTAATTCGGACAGCGGCATCTCGACTTGGCCATCATAATAGGCGTCTGTGTGCGGATTTTGTGGGCCTCTGCCGTCCACATCCTTTTGCGCGCCGCTGATGCGGCTGGATACCATCTGCGGCAGGTCGAGCTTGACGCCAGCGGCAGTTACTGCCGCCACGCGCAGCACACCATAATCCGCACCGACGCTGCTGCTTGGCACGTCGGGGAACATCTGTTGCATATTCACGACATAAAGGTCGCCCGCGCGCGGTGCATCGACCAAAAGCGTGTCCGCCGCATCTTCGCGGCTACCGACAATGGCCACAATCCCGATCAATAGCGCAATCGTGCCAATCGCTATCGCCCAACCAAATCGGTCAAGGAAGGGGATCGGGCTGCCCAGAGCCTTTGCCTCGGGCCCAAGTCCAGCGGTGCGCTCTGCATCAAATCCGGCCTTGCCAATGTCCTGCCCGTTGCCGCAATGGTCGCAAACACGAAGATATTTAGTGCCCGTCGGCCAACGAATAATGTACCATAAATGCCGCATGACATAAGTGATATAGTGGCTGAAATTGCGCTCGGCGTTGCACACGCCGCATTGTCCCTGCCCCGCGGGCCCGGCAAAAACAGATTTACCCGCGCTACCCCATGCAAAAAACATATATTGCTCCCCTTGTTTTGAAGAAATAGCTTAGCAAAAGAGGAGAGGGGCGCAAGTGCGTGGAGGCAGATCACATCACCTCGCGCATCCGCATCAGATAGCGCGCCAGCACGTCGATCTCGATATTGACCTCGCGTCCCGCCTGCCAATCGCATAGCGTCGTGACGCCCCAGGTGTGCGGGATGATGTTGACCACACAATCAGTGGTGCCATCGGCCTGATCCGTCACTTCATTGACAGTGAGCGACACGCCATCGACGGTGATCGACCCTTTGGCGGCGATGAACGGCGCTATGTCGCGGGCGACGCGCACTGCGACGCGGTGCGAGCCGCCTTCCTCGTTCACCGAAACCACCGTGCCGACGCCATCAACGTGGCCGGTAACGATATGCCCGCCCAGCTCATCGCCGACTTTGAGTGCGCGTTCGAGGTTGAGGTGGCGGCCCGTTTTCCACATGCCGCTCGCGGTTTTGGAGAGCGTTTCGCTGCTCGCATCGACCGCGAACCAATCCGCCCCCTTGTCGACCACCGTCAGGCACGCCCCCGAACAAGAGATTGACGCGCCAATAGCGACCCCAGCCATGTCATAACCACAGCCGATGGTGAGGCGGGTGTCGCCGCGCTGCTCGGCGCTGCGGATGGTGCCAACGTCGGTGACGATGCCGGTGAACATTTGCCTCAACCCCCTCGCACGCGGCGATATGTTTCGACGCTGTCCTGCCCCAAGACTTGCGCCTCCGCAAGCCGCCAGCGGCCATGCGCGTCGCCGAGCGCTTCGAGGCCAATATCCTCGAGCGCGCCGCGCCCACCGCCGATCACTATCGGCGCACGGATGAGGATCAGCGTATCGACAAGGTCGGCAGCGAAGAACGCAGCGGCGGCCCCCGCTCCGCCCTCAACCAGCAGGTCGCCCACCCCGTCCAAGTCGGCGATGGCGCGCGGCGAGGATAAAGCGGTCCAGCCATCGGGGGCGCGACCACTGGTCAGCATCAACCGCCGTGGATTACGTTCCTCCAGCCCCGCCAGCCGCACATCGAGCGCTGGCGCGTCGGCCGCCCACGTGCCGCGCCCGACAAGGATGGCATCGGAGCGCGCGCGGAGCAGGTGCGCATAGGCGCGGGCGCGCGCCCCGGTAATCCAGCGGCTTTCCCCGCTCGCCATCGCGATACAGCCGTCGAGCGACATCGCCAGTTTGAGCGTGACGTGCGGACGCCCCTCGCCCGCGCGCGTCCACCAGCCCGCCATCGCGGCGCGCGCGTCATCGGCCAGCACGCCGTGCGTCACGGCAATCCCTGCACCCTCCAGGCGCGCCAGCCCCGCCCCGTTGGTGCGCGGGTCGGGGTCGCGCGTCGCCGCGACCACCCGCGCAATCCCCGCCGCGATCAGCGCATCGGTGCAAGCGCCCCCGCGAGGCGATTCGTGCGCGCATGGTTCGAGCGTGACATAGGCGGTGCCCCCGCGCGCCGCATCGCCCGCCTGGTCCAGCGCCATCGCCTCGGCGTGCGGGCGTCCGCCCGCTTGGGTCCAGCCGCGTCCGAGCACTTTCCCATCGCGCACCAGCACACAGCCAACATTGGGGTTGGGGGTGGCGAGGCCGCGCCCGCGCGATGCCAATGCAATCGCAGCAGCCATCCACCGCGCGTCACCTTGTGTCGCAGCGGACAAACGCGCGTCACCTTGTGTCGCAGCGGACAAACGCGCGTCACCTTGTGTCGCAGCGGACAAACGCGCGTCACCTTGTGTCGCGGGCACTTGGGTCATCACTGAGCAGCGGGCGCAGCAGGTGCAGGCGGTGCTTCGGGCTGTGCCCTTGGCAGCGGCGGGATCGGCCGTCCGGCGGCGCGCGCCTCCTCCAAATCGCGCAAAGCCTGATCTATCGTTGCCCGCGCTTCGTCAAACTCGTCGTGCGCGGCGCCCTTGTCATAATCCTGCCCCAGCGCTCTGGCGAACGATCCATAAGCGTCGCGGCGGCGCTCGTTACGGTCATTGGCCTCGCGGGCGCGGACCAACCAGTCGTGGCGCACGTCGAATTCGGACCGATCAGCGGGCCAGCTTTGGACATAGAGGATGCTGCGTTTGGGTGCGTCCTGATGATAGACCGAGCGCAGGATGAAGTAGAAAACGACCAGCGGGATGGTGATGGCCAACCCCAACGCGGTCCATCGATGCGGGCGGTCGGTGCGCATATAGTCCCACAGATCGCGGAACCCACCGCCGATATCGGGCATGGCAAACAGGCGCATCGTCTTTGGTCACTCCCTCGCCGCCGATGTGGCGACGAGGAGAGCTTTAGAGTGTTTTCAAGTTTGATGGAACATCAAACGGCTCGGAAAACACGGTGAAAGATTACGTGATCATTCGGGCAAGCGAAAGACGACCGTTTGCATGAGCGTACTTTCCACCGCCACGCCATCGCGCATCGCGGGTTCAAATCGCCAATGGCCCAGCGCCTGCCGCATCGTCACGCGAAAAAACGCCGGGTCGCTGCACCCCGCATCGCGCACCGCGCTCACCCGGCCCGATGGGGCAATGGTGACGCTGACCGGACAGCGGCCCTCCATCCGCTCGCGCTCCTGCGCGGCCGGATAGGGCGGCTGGAAAGCGCCTGCGAAACGCGGGTTGCGGCGCGGCGCTATATAGAGCGGCGGCGCGGTGATAACGGCGTCGCCGCCGCCAGAGCCGACCCCTGTTCCATCCCCGCCGCTTGGTGAAATAGTGCCGTCAAAAGGATCGGCGAGGACGGTCGTCCCCGCTGCGGCCTCGCGCGTATCGGTGATCGGGTCGGGCGCGGTCAGGACCGATTTGTTCGGACGCTGTGCCTCGCGCTCTGGCTGCGGGTCGGGCGGCGGCGGCTTGGGTAGCAGGATGTTGATGACATCGGGGTCATTGAAAATGCGTGGGCCGATGTCCGGTGCGACCAGCGCGGTCATCAATCCCGCAAGGACGACAGCCGCGCCGCCCAGCGCCAGGCCGGCCGATACCGCACGGTGGCGACTATCGGGCTGATATAGCGATGCGTCGTTACCAGAAGCGGGGGCCGTTAACGCGGGCGCTTTGGCCCAGTTTTGCGGATTGGCGAGCATGCTCAAGGCGATAACCATGACGAAACTCCTCTCTTCCCATTGTGACCCGATCCCGGCAGGCGGGCCATATTTTCCTTTCTGTTCGTGATTTGCGAGTCGATAAATGCTCCATTTCTCTCGAAATCACCCTAAGCCAAGTCGGAATTGATCCGGTATCGGCGCAAGCAAAAGTATGTTACAACATTACATTATTGTCAAGAGGCACAAGCGATAAATATCAAGAAGTTTACACCAGAGCATGCGCCAAGGCCGTTGCGCCAGATATGCCGCTTTCCTACACGCTGCGCGGTGCGGTATAAACCATTTTCAGGTGCCCTTGCGCCATGGCATGATGTTCGCTTCTTCCGTTTGTCCTGAGCGAACGCGCTTTCCTGTGCCCCTGCGCAGGCAGGGGGCCATCTGATAAGGCCGGAGACAGGCCCCTGCCTGCGCAGGGGCACACAAAAGGAGAGCCTGGCCGTATCGGGGCTTAACTTGACACATTGCGTTTTTCACCACTGTCGTAAAATATGGCTAGTGCTTGAATTGAAAGGGTAAAATACCGCTGTTTCACTTGACACACTGTCAAGCAAAGCGCGCCTGGGCCAGGGTCAAGGCTGCCCGGCTGCCAACCGCTCAATCGCCGCGTCGCGCCCGATCAGCGGCAGCAGCGCGCGCATATCCGGCCCCTGTTCACGACCCGTCAGCGCGAGCCGCAGCGGATGGAACAGCGCTTTGCCCTTGCGCCCGCTCGCGGCTTTCAGCGCATCGGTCAGCGCGTGCCACGGGTCGGCGGCCCAATCGATGGTCGCGGCAATTTGCGCGGCCTCGGCGACAAAGGCGCGGTCATCGCCATCAACCGGCGCGGGGGCAATCGGTCCGGTCATAATCTGCCACCAGTCGGCGGCCTGAGCGACTGTCTCCAAATTGGCACGGATAGCCAGCCACGCCGCCTCGTCCTGCTCCTTTGGCATGCCGGTGGGCAGCCGCGCCGCGACCGCCGCATAGGGCAGCTGGTGGATGATCCGCGCGTTAAGCTGTGCCAGCTCGCCCTCGTCAAAGCGCGCCGGAGCGCGGCCAAAGCGCGCAAAATCGAACGAGGCGATCAGCGGCGCCGCATCGACGAACGGTTCGACGGGGTCAGACGTGCCGAGCCGCGCCAGCTTGGCCAACAGCGTTTGCGGTTCGATGCCGATGTCGCGGAAATGCTCGACACCAAGTGAGCCAAGCCGTTTGGACAGCTTGCCCTCATTGCCCGTCAGCAACGCCGCATGGGCAAAAGCGGGCACCGCCCCGCCAAGCGCGGTAAACATCTGGATCTGCGCCGCCGTGTTCGACACATGGTCTTCGCCGCGCACGACGTGACTGACCCCCATATCCATATCGTCAATCGCGGATGGCAGCATGTAGAGCCAAGATCCATCGGCGCGGCGCACCACCGGGTCGGACAGCAGATGCGGGTCGAAATGCTGTGGGCCTCGCACCAGGTCGTCCCAGGCAATCGGTGCATCATGATCGAGCCTGAACCGCCAGTGCGGCGCGATACCTGCGGGCACGGTGGCATCGGCGGCTTTGCGCTCATAAACCGGCGGCAGCCCGCGCGAGAGGAGGATTTTGCGGCGAATATCCAGCTCTTCGGCTGTTTCGTAGCACGGATAGATGCGGCCATCGGCCACCAGCCGCTCGAACGCCGCTTCGTAGAGCGTAAAACGTGCCGACTGGCGTTCTTCGCCATCGGGCGTCAGACCCAGCCAATCGAGGTCTGTGCGAATGGCATCGACAAAATGTTCTTCGGATCGCGCGGCATCGGTATCGTCGATCCGCAGCAAAAACCGCCCGCCATGTTTGCGGGCGAACAGCCAGTTGTGGATCGCGGTGCGGATATTGCCAACGTGCAGCATGCCGGTGGGCGACGGGGCGAAACGGGTTATGATGGTCATGGCATGGGCGCTATAATCTATTTTCACACAAGTTCCACAACCCCCTCATCCGCTGCGAAAGCCGTGGGTGATCGGGTAACGGCGGTCGCGGCCAAAATTGCGGCTGCCCAGCTTGACGCCGGGCGGTGCCTGTCTGCGCTTATATTCGGCAATCGCCAGCAATCGCTCGATACGCACCACCACATCGCGGTCAAATCCGTGGCGCTGCGCGACCTCGTCGACCGACAACTCTTCCTCGACCAGCCCCTGCAACATCCGATCGAGGTCGGCGTAGGGCGGCAGGCTGTCCTCATCCTTCTGGTCGGGGCGCAGCTCGGCGCTTGGCGGCTTGTCGATGATGCTCATCGGCATGATGGGGGTCACGGGATTGAGTGACAGGCGCGGCACATGCGCATTGCGCCAGCGCGCGAGGGCGAACACCGTCGTCTTATACGCATCCTTCAGCGGGTTATACCCGCCCGCCATATCGCCATAGATAGTGGCGTAACCGACGCTCATCTCGCTCTTGTTGCCCGTGGTCAGCAGCATCGGGCCGAATTTGTTCGACAGCGCCATCAGCGTCACCCCGCGAATCCGCGACTGCACATTCTCTTCCGCAGTGTCGTATGTGGCGTCGGCAAAGCTGCCCTCGAGCATCGCGTCGAACGCCTCGACGGCGGGGTTGATGGCAATCACCTCGTGCCGACAGCCGATCATCCCGGCGCACGCGGCGGCATCATCGAGGCTGAGCTGGCTGGTGAAGCGGCTGGGCAACATCACGCACCACACGCGCTCAGCCTCCAGCGCATCGGCCGCAATCGCGGCGCAAAGCGCGCTGTCTATCCCGCCCGACAGGCCAAGCACGACGCCGGGAAAGCGGTTGCGATTGACATAGTCACGTAAGGCCAGCACCATCGCGCTATAGATGTCGGCGGGATGGTCTTCCCACGCGGCCAACGCACCAGGCTGGCACGCCCAGCGCCCGCCCGGTCCGCGCTGCCAGCTTGTGACGCGCTCCTCCTCCTCCCAGTCTTTCAGGCGGTGAACGGCCTCGCCCGCCGTGCCCATCACGAACGAACAGCCATCGAACACCAGTTCGTCCTGCCCGCCAACGCGGTTGAGATAGGCGATCGGCAGGCCGGTTTCCGCGACACGCTGTGCGACGACGGCGGCGCTACGGTGGTCGTCCTTGTCGATCTCATAGGGGCTGCCGTTGGGCGCAATGAGGATGTCCGCACCCGCTGCCTTAAGCGCGTCGCACACCGCCGGATACCAGATGTCCTCGCAGATCGGCACGCCGATTTTGACCCCGCGAAAATCGTGCGGAGAGGGCAATGGCCCGCTGGCGAACAGGCGTTTCTCGTCGAACGTGCCATAGTTCGGCAGTTCGTGCTTGAACGTGGTGCCCACCACCCGCCCGCCATCGAGCAGCGCCATCGCATTATACAGCTGCCCGTCCTGACGCAGCGCGGTGCCGACCAGCATCGCGGGGCCGCCATCCGCCGTCTCGCCCGCCAGCGCGTCCAATGCCGCATCGGCGCGGGTCAGCAGCGCGGGCTTGAGCACCAGATCCTCGGGCGGATAGCCGATCAGCTGGAGTTCGGGGAAAACGATCAGGTCCGCCGTCATGTGACGCGCGCGGACGCTGAGCATCGCCTGCGCATTAGCGGCAATGTCGCCGACGCTTTGCGTCAATTGCGCCAGGATGATGGTGAGTGTGTCGGTCATGCGCTCTGTTTATGGGTAGACACGATGATCGGCAAGGTTGTGCGATTAATGAGGCCTGGCCCTAATAGCTTTGATTAGAGGGGCAGTGCGATCCGATCTTTCTCACAGCCTTAATTAAGCGGCGACCCCCGCGCTAATGAAGGCTTAGCCTTGATTAAAGCATAGAATTGCGATCTAAGTAAGAGTAGGCCTATGTTAGGAGGGGTGATGGTAACGCATTAAGGGCTGGCCGCTATGTCAGGCAACCAAATCACTATTCAGCCTTCATGCCAGAGCCACTGCCGCCTGCGCCACCGCTCGCTATTGATGGCCAAATGCAGACATTGCTATCCAAAGCCGATCGTGCGCTCGGACGATTGGATGGATCGTTTCAAACGCTGCCAGATCCTGACATGTTTGTTTTGGGACCTATATACGTGCTTGACCATGCTCGTTCACTTGGCGGAATATCAAAAGCGGCGTGACCCCACTCGCATATGCCGGTCTTCCAAGCGCAACGCGAACAATAGGCGCGAGCATTTTGGATACTTGCCCCACAATACTTTGCATCAAACCCACCCCATTATCGTCAGCGGTTGCGTTAAGTCCGTCGATGCCGGCAAAATCTGGGACTGCGCTCATAACGCCGAGGATTGACCACTTACCGGGGATGGTTACGCCGTGCATGAGCACATGTTCACTAGCGGGCGTGACCAGATATTCTTCTCGAAGCGGGCACCATATCATGTGTGCGTCGCCTTCGGATGTAATCAACGAGGCTATAACCGAATGAGGCATTATCTGGATTAAATCCAGCAGCATTTCGCCCTCGGTTTTTTGCTTATGAACCGCCGCTTTTTGCGCCACTGTGAGATTGCCGGTGGGTTGCCCGCCGCCCATACCAGCCTTTATTATTTTCTGAAGCGAGGGCAGCTTCCACGCCTCTTTGAACATTACCAGATCAACGACACTAAGGTGGCCGGACGCTAGAACGAACTCGCCGATGTTCGCCGCGCCAACATCGCGCTGTATCATATCATTGTTTTAAAGATGGTCGAGGAATGCCCTCGCATTTGACCAAAACGGGTCGTAAACGCGCTGTGAAGCATCGTTGAGGGATGAGTTTGCCGATTTGGCGATCTCCATTGTCCCTTTACCAACGGCGAGATTCAGAGAGCCGCTATTAGTCTTGGTTTCGCTCTCGCCTTCCTGTGCGGCGTTGGTCTGGGTTAATTGCGAGAGATGCCCGACTTGCTCGAACTGGGCCAAGAATGAGCCGATGCGTCGGCTGTCGTGGTAAAGAAAATCAAGGACGAAATGGTCTTTTGAAGATTCGTCCGCCTGCGGCGACAAGTTTTTGCTGTCGTTCAACATCCTTTTTCACTTTCTCCACACGCCTATCGACTTGCTCGTTCATCGCCGCAAATTCCGTAGGATCAGTATTAATGAGACGCGCTAACGCCTCATCGAATCCAAGATTCGACATATCCATATCCGGTTTCCTCTTTTGGGTCACGCGATCAACTCTTTGCAGGTCATGCGGCGGCCATCGGTGGCGACAAGCATATGGTTTACGCGCAGTCCGTCCTCTAATTCGCGGCGATTGAAGCGCCATGTCATTTCGTCAAGATAACGGGACAAATGCTTAGGACTCACGTAATGATGAATGCCAATAATCTGGCGTTTCAATAGCGCCCAAACGCTTTCAATTCCGTTAGTGTGGATATAGAACTTACGGACATACTCGCCCGCACTGTGGTTGACCGTTTCGTGGATGTAATCACGCGCCAAGCCGACAAAAGAGCCATGTTCATCTGTCAGCATGACAGAGCCGCGCTCAACATTGTCACGAATGATGGATTGCACATTGCTGGCGCGCAGATTGTCGGTGTGCATGGTGCGGAGATCCCCGTCACGGTCGAGCATACCAAAAACCACAGCCTTTCCTTTGCCGCCCTGCCTGCCTTCAACACGCTTGTTGGCGTGTTTGTTGCGCTCTTTGCCACCGACGAATGTCTCGTCAGCTTCGACCATGCCATCCAACGGAGCGTTGAAAGACTCGGTTAGCGCCGCATGGCGTAGCCTGTGGAGCATGAACCACGCTGTCTTTTGTGTCACGTCAATATCGCGGGCCAGTGTCGTGCTTGCGATACCCTTCTTATGCGAAGTTATCATCCAGATTGCCATGAACCACTTTTGCAGGGGTATTTTGGAATCATGAAAGATGGTGCCAACCTTGATTGAGAACCGCTTGCGGCAATCGCCGCACTTGTGGGTGCGATTGTCCGAGAAGTGATGAATGAGGCGCACCGAACCACAAAGGGGGCAGTAAGCCCCGCCACGCCAACGGATAGCGCGGAAATGGTCGATTGCCGCTTGCTCGTCAGGAATGGACTTTAGAAGGTCAAAAAGGCTCTTAAATTTGGCAGGATCAGTATCCTCTTGATATGCCTCAAGTAGCACTAAACTAAATCTGGGTCAAGCACGTATATAGGCCCCTTTGTTTTGATGTATGTCCGCAAGGAGGCAGTTCTATCAAGCCAGATTGAGGGTACACAATCATCACTGAACGACCTGCTTGAGGCCGAGGCCGCAATTCGCGGCCCTAATCGACCGCGCGATGTAGGTGAAGTGCTCAACTATGTGCGAGCAATGAACTATGGGCTGGAGCAGCTTGAGGAATTGCCGATTTTTGCTAGATTGATCCGCCAAATTCACGAAAATCTTCTAGCCGACGTGCGTGGCAATCATGCTATGCCGGGCGAATTGCGGAGCAGTCAGAACTGGATTGGACCCAGCGGTTCGATGCTGAACGATGCCATTTTCGTTCCACCGCCGCCGCATGAGGTGCCAAACTTACTGTCTGACCTCGAGAAGTTCATCAATCATGACAACGATATTCCGGCGCTCATTAAGATCGGACTTATCCATGCACAGTTCGAAACCATTCACCCATTCCTCGACGGTAATGGCCGTGTCGGGCGACTGTTGATCGCATTCTATTTGTACCAGAAGGAAATCCTACTCAAACCCGTTCTGTATCTCTCGCATTGGTTCAAACTGCACCGTGCACACTATTACCAACTCCTCCAGAACATCCGCGACAAGGGCGAATGGGAGGAATGGATCAAATTTTTCCTCGAAGGCGTGGCGACAGTCAGTCTCGAAGCCACCAAAACCTCGCGTGCCATCGTCGCCATTCGCGAAGATCACCGACGGAAGATCACAGATGGTTTTGGCCGTGCGGCGGGCAATGGGCTGAGAGTGCTTGAGGGCCTCTATGCGCATCCCTATACCGACATTACTTATGTCCATAAGAAATTGGGGCTCAGTTTCCCATCTGCGGCCAATCTGATCCGACGCTTTGTCGATGCCGACTTACTGGTGGAGATAACCGGACGCGAGAAATATCGGACATACCAATATTTTCCTTATATACAGCTGTTTTCGGGTGCAAAATGAACGACCCTAAAACTCTGGCCTCGGTAGCGTTGGCTACCGCTTTCATCGCCATTGCCCTGGCCGAGCTGTGGCGGCCGATGCGAGCGGCTACGCGCGCTCGCTGGCCGCTCAATCTTGCTCTGGGGCTGGCCTCGATGCTGCTGGTGCGGATGCTGAGCATTGCCGGACCGCTCAGCGCGGCGCTATGGGCACAGGCGCACGGTGTCGGCCTGTTGAACGCCGTTGCACTACCCAATTGGCTGGCCATCCCGCTGGCAATCATCACGTTGGATTTTGCCATCTATTGGCAGCACCGCGCGATGCACATCATCCCGTGGGGCTGGGCGCTGCACCGCCTCCACCACGCCGACACGGGGTTCGACGTGACCACGGGGGTGCGCTTTAACCCCGCCGAAGCGCTGGTGTCGATGCTGTATAAGGCGGTCCTCGTGATGCTGCTCGGCGCAAGCCCGCTCATCGTCATCGTGTTCGAGGCCTATCTGGCGCTGTTCAGCCTGTTCGAACACGCCAATCTGCGTCTGCCAGCAACGTTCGACACCATGCTGCGGCGTTTCTGGGTGACGCCAGCGGTGCATAGTATTCACCACAGCGCGCATGGTCAGGATCACAACCATAATTACGGCTTTGCCATCGGGGCGTGGGACCATCTGTTCGGCACCTACCTGCCAAGCGCGACGGGGGCGAACATAGGGCTTCCCACAAGGGTTGCGGCTGACTAAGGCAGCGGCATCCTTCAACGGGCAACAACGGGTCGCAACCACTATGAAACTCATGTCGGGTAATGCCAATTTACCGCTCGCCGATGCGGTATCGGCCTATATGGGGCTACCCTTGACCGATTGCAGTGTGCGACGCTTTGCCGATGACGAGATTTTCGTCGAGATTCACGAAAATGTCCGCGGCGAGGATATGTTCCTGATCCAATCGACCAGCCACCCCGCCAACGATACGCTGATGGAAATGCTGATCATGATTGACGCGCTGCGTCGCGCGTCGGCCCGCCGCATCACCGCCGTCCTACCCTATTTCGGCTATGCACGGCAAGACCGCAAACCGGGCCCGCGCACCCCGATTTCGGCCAAGCTGGTCGCCAATATGATCACCACCGCCGGGGCCGACCGCGTGCTCACCGTCGATCTGCACGCCGGGCAGATCCAGGGCTTTTTCGACATCCCGACCGACAATTTGTTCGGCGCACCCGTCATGAGCGCCGACATATTGGAACGCTATGGCGATGAGAGCCTGATGGTCGTGTCGCCCGACGTCGGTGGCGTCGTGCGCGCGCGTGCGCTCGCCAAACGGCTCGACGACGCCCCGCTCGCCATCGTCGATAAACGCCGCGAAAAGGCTGGCGTTTCCGAAGTGATGAACATCATCGGCAATGTCGATGGGCGCTTTTGCATCCTCCACGACGATATGGTTGATTCGGGCGGAACGCTGGTAGGCGCCGCCGAAGCGCTGAAACAGGCGGGCGCGGCGGAAGTCGTCGCTTATTGCACCCACGGCGTCCTGTCGGGAAATGCGGCGCATCGCATCGCGGGCTCGGTGCTGAAAGAACTGATCATCACCGATTCGATAGCCCCGACCGAGGCGGTCAGCGCCGCGCCCAATATCCGTCATTTGCCGATTGCGCCGCTCTTGGGTGAGGCGATCCGCCGCATTGCCGATGAAAGTTCGGTTTCCAGCCTGTTTGACTAACCAAGTCATCATGGCCAAAACCCTCATCCTGCTCCCGCAAAGCGACTTTGACCCGACCGAGGTAGCGGTGCCGTGGGCGGCGCTGGTCGAGGCGGGGCACGAGGTCGCGTTTGCGAGCGAGACGGGTGCGGCGGCGGCGTGCGACGCGGTGACGCTCTCGGGCGAAGGCTTGCCATGGGCGGCGCGCTCGATGACCGCGCGGCCTGACAATGCTGCGCTTTACGAGCGGATGATTGCGAGCGATGCATTCAAACGCCCGATCCGCTGGGCCGATGCGTTGATAGCCGATTATGCGGCCGTATTGTTCCCCGGTGGACATGCCAATGGCATGCGCCCCTATTGCGAGAGCGCCGAGGTGCACCGCGTCGCGCGCGAAGCCTTTGGCTCGGGCAAGATTGTCGCCGCGATCTGCCACGGCGTCTTGCCGTTGGCGCGCGCCACAGCGGCCGATGGCACGCCGCTCTTGCGCGGGCGCAAGACAACCTCGCTGACCGCGCGGATGGAGAAGCTGTCGATTTTCCTGACCATGCGGGCGATGGGCGATCATTATCAGACCTACGCGCTTACCGTCGAGGCAGAGGCGCGCGCAGCACTTGGCGCGAGCGGCGACTATCAGGTCGGCCCGCTCATCCCGCGCTATGCCACAGCGGCGCGGCGTGACCTTGGCTTCGTCGTCGAGGATGGCAATTATATCAGTGCGCGTTGGCCGGGCGATACGTGGACGTTGGCCGCGCGCTTGTGTGAAAAACTCGCGCGCGCATGAGCCTTGCCGATGACATCGCGCTCGCCCATGTGCTGGCCGATGCGGCCGGGGCGGCGATCCGTCCCTATTTTCGCGGCGATATCGGGCTGGAGCATAAGGATGATGCAAGTCCGGTGACGCGCGCCGACCGCGCGGCCGAGGCGGCGATGCGGCGGATACTGGCGGCGGAGCGCCCGCGCGATGGCATCATCGGCGAGGAATATGGCGTGGAGCGCGAGGGCGCGGCGCGGACATGGGTGCTCGACCCGATCGACGGCACCACCAGCTTTGTTGCGGGGCGCGCGATATTCGGCACGCTGATCGCGCTGTGCCAGGACGGCTTCCCGATCCTCGGCATCATCGACCAGCCGGTGCAGCGCGAACGCTGGGTCGGTGCGGTCGGACAGCCGACTTTATTCAACGGCAAGGCGGCGCAGAGCCGCACCTGCCGCGTATTGAGCGATGCCATTCTTGCCACGTCCGGCCCACAGTATTTTTCAGATCATGAGGGCGAGCATTTCATAGCGCTGGCCGCAAAAACGGCGCGGCGAAGCATGATTTTCGGCGGCGATTGCTATAATTACGGCCTGGTCGCCTCTGGCCATGTCGATATTGTCGTTGAGGCGGGTCTGAAGCTTTACGATTTTGCGGCGCTGGTCCCGGTGGTCGAGGGAGCGGGCGGGATGATGTGCGACTGGAACGGCATGCCGCTCAACGCCGACAGTGTGGGCGACCCCGTGTCTGGGCACGGGGCAAGCGTCATCGCGCTCGGCGATCCCGCACGATTGGACGATGTGCTGGAGGCGCTTGCATGCTCACATTAGAGCGGGACTGTGCTCCGGCGCAGGCCGGAGCGTGGGCAATGAAACATCATCGCAAGCCGCCAGCGCTCCGCATCAAGTGCGGAGCACGGGAGCGATACAGGCAGATGTCATGCGCACACTGAAGGACGGCGAGGTCAGCGCGTCTTGCTTCATCGCCCCGCATCCGCGCTTGCAACCCTATCTGACCACATATTATTTCACGGTGATGGAAAGCGCAGACGGCGATGAACTGCGCGATTGGATGAACCCCGAATGGGCGAGCGTGCGCTATGCCTGGCGCGGCCAAACGCGCGGCAGCGTCCATCCCGACCCGATGGCACCTATTCCGCTAGCACATTTTGTCGGCCCGACGACGCGCGCAGGGCCGTTCGCGGCGCACAGTGCCAGCGTTGCCAGCATCGGCTTTCTCCCCCTCGGCTGGTGCCGCTTCATCCGCGAACCGGCGTCAAACTGGGCCAACCGTATCGGCGCGGCGGGCGAAGTGGACTCGATCGTCCCGATGGAGGCGCTGTTTGATGATGTGGTGCACGCGGCCGAGCCACAGGCCATCGCCGATCTGTTCGACCGGACATTGCTTGCCGCGCTCGACGCGCCATCTTTGGTAAGCGAGGAAGAGGAAGCGCGGATTAACGCGGCGCACGCTGCGTTGATTGACCCCTACATTGCCAGTGTTGCGGCGCTGGGCGAGCGATTGGGGCTTGCACCTAAACAATTGCACCGCCTGTCGCTGCGCATCTTTGGCTTTGCGCCCAAATTGCTGATGCGCAGACAGCGCTTCATCCGCACGCTTGGCCAATGGTTTCGCGATCCGAACGGCATATGGAACGACGCGCTCGACCTGCATTATTACGACCGTTCGCACTTCAACCGCGATTTTCAGGCGTTTTTCGGGTTGAGCCCCGATCAGTATCGCCGCTTGCCGCACCCGATTATCGGGGCCGCGATGCGCGCGCGGATGAGGGCGCTGGGTCAGCCTTTGCAGGCGCTCCAGGCGCCGACGTGACGGGTTTTGAAGTCAGATGTTCCCGCCACCGTGCTCCGGCTTTGGGCCGGAGCGTTGGCAATCGGGCCTAGCATTTATCGGCCAGCGCTCCGGAACAGGTCCGGAGCACAAGGGGTTTTACCCGCTAGGTCTTTCGTTCGGTGCGTTCTTCTCGCACCTGCATGCGTTCGGTGCGTTGCGCCAGCTTGCGGGTGACATAACCGGCGGCAATGGCCGCGCCAACGGCGGCGATCCGCTTGGGCAGCACCTTATTGGCCACAAACAGGCTCGCCGCACCAACAACCGCACCGATGACCGGGTTTTCGACCTGTTTACGCGCCGCTTTCCCGGCTTTGCCGCCTAGCGACCCACCGACAACGCGGCCAATTTTGGATGCGCCGCCCGCCAATTTGCTTGGCTTTGTCATAGCATATTCCCTGTCATTTTTGCCGGATCAACCAATTGGTCGAACATGTCGGCATCGACCGACCCCAGCGCCAGCGCGGCCTCGCGCAATGTTATTCCTTCGGCATGTGCTTTCTTGGCGATGGCGGCGGCGGCATCATAACCTATCGCGGGAACCAGCGCGGTCACCAGCATCAGCGAGCGTGTCACATGATGCGCGATCACGGCCTCATCCGCCTCCAATCCATCGATGCAATGGGCGGCAAAGGCCGTCATGCCGATGGAGAGCAGCTCGATCGAGCGCAGCACATTCGCACCGATCATCGGCTTGAACACATTGAGCTCCAACTGCCCTTGCATGCCGCCGATGGTCACCGCTTGGGTGTTACCGATCACCTGTGCGGCGATCATCGTCATCATCTCGCATTGCGTCGGGTTGACCTTGCCCGGCATGATCGAACTGCCCGGCTCGTTGGCGGGCAGGATGAGTTCGCCCAGCCCTGCGCGCGGCCCCGAACCCAGCAGGCGTATATCGCCCGCAATTTTATTGAGCGAAACAGCTAAACCATTGAGTGTGCTTGAAAAAATTACCAATGCGTCGTTCGAAGCCAATGCTTCAAAGCGGTTGCGTGCGGGTTCGAACGGGATGGCGCATTGTTCGCTCAATTCGCGTGCCATATCCGCGCCGAACCCGGGCGGCGCATTAAGGCCAGTGCCAACCGCCGTGCCGCCCTGCGCCAATTTCTGGACATCCTGAACGACACTGCCCTCTATCCGCGCACGGCACGCGCTCAGATGCGCGACGTAAGCAGAAAACTCCTGCCCCAACGTCATCGGCACCGCGTCCTGCAAATGGGTGCGACCAATTTTGACGATGTGCGCCCACGCATCCACCTTGGCCGCCAGCGCCTCGGTCAGCCGGATAAGTGCTGGGAGCAGACGGTGGTGCGTCTCCATCGCCACCGCGATATGGATCGCCGTTGGGAAACTGTCATTCGAGCTTTGCGACATATTGACATGGTCGTTGGGGTGGGCAGGCGATTTTCCGCCGCGCGTCCCAGTGAGAGCCTCGTTAGCGATGCCGGCGATCACCTCATTGACGTTCATGTTGCTCTGCGTGCCGCTACCCGTCTGCCAGATGGCGAGCGGGAATTGATCGTCGTGCCGCCCGCCAATCACGGCGTCTGCCGCCGCAACGATGGCATCGGCGATTGTCGCATCAAGACCATGCGTTCGGTTGACCCGTGCCGCCGCTTTTTTCACCTGCGCCAGCGCATGGATGATCGCCATCGGCATCCGCTCGTGCGGCGGGAAGGGAAAATTGGCGATGCTGCGCTGCGTCTGCGCGCCCCAGTAGGTATCGCTCGGCACTTCTATGTCACCGAAGCTATCGCTCTCGGTGCGGGTCGCGGTCATTTCTTGCGCCCAAAATCCACCGTCACAACGTTGGAACCATCTTCGGCCTGTTGCCCAACCTCGTCATTTTCTGCCGCGTCGTGCGCCGGTAAACCTGTGGCGGCGTCATCAACTTGGAATTGCAGGCCGAAATCCACCGATGGATCGACGAACGCAGTGATCGCGGCAAACGGGATGCGCAGCATGCTGCCAACCTGATTGAACGACAGCCCGACCGAAAATCCGACCTCATTGACCGACAGGTCCCAAAAACGATTCTCGAGCACGATCGTCATTTCATCGGGGAATCGGGCGATCAAATGCGCCGGAATATCGACCCCTGCCGCCTGTGTTTTGAATGTGATATAGAAATTATGCCCGCCCGGCAGGACGCCGCCATTATCGGCCACTTCGCCCAGCACGCGGCCAACCACGGCGCGCAGGGCCTCCTGCACGATTTCGTCATAGGGGATCAGGCTCTCGGGAACGTCTTCACTCATGCGGGTGTCGTGGACCGAGAGGCCGCACTGGGTCAAGCGCGATTTCGCAATATGCACGATTGCCCCGCATCGCCGCAGCGTCTAACGGGGCACCATGCGCACCGCAACCATCATCCGCAACACCCGCGAAACGCAGATCAGCGTCACCGTCAACCTCGACGGCACGGGGCGTTACGCCATCGCAACCGGCATCGGATTTCTTGACCATATGGCCGAACAAGTGGCACGACACAGCCTGATCGACATCGACATGCGCGTCGCGGGCGATTTGCACATCGACCAACATCACACGGTCGAGGATAGCGCGCTGGCGCTGGGCGAAGCGGTGGCGGGGGCGCTCGGCGAAAAACGCGGGATCGTGCGTTATGGTCATGCCTATGCGCCGATGGACGAAACCTTGAGCCGCTGTGCGCTCGACATATCGGGGCGTCCGCATGTCGTGTGGAAGTCAGGTTTTTCTCAGGAGCGGCTGGGCGAGATGGACACCGAACTGTTCAGCCACTGGTTTGCCAGTTTTGCGCAGGCAGCGGGCATAACGCTCCACCTTGAAACGCTCTATGGCGAGAATAATCACCATATCGCCGAAAGCCTGTTCAAGGCGCTGGCGCGCGCGCTGCGCAGCGCAGTGGCGATAGACCCGCGCATCGGCGACGCAGTGCCATCGACCAAGGGCGTGCTCTAGGCCGACATGACTAGAGTCGCACTCATCGACTATGGCGCGGGCAATTTACGTTCATGCGCCAATGCTTTGCGCGCGGCAGGGGCGAGCGATGTGGCCGTGACGGCTGACCCCGATGTCGTAGCGCGCGCCGATCGTATCGTTCTGCCCGGCGTTGGTGCGTTTAAACATTGCATCGACGCGCTTCGGGCCATCGACGGACTGGTCGAGGCGATGGACGTGCGCGTGCGCGGCGATGGCGCGCCGTTCCTTGGTATATGCGTCGGGATGCAATTATTGGCCGATACGGGCGAGGAGCATGGGGTGCATGCGGGTCTTGGCTGGGTTGGCGGCACGGTGCGTGTGATGACGCCAACAGATACATCGATTTGCATTCCGCATATGGGGTGGAATGACGTGCGCCCGACCAGCGATCATCCGTTAATGCGGCGCGGCGAAGCCTATTATTTGCACAGCTATGCCCTGGCCGATTGCCCTGCCGATGCGCTTCAAGCCACCAGTGACCATGGTGGGGCATTCACTGCCGCCGTGGCGCGCGACACTATCGCCGGGGTGCAATTTCATCCCGAAAAGAGCCAATCCTATGGCATCGCCTTTTTGCAGCGCTTTTTGGCGTGGCGGCCATGATTATCTTTCCCGCCATCGATCTAAAAAACGGCCAGGTCGTCCGCTTGGCCGAGGGGGATATGGCGCGCGCCACCGTCTATGGCGACGACCCGGCGGCGCAGGCGCGGGCATTCGCCGATGCGGGGGCAACGCATCTCCATGTCGTTGACCTTGACGGGGCCTTTGCGGGGGAGGGCGTCAACGGCGCGGCGGTCGAAAACATCATCGCCGCCTTTCCGGGCAAGGTGCAGGTCGGCGGCGGCATCCGCAATCGCGCCACTGTTGATCATTGGCTGGGCCTTGGTGCTATGCGCGTTGTTATCGGCACCGCTGCGCTTAAAGACCCGGCGTTCGTCCGCGAAGCGGCGGCGGCGCTGCCCGGGCGCATCGTCGTTGGCGTCGATGCGCGCGGCGGCATGGTCGCGACCCACGGCTGGGCGGACGTGTCGGATGTTCCGGTGATTGATCTCGCGCGGCAGTTCGAGGATGCGGGGGTCGCTGCGCTGTTGTTCACCGATGTCGGGCGCGACGGGATGCTGAGCGGATGCAATGTCGAGGCGACAGTCGATCTGGCGCGTGCGGTTTCCATTCCGGTCATCGCCAGCGGCGGCGTTGCGGGCATCGCCGATATCCGCTTGCTTAGCCTCCATGCGCGCGACGGTATCGAGGGGGTGATAACCGGCCGCGCGCTCTATGACGGGCGGCTCGATCTGGCGGCGGCAATAGCGGCGGCGCGCGCGCTACGGCCTGCCGTAGGGGAAGTGCAGAGAAAAACCCAATGACCGTCCGCATCCGCGTCATCCCTTGCCTTGATGTCACCGATGGCCGCGTAGTCAAGGGCGTCAATTTCGTCAATCTGCGCGATGCGGGCGACCCCATCGAGGCCGCGCGCGCCTATGATGCGGCAGGGGCGGACGAGCTGTGCTTCCTCGACATCAGTGCCTCTCATCAGCGGCGCGGGACGTTGCTCGACATGGTGGCGCGCACCGCCGATGTCTGTTTTATGCCGCTGACCGTTGGCGGCGGGGTGCGCAGCGCCGATGACGCGCGCGCGCTGCTGCTGGCGGGGGCGGACAAGGTGGCGGTGAATAGCGCGGCGGTTGCGCGGCCCGAACTCGTCGCCGAGATTGCCGAGCGCTTTGGCAGCCAGTGCGTCGTCGCCAGCATCGACGCGCGGACGGTGCGCGAAGGGCAGTGGGAGATTTTCACCCACGGCGGGCGCACCGCTACCGGGGTGGATGCGCTGGAATATGCGTTGCGCGTCGCGGAACTGGGCGCGGGCGAATTGCTCGTCACCTCGATGGATCGCGACGGCACCAAGAATGGTTACGACCTCGCGCTCACCCGCGCTATCGCCGATGCGGTCAGCGTGCCGGTCATCACATCGGGCGGTGTCGGCACCCTCGACCATCTGGTGGCCGGGGTGGTTGAGGGCCATGCGAGCGCGGTGCTTGCCGCTTCGATTTTTCATTTTGGCGAGGCCAGCATCGCCGATGCGCACGCGGCACTGGCGACGGCGGGGCTTCCCGTGCGTCGCCCTGTTGACAGCGGCGGCGTAAAGGCGTGACAAGACGGCTATGGCCGACCGCTTTACTCCGCTCGAATCGATCATCGACACGCGCCTGACCATGGGACAGGCGGACACGTCCTATGTCGCTGCATTGGCGGCCAAAGGGTTGCCCAAGGTCGCGCAAAAGCTTGGCGAGGAGGCGGTTGAGACGGTGATTGCGGCGCTGGGCGAGGGCGACGATGCGCTGGTCGGCGAGGCGGCCGATTTGCTGTTCCATTTGACGTTGCTGCTCAAGCTGCGCGGGCTCTCGCTTGATGATGTCGCGGGCGAGCTGGCACGTCGGCACGGCGCATCGGGGCTGGATGAGAAAGCAAGCAGACCATGAGCATCGACCCGACCCTTCCCTATGACGACAGCAACATCTTTGCCCGCATCCTGCGCGGTGAGATTCCGTGCCGCGAAGTGTACCGCGATGAATGGGCGCTGGCGTTCCACGACATCAACCCGCAGGCTCCGCACCACATCCTCGTCATCCCGACCGGTGCCTATGTCAGTTGGGATGATTTTTCGGCGCGGGCCAGCGAGGCAGAGATAGCGGGGTTCGTTCGCGCCATTGGCCATGTTGCGCGTGAGTGTGGCATGGTCGAGCCCGGATACCGCATGCTCGCCAATGTTGGCCATGACGGTCATCAGGAAGTGCCACATTTGCACGTCCACATCTTTGCCGGCCGCCCGCTGGGGGCAATGCTGAACACATTTGCCTAAAAGCCTTGCGCTCGTCCGCTGTGCCGCTAGGTTCATCGTCAACAGCCGCAGGCGACGCCAGCAAAGGCGCGCCGAGCAGGCAGGGAGAGAATCACATGTTATTTGGCCGTGTCAAACCGCTCGACGCCATTTTGGCGACAGCCGAGAAAAAATCGCTGCACCGTTCGCTCGGCGCATTCCAGCTGACAATGCTCGGCGTCGGCGCGGTCATCGGCACCGGCATTTTCGTGCTGACCGCAGAGGCCGCCCAAAAAGCGGGGCCGGGAATGATGCTGTCGTTCGTTATTGCGGGCTTTGTCTGCGCGGTCGCGGCGCTGTGCTATGCCGAAATGGCGGCGATGGTCCCTGTGTCGGGATCGGCCTATACCTATAGCTATGCGGTGATGGGCGAGTTGATCGCGTGGATGGTTGGCTGGGCGCTGATCCTCGAATATGCGGTCGCGGCGGGCGCGGTTTCGGTCGGCTGGTCGGGCTATGTCGTCGGATTGATCGAGCATACCACTGGGATCGACATACCTAATGAGCTGGTGCGCGGACCGTTCGACGGCGGAATCGTGAATCTGCCGGCCATGGGCATCGCGGCACTGGTCACCTGGCTATTGGTCATCGGCACCCGTGAAAGTGCTCTGGTGAATTCCGTGCTAGTGGTGATCAAGGTATCGGCACTGACCCTGTTCATCATTTTAGCGGTGCCGGTCATCAACATGGAGAAGTTTACGCCTTTCGCGCCGCTGGGCTTTGGCGGCATCGGCGCGGCGGCAGCTTCGATCTTTTTCGCCTATGTTGGTTTTGACGCGGTCTCGACCGCAGCAGAAGAAACCAAAAACCCGCAACGTAATATGCCGATCGGGCTGATCGGCAGCTTGGCCATCTGCACCGTTTTTTACCTGCTCGTGGCTGCGGGCGTGATCGGCACGGTCGGTGCAAACCCGCTGCTTGATACCAGCGGCGCGGGTCTCGAACCCGGCAGCGCGGAACTGACAGCTGCATGCAGCGCGATCGCCGATCAGGCCGTAGTCTGCTCGAAGGAAGCGCTGGCTTGGACCATGCGCGAAATCGGCTGGCCACAAATCGGCAATTTGGTCGGCCTTGCCGCCGGTCTCGCGCTGCCTTCGGTCATTTTGATGATGATGTTCGGCCAGACGCGGATTTTTTTCGTGATGAGCCGCGATGGCCTGTTACCCGAGGCTTTCTCACGCATCCACCCACGTTTCAACACCCCACATATCATCACGATCCTGACTGGCATCTTCGTCGCTCTGTTTGCGGCCTTCTTTCCGGTTGGCATCTTGGCCGACATTTCCAATTCGGGCACGCTGTTCGCCTTCGCCGCCGTGTCGATTGCGGTGATGGTGCTGCGCCGGACCGACGCGGGGCGCAACCGCCCATTCCGTACGCCGTTCATCTATTTCACAGCGCCGATAGCGATCTTGGGCTGCATCTATCTTTTCTACAAGCTGGGCACCGAGACCAAACTCATGTTCGTCGGCTGGGCGGTCTTTGGCCTCATCGTCTATTTCGCCTATAGCCGCAGCCGCAGCCATGTCGGTTTGGGCCGTATCGAGGTGCATGAGGATGATGCGGATATACCGCCATCGTCGGTGCCGCCGATCTGATCTGTCGGTTAAGCTAGAGGCGTCGGCAAATGCGGCGGGTTGGGGCGGGTGAACAGCCGCCCCTTCTCGCCCCACAGCACCAGAGCGAGTGACGCCAGCCCGCACAGCATATAGCCCTGCGCCAGCGGCACAGCGCTGCCATCAAAGCGCGCACCAATGACAGCGCCTATCCCCGCCGCCAGCAATGTCCGCAACGCCACCTGAAATGACGAAGCCGTCCCTGCGATATGGCCGAACGGCTCCATCGCCATCGACGAAAAATTGGCCCCGATAAACCCGATCATCCCCATGTTGAGCGACAATATGACGAGGAAGGTGACTAAGTTCTCAGCTGTCCCCGCATTCCACCACTGCACCCCCGACAAGGCAATGAAGGCGAACAGCGCGCTATGCGACACGCGCCGCGCCCCGAAGCGCAGGACAAGGCGCGAGTTCGAATAATTGGCCACCGCAATCCCGCCTGCTACGCTGGCAAAGGCTAGCGGGAAAATATCGACACGGCCGAATGTCTGGGCAATGATTTGCTGTGCGCTATTGAGGAAGCCAAAGTTCGCCCCCACCACAATCGCGCTCCCCGCATTATAGGCCAGCGCCTGGCGGTGCGTCGCCAGCACCCGCCAATTGCGCATGATGGCGGCGGCACTGATCGGCTGGACATCAGCGGGGTCCAATGTTTCGGGCAGGCGGCGGTGCACCCACAGCGCCATCATCAGGCCAAAGCAGGCCAGCCACAGGAATATCCAGCGCCAGTCGGCGACCCATAAGATGGCTTGCCCGATGCTGGGCGCGATGATCGGTACGATCATGAAGATCAGGAAAATCATGCTCATCAGCTTGGCCATCGCGTCCCCCGACGTGCGGTCGCGGACCACCGATGTGGCGACCACGCCCATCGCCGCGCCGAACAGGCCATGCGCGCTGCGCATCATCAGCATCGCCGTCCAATTGGGGGCAAGGCCCGCAAAAGCCGCCGACACGACATAACCGATCAGACTGGCGAGGATGACGCTGCGCCGCCCGAATCTGTCCGCCAGCGGGCCGTGGATCAGCGACCCCAGCCCCAAGCCGAGAAAGTAAAAACTCACCACCTGTTGCTGCGCATTGGCCGATGGCGCGTGCAATGTGCGGGCGATGTCGGGCAGCGCGGGCAGCATCGAATCGATCGCGAGCGCATTCAGCGCCATCAACATCGCCATCATCGCCACAAATTCGCGCTGGCCCAACTTTGTGGGCTGAAGGGTGGAGGCGATTTCGGGCATAGTGCTCCATGGCACAGGCCTCATCACAGGGGAAGGGTGACCGCAGGGCTTGATTTGGGCTCACCATGCTGTTCTATGGGCGTGAACAGATGGGAGCACAGGCCGCATGACACAGGCATTGATACAGGATCGCTATTCGCGCGTCGCACGGTGGCTACATTGGGGGATGGGCTTGCTCATCGTCGCCAATCTTGCTGGCGGCCTGCTCCATGACATCAACGCCGACCTTATCATGCCGCTGCATAAAGCGACGGGGATATTGCTGCTCGCGCTTGCGGCGCTGCGGATCGTCTGGCGGATGATGCACCCGGCGCCAGCACTGCCCGCCGATATGGCGACATGGGAACGCGCGGTTGCCAGTCTCACCCACGCCATCCTCTATGCGCTGATGGTGCTGATCCCGCTGTCGGGCTGGATCATGGCGTCGGCCAGCCGCCGCTCGATCGGCTTTTTCGGCCTGTTCGATGTGCCCAAATTCAACGTCATCAAGGACAGCATGCTCGCTGAAATCAGCCACGAAGGGCATGAACTGATGGGCTTTGCGATGATCGCGCTGCTGGTGCTGCACATTGTCGCGGCGCTCCGCCACCATTTTGTGCTCAAGGATGGGATGCTGGCGCGGATGTGGGGGTGAGGGGCTACCGCACCAGCGGGTTCCAGTCAGGCGCAAAGCCGGGGAAAAGGTAGCGGTAACGGCTCCCCAACGGATCGGTCATCCAGACGCCAATTTGCTCGGGCCTGTCCGGGCAGAATTGAAACAGCGCGACCCTGACGCTGTCCCACGAAACCTTGGGCACACCAGCGATGCAATCTTCCATCGCGCCGAGGCTGAGGTCACTCTCGGGCTTGCCCGGGAACCACGGGCTGGTGTCGGTGCGAATCAGGTGACGCACGGTCAGTTCGGGATGGCCCGGCACGCTGCGAGGTAATCCGCGCGACGAATAGAGCGTCAGGCCGTCGGGGCTGATCCCGGGGTCGCTATCGCCCGATTGTTCAAAACCAGCGGGCGTGCAATGAGGCCCGCCATCGGTGATCTGGGTGCGTTCGCTGCCATCGGGGCGGATGCGGTCGATCCGCACCTTGAAACAGCCGTCTATATGCTGCTCGACGGTGAAATAGATCCAGTTGTCGCGCGACCACAGAAAATCGCTCATATGCCGATCGTCTGGCCGGCCGCTGACGCGGGCGACGACGCGCTTATCGCTTCCGTCGCTATTCATCAGCCACAGCGCATCGGTGTCGAATGTGGTATAGGCAATCGTGCGGCCATCGGGTGACCGCACCGGCCCGAGCCAGTTGCCGCCGCTGGTCAGCATCGTTTCAACCCCAGTTGCGCGCTCAAACACCGCGACCTCGGACTGCATGTCAGCCGAGCGATACCCGCCCCGCGTGAACTTGGTATAGAGCAATGTCCGGCCATCGGGCGAAAAGTGAACCAGGAACTTTGGCCTTCCGTCTGCGGTCAACTGGGTCAGCCCGCTGCCATCGGCCTGACCGTAATAGATTTCCTGCTTGCCATCGGGCGCAGCGACCGACGGACCGGTCAGGACGAGCGCAGGTTCCGGCGGGGGCGGACCGCCCGATGATCCGGCTCCGCCCCCCGAAGTGCTGCCCGATGAACCGCTCCCGCCAGAAGAGCTGATGATGATCGGCGAGTCCCCAGCCTGCCCCGCGCCACCGCACCCCGCCAGCAACACTATCAGGCCCGCAACGCAGGCTATCGGCCCAATGCTCCTCTTCACAATCATGCTCATCCTCCGGTGCATTTCGATTCGGGGAAGAGACGCGCGAATGGAAGGATTGGATGCAGACAAAGAATATTTTCCGTCCACCCGCATCCAAACCGCTATGTTCGCGCGTCATTGGCCGCATGAAAGGAAATCGGCATGGAACTCGTTGCAATCCTTACGGGGCTGATTGTGTTGGCATGTTTCACCATCTGGTCGGGCAACCGCGCGGCGGGCGAGGTTGAACGGACGCTCCGGCTGGCGATCGACAAGGGCGTGCTCACCGATGCCGCGCTCATCCCTGCCTTGCGCGAACCGGCAGGACTGAGCTGGATCGAGCGTCTGACGATATTCGGCTTGCTCACCCTGTTCGCCAGCGGCGGGATCGTGCTGGTCGCGCTGATCTTGAGCGTATTCGGCCCCGGAATACCGCTACCGCTGTTCGCGCTGGCGGCCTTTGCGACGAGCATAGGGTTTGGCCTGATTGTTTGTGCAGGGTGGCTGAAACGGGCGCGGGGCGCAGCCTAGGCGTACCTGCGTGGCCGCGACCGATCCCGACCTCAATCCCGATCATCGCACGCTGCTGCTCGCGATAAGCGGCGACACGGATGCCTTCGCTGTGCTGGTCAGGCAGCATCAGCCCTATATCAGCACGCTGCTCTATCGCAGTTGCCGCAATCGGGCGCTGGCGGACGATCTGACGCAAGCGACCTTCCTCAAGGCGTGGCAGAGCATTGCCACACTGCGCGATGCGGCGGCCTTTCGCGCGTGGCTGCGCAGGATTGCGCTCAACATGCTGGTCGATGCCGTGCGGCGGCGCAAAATCGACGCGAGGGCGTGTGAGCCGGATAGCGGTCTTGACACCGCTGCGGCAACCGAAGCGCATCTGGTGGAGCGGATCGATATGGAAAGCGCGCTGGTGAAGCTCGGCTTTCACCAACGGACTTGCCTGATGCTGGCCTATGGAGAGGGGATGAGCCACGCCGAGATCGCACAGACGCTAGGGCTGCCTCTCGGCACCGCCAAATCGCACATTGCACGCGGTCTTGCGCAGTTGCGCGTGCTGCTGGAACCAAAGGAGGATGTCGATGAGCAAGTTTGAAACCGAGCTGGATCGGTTCCTGCAGTCCGTGCCGGACGATGACCCTGCCAAGGCGGAGGCGATCATCACGCAGATCCAGCGCCGGACGCACCGCCGCGCTGTTGCTGTCACCATGCTCGCCGCGCTGTGCTTCGCGGTTCTGGCCGTAGCGATTGGGGCGGGGCTGGACAGTTCTGCCAACCCGCTTCACCACTATCCGGCGGGTCGCTTTTCTGCGGTTCCGGTCTGGTTGCCGATCGCTGTCATGGCGGCGCTGCTCGTGATGGCCATCAGCACCGCTGCCATGGCGGTTATCAGTGCGGTGGCTCCATGGTCACGCGAATAATCTGGGGGTATGCGGCAAACCTACAGCAAATGGCCACCCTCACACATCCAGATTGGCGACGTTGAGCGCATTGTCCTGAATGAACGCGCGGCGCGGCTCGACCTCTTCCCCCATCAGACGGGTGAAAATATCGTCGGTAACATCGGCAGTTTCCAGCTCGACCTGCAACAGCGTGCGGTTGGCGGGGTCGAGCGTGGTGTCCCACAGCTGTTCGGCGTTCATCTCGCCCAGTCCTTTGTATCGCGCAATAGACAGCCCCTTGCGCCCCAGTGTCAGCACGGCGTCGAGCAATTCGCTCGGCCGCGTCACCACATGGATGTTTTTGGGCGCGCGGGCGGCAACGAGTGCGGGTGCCCCACCATCCTCTGCGCCATCCTCCGCGCCATCGTCTTGTGTGGCCTCCACCTCAACCGCCGCGCCGATGGTGACGAGCGTGCCGGGGCGGGCAAAGCTATCCCCCACCTCGGCAATCAGCACCGCCAGCTTGCGTGCCTCGGGCGAGGCCGCAAAGTCGGCGTCGATGATGTGGTGGTCGCTGACCCCGCGCCAGCGCTTTTCGGCGTAATAGCCGCCCTCTTCGGACAATGCGATGGTCCACACGCCATTTTCGCCGTGCGCGGCGTCGGCTGCGGTGAGCCAAGCGGCGGTGCGCGTAGCGGCGGCACCGCGTCCTGCGGCATCCAGCCCAGCGGCGAACCCACCGCACAACGCAATCGCTTCGACCAGTGCGGCGTCATAACGGCGCGGAACATAGCGCATCAGGCTGCGCAGCCGCCGCGCATGGTCGATCAGGCTGCGCAGGTCATCGCCGCTGCGACTGCCCTCTGCGCTGTCGAACTTGAGCGAGGCAACGCCCGCATCGACCAGATATTGATCGAGCGCCGCGTCGTCCTTGACGTAAACTTCGCTGCGCCCCTTGGCCACTTTATACAGCGGGGGCTGCGCGATATACAGATATCCGCCTTCGATGATGCTGGGCATTTGCCGGTAAAAAAACGTCAACAGTAGCGTGCGGATATGCGCGCCATCGACGTCGGCGTCGGTCATGATGACGACCTTGTGGTAGCGCAATTTTTCGATGGTGAACTCGTCGCGGATGCCGGTGCCGAGCGCCTGGATCAGCGTGCCGACCTCTTTTGAGCCAATAATCCGGTCGAACCGTGCGCGTTCAACGTTGAGGATTTTGCCCTTGAGCGGCAAGATCGCCTGATAATGGCTGTCGCGCCCCTGTTTGGCGCTGCCGCCGGCGCTGTCGCCCTCAACCAGAAACAGTTCGGACTTGGCGGGGTCGCGCTCGGCGCAGTCGTGCAATTTGCCGGGCAGGCTGGCGATGTCCATCGCGCCCTTGCGCCGCGTCAATTCGCGCGCACGCTTTGCGGCTTCGCGTGCAGCGGCGGCGTCGATCACCTTAGCGATGACCTGCCGCGCCAGCGCCGGGTTTTCCTCGAGCCATTGGTCGAGCTTGTCGGCCATCAGCGCCTCCAGCGGCTGGCGCACTTCGCTGCTGACCAACTTGTCCTTGGTCTGGCTCGAAAACTTGGGGTCTGGCAGTTTGACCGAAACGATTGCGGTCAGTCCTTCGCGCATATCCTCGCCCGACAGTGTCACCTTTTCCTTCTTCATCATGCCTGAGCGGTCGGCATAATTATTAAGTGTGCGGGTTAAGGCCGCGCGGAACGCCGCCATATGGGTGCCGCCGTCGCGCTGCGGGATATTATTGGTGAAGGCGAGAACATTCTCATAATAGCTGTCGTTCCATTCGAGCGCGACGTCGATGCCGATGCCGTCACGCACCGCCGAAATCGCGATCGGTTCGGCGAGCAGCGCCGATTTGTTGCGGTCGAGATATTTAACGAACGCGCCGATGCCGCCCTCGTAAAACAGCTCGATGTCTTTACGCTCGGCGTGGCGCGTGTCGGCCAGCAATATCCGCACGCCGGAGTTCAGGAACGCCAGTTCGCGGTAGCGGTGCTCGAGTTTCTCAAAGTCAAACTCGGTGACATTTTTGAACGTGTCAGTCGAGGGAAGGAAGGTGACGCTGGTGCCGCGTTTCGCGTTACCGTCAACCATCGGCGCGGGTCCGCGCTCGATCAGCGAGGCCACCGAATCGCCGTGCGCAAAGCGCATCCAATGTTCGCGTCCGTCGCGCCACACCGTCAGTTCCAGCCACTGTGACAGTGCGTTGACGACGCTGACCCCGACCCCGTGCAGCCCGCCCGACACCTTATAGGCATTGCCCTCGGTGCTGTTGTCGAACTTGCCGCCTGCGTGGAGCTGGGTCATGATGACCTCGGCGGCCGAAATGCCTTCCTCGGCGTGGATGCCAACCGGAATGCCGCGACCATTATCCTCAACCGTGACCGATCCGTCGGGGTTGAGCTGGATCAGCACATGATCGGCATGGCCGGCCAGCGCCTCGTCAATGCTGTTGTCGCTGACCTCGAACACCATATGGTGCAGGCCGGACCCATCGTCGGTGTCGCCGATATACATGCCCGGACGTTTGCGAACGGCATCTAACCCCTTGAGAACTTTGATAGAATCGGCGCCATATTCATTGTCGCCAGTGTTGCCGGACGCCGCGTTGGTGGCGGGGACTGGGGGGGTGTCTTGG
>JBEBHS010000010.1:0-73224 GCA_040080745.1 Sphingopyxis sp. | reverse complement strand
GGCGCATGGGGCTGGACCTTTGATGATGATTGCCGCTATGGAGCCACCCGTGCCGGCTTAGCTCAGTTGGTAGAGCACCTGATTTGTAATCAGGGGGTCACGAGTTCGAATCTTGTAGCCGGCACCATACTTCTCAAGGACTTAGCGACGATCATAACCCCCTCCCGGGGTGCCTGTCGAGGGCCACGTAATCACCACGTAATCAAGATTGTTCGCAGAGTCGCGCAGAACAGCGTGTTTTGGGGGAGGAGGTTTCCTCCCTGGTCAGAGCCAGCAGGCTGTCTCTTCCACACCCTCCACTGCGGGGATTCTCCCCGCAACGCCCCAAAAATCGGAGCGGGGCTGATGACGCGCTCTTTTCCGCAAAACCTTCGGCCTTGCTCCCGAGGGCGTGACGTTTTGACGAGATTGGCCCCGCACCCACTCTGAACCGGCGGTCATGGTTGCATATGCAGGCGATGAAAGCCGACAAGCCCCGCCTTTCCGCCTGCACAAGCAAAGTGAATAATCCCCGCCTCCATTCAGGGTGCGGTCTTTTGCTTTGGCAGTCGCGCTGGCCGCGCGCGCGACACACAGCATGAGCAGGTTAGAGTGAGAGGCTGGCGGGCTTCGCCGTGACGGGATGAGGGTCGAGAGAGAGGCTCACGATCGACCGTCATGGAGGTTTTCCCATGAATATGCAGGTTCTCGATGCGCGCAGCGATGTGAGCGGCGGCTACAAGGTTGATGTCTCACGCGGCCAGCGGATCGGTCGGGTGTCGTCGGAGTGGTTCTCGCGGCCCGACGACGAACGGTATCTTTCGCTCGGCGATCTGGCGCGGTCCGTGCGCGGGCGTTCCGAGCGCAGCCGGACCCGCGTCGTCGAAAGCGCGCTCATCCACGTCGAAGCGAACCGCAACGACCCCGAGCGCCTGGCGCTGATATTGCCCGGTACGGCGTTCGCCATAAAGCTGCATCTGAATACTCGCCCGATGTGCGTGACTTCTATAAGATGTTCTTTCTCTGCGGGAGAAGCGATAACGCAGAGGCGCAAGCGGGCATGGAGACCACGGAAGCGCGGTTCTTTCAAAGCAGCGATCTGCCACCACTCTCGCGCGGACGAACTATCGAAAGAGACATTTTGGCAGCATTTGCGTTCGCCGCAGATGCTGAACGTCCTGCTTTGTTCGACTGAGCTGAATGGCTGCTATTGACATTCCCTCTCCAATTCTGGACAGTCGCCTCCCCACGACTTTCCTGCTATAGCGGCGCGGACGCACCAAAACCGAAAGCCGCCGTTTTGTTGAGGTTGGGCGCGGAGGGTTGCTTTCGCGAATTCAGGACTAAAAGCCGCCTTTCCGGACACGACAACTTTTCGGTCATTGGCATTAAAATGAAATCGCCCCATAAGCTGCCCTTGAATGTTTGACTGCATGGCGATTGGTCGATGAACGAGAATGAGACGAATATCACCGGAAATGACAACCAATTCGATCTGGTCCTGTCCTATCCGCAATGGCAGGGATCGGGACGATCGAAAAATCTGCAACGGGGCGCGCGAGCGGCGGGCGAGGTCTGCAGCAGCTACGGGCTCTTGGTGCAGGTTCCTATCGCTGGCGAAGGTGAAGCGAAAGCGGGGATCAATCGCTGGAGCGCGATACTGGAACAGTTTAGTTCAGCGCAAGCGATCCTCAAGGAAAGAGAACCCCAGCGCATTTTGACGGCGGGCGGTGACTGCGCCTGTGATATCGCCGTCATTGACTATCTGCACCGAAAATATCCCGATCTCACCGTCATCTGGGTGGATGCACATCTCGATGCAAACACGCCGGATACTACGCCCAGCGGCGACTTTCATGGAATGCCGGTCGCAACCCTAATGGGTTCCGCCCCGGCTGAACTTTCGGGCCTGTTGGGCGCACCATTGCCGCCTGAACAGTTTCGGTATGTCTCCGCGCATCTGGGCGATGAAGGGGATTGGGCGTTTCAACGTCAAAATGGTCTGTCTTGGCTTGAGCCTGACCAGACTATTTCTGGGCCTGTCCACATCCACTTCGATTTGGACGCACTCAATCCCGCCGAATTTCCCCACGTTGCTTATCCTGATGGGAAATTGTCTTTGGAAGCTGGGCTTGCTTTGGTCCGCAACGTGGCGACCTCCGGGACGCTTGTCGGCCTCACGATCACGGAATTTGCGCCAGCCGATGAGAGCGGCGCGACAGACGGCAGTGCTTTCCTCAGGCAATTATGTGCGGCGACCGGAGTGAGCTAAATTCGTCGTTCCTCGCATCCGCTTGGACGGCAGCATATTAACCTTTTCGAAAGAAAGCGGACAGTCAGCTCTCCCCAACATTCCAGCCAAACGAGCCTTTCCCGGAATGACAACATTGCGGACTTCAGGGAGCTGTGAGACAAAGTCCACATGAATCCGAGCCATGGCAATCTGTTGAGCGTCCAAACAATCAAACAACGAGTCAAGGAGCTGGCGTGTCACCTCGGGCGTGAAGATTTTTTCATCCGCACGGAACCGAGCGGCTACGGTTCACCTTATATCGAAGTTCTTGATGCTTATCATTTCGTCATCGAAGAGCGAGGGTTTGAGCTAGAGAGACGAATTACCAACGATCTAGATGAATTGCTCTACTGGATCATGCGTGGGCTGACCACGGCTATGGCTTGGGATTACGAGATGCAGAACAGGCGCGAAGGTGAGGACAGCCGGCGACAAGCGTTCGCCAAAGATGTTGAACTTCTTGGGCGATTGTCTTCCCACTGGGCAAATTTACAACGGCAGAAATACACCAAAATCCTTGGAGCCCGCCATTTCTACGGGTGAATCCGTTTTCCCAAACATTCCGGCCGAACGTGACCTTTCGGATACGACAACGCTTCGGTCACCAGCGACGATCAGTAGGATAGGTTATGTCAACGCAAGCACCTAGCCGTCGCGAACCAACCGAAACAGAGAAGCTTATTGGACGATATGTCCGGTCATTGCTTGGAACTGACACGTCGGTGCATCGGTATGCTGATGACCGCGAGGCACACGACCTTTTCATTGCGACCGGGAGCGATTGGCCGATCGAAGGTGTAACGTCTTACGGCACCATTGGCTTATCGAACTATCCAGTTCCAGTCGGTTGTGATCGAGTAAATCTTGAGCTTCTTGGAGCCTGCGCAACTGCAACCAAAAATTTCGACAATGTCATTGCCAGCTGCGCAATCGAGAGAATGAAAAACGGCAGCCCTATCACGTACGGGAGTACGATCAGGGACGTCGTGGCCCAATATGCCATCTCGCAGACAATGGAGCACGTGTTCTTCGCCAGTCCATTTTTGTGGGAGGGGTTTGCCCCTAGGTGTTTCGCTGGCACTGAAGTTCATTGGCTCATGGCGATCCCAATCTCCGAGAGCGAATTAGCCTACCTCGAAGGGCATGGGTCTAATTCTTTAGAAGCTCGATTCGAGGCAGCGCAGATTGATGTTTTCGACATTTCTAGGCCGCCCGTCGTCTAGTCAATTCTCGATGTCCGCTTCCCACAACTTTCCAGCCGTAGCGCCCTTTGCCGATTGAGCCCAAAAGCTGCCCTTGGGCAGTTGGTTGAACGAAGGTCGGCTTGCCGTAATTCTGCAAAGGAAACAGTCGGTCCGGAATCGACAACATTGCGGACATTAGCTTAGCGGCCACGCTTCACTGTTACGCCCAATCGCTGGCACCGAAGAGACCCCACGGCCGATGACTGCTCTCCAAAGAGCAGCCTTCAAGCAGAAAATTGGTCGGTCGAGAATCCTTTTTATCAAAACGACCTAGTTTTGAGGTGAAACGTCAGCCGATGGGCGCCAGCAACTTAGTCAGTATCGATCACGTGAGTACGGGTCACGTCCGGCGGAAAATCGGACCACGAACAAATCAGCTCGATAAACCGTTGTGTGCGCGGCAATTCCGCATGCAGATCGAATGCCGCCACCGAATTCCAACGGGAATGAAGCAGGAAAAGCTGAGGATCGCGGATCGCGCAGAATACTTGGATTTCGCAACAACCCGGCTCTTTGCGCGTGGCCTGCACTTGCTGACGTAGCAGCGCGGCCGCACGATCAACGTGCTCGGGTTTTACATGAAAACGGCCGAAAATGAAAAGCTCCGTCACGTGCCCTCGCAATCATTTTACGCCAATTGGTCGCGCCATCGCTGTGCCAAAGAGAACGAATGCGTTGACAACCAGGTCCACTGCGACCCGGTGCCACCGACCCCTCATCTTCGCACACGCAACTCAATGATTGTAACAGGTATTCGAATGTATAGAATGGTAGAATGAAAATGCACATCCTGACTGCAGCTGTCGCGACGACGCTCGGCATCCTCATCAGCACGCCGAGCTTGGCGATTATGCCCGGCTCATTGCCTCGGCACTGGAATGAAGGCGCTGAGGATTGCGCGGTGGCGCAACAGCCGCCGCTCCAAGTGCATGCCTACAACCCGAGAACCTTCGTTTTGCGTCAGAGCTTGTGTGCGACTGGTGAAAGCAATTTCCTTTACCTGTTGGTAGGCGATACGCGATCCCTGCTAATCGACACCGGCGACGTGGCAGATGCCGCGAAAATGCCATTGGCGGAGACCGTGCTCGCGCTGATGTCGCAGGCCGGCGCGGCAGGGCATCCCTTGCTTGTCGTGCACACGCACCGCCATCAGGATCATCGTGGCGGGGACGCGCAGTTCGCAGCTTTGCCGCGAGTGACCGTCGTCGGTTATGACCTCCCGAACGTACAAAGGCACTACGGATTTTCAAGGTGGCCGCATGGCGTCGCGCAGATCGAGTTGGGCGGGCGCATCGTCGACGTGGTCCCTACGCCCGGTCATGAGACGACGCACTTGGTGTTCTACGACCGGAGCACTGCATTGCTGTTCTCTGGTGACATGTTGATGCCGGGGCGTCTGCTGCTCGAAGATTCCGCCGCCGATCTCGCCAGCGCGCAAAGGCTGGCGGATTGGGTCCGGGACCGACCGATCGCCAATGTATTGGGCGGGCATATCGAACGCGCGCGTTCGGGTGAGCTGTTTGCGTCGGGATCTACGCACCACCCCGGGGAGCGCCCGTTGGAAATGACCAAGAGTGATGTTTTAGCCTTGCCGGCGGCGATCGAGAAATTCAGCGGTTTCTACACCCAGCAGGGAGCATTCACGATCATCAACCCTGTACACAATCTGGCCGCTGCTGCGACAGCAGCACTCGCCGTGCTCGCACTACTTATAGTGGGTTACTTACGCTATCGACGAAAAAGAGTGAGGTTAGCCGGGAGCGCGCGAGCAGCGGCCTCAGTCTGAGCTTGCCAATGCAAGGTTTCTGATCGGGCCGCCGCGTTGTATGTGTGATGGCGAACTGAAGTTTAGATTGATCCCGCCGCCGGTCATATTGTGGCCATACGGGCCGGGATGGCAACATTGCTGCCACCCGGAAGTAGACCCCGTCGGGATTTGCACTATGTGCGCCGGCAGTAACTTGGATTTGGATATGACGGTGCGATCAACGCGTACATTCGACAACATAGCGGACGTTCAGAGCTCAACTTAGATCGTGAGCAATCGATCGAACGGTTCCTCGTTAGCGATGAGAAACAGAAGCTCACTGGACGAATTGGAGTATTGCTTTCCGTCAATTGAAATGGATAAACTTTTACAATTACGTTCAACGATGGACCCAACAGGAAGTGCCAAGAGGGGAATAATTGCTCTGTTGAAAATAGCCACCTCATAAAGTGACATCAAACGCATCGCGACGTCGCGCCCTTCGTGGATTGTCCATCCAGAAAGGTTGCCCTGCGGGTCCGTGCGCACCATTGTAAAATGATCTGCTGGCGGTACCATTTCGGGCAAAGACGCCGCGTGCTGAATTGAGGGAAAATTCGGCTCCACTTGGCACTCATCGCATACAGCCCGCTGCAGAGCGAGCAAGCGGATAGTCCTGCTTACACCTAATACCCATCGAACCGGCATTGTTTCATAATCTGGCTCGAGCGCTATCAGGTTGCCGTCGGTCGTTGATCCCAGTTTTAATAACGACCAACCTAGCTGGATAGTCTGTTCGGCCTCGAATCGAATGCCTTTTCGAACCTCATCCGCAAAATAGTTTGGCAACCAAGCCGCCAGTCGTGACAACTCTGGGTCCACCGGTAAGTTCACATCCGGGTGGCCGTATTCTTTTAGATCGACTTTCATTTCAAACATCGTCGGATGCTAACTCGGTACGAGACCGCTTTCTACCCCAAATGCGCAATTGCGGTTGGTTGGCTGTGGGCGCCAGGCCTCGATCGACGACCGCTTCCCCCAACTTTGCAGCCAACCGCGCCTGACGGAACCGACAACTTTTCAGCCGTAGACTGGTCAATAAGCATTCCGTAAAAGCTGCCGTTGCGAAAGATAGCCTAAAGCGGCGGCAGAGCGATGCATCACGCCTCCGCTTCCCGACATACAAACTCCACCAGGTGGCCGTCCGGGTCACAGGCATATCCCGCATAATAATTGGGGTCGATGTGCGGATGGATTTTGGGTTCGCGAAGGCCAGTTCCGCCAATAGCTTTCGCAGCTTCAAAGGCATCGTGGACAAGTGCGCGCGATGCACATGAGAAAGCATAGTGGGCGTTGACAGTGTTGTTGTCGCCAACGCGTAGCCAGAAAGGCAAAACATCGCCCCGGCCATACCCCGCAGGCGAACCTGGCACGATGCGGGTGACTCCCAATGGTGCAAGCGCGGCGTCGTAGAACGCACACATTTCGTCAAACTTGTTCGTCGATAGTTCGAGATGATCCATAATCATGACACGAGGGTCCTTTTCTGAGCTTAGGTTGAAGTTTATTGGTCAACGGCAGGAGCATCAGCCCTTTCCGTGACGACCGTCAGAACGCGAGACTGATGGTCCAGCGCAAGCTGGTCCCGAACCTGCGGATCTTGCGCGGCCGCAACCAGCCCGGCCAAGCCGACGCCACCTGAAACTCCTGCGACGATGATCGGATCGGCGCCTGACGGATTTGCCAGAAGCTGCACAGCATCTATGGCAGCGGCGTCGGGAAGCGTCATGAACGCATCAACGTAGCGTTCTAATATTGGCCAAGCCGCCTCAGACGGACGATAGCATTCTAGCATTGCCATCATGGTTGGATCGCCCGCCGGAATTTCGACGGGCTGCCCGGCCAGGGCGCTTGCGATGAGGCAACCCGCCCGATCCGGTTCGACGACGACAACCAAGGGTCGCGCCTTGCCAAAAACGTCGGCCAAATGGCCAGCGACGGCGCCAGCCAACCCGCCAACGCCGCCCTGCACAAAGACATGGCTGGGAGGCAGGTCCAGCTGCGACAGGGCCTCATCGACGAGAACCGTGTATCCTCGCATGACGCGGGCGGCCATTTCGCGGTCGCTTTTCCAACAGGTATCTGACACCAGCTGCCAGCCGTTCTCGCGCGCCGCATCGGCGCACACATCGACGCTGTCATCATAAGTGCCTGGAACCTCAATCACTTGAGCATCCAACGCCCGCAGCAATGCGCGCCGGAATTCGTCAACGTTCCGATGAACAAAGATGACCGCCTTGCATCCAAAGAGGCGCGCACCTGCGGCCACGGAGCGGCCATGATTGCCATCGGTGGCGCAACCTACAGTCCGGTCTTTGACAACTTCCCGGACTTCCATAGACATAATCTCATCTGGCCGTACCGACCGCCCGAGACGCTCAGAGGCCCATCCCAACACGAGCTCCGCCACCGCGTAGGCACCGCCGAGCGCCTTGAAACTTCCCAACCCAAGCCTGGCCCCTTCATCCTTCGCGAAGACTGAAGCCAACCCAAGTTGCTGAGCCAGCCAGTCGAGCCGCTTGAGCGGTGTCGATTGATGCAGAGGACACAGGTTCAAAAGATGGCGAACTTCGTTCGGAGCCTCGCATCCCAACCAGCTGCGAAGAGAGGCCGGTGGCGTGTCTCGGGCTGCGCTCAGGTTGCGGGAAAATTGGGAAACGGTTTGACGTGAAAGCATGATGCAATAATAGCGCGCTGGTGATGCCATATCTCACCTATTTTGTACTATCATCCGCAACAGAACAGCGATAAGCAAAACTAAGACGCAATGAATCAGCTTGATGACTTCGACCGTGCAATCCTGACGATCATTCAGGAGGATGCCACCTTGTCCTATGCCGACATCGGTGAACGGGTAAATTTGTCCGCATCCGCAACACTTCGCCGCGTTCAGCGGATGAAGGAAAATGGCACCATCATCGCCACGCGCGCTATATTGGAGCCAGAACAGGTGGGGCATCTGCTGACCATCCTTGTCGAGGTCTCGCTTGAGAATGAGCATGCGGCGACCCTCGAAGGAACGAAGACGGCATTGATCGATGATCCTCAAGTGCAGCAATGCTACTATGTGACCGGTGACGCCGATCTGTTTGTCATTCTGACGATGCCGAGCATGTCAGCTTACAAGGCCTTCACCGACCGCCATTTTCTCGGGAATGCTAACATCAAGAAATTCAAGACGTCGGTCGTCATGGATTGCGTCAAGCGCACCACGGCTTATCCGCTTTGACGGCGGCTTTTGAGCATTTCCCAATAATAGCCGCCTTTCCGGACTCCCCAACTTTGCAGCCAACCGCGCCTGACGGAACCGACAAGTTTTTGGTCGTTCGTTCAGCGAAATCAGGTGCCTGAAAGCGGACGTGCCCCAAAAGCGAAATTGTATAGCGCTTGGCTTGATGCTCATCGGGTATTCCAGCCGGGCCGCATTTCTGCTATGGATTTCATGCACATTGCGCTGCGGTGGAGGTGGAGAGCGCGTCCCTTGCCCTTGGCTTCAAGGAGGACGCCATGCTGATAGGCTTTGCCCTGACAATCGTCGCAGTGTTTCTGTGCTGCGCGCTTCTATTCCGCCTTTCGATCTACGCCTTGCCGCTTTTCGTGGCCTTTCTCGCCGGTTCAGCCACCTACCGGGGTGGTAGTGGCATTGTTGCAGCGCTCCGCCATCGACCCGGTATTGGAGGACATAGGATTTGACACCCTTGGGGGTGACCCGAAGGCCAAACCCCCTCAGGCCGCTATCCCAGGTATAGACATCGCGTCCGGGACATGGTTTTGATGCCTCGATAGTGCGGATAGTGATCGACTGACTGGCCATGCTTCATACGCCTACGTAATCGCCACGTAATCTTTTGTCGGAAAACCGTGGCGTAGGTTAAGGTAATCCACGGCGGATTTATTCCAACCGTTTCAAGACCTTAAGCGTAGTATGGAGCACTCTGGCGTAGCATCAGAAAGGTTGCTAGAGGCAGTTTGTAATCAGGGGGTCGCGAGTTCGAACCTTGCAGCCGGCACCATTTGCGTGGATGAGTGAACCCATGGCCTCCACCGTTCTAGAATTTGGAATTAGAATGGTAAACTTTCGCTCTTGTGATCCTATGGAGGGGAAAGCCTTCCCCTGAGCCGGAGCCGTCTTTCTGCCTGCACGGGCAGGTTACGGACGGCGCGGGTGCGCCGGCGTTTTTGTGGCCGCCCCCGAAGAAGGGGCGTGTGGTTTTAGAGGCGAGGAGGCTGTGATGGTGGATGCGTTCGCAAAGGTGAGCGCGGGCATACGATCTTTTACGCCGACCGCTTCACCCCCGAAGACTGGCCAATCAGGGCGAGGGACCGGAGGCCAGCGTAACATGAAGGGCGAGCGCAAGTTCATTGCCGCATCGTCGCGGCATCAATTGCGCTGCGGTCGGGAGGGCGCACCGGCAAGCACGCTCTCAATCACTGCTGCGCTTTCAAAATGGATCGTCATGGCAGAAGACCTCGGGGGGCACGCGGGCAATGAAATGGTCCTTCACGAGGGCAGAGCCGGATAGTGGGCTAAACAACGCTAAGCGAGAACAATTATTGAACATTTACGCTGCGGTGGCCCGTTTTCGGTTCAAATTGCCGCGGACAACACCGCCTGCGCCGCCGCGAGGCGCGCAATCGGCACGCGGTAGGGCGAGGCGCTGATGTAATCGAGGCCAAGCCCCTCGCAAAAAGCGATGCTGGCCGGATCGCCGCCATGTTCGCCGCAAATGCCGAGCTTGATGTCGCTGCGCGCCGCGCGGCCCCGCTCGGCCGCCATGGCGATCAGCTGTCCGACGCCATCGACATCGAGCGTGACAAACGGATCGGCTGCAAAAATGCCTTTCTCGACATAGGTGGAGAGGAAGCGCGCAGCATCATCGCGGCTGATGCCGATCGTGGTCTGGGTCAAATCGTTGGTGCCAAAGCTGAAAAACTGCGCGGCCCCCGCAATGTCCCCTGCCATCAACGCCGCGCGCGGCAGTTCGATCATCGTTCCGACCATATAATCGAGGGTGCGCCCTTTTTCCGCAAACACCGCGCGCGCGGTATCGTCAATCACCGCTTTCATCAGGTCGAGTTCGGCGCGCGTGGCGACCAGCGGGATCATCACTTCGGGGATCGGAGCTTGGCCCCCCTCCCCCTCAAGTGCGCCTGCGACGTCGCACGCTGCCTCGAATATCGCGCGCGATTGCATCGCGTATATTTCGGGGTAGGTGATGCCCAGCCGCACCCCGCGATGCCCCAGCATCGGATTATATTCGTGCAGTTCAGCGGCGCGGCGGCGCAGCACATCGACCGCCACACCCGCCGCCGCCGCAACATCGGCGAACTCGTCCTCGCTGTGCGGTAGAAACTCGTGCAGTGGCGGGTCGAGCAGGCGAATGGTGACCGGCAGGCCCGCCATGATGCGGAAAATCTCGGCAAAGTCGCTGCGCTGTTCGGGGAGCAGCTTTGCAAGAGCGACCTGCCGTCCAGCCTCATCCTCGGCCAATATCATTGCGCGCACCGCGGTAATCCGCCCGGCGTCGAAAAACATATGTTCGGTGCGGCACAGGCCGATCCCTTGCGCGCCAAAGCTGCGCGCGACGCGGCAATCCTCTGGCGTTTCGGCGTTGGCGCGAACTTTCATCCGCCGCGCGCCGTCGGCCCAGTCCATCAACGTGCCAAAATCGCCAACCAGTTCTGGATCGACCGTTGGCACGCGCCCCGCCATCACCTCGCCGCTGCTCCCGTCGATGGTGATGACATCGCCCTCGTGTAGCTCGCGCCCGGCAACGCGCATCACCCGCGCGGCCATGTCGATGGCGATGCCGCCCGCGCCCGATACGCACGGTCGCCCCATGCCGCGCGCCACCACCGCCGCGTGGCTGGTCATCCCACCGCGCGCCGTCACAATGCCGCGCGCCGCGTGCATCCCGTGGATGTCTTCGGGCGACGTTTCGGTGCGCACCAGGATAACGCCCTCGCCCGTGCGCCGCTCCGCGCTGTCGGCGTCGAACACGATGATACCAGACGCAGCGCCCGGCGATGCGGGCAGCCCCCTGGTGATGACATCGCGCGGGGCCTTGGGATCGAGCGTCGGGTGGAGCAATTGGTCGAGCGCCATCGGTTCGACGCGCAGCACCGCCTCCTCGCGGCTAATCAGCCCCTCATTCACCATGTCGACCGCGATTTTGAGCGCCGCCTTGGCGGTGCGCTTGCCGCTACGGGTCTGGAGCATCCACAGCGCGCCGCGTTCCACGGTGAACTCGATGTCCTGCATGTCGCGGGTGTGCGCTTCCAGCGTGTCGAACAACCCCGCAAGCTCGGCATAAGGGCCGGGCATCGCCTCTTCCATGCTGAGCGGCTTGGCACCCGCCGCCTCCCGTGCCGCGCGGGTCAGATATTGCGGGGTGCGGATGCCGGCCACCACATCCTCGCCCTGTGCATTGACCAGCCATTCGCCATAAAAGGCGCGCGCCCCGGTCGCGGGATTGCGGGTAAAGGCGACGCCGGTCGCCGATGTCTCGCCCATATTGCCGAACACCATCGCCTGGACATTGACCGCGGTGCCCCACGCGCTGGGGATGGCATTGAGGCGGCGGTAAACGCGTGCGCGCTCGCTCTCCCAACTGTCGAACACCGCACCGATCGCGCCCCACAGCTGTTCGTGGACATCATCGGGGAATGGGTGGCCCTTCTCGCCCTCGACGATGCCCTTGTATGTGGCGACCAGCGCGCGCCAATCCTCGGCGGTCATTTCGGTGTCGCGGTAATAGCCCAGATCCTCCTTGGCGACCTCGAGCGCTTCTTCGAACAGATGATGGTCGAGCCCGAGCACGACATCGCCATACATCTGGATGAAACGGCGGTAACTGTCCCACGCAAAGCGCGCATCCCCCGACGCGGCGGCCAGTCCCACCACCGTCGCATCGTTGAGGCCGAGGTTGAGCACGGTGTCCATCATCCCGGGCATCGACGCGCGCGCACCAGAGCGGACCGAAACCAGCAGCGGATCGGCCACATCGCCAAAGCGCTTGCCAACCGCGCGCTCGATATGCGTGATGCCGCCCGCAACCTCGAGCGCAAGCGCATCGGGATAGGCGCGGTCCGCAGCATAAAAGGCGGCGCACACTTGCGTCGTCAGCGTAAAGCCTGGCGGTACCGGCAGGCCGATCGACGCCATTTCGGCCAGATTCGCACCCTTGCCGCCGAGCAAGTCTTTGCTGCGTTCAGTCGTGGTGGCACTGCCGCCGAACAGGTGGACGAACCGGGTCATCTATTTGACTGACGCTCGGCCGCTTTGACCATGTCGAGCGCCACGTCCACAATCATATCCTCCTGTCCTCCAACCATCTTGCGGCGGCCAACCTCGGCCAGGATCGAGCGTGTGTCGACCCCATAATCGCCACTGGCCTTCTCGGCATGGCGCAGGAAGCTGGAATAGACGCCGGCATAGCCGAGCGTCAATGTCTCGCGATCGACCCGTACGGGTCTGTCCTGTAGCGGCCGGACGAGATCCTCCGCAGCATCCATCAACGCATAGAGGTCGCAGCCATGGTTCCAGCCCATCTTGTCGGCGGCGGCGACGAACACCTCGATCGGGGCATTTCCTGCGCCAGCGCCCATGCCTGTCAGGCTGGCATCGACGCGGACGGCACCGTTCTGCACCGCGATGATGCTGTTGGCCACGCCGAGCGACAGGTTGTGGTGGGCGTGGATGCGGTACAGGAATGCTATGCGTTCGCTCAGTCGGCACCGCCCCCATTCGCCGCCCATCGCCCGCTGCGCGGCCTTGACTGCCCGGTCAACGATGGCCGCGTCGGCTTCGCTGACCAAGCTGTTCAAGCTTCCGTCCACAGGATTGATATTGGCGAAGGTGGTTAGGCCTTCCACAAACTCCCCACCGACATAATTTTTCAGTATTCGACTCACAGCCATTCCCATACCATCAGCGCTTCGCGCCTGGTCCATCCGCTCACGGGCGAAGCTTTGCCCGACAGAAACATCGACGGATTTCCCTCTGACTCAGAAGGATTGCTTGAACCTGACGGTCCATTCACGCCCGCGATTGTAAACATTCTCGGCATAGGCGGAGCTGCTGAAAGAGATATTCCCCGCCGTGCGATAAAGTCTGTTCGCAATGTTTCGCACGCCGATCGACAGTTCGGACCGACCATTGGGAAATAGCCAGGTGATATTACCATTGAACAGGCTGAATGCTGGCTGCGAAATTTCCCGCGAGTTCGGCGCATCAAAGAATATCCGCGACTGGTAGGTCCAGTCACCGTGGATCGTCACACGCCCCTCTCCGCCCGTATCGATCCGGTAAGATGCACCCGCATTGGCTGACCATTCGGGGGTATAGGCCAGTCTGTCCTGAAGGTCGACGAGGCCCCCGCGTTGATTGGGCGGCAGAAGATTAGCAGGGTCGTTGGCGAACTGCGCTTGTGCGACGGCCAGCAACCCAAGCAGCGGGCCATCGAATGAGAGATATCTTCCATCCACATATCCGGCCCCGGCGGTGATGTACAACTGCGGCGTAGGCGTCCAGCTGCCTTCGAATTCGAAACCCTGGATCCGGGATTTGCCCGCATTGAAGGTAATCGGAGCGACGCCCTGGCGCACAACGATCTGCTGATTCTGATAATTGGTCCGAAACGCGGACAGGTTGAATCGCGCGCCGCCGGCAAAGTGCGTCGTCCCTTTTATACCGAGTTCGAAAGTATCGGCGATTTCCGGCTCGAACGTCGGCAGTCGGCTGACGCCGTCGGGATTGCTCGCCGAAGGGACTGGCTGGATGATACGGGTGCTGAAACCGCCCGATTTGAACCCTCTGGCATAGCGACCATAGAGCAACAGGTCGGATGTCACATCAAAGGAGAGGTTGACCGTCGGCGTTATTTGCCCGAAACTCAGCTGGTTAGGGACATTGGCGTAGAGCAGTTGCCCGCTCGCCAGTCCGATACAATGCGCATCGGGCCGATTAATCGCCTGAGCGGGGTCGTTGACCACGACCAGACCCGGTCCGCCGCAACGCATTCCCACCGTGGAAAACGGGTTCGGAACATTGTAATTCCCGATCGCGAAGAAATTGGGAATCGCTCGCTTGTCTTCGTAGGTATAACGTAATCCACCGGTCAGATGCAGCGATGATGTGAGGTCGAATGTGAGCTGCGAGAAGACGGCATAGTTATCGGTCTTGAGTCTGCCGGCATTGTTCAGCGCACCAACTGTAATCGCGGGCAGATAGACCGGATTATCAAAATCCGCGCTTTCGTTGAAATAATAGGCCCCGATCAGCCAGTTGAGCCTGTTGTCGATGGCCCTGCCAACGAGCTGAAATTCCTGGCTGAACTGTTCGATCACATCGTCATTTTGCGAATGAAGGATTGTCAGCGGCGTGCTGTCTGCGTCGCGGAAAACGAAATAGCTGGTCCTGCGATAACCGGTGATCGACCTGAGAGTGGCATCTCCGAAATCCTTTTCCAGATTGAGCGAAGCCCCGTAAACCTCGACTTCAGAGCGTGAATTTCCGTTGGCAAAGCTGACATAGGGTCCCGTCGCCCCGAGGTTGAACGTTCCCGCCGTTCCGCAGTTCAGGATGACATCTCGCTGATGGACACCACCTTCGGCACCTGTATTGCGGGCGCGTGGGTCGGTAATATTCTGGCTATTATCGATGTTCTGGCCCAGCGAATTGGTGAAGGCGCATAGTTGGCGGTTTCCGCTGCCATCGACGACCCCGCGATCCCCGAAATTCACCGCCGACGCAGGCGGACCAGCTGTCCCCGCCGCCAGCCGGGCGAACAGCCCCGAAGTGTTGAGTCCAGCGAATACGGTTGGCGACCCCGTATCGGTCTCCCTGACATATTCCGCCGACAGATTGGCTCTGAACCCATCCTCCGGCTCCCAGCGCACAGCGAACCGGAGGCCGATATTTTCCTTTCCGCCCAGCAATTCACCGGAAAGTGCGTTGCGCACATAACCATTGCGCCGACCGTAAGCGCCGGTGAGTTTGACAGCCAAGGTGCTGGAGAGCGGGATGCTCACATCTCCGCAATGGGTATGTGACAAGAATGCTGGACTTTATGCCGCGCAGGCGATCAGCGCGGCTCTTTACAGCCGCGCCATTGGCGAGGACGGAACCGGCTCGGTCGTCGACATTTCCATGCTTGAAGCTGGCGTTTCTTATGGCTGGATCGATCAGCACGGCGATCAGGTCATAGTCGACCCCCTGTTGCCAATGCCGAACATCGCCGCCGTCTATCGTCCTTGGCAAACCGCCGATGGCTGGATCGTTGTCGTCATGCTTTCGCAAGCCGAATTTGAAGGCTGGGCGCGTGCGATAGCCTCCGGCTATGCGGAGCGGAGCAGCCCCTTGCTTTTTGAGGTCAGCGGCGAACGCCGCCGGGGTGGCATATCCAAGCGATGAGTGCGGTCGCCCCGTGTTATAATCATCGGCCCAGATGGCGATCTTTTCGCGGGCATGATCAAGGTTGGTGAACAGCGTCTCGTTGAGCAGTTCATCACGCATCCGCCCGTTAAAGCTCTCGACGAACGCGTTCTGGGTGGGCTTGCCCGGCGTCGTGTAATGCCATTCGATCCTGGCTTCGCCGCACCATTCCAGCACCGCGTTCGAGGTCAGCTCGGTGCCGTTATCGCTGACGATCATCCCCGGCTTGCCCCGCACCGCGATCAACTCCGTCAGTTCGCGCACGACCCGCTTGCCCGAGATCGATGTATCCGGCACCGCCGCCAGGCACTCGCGCGTCACGTCATCGACGACGTTGAGCACCCGGAACCGGCGACCCGTGATCATCTGGTCATGCACGAAGTCGAGGCTCCAGCGCTGGTTGGGAAGTGCTGCTACAGAGGCAGGCGCACGGGCACCAACCGCGCGTTTGCGACCTTTACGCCTACGAACGGTCAAGCCCTCCTCGCGGTACAGCCGCTGCGTCTTCTTGCGGTTGATCGTCAGCCCCTCGCGCCGCAGCAGCACATGCAACCGGCGATAGCCGAACCGGCGGCGCTGATGCGCCAGTTCCCGCAGCTTCTCCCGCGTCACGCCATCATCGCTGCGCCGCGACTGATAACGGATCACGCTCCGATCCGCCGCAATCACCCTGCACGCCCGCCGCTCGCTGACATCAAGCAGGGCCTGAAGATGCGCGACCGCTTCACGCTTTGCAGCGGGCGTTACCATTTTTTTGACAGCAGGTCCTTCAGACCCGCATTGTCCAGCATCGCGTCCGCAAGCAGCCGCTTGAGCTTCCCGTTCTCATCCTCCAGCGCCCGCAGCCGCTTCGCCTCAGACACCTCCAACCCGCCATACTTGGCCTTCCAGTTGTAGAGCGTCGCCTCCGACACGCCATGCTTGCGCGCAAGATCAGCCGTCTTCGCGCCCGCCTCTGCCTCCCGCAGCACCCCGATTATCTGCTCTTCTGTAAACCGTGTTCGCTTCATCGTTCCGTCCCTTCGTCAGGTCCGGACTCTAATCAATCTTGGAGGGAAATCAGGGGGTCACGTCACCGAGATCACGCGATCTGACAGTGACACTTTTGACATCATAATCCCATTTCTAGAACGGTATTAGAGCGGTGGATTTGACCACGAAAGTCAATCGGCGTCAACCGCCGCCTCTACGGCATGATCGCCGAAAATCCCGTAATTACATGAATATCATTAGAAATATATCCGTATTGAAGTAGGCTGGCGTTCTATAGAATACAGTTGTATGCTGATTTGCAGTCAGGGGGTTGCGAGTTCGAACCTTGCAGCCGGCACCATTTGCGTGGATGAGTGAACCCATGGCCTCCACCGAACATCCTGACCCAAGATATGCCGACATTGATTGCTGGCCGACCGAACAGGCGGTGGAGGCGATGCTCGAAGGGCATTTGGCGGCCGTTGCCGCGCTTCGGACCCAGTCAGATGCCATAGCGCAAGCGGTAATAGCCGCAGCAGATCGGCTAAAATTGGGTGGGCGACTGGTTTATGCCGGCGCAGGAACATCGGGGCGCGTTGCGGTGCAGGATGGCGTTGAACTTGGCCCGACATTTGGCTGGTCGGCAGAGCGCCTGCTCTACCTGATGGCGGGCGGCATGTCGGCACTGGCCGCCAGCGCCGAAGGGGCGGAGGATGATGCGATCACCGCGCGCACGGCAGTAGAAGCCAATGGCATTAGCGCGGACGATGTGGCCATCGGCGTCGCCGCAAGCGGGTGCACGCCGTTCACTATCGCCGTGATTGAGGCTGCACGCAGCGCAGGCGCGCTCACTATTGCTATTGCCAATAATGCCGATACGCCGCTGCTCAATGCCGCCGAGCATGCGATATTGGCGGATACGGGCAGCGAGGTGATCGCCGGATCAACGCGGATGCAGGCTGGCACCGCGCAAAAGGTGGTGCTCAACACGCTGTCCACCGCCATCATGCTGCGGCTGGGGCGCGTCTATCGCGGGCTGATGGTCGATATGGTCATTTCCAACGATAAATTGCTGGCCCGCGCGCATACTATAGTTCAGCAGCTTTCCGGGTGCAGCGCGCAGACAGCGGTGGCGGCGGTGGAAGCGGGAGGGCGTAACATCAAGGCTGCGGTGCTCATCGCCAAGGGGTTATCGCCCGATGGTGCGCAAGTCCTGCTGGCTGCGCATGGCGGCATATTGCGCGACGCAATTGGGGCATTAGTCAAGTGATTGAGCCATCGGCAACACTGATGTTCACCGAAGCAGCCGAGGCCAGCGCGGTGGTTGCGCGGCAGTTGCGCGCCAATGCCACGCTGATGAGCGGGTTGGCGCAGCGGTTAAAGCAGTTGAACCCGCAAATCATCTATACCTGTGCGCGTGGCAGTTCGGATCATGCCGCGACCTATGCCAAATATCTGTTTGAAACGCGGTTGCGTATCCCAACGCTGTCACAATCGCCATCGATCAGCTCGATTTACGGCACGCCATTATTGCATATGACGGGGCAGCCGTTCATCGTCATTTCGCAATCGGGGAAAAGCCCCGATCTTCTGGCATCGGCGGCGGCGGCACGCAAAGCTGGTGCGCTGGTGATTGCGCTGGTCAACGATGCCGCGTCGCCGCTGGCTCAGCTGGCTGAGGTTGTCATCCCGCTTCACGCCGGGCCAGAGCGCAGCGTCGCCGCGACCAAAAGCTATGTCGGCTCGCTTGGCGCACTGGCGCAATTGACGACGCTGTGGAGCGGTGACGACGCCCTGAGTGAGGTGGTCGCGGCACTCCCCGATGCGCTAACCACCGCGTGGAACACCAATTGGTCGGGCGCGCTCGATATGCTCGCCGATGCGCAAAGCCTGTATGTGCTGGGTCGCGGCCCAACGCTGGGTGCAGCACAGGAAGCTGCGCTCAAGTTCAAGGAAACCTGCGGCATCCACGCCGAAGCGTTCAGCATCGCCGAGGTTGCGCATGGACCAATGGCGCTGATCGGCCCCGATTTTCCGTTGCTGGTGCTGCCACCGTTTGACAAGGCCGCGATGGGCCTTGATGCTTTGATACCGCAATTTACCGCGCGCGGCGCAAGGATTGCGGTGGCAGGAGGCGGTTACGATGGCGCAATTGCCCTGCCCGTTCAGTCTGGCCTGCATCCGGCGATTGCGCCAATTGCGATGATCCAGAGCTTTTATCGACTGGTCAATACACTGAGCATCCAGCGCGGGCTTGACCCCGATCACCCGCCGTTGCTCAACAAAGTGACCCAAACGCGATGAACCGATTTGCCCTCAGCGGTGCGCGGATATTGTCGCGTGGGAGCTGGCTCGATGACCACGCGGTCATTGTCGATGGTGCGCTGATTGAGAGCGTTATACCCATCACCGCGCTCGACCCTGCCATTGCCATCCAGCGGCTAGGCGGCGGCGCGCTGGTGCCTGGCTTCATCGATACACAGGTCAACGGCGGCGGCGGCGTGCTGTTCAACGATGCGCCAACGGTGGAGGGTATCCGCACCATCGCTGCTGCGCACCGCATATTCGGCACCACCGCGATGCTGCCGACTCTCATCAGCGATGATTTGGACAAAGTGGCACAGGCGATTGCCGCCGTCGATGAGGCGATTGCGGGTGGCGTGCCAGGGATCATCGGCATCCATATCGAGGGCCCGTTCCTCAACGCGGCCAAGCGCGGGATTCACGATGCGGCGAAGTTTCGCACCCTCGATGCCGATGCGGTGGCGCTGCTGTCGTCACTGAAGCACGGCAAAACGCTGGTGACGCTGGCGCCAGAGCTGGCCCCGTCGGGGATGATCGCGGCGCTGGTGGAGCGCGGAGTCATCGTTGCGGCGGGACATTCGCTGGCGAGCTATGACGATATGCAGCGCGCGATTGCCGAAGGATTGAGCGGCGTTACCCATCTGTTCAACGCGATGACGCAGATGGAGGGGCGTGCACCCGGTGTGGTTGGCGCGGCGCTCGAGGGCGACCTGTTCTGCGGGATCATTGCCGATGGTCACCATGTTCACGGCCCAGCGTTGCGCGCGGCCTATCGCGCGCTGGGGGCTGAGCGATTGATGCTGGTCACCGACGCGATGCCGAGCGTGGGCACGACGTTGACGTCGTTCACATTGGGGGCTGAGGAGATCAAGCTGGAAGATGGCGCGCTGCGCGGTGCTGATGGCACGTTGGCCGGGTCGCATCTCGATATGGCGGGGGCGGTGCAAAACGCGATGTCGATGTTGCGAATTGACCAGTTAGTCGCTAGCTCAATGACCAATAAAACGCCCGCGCATTTCATGGGTTTGCAAGATACATATGGTGATATATCAGATGGTTACCGCGCAAATTTAACACACATTGATAACAATGGCCGCGTTCAGGCCACCTGGATCAGCGGCCGCCCCGCGTAAATGAGCGCCCCGTCGAGCGCATCGCCCAGCGGCTCGCCCAGCTGTGCGGCGATCCGCACCCGCAACCACGGTTTCATCGCGTCCGCAAGCCCCCCCATCAGCACACAGCGTTCCGCCCCGCGCGCCATGATCGTCTCGATGAAGCGTTCGACATGCACCGCCGCATCGCGGACAATTGACACCGCAATTTCGTCGCCATTATTGGCATAATCCATCACCAAAGGCGCAAAAGTGGCGTAATCGCCGGGCACAGCCTCGTCCATCCACGCGATAACGCGCGGAATCGCGTGGTCAAACTCCTTGGTGATCGCCTGGCTGAGCGGCGACGGTTTGGTCCGCCCGTCGAGCGCGCGCAACGCATGGCGGATCGCGCTCAACCCGAGCGCCGCGCCGCTGCCCTCGTCGGATATCGGAAAGCCATAGCCGCCGATGCTGACACTGTCCTCGCCGCGCTTGACCAGCCCGACGCTGCCGGTGCCGAGGATCAATATCGCCCCGTCGCCGCCCATATGCGCCCCCAGGTTGGCGATCATCGCGTCCGATGTGAAGGCGACATTGGCGAACGGAAAGGGCAGTGCCTGGATCTGCGGCTTGATGCCCATGCGGTTGATGCCGGCAATCCCCATGCCGACGCGGATCGCCGCCACGTCGCGCTCCGCCACACCGCCATCCGTCAGCCCGGCGCTCCGCACCGCCTGCATCGACACGTCGAGCAACGCCGCGTGGAGCGCCGCGATGCCGACGCGGGTGTTGGCCGGCCCGGCATGGCCGGTGCCGAGCACCGTGCCCGCCGCATCGGTCAGCCGCGCTTTGGTGGCGGTACCGCCCGCATCGACGCCAAGGTATAATGTCATGACGTCATAGTAGGCGTGAGGGGACGAGCGCGTCAATGCGGGAAGGGTCCACTTCCGTGCCCGCATGATACGAAGCTGTGGCAGGTGCAGCGCCATGTTGCCCGCGCTCCGACCTGCACCGGAGCACGCCCCCTACCCTACCCGCTCGACCAGTCCGTAATCGAACAGGCGCCGGGTCAGCGCCTCGGCGTGCTCGAAGCCCAGATCGGCGAGCGTGAACGGCGTGCCATCCAATGCGCGGTGGAGCGGGGCGCGCGATTCCTCGGTGAAATGGAGGTCGCCGCCCGGCACCACGAGGCATAAGGCATCGCCATCCTGTGCAAAACGGTAGGGCGCGAGCGGCGCGCGGGTGAAACGGTCGCTGGCGGAAATCGCGCGGTTCGCATCGGTAATCGTCGTGCGGTTGATCGCCGCGCGCGAACGGATGAACTGATCGGTCAGCAAATCCATCGCCGGATCAAGTTGCAACGCCGCGCCCAATTGCTGGCCAAGATCGGCCAGCGTCGCGCGCGCGGCGTCACGGTCGAACCCGTCGCGGGCAAAGCCGGGGGGCAGGCTCTGGCGGAATGCGGGGATGCGCAGCGCGGCTTCGGCGGCGGCTTCGAGCACGAGATCGGCCCAGGTTTTGCTGATCAGGCCGACGGTGATGTGGAGGCTGGCGCTGTCTCCGTGGGTCGAGGCGTCGTGCATCATCCCGCGCGGCACATAGGCGCAATCGCCCGCCGAGAGCAGGAACTCCGCGCGCAGATCGCCCGTCTCATGCTCGCCCGATTGAAAGCGCTCGCCCCTGAACGGCAGGTCGAGCGGGGTGCCATAGAGCCGCCAGTCCTTGGCCCCCGCCACCTGGATGACGAACACGTCGTGGTTGTCGAAATGCGTCTGGAACCCCTGTTCGCCCGGCGGGGTGAGGTAGAGGTTGGTCTGGATATGCGACGAAAAGACGTATTCAAGCCCGCGGCACAACTCGCCCAGCGCCGGGACGATGCGCTGCGCCTGGTTGAGGATGATGGTCGCGCCATCGCGGTAATGGCGCGCCACCGCGCCGCGATCGATATAGCCGCCGTCATCGACGTAGGACGAGGCGTCGATCGGCGCGCGCCCGGCATTGGCTAGTCCCAGGTCACCCTCGCGCAAATCGGTGCTGGTGACGATGCGGTCGACATCGGCAATGCTGATAAGGCCGTCGAAACGGTCAGCCGACAAGCCCTTTGAGAGGCAAAAGTCGCGCTCGAACAGCTCCGCGAGGAAGCGCAGGGACAGGTCCGGCCCCAATATCGAACCAAGCGGATCGTCCCGCCACTGCGTCAGTAAACCCATGGTGAAGCGCCCCCTGGAGCGATTTCGAGCCAGATGGGCATATCTGGCGGCTCGGCAATCGCGGTAAAACAAAAATCCAGAGCGCGGACTTTGATATAGTCAAAATTGGAAGCACTCTCGACAAGACATCACACAGCACATTCAGCCATTACCGTGCGGCGGAAATGATCTGGGTCAAAAAGACGGTCAGGCCATTTCCGCCAAATGGCGATTCATACGTGCCGTGCGCGGTTTAGCGCCAGAAACGCCGCGTCGATGTACCCGCCGCGCCGGGGTCGCTCGGGTCGCGGTCAACCGTGCGGCCACGCCCCGACGCATCGGTCGGATCGCTGTCGGTGCGGCCCGTGCGGCCACGCCCCGACGCGTCGGTCGGGTCGCTATCGGTTGTCCCGCTACGCCGCGTGCCGCCGCGACCGTTGCCCGCCTGGTCGGATGAGTCACTGTCGGTCAGGCCGGTGCGCCCGCCACCACGGCCGTTGCCAGCGACATCGGTTGAATCGCGGTCGGTATAGCCGGTATGCCCGCGCCCGTTGCCTGCACTATCGCGCGAATCGCTATCGGTTATGCCGGTGCGCCGCGTGCCACGCCCGCGGCCCGTCGGGTCGCTGCCCGGGCCCCTATCGCCATCGGAAATGCCGCCGCGCCCGTTGCCCGCCTGATCGGACGAATCGCGGTCGGTGAGGCCGGTGCGGCGCCCGCCGCGCCCGTTGCCACCAGCATCGGTCGGGTCACTGTCGGTGCGCCCCGTGCGATAGCCGCCACGCCCGTTGCCAGCGGCGTCGTGGCTGTCGCTGTCGGTGATGCCGGTGCGCCCGCGCCCGTTGCCCGCGCCATCGGCGTTACGGCCGCTGTCGCTGTCGGTCACGCCGGTGCGATAACCGCCGCGCCCGTTGCCCGCCGCGTCGTGCGAATCGCTGTCGGTCATCCCGGTATTGCCGCGCCCGCGCCCGGCCTGATCGGACGAATCGCGGTCGGTAACCCCGGTGCTGCCGCGCCCACGGCCAGACCCATCGGATGGGTCGCTGTCGGTAATACCGGTATTGCCGCGCCCGTGGCCACTGCCATCGGTCGGGTCGCTGTCGGTCACGCCGGTGCGACCATAGCCGCCGCGATCCGACGAATCGCTGTCTGAGCGGCCGGTATAGGTCTGTGCCTTGGCTTCGCCGCTGATGAACGCGCTCGCACCGCCAGCCATCGCCGCTGCGCCCGCAACCGTCGACATGAACGAACGGCGGTTGATTGGTTTCTTGTCTGACATGGTCACTCCCCCACGCAAAGTCATTATTGATAATAGTTCTTAACTTGCGAGCCGCGTTTATTATTGATTAGCATCACAGTGCACCCGCTAACCTGTATCGCAGATGAATCACTAATGGCGGGGAGTATGACAGATAAGTCGCAGCATTCAATTGGATAAATCGGACAATTTTACTTGCGAATGATTCGCATCATACCGTTAATACACAGCAATGTCATGGCAGCCGCGCCGCTGTCTGCCGCAAGGTCGAGCCATTCGGGGCTGCGCCCAAGAACTGGGATAGCCTGCGCGCATTCGATAGCCGCGCCAAAGCCGATCAGCGGCAGCAACAGCGCCCACCAGCGCGCGCGCGGATAAGCGGCGATGGCGAGCGCGGTCAGCGTGATGAACGCCGCGATATGCTGCACCTTGTCCGACGGCGCGCCGGGCGGCATCGGCGGCACCGGCGAAAGCGCGGCATAAAAGATCGCGCCCACCGCGAACCACAACAGCGGGATGGCGATGACGGCAAAGGTGCGGCGGATCATGGCATCGCAAGCTTGTGGAGCAGGCCAGACAGCGCAATCGCATCATGATCGCGGCGATTGGCGGCGATCACCTGCATCCCATAGGGCAGGCCATCGGTTGCGCGGCCAATCGGGGTCGAAGTTGCGGGCAGGCCGGCAAAGGTCGCCATGGAAATCCACGCAAATTGATCGGTATAGGGGGTGACTTCGCCGTCGATCATGATCGTGCGATCCGCCATGTCGGGCGTGTCGTCGTGGGCAAAGGCGGTGCTGCCGTGGACCGGGCACAAGATGGCGTCGACATGCGCGAATAGCGCCGCAAATTGCCGCTGTGCCTGCGCTTGCGTGTCTTGCAGCGCAAACCATTGTTGCACGGTCATGACGCTGCCGTCGGGCGCGGGCGCGCCGCCGCTGATGACGACCATCAGCATCCGGATATAATCGTCGAACAGTCTGTCGAGGTCGGGGAGCAGGTCGCTGTTTCGGCTGATGATCGCGCCCTGCCCTGCGGCAGCGGATGCAACGCGGTCAATCCCATCGGCTATATCGCGCATCACGGCGGCGCGCGGGTGCTGGGTGAGCACCAGCAGGCGCACGCCGCCCAGCGTGGTGATCCGCGCGCGCGGCAGGATTTCGCTCGCCACGACATCGAGCGTCGCCGCCAGATCTTCGGCCGCGCGCGCCATCGGCCCCGCGACCGACAACGGCCGGTCGGCATTGTCGAACCCGGGCCGGCGGTGGCCATCGAGCGGGATGACACCGTAGCTGGTCTTGTGCCCGAACACCCCGCAAAAATGCGCCGGGGTGCGGATCGACCCGCCGATGTCGGTGCCAATCTCTAATGGCACCATCCCGCTTCCCAGCGCCGCCGCCGACCCGCCCGATGAGCCGCCGCAGGTGCGTTCCGGGTTCCACGGGTTGAGCGTGCGGCCATAGACGGGGTTGACGCTCTGGATGTCGGCCAGTGCGACCGGAACGTTGGTTTTGCCGAGGATCACCGCGCCCGCTTCGCGCAATTTGCGCACCGTCGAGCCATCCTTTGCGATGATATTGCCGCTATGCTCGGCAAAGCCCCAGCTTTGCGGGTGGCCAGCCAGCTCGTAGCTTTCCTTGACGCTCATCGGCACCCCGAGCAGCGGCCTGCGATCCCCCGCTACTAGCCCCGCGTCGGCCGCCGCCGCATCGGCGCGCGCACGCGCATAATCCTTGACCACCACCGCATTCAATGCCGGGTTGAGCGCCTCTATCCGCGCAATCGCCGCCTCGCACTCGGCCACCGCGCTGGTGCGGCCGTCGGCAATCGCGCGCGCGGTTTCGAGCGCGGTCATTTGTGGTGGATGGTCGGTCATTGTTCGCTCTCCTCACGCAAAGGAGTGCCGCAAAGCCAAGGCGCGGGCAAGCGGGAAAGTGGGGAGCTTCTGTTGCCCGGCGCTCCCCGTGCCGCTGGTTTCCGATTCTGTTGCCCGGTTCGGTCCGACCGCGTTCTTTTAGGGTAATGTTAGGCCGCGAGGCCCGCGATTACGCTGCGAGAGCGAGTGCTTCGTTATCGTTAGCACTTATGGTTTTGAGCCTATAACGGGTTACTCAGCCCGAGTGAAAGATAGCGTCTTTCAACACACGTCGATCCTAGTTCGGCCCCATCACAATGTCCGGCGAACCGGATTCTGTGGTGGAGCCGCCGGGTACCGCCCCCGGGTCCGCTGTGCCTATTCTACGCCACAATTTATCGCCATAGTCGGTTGCCCGACGGAGGTGATATAGGCGAAGACAGTTGCTTTTTCAATGTGCTCGGTTTTTCGCGCTCAATCTTTCTTGAGCGCATCGCGGATTTCGGTGAGCAGATCGACCTCGCTCGGCCCAGCAGGTGCGTCCGCCGCGTTACGCATCGCCTTGTTGGCATATTTGACGATCAGGAAAATGACGAAGGCAAGAATGATGAAGTTGATGAGCGCGGTGATGAAGCTGCCCCACGCCAGCACCGTCGCCCCTGCCGCCTTGGCCGCCGCCAGCGACGCGCCAGCGGGCACCGCGCCGCTCAGCACCATATAATTGTTGGTGAAATCAGCGCCGCCAAAAACCCAGCCGATGAACGGCATGATCAGGTCGTCGGTCAGCGACGACACAATTTTGCCAAATGCCGCGCCGATGATGACACCGACCGCCAGATCAAGCACATTGCCCTTGGCGATAAACTCACGAAACTCTGCAAACATGGCGAACCCTTTCTTCGGTAGCGAACATTAGCGGAAATTATCGGCGTATGTCTGTATCTTAAGCGTTCGCGCGGGCGTGGCGATGACATGCGCATCGATGCCCTGCCGCGTGGCATAAGCGCGCGCGGCCTCGAGCGTCTCGAACGACAGCCGCACCTGCACCTGGGTATCGCCGCTACCCGCCCAGCCCATCAGCGGGTCGGCACGGCGCGCCTCGGCCGGCGCATGGTCGAGCACCCAGCCACGCGTCTGCGCACGGCCCGATTGCATCGCATTTTTGGGGAGCTGATATATCCGTGCCTGCATTGTTCTGTCCTGTTAAGTAGCGTGCATGGCCTAATGCTGAACGCGGCCCTTAGTCAATGTTGCGCCGGAATGTTTCGGGCAGGAACGCCAGCCCCACCACCACGGTCACCAGCGCGACGACGACCGGATACCACAGGCCGTAATAAATGTCGCCCGTCGCCGCGACCATCGCAAAGGCCGTGGTCGGCAAAAACCCGCCGAACCAGCCGTTGCCGATATGATAGGGCAGCGACATCGACGTATAACGGATGCGCGCGGGGAAGAGTTCGACCAGCATCGCCGCAATCGGCCCGTAAACCGCCGTGACCAGCAGCACGAGATAGAAGAGGATGGCGACGACCAGCGGCTTGTTGATTTGGGCATCATCGGCCGATGCGGGATAGCCCGCCGCGACCAGCGCGGCTTTGACACGGTCCTGATACGCGGTAATCGCCGCTGCGCGCGCGGCACCGCTCAGCTGCTGAGGGTCGGGCGCAACGAAGCTTTGCGCGCCGATACGGATGGCGGCGATGCTCCCCGCCGGCGCATCAATCCGTGCGTAGCTGATCCCGCCCTTGGCCAGAAAGCTTTTGGCGATGTCGCAGCTGCGGCTGTCAAATCGGTTGCGGCCCACGGGGTCAAATTGCACCGAGCAATCATCGTCGCTGGTGACGACGGCGACCGGAGAGGCCGCCTGCGCCGCCGCCAGCGCCGGGTTGGCCGCCTGTGTCAGCGCGTGAAACGCCGGAAAATAGCTGATCGCGGCGAGCAAACACCCCGCCATGATGATCGGCTTGCGCCCGATCTTGTCTGACAACCAGCCAAACAGGACAAAGAAGGGCGTGCCGAGCGCCAGCGCAATCGCGATCATGATGTTGGCGGTGACCGCATCAACCCGCAGCATTTTTTCCAAAAAGAACAGCGCGTAAAATTGCCCCGTATACCAGACTACCGCCTGCCCCGCGACCGCACCGACCAGCGCGACAGCGACGATTTTGAGGTTGCTTCGGCGGCCAAAGGCTTCGGTCAGCGGTGCCTTTGACGTTGTCCCCTCGTCCTTCATCTTTTGGAACACCGGGCTTTCGCTCAATTGCATGCGGATCCACATCGACACGGCCAAGAGGATGATCGAGAGCAGAAACGGCACCCGCCACCCCCATGCGCCAAAGCCATCCTCGCCCAGCGTGATGCGCAGCCCGATCACCACCAACAACGCCGCGAACAGGCCCAGCGTCGCGGTCGTCTGTATCCAGCTGGTGTATAGCCCGCGCCGGCCATCGGGCGCATGTTCGGCCACATAGGTCGCCGCGCCGCCATATTCACCGCCCAGCGCCAGCCCCTGTAACAGCCGCAGCAGCACCAGCAGGATCGGCGCAGCGATGCCTATCGTCGCATAGCCAGGGAGCAGGCCAACGCAAAAGGTCGACAGCCCCATGATCCCCATGGTGACGAGGAAGGTATTTTTGCGCCCGACCAGATCGCCGATCCGCCCGAACACCAGCGCGCCAAACGGGCGGACAGCAAAACCAGCCGCAAAGGTCGCCAGCGCAAAGATGAAGCCCGTGGTTTCATCGACCCCGGCAAAAAACACCTTGGAAAAATAGCTGGCAACAAGCCCGTAAAGGTAGAAATCATACCATTCGAACACCGTGCCCAGCGACGAAGCCAGAATGACCTTTACCTCGCCGCGCGTTGCGCGATGATGTTTAGGCAGCGCGCTGTCCGTTTCCATATTGTCGTCCCCCCATGTGCGCGTCCACCGCCTGTCTATCGCAGTTATGGCGTGGTGCAAGGCGCTTGCCCGCGCAAAATGGCGCGCTATGGTCAAATGACCATCAGCAGGAGCGAATGCGCATGAGCGAAGTCGTCTATCCGGTGCCAGCCGATTTTGCCGCCAGTGTCCGCATTAAGGCGGCGGACTATGACCGCCTGTACCAGGAGGCGCGCGACGACCCCGATGCATATTGGGCGCGCGAGCTGCATCGGCTCGATTGGATGCGCGTGCCGACACGGATGGACGAGAGCAGCTTTGACGAAGGCAATTTCGGCGTCAGATGGTTCGCCGACGGGGTGCTCAACCTCAGCGTCAATTGCATCGACCGCCATTTGCCGCACCGTGCGGACCAGACCGCGATCGTGTTTGAAGGCGACGAGCCGGGTGAAGGCCGCACCGTCAGCTACGCCGAGCTTTACGAAGAAGTGTGCCGCTTCGCCAATGTCCTGAAAAGCCACGGCGCGACCAAGGGGAGCCGCGTCACCATCTATATGCCGATGATCCCCGAAGCCGCGTTCGCGATGCTCGCCTGCGCGCGGATCGGTGCCATTCATTCGGTCGTGTTCGGCGGCTTTTCGCCCGATAGCCTGGCGGGGCGGATCCAGGATTGCGCATCCACACTGGTCGTGACCGCCGACGAAGGGTCGCGCGGCGGCAAGCGCATTGCGCTCAAGGCCAATGTCGATGCCGCGCTCGAACAATGCCCCGGCGTCGCATGTGTGCTGGTCATCGCCCGCACCGGCGCTGACGTGCCGATGATGGCTGGCCGTGATGTCGATTATGCCACCGCACGCGATGCCGCTGCCCCCACCTGCCCGCCCGAACCGATGAACGCCGAAGACCCGCTGTTCATCCTCTATACGTCGGGTTCGACCGGCAAGCCCAAGGGGGTGATGCACAGCACGGGGGGCTATTTGCTGTGGGTTGCGATGACCTTCGACATGATATTCGATGCTCACGACGGCGATCTGTTCTGGTGCACCGCCGATGTTGGCTGGGTGACGGGGCACAGCTATGTCGTCTATGGCCCGCTCGCCAATGGCGCATCGAGCGTGATGTTCGACGGCGTGCCAAACTATCCCGACTTTGGTCGATTTTGGGAGACGGCGCATCGGCTGGGCGTGACGATATTCTACACCGCGCCCACGGCTTTGCGCGCGTTGATGCGCGAGGGTGACGGCTGGGTGACGCGCCACGACCGATCACAGCTGCGGCTGCTCGGCACGGTCGGTGAGCCGATCAACCCCGAAGCGTGGGAGTGGTATCACCGCGTCGTCGGCGAGCATCGCTGCCCGATCGTCGATACCTGGTGGCAGACCGAAACCGGCGGTGCGATGATTGCGCCGCTGCCCGGCGCAACGCCGCTCAAACCGGGCAGCGCGACACGGCCGCTCCCCGGCATATCGCCGCAACTGGTCGATGCTGAGGGGCGCGTGCTCGACGGCGCGGCGAGCGGCAACCTCGTCATCACGCAAAGCTGGCCGGGGCAGATGCGCGGGGTGTGGGGCGATGACGAGCGTTTCTTCCAGACCTATTTCACCGCTTACCCGGGCACCTATTTCACCGGAGATGGCTGCCGCCGCGACGCGGACGGCTATTACTGGATCACGGGGCGCGTCGATGATGTCATCAACGTCTCGGGCCACCGCATGGGCACCGCGGAGGTTGAAAGCGCGCTGGTCGCGCACGCCAAGGTCGCCGAGGCTGCCGTCGTCGGCATGCCGCACGACATCAAGGGGCAAGGCATCTACGCCTATGTCACGCTGAATGCGGGCGAGGAGGGCGATGAAACGTTGCGCGGCGAATTGCGCGCGTGGGTGCGCCGCGAAATCGGACCCGTCGCCAGCCCCGACGCCATCCAGTTCGCGCCCGCGCTGCCCAAGACGCGCTCTGGCAAGATCATGCGGCGGATATTGCGCAAGATTGCGGAGAATGACGTGCGCAATCTGGGCGATATATCCACGCTCGCCGACCCATCAGTGGTCGAACATCTGGTGGCGGGCCGGGTGGGTTAGATCGTGACTTCGACGGCAGCATCCGATGATCGCAATTGGCGGCTATAGAGCCATCCTATCCCGATCAGGCTGATGCCAAGCGCCACGAACGAGCCAATCCGCAACAAGCCCTCCAGCCCAGACGCGTCGCGCAGGAAGACCTTGCCCACCGCCGCCAGCATCAAGACCAGCGAGGCGAGACGCCAGTCGCGCTGTTTGCCATAGATACCCCACAGCAAAAAGCCGATGGCAAGCGCAATCGCGGTGATTGACCGCATAATGTCCTCTGCCGAGGAGAGGCCGGGAACGGTGAGCAACGCCCCGACAAACGCCTGACGAAGCATCGCAAAGGCAGACATCGTGATGAGCATCATCAAGCCAATCCGTAGCCCCTGCCACAATGGCGCGAGCCATTCGGGCTTCATTTGCCGCAGCAACCCCACGCCAATCGGCGCCAGAGCGAACAGCGGCACCAGCAGATTGAGCAGCGGCCATGCACCGACCCATTGCTTTGCCCATAGCGGGTTGTGCAGACCCAGCGAGTAGAACAGCGTGTGCAGCGTGCCCGCACCAACCAGCACGGTCGCGGCCGCATTGCTCAGCGGGCCCTTGGCCAATCGCACCCACACTAGCCAGCCAGCGCCGATCAGCAGCCCCGCCCACAGCAGACGCTCGATCAGGCCGGTGGCGATAAAGTCCGTTCCTGCGACCGCCGCAAAGCCGATGCGGTAAAGGCTGTGCACGCCGACACCAAGCAACAGCGCAATCCCCGTAGACATGGCGGTGGCGAGCGTGCGTTCGATGGCGGGTCTTTCGCGCGGCGCGGCGCTCAGCACCCAGAACGAAGCCGCGCATAACAGCGCGGGCGCAACAAGCTGGCTGAGCAGCATCTGGATGCCGGGAAAGCCCGCATCCACCAGCATCGGCTCGCCGCCCAGCGACAGTAAGGCGCGCGCTCCCCATGCGCCGAGCGGTTCGGCGGCCCAGCCAATCACCCCGAACGCGGCGACAGCATAAGCTGGTGCCAGGCGCGGCCATGCAAGACGGCGAGAGGCAAGCGCCGCCGCGACCAGAGCGAGCCCGGGGATGAACGGCAGCAGCGCGGCAGGCACCGCTTGTGCCAGCGTGCCATAGGCGGCCAGCGCCGCAACGACCTGTGCCATAATGCCGATGTCGCGCTTTCGCGCCCGCGCCGCAATCAGCATCCACACCCCCAGCGCCGCCGCCCAGCGCAGCAGCGGTTGCACGCTGAACGGAGCGGCACCTTCACCCAATAAGGCGCCCCATTCGTCTGTGCGTGTGTCCCATGTCATCGCCAGCAAAACAGCAGCACCCAGTGCCAGCAGCAACGCCGACCACTCCATCCTGTCATCACGAGAAATCTCGCCGAACAGGAACAGCGCGGCCGCGGCCGCCGCCATGCCTATCGGCAGCGCCCAATAGGGGGCAGTAAAAAAGAACGCGGCATAGATGAGCACTGCCGCCGTGCTTGCTAACAGGGCAAAGCGCATATCATCATGGCGATCCGCCTTGTTCCACCCCAACGCCAGTGCAATCGCCAAAATCGACGCGGAGGCGAGCGCCAGAAGAGCGAATGTCACATCGGGGCCAGCCGCGTCGTGATAGAAATGCGCCATCGGCACGATCAGAAACGCCGCGCTAAGCCCGATCAATTCGGGTGTGGCTGTCCACTGCACCGGCTGTTGCCACAGCCGCTGTAGCAATGGCACCGCATGGATTGCCGCCAGCCCCAGGCCAATGAGCGCAAAGTTAGCTGGTTCGGGATTCGGCCAGATCAACAGCAGGATGGTGGATAAAATCAGGCTGATGCTCACCGCGATAGATGCGACCTGCCCGCGCCAATAGAGCCACTGCATCGCCAGCGCGATCAACACATAAATACCCCAGTGCAATTGTGTGAAACCACCAATGGATATGAGCATCGCCAGTTGCCCAGCGCCGATAATCGCCGCAACCGAACGCAAGATTTGCGTACGCGGCCCGGCAAAGCTGACCGCCGGAAGAGAGATGGCAAAGGCCAGCACCAATGCCCCGACCGACAGCGATGACAGCGCGTCGAATACGCCATTGGCAACGAGGATCAGGCTCCACAGCCCACCGCCCGCCAGCGCGCTGATCCCCAACCACGCCCAGCGCTGGATGCGCGACACCGCAACCAGGCCACCAACGGTCAACGCCAGATAGGCCGCTAGCACAGGGATATTCGGCTCTGCACTCCCAATCAGCGCTGGCGTCGCCAAGCCGCCGGCAAGCCCCAGCAACGCACTGGGTGCACCAAAGCGGACCGACAGGCCAAGCGCAGCTGCGGTCACCGCCGCCATGCCCGCAAAGGCGGCCAGCGGTCCGATCAAACTATAGACATTGCTGGCTACGAGAATAGCGGCATAGAGCGTGGCAATGCCCGCGCCCGACAAGGCCTGGCGCACGCGCGGGTCCTGCACCCGCTTTTCGTTGCGCATCGCAATCTCCGCCGCCGCAATCAGGGCGAACCCGAACGCGATTCCCACACACACTTGCAGCGCCGGGGTCAACAACCCAGCCGCGAGCGCATAGTTGACGACGAGCACGCCCGCGATAGCAAGCGTGATACCGCCTGCCCATATCGGTAATTGCCGCCCAAAAAACTCCTCAAACCGAGACGAAAAACTGCGCGCTGGGGCGGCGGGGGATGCTGGCTTGGCCTTTGCTGGGCGCGGCTGCGGAGCGATCGGCGGAGCGGGCGGCGCAACCGAAGGCTGCGGTGGCGCAAGCATTGCACTGCTGACGGGAGCAGGCTTTGTTTGAAGATGTGTAGGCCCGGCAACTGGTGTGACCTTACCATCAGAGGGCGCCGCATCAGGGGTCAGAGCATCGACTGTGCCAAACTGCGCCCCTGCCTTCACCCTCCGCACCAATTCGAGGATATTTGTTTCGGCGCGTTTCAGGCGGCCGCGCGTATCCATAAGCAAGATGAACAGAACCAATAGGCCCAAAAACAACAGTGCGCTCATCTAGTGCCCCTTATCCTGTCAACAAGGTTTGCCAGCAAATATCAGTAATTACTAGATCACCCCGTCGTCAACAGCCGCACCGCCGCGATGATGATGACGAGGCCGGTGACGCGGCGGATGAGCGCGGGAGGAAGGTGGCGTGTGCCGATATGGCTGCCCAACTGCCCGCCGATCAGCACAGCGAGGATGAGCGGCCACCAGCCGAGCGCCTGCGCCAACAGAGTGGTGTTGCTGAGCTTGGTCAATTGTCCGGCAATCCCGCTGAGCGAATTGGCGAAGATGAACAGCGCCGCCATGCCCGCGATTCGCCGCGCGCTGTCCCAGCGCAGTAAATGGAGGATCGGCGCGAGGAAAATCCCGCCGCCAATGCCGACGATGCCCGATAGCAGGCCGAGCGGCGCGGCCATCGCCAGCACCAGCAACCCTGGTCCGCTGTCCGCTGGTGCAGGGGCCTGCGTTACCGCGCGATCGGGGCCGAGCAGCAACAGCGCTCCCGCCGCCAGCAGGCTGCACCCCAGCGTCATCACCAGCGCCGCGCCGCTGATAGGCATCCGACCGCCCATCCACGCGCAGGGCACCGACAGGATAAGCAAAGGCGCGACCCGCCGCCACGCAATGTGCGAAGCGCGGGCAAAGCGGATCACCCCGCCCGCCGAAACGATAATGTTGCACGCGAGGCTGATGACTGGAACCAGCGGAACCGCGACCCCCGCCAGCACCAATACCGCAGTATAGCTCGACCCGCCGGCAAAACCGACCGAGGCATAAAGCGCGGCAATGGCGGCAAACAACGGGGCGAGCCAGACCATCATCGCCGCGCGTTCACCCTATAGCGCGCCGTGGCAGTGCTTGTATTTCTTGCCCGAACCGCACGGGCACGGGGCATTGCGGCTGGCGGGTGGTTCGACACCTTCCCCAGCACCCGCTGCCATGACGCCCAATGGCGCGAGTCTGGTCATCACCCCGCCAAAATCGCCGTCATTGCTGTCATCCTCGCCGGTGAAGGGGTCGATATGGCTGGTGAGAAAATCGGGCAGGTCGGGCAACCCCGCTGGTTCCTCAAAGCGGAACTGCGCCATCGCCACGGTACGCGTCACGTCCTCGCGGATATTTTGCAGCATCCGCTCGAACAGCATGAAGGCTTCGCGCTTATATTCGTTGATCGGCGTTTTCTGCGCATAGGCGCGCAGGAAAATGACGGTGCGCAGCGCATCGAGCGTCGAGAGATGCTCCTTCCAATGATGGTCAAGCGACTGGAGAAGAATCGATTTTTCCACGCTACACCATGTGCTTGGGTCTATTTCCTGAGACTTTTCCTCAACAAGCGCATTGGCACGCGCCGCCACGCGCTCGTCGATGGTTGCCGGGTCCAGCCCATCTTCTTCGGCCCACGCGGCAACCGGAATATCGACCCCCAGCACCGCTTGCGCGCGCGCGTTCAGCCCCGCCAGATCCCATTGTTCGGGGTATGAACCGGGCGGGCAACTATCCGCCACCAGCGCGTTCACGGTTTCCTGTCGCATGTCATACAGCACATCATCAACTGCGTCGGCATCCATGATATCGCTGCGCTGTTCATAAATGACCTTGCGCTGATCGTTCATGACATTGTCATATTCGACCACCTGTTTGCGGATGTCGTAATTGCGCGCCTCGACCTTGCCCTGCGCGGTCTCGATAGCCTTCGACAGCCAGCGCGACGCGGGCAGTGCCTCGCCATCCTCAAGGTTCGAGCGCATCATCTTGGCGAACATCGTGTCGGGCCCGAAAATCCGCAGCAGATCATCGTCAAGGCTGAGGTAAAAGCGCGACAGGCCGGGGTCGCCCTGTCGGCCAGATCGCCCGCGCAGCTGATTGTCGATCCGCCGGCTTTCGTGGCGTTCGGTGCCGAGCACGAACAGCCCGCCCGCCGCGATCACCCGCTCGCGTTCCTCGCTGACCTCGCGGGTAATTGTGGCAATCGCGGCGTCACGCTCCGGTCCCTCGGCCATCTCGGCCAGTTCATCGCCGATGCGGAACTCGATATTGCCGCCGAGCTGGATGTCGGTGCCGCGTCCCGCCATGTTGGTGGCGATGGTCACCGCGCCGCCGCGCCCGGCCTGCGCAACGATGTGCGCCTCGCTTTCGTGATAGCGCGCGTTGAGCACATTGTGCACGACGCCCTCCTGCTTGAGGAAGCCCGACAGCAGTTCGGATTTTTCGATCGACACGGTGCCGACCAGCACCGGCTGACCCTTGTCGGCATGCTCCTTGATCGTCTTGGCGATCCCCTGAAACTTATCGACGGTGTTTTTGTAGAACAGATCGTCATCATCCTGCCGCGCGACCGGCCGATTGGTCGGGATTTCGACCACCGAGAGTTTGTAAATGTCGAAAAACTCGGGCGCTTCGGTCGCGGCGGTGCCGGTCATCCCGCCCAATTTGGGGTACATGCGGAAATAATTCTGAAAGGTGATCGACGCCATCGTCTGATTTTCGGGCTCGATCTTGACGCCTTCCTTGGCCTCGACCGCCTGATGCAGCCCGTCGGACCAGCGCCGCCCGTCCATCATCCGCCCGGTAAACTCGTCGATGATGATGATCTTGCCGTCCTTGACGATATAGTCGGTATCGCGCCGGAACAGGACATTGGCGCGCAGCGACTGGTTGACATGATGGACCGCCTGCGTGTTCTCAATGTCATAGAGGTTTGAGCCGTGGAGCAGCCCCGCCCCCTCGAGCAACCGCTCGACCTTTTCGGTGCCGTCCTCGGTCAGCGTGATATTGCGCTGCTTCTCGTCCTTGTCATAATCTTCCTCGACCAGCTGCTTCACCAGCGCATCGACCGAAATATACATGTCGGATTTATCATCGGTCGGGCCGGAGATAATCAGCGGGGTACGCGCTTCGTCGATCAGGATCGAGTCGACCTCGTCGACAATCGCGAAATTGAACGGGCGGTGGACCATCTGGTCGCGCGCATATTTCATATTGTCGCGCAAATAATCGAATCCCAGCTCGTTGTTGGTCGCATAAGTGATGTCGGCATCATAAGCCGCGCGGCGTTCCTGTTCGGCGAGGTTGGGGACGATCACCCCGGTGGTCAGCCCCAGAAAGCGATAGACCTGCCCCATCCATTCGCAGTCGCGCCGCGCCAGATAGTCGTTGACGGTGACGACGTGGACACCCTTGCCCTCGAGCGCGTTGAGATAGGTCGCCAATGTCGCCACCAGCGTCTTGCCCTCGCCGGTGCGCATTTCGGCAATTTCACCGCGATGGAGCACGATGCCGCCGACCATCTGCACATCGTAATGCCGCTGGCCAAGCGTGCGTTTGGCGGCTTCGCGCACCACCGCGAACGCTTCGGGGAGGATGTCGTCGAGCGTCTCACCCGCTGCCAGCCGCGCCTTGAACGCGTCGGTACGCCCACGCAATTCCTCATCGCCAAGGCCGATCAGCGAGGGTTCAAAACTGGCGATGGTATCGACAATTTTGCCGAGCGATTTGACGTAGCGGTCGTTAGAGGTGCCGAAAACGGCCTTGGCAATCTTGCCTAGTCCAAGCATGTGCAATTCCTGATGATAGCAGTGGGCAGCGCGGGGGCGCGCTCGCCAGATTGGGGTGCGATGAGGAGCGCCCGCCACGTTGAGCAGGCACGCGCCCGCGCTATTCCAGTCGGCGGCCCAAATGGGTGATCGCGAACAGGCGCTGCGGCGCTACGCCGAGCAGCACCCGCGCGGCACGATGGGCGCGGACAAGCGAAGGGCGCACCGCCACCAGCGCGCGGCTTGGCACGACGATATGCTGACACGGCACAGCGACCTCGACCGCCGCGACGCGCGCTTCAGCGCTTATCGCCTGCCCCACGGGCACCGCCGCACGCTCCCCACCACCAAAGCCAATGGTGGCGGCCAGAAGTGCATAAAGGATCGTCAACAGTTCCAAGTCACATCGTCCGTCTCACGCATCGTGCGTCTATGCGCACATAGCGATTGAATAAGCATTCGTCCAGCGGCGGCGCACTTTACGTGCGAGCTTCACGTCACTCCTTCAGGTAAAGGTGCGGGAGCCGGAGGAGGTGGGGGTGCGGAAGGAGCTGGGGTAGGCCTCGCACCTGGACTCGGCGCGATCGGTGGCCTCGGTGCAGGCCTTACGGGCGGTAGCTGAACCCGCGGTAGCATGTCAGGCACTGGCGGGGAAGGGGTGACTATGGGAGGTAGCACTGACGGTAGCGGCAAGCTGTCCGCCCAATTCGGCCGTGTGGCAGTAAAATTATGCCGCACCACCATTTCATACCAACCCTCCAGAGGCACCATCTCATCCCTACCAGGGCAAAGATCGTAGTGTGTCCCATCCGATAACGGCCTCAGGTCGAGGTTCAGAGCTATACATTGATCAACTTGACCCGTCGCATTGACATGCCAGCGCACGATGACGCCACCATCATTCCTAGCAAACAGGTCGAGCGGCAATATACTAGCATACTCAGGCAATTGCCAATTCACGCGTTTGCTCACCACAGCGATGGTCGGATCACCCAGTCGGTCGAGCGCAGGTTCATATCTTGCTCTCCTGACTAGATTCCGGCAGGCCGCCTCATCGAGTGCTGTCGTTCCGCTGCCTATAATGACCTCGCATAACTGAACGCGACCATCGACGCCGATGGTCAGACGTAAATGACTAACCCCCTCAGCCCCAACTCTCTGAGCGCTTGCAGGATAATCATCGGTCGTCACCCACATCGCTTCATTGCCCCGAGGGCGAGGTGGACGAGAGCGATCATTGGGGTCGCGCGGCGGAGCCGGGGGCGGCACATAATAAGGCGCTGGTGGGCGCACCATTGGCCGAGGCGCGGGAGGTGGGGGAACCTGCGGGCGCGTGGGCGGCGACGCGGGTTGCGCGATAATGGGCGCAGACGTCAGCAGGCACCCCAGCACCGCCAACTTCACCCAATTCGTTACCCGCATCGTCCCAACCCCCTCAAAAAACCGCTCACCCAGCAGGCGTCGGTGCCGGGGCTGGCACAGCGACCGCAGGCGGTGTCACCACTTCGGGATGGAGCAGCGGGTGCCGCCAGACGATACGCCGCGTTTGGGTGGCCGCTATCGCATTGCCAGCCGCATCGCGCGCGGGGTTGAAAAAGGCGCGCACGCGCAATAGCGCACAGGTCCCCTCATCGAGCGCGGCGTTGCCGCTGCTCTCGACAATCGAACAGCCATCGACAAAGCCCAATGGCGCAATCGACAATCGCACCCGCACCGCGCCCTCAACCTGCGCATCATAGGCTGCGGCGGGATAGTCGTTGGGGCCGATCCACTGCGCCGGATCACCCAGTGCGCGCGCTGAAGTAGCGCTTGTGGGGGGCGGCAGCGCGGTTTGGGCCGTCGCGGGCGCGGCGAACGCCATGACTGCGCCAACACAGCAGATCGAGATACTATGAGAAATCATTACAGCCCAGTCACCTTCAAACATGTGCCATGCCTCTAAACCCGCTGTAATCGTCGCCGTCAAGGGTTAGAAAATACTCCGCTCGTGCTGAGCGAAGTTGAAGCACTGTCTTTTCCCTTTAGTTGAGAAAATTAAGAACAGCCCTTCGACAAGCTCAGGGCGAACAGGTTTTGATTGTCAGCGTAGATGCGGCAGTGATTGACGCCCCCGATTTGCTGCGCCATTTGCATCGCATGTCCAGCCCATCGCCGCTCGCCCCCGCATCCTTTCCCGACCTGCCCGAAATTGCGGGGGTGACGCGGCGTATTGCGCGGGCGCATTACAAGACGTGGGACCGATGCGACCTGACCTATATCGAACTGGCCGAGGGAACCAGCGTTGCAGGCGTGACCACGCGCAACATTTGCTGTTCAACCGAGGTCGAAACGTGCCGGACAGGCATCGCGCGCGGGGCGGCGCGCGCGCTCGTCGTCAATGCTGGCAACAGCAACGCCTTTACCGGTTATCGCGGGCGCGAGGCGGTTGAGGCCATCATGGCCCAGGTTGCGGCGCATCTGGACTGCGAGGCGGACGACGTGTTCGTCTGTTCAACCGGGGTGATCGGCGTGCCATTACCGCAGGACAAGGCGCGCGCTGGCCTCGATACAGTGTTTGCCGCTCCTCATGCTTCATGGCAAGAAGCTGCTACAACTATTTGTACTACTGATACTTTTTCTAAAGGCGCGCACGCCAGCGCGATGGTCGATGATCGGCAAGTTCAGGTGGTCGGCATAGCCAAGGGTTCGGGGATGATCGCGCCCGACATGGCGACGATGCTGAGCTTTGTCTTTACCGATGCGGCGGTGACACCCGCGCTGCTCCAGGCGATGATCGTCAGCGCGAACGACGCCACGTTCAACTGTATCACGGTCGATGGCGACACATCGACCAGCGATACGTTGCTGGCCTTTGCCACCGGCCAAGCGGGCAATGCGCCGCTCGCGCGCATCGCGCAGGCGGGGGCCGAGCCGCTCTACGCCGCCATTCTGTCGGTCTGCCGCGATCTGGCGCAGCAAATCGTCCGCGACGGCGAAGGCGCGCAAAAGTTCGTCACCATCGATGTTACCGGCGCGGTGAGCGATGCCAGCGCGCGCTCTATCGCGCTCGCCATCGGCAATTCACCGCTGGTCAAAACCGCGATAGCGGGCGGCGATGCCAATTGGGGCCGGGTGGTGATGGCGGTCGGCAAGGCGGGCGAACCGGCCGACCGTGATCGCTTGTCGATCAGCTTTGGCGATTGCGTAGTGGCACGGATGGGGATGCCAGTGCAGGGCTATGACGAAGCGCCCGTTACGGCGCATCTGGCGGGGCGCGACGTGCGGATCGGTGTCGATATTGGCCTGGGCAAGGGCTTTGCGACCGTGTGGACGTGCGACCTGACCCACGGTTACATCAGCATCAACGCCGATTATCGGAGTTAAGGGGCACACCCATTCAATAGTCTAGGGTCAGGACCCATTAATCGCACGGCTGAGGCAGTAAAATGGCAAACATATCGGGCCGAAATGGCCGCAGGGGATAGTATATCTATCTGCAAGGGCATTTGGGTTCGAGATGGAAGCCATTTTGCTGTCCTATTGGATTTGACCGATTTGCTCCATATCCGCGTCGCAAAGTCTTGAAATATATTTATATTCCATCACCTTTCCTCCTCGATATGAACCAAATCGCTTCAAACCTCAGTTCGCGCTATTAATGGGTCCTGACCCTAAACCAAATCCGGTCGCCCTGAGCCTGTCGAAGGACTGCCCTTCTAAACGCTCAAGTAAGAACAATGCTTCGACAAGCTCAGCACGAACGGTGAATCGTAAACACGCCCTATAGCTCACCCTCAAGCCAGCTCTTGAGCGCGGACTTTGGTGCAGCACCAATTTTTTCCGCGACCTTTTGCCCGCCCTTGAACAGCATCATCGTCGGGATGCCGCGCACGCCCAGTCTGCCCGGTGTATCGGGATGGTCGTCGATATTAAGTTTGGCAATCACCACCTTGCCCGCCAGTTCATCGCTGATTTCTTCGAGCGCGGGGCCGATCATCTTGCACGGACCGCACCATTCGGCCCAGAAATCGACGAGCACGGGGACGTCGCTCGATAGAACGTCGGCGGCAAAACTGGAATCGGTTATGGCTTTGGTGGACATATTATTTCTCCTGTTGTGACCCAGATAGGGCGCGGTTTATCATTGCTCAAGTGGGGCTGCGCACAGTATCGCTATACCTCCGCCAACTTTGGCTTGTGCTGCTCGATGACCGTGTCGGGGAGTAATATCAGGCGCGGCCCTTCGCTAAACAAGAGCGCGGCGGATACCGCGTGATTTGGAAATATCACCCGCAACGCAGCGACATAGGCTGCCATCTGTTTGAGATAACCGACGGGCACCTCGCCCACGCTGGCAGGCACAAACCGCCCGCTTTTATAGTCGATGACGCGCACGTCGCGCGCGCTCACCAGCAGACGGTCGACCGTTCCCGCAATCACCCGCCCATCGACCAGCGCCGAAAAGGGCGCTTCGGCGAGCGAGTCTGGCCCGAACAGCGCGGCATGTTCGGGGGCGTCGAGCACGCCGAGCACAGATGCGACCATCGCCTCGCGTTCCGCCGTGTTCATGTGCGGTGCGCGCGCCGCCAGCCAGCGCAGCGCCGTATCGCGGCGGGCATCGGGCGCGGTATCGGGCAGACGTTCGAACAGCGTGTGGACCAGCGTACCGCGCGCCATCGCCGCATCGCGCGCCGGCGTGCTGGGCGGCTGCGGCACCGACAAAGCGTGTTTTTCTGCATCAGCCGACGGCGCCAATGGTCGCAGCGGGCGCGGTTCATCGGGAGCAGGATCGCGAACCCAGGCGGGAATGGCAGTCATGACAGGCAAGACAGGCCCATCCTTATCGCTTTTCCTATCCTCTTTGCCGCGCGCCGCATAGCTCAGCGCACTGCCCCACACAGGATCATCCTCTTCGCGCGCGCCCAGCGCCGCTGCTGCTGCCTTCAACGCCTCGTACCAATTGCCATCGGGTAATGCCCCATGGGCCGGGAGCGCACCCGCGACGAACAGCATCCGTTCCGCGCGGGTCGCCGCAACATAGAGCAGGCGGTTATGTTCCTTCATATCCTCTGCCTGTTTGGCGGCCGCCGATGCGGCCAGCACGGCCGGGCGATCTTCCTGTTTCACCGCCAGCAGTGGTATTGCGCCATTGTCTCCCGGCCACATATGTACATCGTCACGCTTGCCCTGCGGGTTTCCGGCAGCATCGGCGAGGATGACAATCCGCGCCTGCAACCCCTTGGCGCCATGGGCTGTCATCACCCGCACCGCGTCCCCGCCTCCCGCAAGCTCGCGTTTGATGTCGCCGGTGCCCGCGTCAAACCAGGCCAGAAAGCGGTGCAGCGACACCCCGTCACGGCTTTCGAACGTCAGCGCCTGAGAAACCAGTTCCTCAATGGGGTCGAGCGCGCCGTTGCCAAGCCGCGCCAGCAACTTCGCGCGCCCCTGCATTGGTCCGGACAACAGCGTTTCAAGAAAGCCATGGGGGCTGGCGTAACCCGCCATATTCAGCAGATCACGCAGCGGACTGAGGCGTTCACCCAGATGCTCCTGACGGTTGAGGTGCCGCCATAGCGAGACGGGCCGCCCATGAGAGGCAGGAAAATTGCCCATATCGTCCATCCGCCAGCCATGATCGATCAGATCCTGATGCGACCAGCCGATGAGAGGCGACACCAGCAGGCTGGCGAGATTAAGATCGTCATGCGGTTGCGTCGCAAAGCGCATCGCACCCAGCAGATCCTGCACCGCAATCGGTGACGACAGCTTGAGCCTGTCGACACCCGCGACCGCAACGCCATTCGCCAGCAGGCGCGACACGATCAGCGCAGCGATATCGCTGCGTTTGCGCACCAATATCATGACGTCGGATGGCTTTACCGGGGCACCGTCGATGCCATGATCGATCCAGCGCGCCACCGATCGTCCGATTTTCACAGCGATGCGACGCGTGGCACTGTCGATCCAGCCCTCTTCGTCTGTTTCCTCGTCTGCGTCGGCAACGTCACCCGCCTGACCATGCGGTTCCAGCGGCCACAGTGTGACGCGACCCGGCGCATCGCTGGCTTGTGCTTCGTGGCTGACCCGCGCGGTGTCGAGGCCGAACTGCTCTGCCCCGACCATCGCAATCATGGTATCGACCAGTTTCAGAATCGGCGGCGACGAGCGGTAATTTGTATCGATGGCGACATCGCTGAACGGGCGATCGGCATCACGGCCCGCCTGCCGGTAGCGTGCGCGCTCGGCCTCAAAAAAGATCGGACTGGTTCCCTGGAAACCATAAATGGCCTGTTTGGTATCGCCCACCACAAACAGGGTGCGCAGCACATCATCCTTGGCCCCTTCGCCGGCAAAAAACTCGTTCGCAAGTGCCCGCACAATCGCCCATTGCTGCGCGTTGGTATCCTGTGCTTCATCGACCAGAATATGGTCGATCCGCGTATCAAGCTTGTAACGGATCCATTGCTGTTGCTGCGACGATAATAGCATGTTTGTGCGCGCAATCAGGTCGTCATAATCGACGCACCCGTCGCGGCGCTTGCGCTCCTGATAGGCGCGGGCATAGTGTCGCCCGACCTCCAGCGCGTCGGCCAACCGGTCGCTGGCGATGATATGGCGCGCGGTGTCACGCAGGCCGGACAGCAGATCGGCGATACGCACCGCCAGATCCGTGACATCAATCAACGCTTTATTCTTGATATAGTCCCCATAAAGCTTGCCGGTGCTCTTGCCGATCAGCGCACCCATCGCCTGATCGATCGTCGCGGCGCGACCTGCCGCGTCAGCCGCCAGCCAGTCCCCCAGCGCATGGCCGCGCGCCATGCCCTTCACCCCGCCCCAGGCGATATTGGCGGCGATCAGGTCGCGGATCGCCTGCTCGTCACCCTCTGGCAGCGCGCACCCGGCGGTCAGCCACGCCTCGGGGCTAATATCGCGCGCCAGGCCGAACTGCTCGCGCAGCCACGGCCCGATCCCGGCTGACAGCGCATCGAGCGCATCGTGCGCGGCGGCGCAGCGGAATAAATAGGCCTGGGTTGGTCCATCCCCCAGCGCAAGCGCCACCGCGCGCAATCGCCCCAGAAAACCCAGCTCGCCGCGCGCCTGGGCATGACCGATCAGGTCGGACAGCACATCGCGCTGCAACTCGGCGCTCTCCCGATCCTCAAGCGCGCGAAAGCCCGGGGCCAGCCCGGCTTCTTCGGGAAAGGAGGACAGGATCGACTGGCAGAAGCTGTGGATGGTCTGGATCGCCAGCCCGCCGCCGGGCGAATCGATGACGCTGGCGAACAAGGTCCGCGCATGGGCCAGCATATCCTGGTCCAGATGGCCGCGGGCGTGAATGGCAAAGAGATGCGGCTTCAGCTCTTTGTCCTTCATCTGCACCCACGCCGCGAGCCTGGAACGGATCCGCCTGGCCATTTCCGCCGCGCCTGCCTTGGTAAAGGTGATGGCGAGGATCGATTGCGGCTTCACCCCTTCCAGCAACAGCCGCAATATCCGGTCGGTCAGCACTTGCGTCTTTCCAGTGCCGGCAGACGCCGACATCCACACATTCCGGAGCGGGTCCGCACCCGCTGCTTGTGCCGCAGACAGCCGCCGGATCGGCCCATCGCCGCTCATGATCCGCGTCCAGCGGCTTTGTCTGCGCTCGGCGCTCCGTCGGGATCATGGCCATCGCGTCCATACCATTCCTCTAGCCGCATCAACTGATCATAATCGCCATAGAGCGCATATTTTGGCTCAAGCTTGGCAACGAACCCTTCGTCGCCGACCAGGAATCTGGCGATACACTGTTCAATAATCACCCGCGCTTCCGCAGCAAAACTGTCGGGACGCATGCGCCAGGCCGCGTCCTTGTTAGGTTTGTAGAACGGCACATCGCTCCACCCGAACTGATCGCTATTGGATTTGCGGTTGGTGCGCCAATATTCGAAAGTGCTGACTTGGCCTTTGGCCCCGGGGAAAGCACCCGCCTCTGCCAACGCGCCAAGCAACCCGAGCTGCAAGGCAAACCCCGCTTCAACAGCGGGTTTTTGGGGGTTGGAGCCGGTCTTGTAATCAACAATCACCAAGGTGCCGTCACCCATGCGGTCGATGCGGTCCGGCTTGCCCGACAGGGTGATGCCGCCGATGGCGAGCGCGCCACGCTTCTCCGATGCCGCGATGATCGGCTGACGCCCCTCGGCTACGCCCGCAGCGACCATGGCGGCGAAACTGTGCAGCGCGGTGCGCAACCGCGGCTCCCATAGTGCACCGACAATCGGGCTGATCCCCGGGCCAGAGAGCAAGGCATCGAGATGTCGGTCAAGCGCTTCGACAGTCCACTTCGCGTCCTTCAACCATTGTTCGAGCACCGTATGCACCGCCGTCCCGCGCCAGGCCGCCGTTGGTTCGGCGTCGAGCCGTTCAAGCGATCGCAAGCCCAGCGCGGCGCGGGCGTAAAAGGCGAACGGATCGACACGCAGCACATCAACCTCGGTCACGCTGAGCTTGTGCGGGCGCTTGTCGGACGAAGGGCGCAGCACCGGACGCGTGGCAGGAACGGGATGTGCGCAACCATCAAGCGCGGCGGCGATCTGTGCATAGGGTCCGGCGCTAGCTGCCTCCACCGCTTTTTCGCCCAGCAAGGCATCGAGCCTGAGGCGCAGCCGTGACGCCACCGTCGGCGCTCCGCCATCGCGCTTCGAGCGGGTGATAATCACCTCATCCGCGCCCAGCGCGCAGGTGAAATCGTGGCTCGACAGACCAATTTGCCGGTCCTGGCCCGGCAGGCCCATTTGCCGCCGCACCGCAGGGGCCAGCCACGGGTCAATCGCGGGCCTTGCTGGCCATTGCCCTTCGTTGAGGCCGGCCAATATCATGCGGTCGGCGCGCCCGAGTCGCGCCTCGATCAACCCCCAGATGAACAGTCGCGGATGGCCGCCATAGGGCGGGCGAACAGGCACGTCGCGCATCATCGCGCGCACCATTGCGGCAGCATCGTCGAGCGGCAACGGGTTCTGCAAGACCGGGGCATCGCGTTCCAGATCGCCGATGAACACCGCCAGCGCACGCCCGTCTGCCCCCGTCCACAGAGCATCGCCAACCAGTTGCTCCATCGTCGCGCGCAGCAAGAGCAACAGCGCAGACAGCGCCATAGCACCACCTGTGCGCGCCTCCTCCCATGGCTGAAGCACGACCGCGAGTTCGGCCCACCAGGCGGCCAGCGCCTCATCTTTCTTCGCCTTTTGCGCGATCAGTTGACCAAGCGCCGCCAGCCCAGCCGCGCCACGCGGGCCGCGCAAGATCAAGTCAAGCGCGCGGACATGATCGAGCCATTCGCGCCGGTCATCGCCTGCATGAATCAGAGGATGGCTGAGCAGGGCGATCAGTTCCACCGGCGACCAGGACGACGCCGCAGTGCGCAGCAACGCCAGCACTACCTCGCCCGCCGCCATGGTCGACAACGGCGTTCCGGCGCTGTCATCCGCCCTGATTCCCCAGCGCGCCATGTGCCCGGCAACGCGCGCGGCGATCGCGCGGTCGGGCGTCACCAGCGCCGCCGTCTTGCCGGGCGTTTCCAGCACCTCACGCATCGCCAGCGCAATCGTCAGTGCCTCCTGATCGGGAGCCGCGAGATCATAGAGCGTGACGCCGGGTAATGTGCGGCGCGCTGGCGGCAATTCCGGCCAACCATCGGTATATTCTGCGGTCGTCATCATCGTGCGGGCAAAATGGACCCGCCCGGCGTTGGCCCCAGGCTTTGCCGCGCCCGGCTTTGCCGCGCCCGGCCACAGCGCCACCTCGTCACGGTGAAACCCCATGCGATCGAGCAGCAGCTTCAGATGATATTGCGGATGCGCTTCGGCAATATTGGCCCGTTCTCCCGATCCGCTTTGCGCTCGTGGATCGCCGCCCAGCGCATCCCATTCGGCTTTATCCATGCCGATGTCGGTGTGCGGCAACACCAGTGAGCCACCCTTGGCCAGCGCGATGACTCGCAACAGCCGGGCAATGGCCGGCGCGCTGGTGCTGATGCCGGCGGCGACGACAAAGCGCGCAGGCAGGCCGCGCTTTTCCCACTGCGCTGTTGTCTGCTTCCACTGCTGGTTGCGTGCTTCGGCAAGGTCGATCAACCCGATTTCGGCCAGTTTCGCAGGCCATGCGCGCAGCAGGCTCTGCAACAGCGCAAAGCCCTTGTTCCAATGCTCCGCCAGAATGCTGTCCGGCTTGAAAGCGCAGAACTGGTCGAGGCTGACATCCTCGACCAGGAGCTGGTCGATGACCTTTGCCACGCTGGTCGCCAGCCGCAACGCTTCGCCGATCGGCACGCCTGCCTGCGCATCGACGATCATCTGCGCCAACAGCAATTGCCGTTGCAGCGGCGCAATCGCGGGCGGCGACGACGCACTATCCACCATATGATCGAGCGCAGCGCCCGCTGCCTCGTCAAGATCGCCATCACCCAGCGAAACAAGCCGCGGCAGCAACATCGCCTGCCCGCCATGCCGGATGAAGGCATCGCGCACTGCGGTGATCGCGCGGGCGTTGGGCAACAGGATCATCCCGCGCGCAAGGTCAAGCGCGCCCCCGCCATGCCGTGCGCTCACGCCTTGAACCAGCGCATCGGCAAAGGCCCGATCCAGCGGGATGGTATAGAGGCTGGAGCGTGGCCCCTTAGTCATTGGTGGCCATGGATAGCAGCGCCGTTTCGGTGACACCTATCGCAGCGGGATAGCCAACATCGAACCATGCCCCGTAATGCACCAGCCCATAGCATCGCCCAGCCGCGATCGCGCGGTCCCAAAAAACATTGGTTGAAAACACGTCGGCAGGCGGGTCGGCAATCAGCCGCGGGCTGAGCATCTGGATGCCGGTCCACACATAGGGTGCAGTGGTGCCGGGGGTGCGGCGCGACAAGCGACTATTGCCGTCCATCTCGAAATCACCGCGTCCTTGCGTATTGCCGGCGCGCGCATAGGGGACGTTGAGCATCAGCACGTCCATCGCCGCATCGTCCCACGCATCGGCCATCCGTTGCAGCGCGTTATCACCCACATCGGTCCAGATATTATCGGCGTTGATGCACAGGAATGGCGCATCGCCCAGCAGCGACTTTGCCTGTACCAGGCCGCCGCCGGTATCGCGCAAGCAGGCGCGCTCGTCGGAAATCAAGACCTCAAGCCCACCCGCATGCGCCGCCAGATGCGCCTCGATCTGATCGGCCAGATAATGGACATTGACGACGACCCTGCGCACGCCGATCTTGCGCAGATGAGCGAGCACATGGTCGAGCAGCGTCTCGCCGCCAACCGTGATCAACGGCTTGGGTGTATCGACGGTCAACGGCATCATCCGCGTCCCCTTGCCCGCCGCCATCACCATCGCTGTTGTCGGCAGCGCGTTCATAGGGTGACACCGCGCCAGAAAGCCGCGCGTTTATCGGGCGGGACATGCTGGTCAAACCAGGCGCGCACCGGGGCGAGGCCGGGCTGCGCCAGGTCGCGTTCGAGCAGCCCCCACATCCGCGGCTGGAACGATGTGTAATGCGCCTTGCCGTCGCGTTTCCACAGGCGGCAGAACACGCCGAGGATGCGGGTGTTGCGCTGTGCCCCCAGCGCCCAATAAGCGCGGGCAAAGCGGGCGTCGCGACCCGTCACGGTGACATAATAGTCAAGCATCGCCGCCTCTGTTGCGGGGGTGACATCGCGCCGTGCATCCTCGAGCATCGACACCAGGTCATAGGCCGGGTGGCCGATCCGCGCGTCCTGAAAATCGAGCAGGCCGAAGCGCGCAGTCCCCGCACCGCCGTCGATCAGCATGACATTTTCGGCGTGATAATCGCGCAATTCGGTAACCCACGGCGCGCCATCATGCTCCAGCGGGCCGAGCACTTCCGCCCATGATGCGTGGAACGATGCACCATCCAGCGTCAGGCCGACCGTCGGGCCGTACCAGTCGATGAACAGGTCCAGCTCTTCGCGCCAATTGGCCAGGTCATGGCGGCGCAAACCCGCAGGCGGCGCATGGCGGTGCAATTCGATCAGCACATCGACCACACCGCGATAGATGGCGGCTTCACATTCCGGGTCCGCATCGACAGTTTCGCGCATCCGCGTGTCGCCCAGATCGTCGATCAGCAGCAATCCCGCGCCCATATCGCGGTGGAGGATGCGCGGTGCAGACAGGCCTATCCCCGCCAGATAGTCGGCCATCACGATGAACGGGCGCGGGTCTTCGTGCGGCGGCGGCGCGTCCATCAACACCGCGCGCCGCTCGCCCAAGCTGATGCGGAAATAGCGGCGGAACGATGCATCGCCCGCCAATGGCGTGACGCGCGCACCGACCCATCCGGCATCGGCCAGGAAACGGTCGGTCAAGGGCGGTGGAATCATTTCAGAAAGCGACATCGGCTTTCCCAAGACGGCGGCGCGTGCACTGTCAAGCGCCGCGCATCATCACCCGCCCATTCGAGCCTGATGTTCAGCATATCGTCCCATCGATGCGCGCCCATGTGTTCGGGCCATTCGATGAGCAGCGCGTGGTCGCGGCGCGCCTCGTCCAACCCCAATTCCCCAAGCTCGGCGGGGTTTTTGATGCGGTAGAGGTCGACATGCAGCACATTCAGGCGCGTCTCTGGCGGGGCATAGGGCTGAATGATCGCAAAGCTTGGGCTTGGCGCTTCGCTCTCCAGCCCCAGTGCCCGCAAAACGCCGCGCGCCAGCGTCGTCTTGCCCGCGCCCAGATCGCCCGACAGCCCCACGACATCGCCGGCGCGCAGTTGCACCGCAACGCCTGCACCGAGCGTCTCCATCTGCCCCAGCGTCACACGCATCATTATCGCGGCAAAAAGGCGGTGACCATCGCCCCCTCACCCTTCCTCGCCACCGTTTCAAACCGGCCATCGTGCGCCCTGAACAGCTGTTTGGCGAGCGCGAGGCCCACCGCGTGGGTGCCACCCAGCTCCACCCCCGGTCCATTATCGGACACGACAATCTGCGCGCTCAAAGCATCGCCATCGGCGAACACCAATATCCGCCGCCCGCCCACTGGCTGGAACTGCGCATCGGCAAAGCTGGCCAGCGCGTGGCCGATAAGCTGGTCGATCGCCTGCCGGAGCCGCTTGGCATCACCCGCAACCTGCCCGACCCCAACACGGATATCGGGAGCGATGGTGACCTGCGCTCGCGCTGCATCGCTGCGCGCCGCCGCCACGGCTTCTTGCACCAGCGCCGCCAGATTGACCGCGCGGCGCTCCAGCGGCATCGCGCCCGCCTCGCTTTGCGACAGGTCGAGCACGGTATCGATCTGCTGGCCCAGCGCCTCGGTCGATGTCAGGATCGCCTTGACATAGCTTTTTGCGGCTTCGGGCAATTCGCCCGCATAGCCGCTGTCGAGCATCTCGGCGAACCCCCCGATAGAGGTCAGCGGGGTGCGCAATTCATAGCTGATCCGCGACAGAAAATCGGCCTTGACGCGATCGGCGGCCTCCAGCGCCTGCGCGCGCTCGCGCAGCGCGCGTTCGATACGGCGGCTGTCGGTCACGTCGATCAGCGTGAACAAGGCATTGCCATCGGGCAGCGGGATGGCGGCAAAATCGAACTGGCGATCGTCGGCAAAGGTGATGCGCCCGCCGCGCTGTTGCCGTTCTCCGGTCGCACCGATCACCATTTCGCGCAGCACGCTCTTTTGGCGCGGGTCGGCCAGTTGTGGCGACAGCATATCGAGCAGCTGGTCAATCCGCGGATGGTCGACCAGATATTCCTCGCTCGCTTCCCACAGGCGGCGGAACCGCTGATTCCACAAATGCAGCCGCCCATCGGGGGCGAACACCGCTACCGCTTCGAACAGATTGTCGAAGGTTGCGGTGCGCACCCTGAGCAACGTATCGCGCGCGCTGGCCAGCTGGATCTGTTCGGTCTGATCCTCGAATATCAGCAGCAATCCACCATCGGGGGTCGGCTGGGCGACGGTGCGCAAATGAGTGCCATCGCGCAACAGCCAGCTTTCCTCGATCATCGCCGTGGCGGCAAACCAGCCGCGGCGCGTCGCCCGCCAACCGGGGAAATCGCGCACTTCGGGGGTGCGGCCATTGTCGCGCAGCCGGTCGATCACCCGCTCAAAGGCGGGGAGCGATGATGCCCACTCCTGATCGACCATGAACAGCCGCAGAAACGGGCGATTGACGAAACGCAGACTCCGGTCGGGCGCAAACTCGGCGACCCCGGCCGACATCTGGTCGAGCATCGAACGGCGCGCATCGGCGAAACGGCGGTTTTCGCTGCGCGCATCCTCCAGCTCCTGTCGGTCGAGCGCATAGCCCGCGACCCCGACATCGCTGATCGCTATGTCGACCACCTGCACCATCCGCCGCGTGCCGCCTATCGTCACCGGCACAACGCGGGCGACAGTCTCGTTGCTGTCGTGCGCGCTGCGCGCCGCATCACGCGCGCTTAGTCCGGCAACCGGCTCGACCAGCTCTATTTGTTGCGCTACGATTTCGGCGGCACTGCCCGCCTCAGCGGCGTCAACATAAGCGCGATTGACCAGTGCAATCTGCAAATGGCCGTCACGGAACCACATCGGAAAGGGCGCGGCCTCGATCAACGCACTGATCGCTTCAAAGGCGGCCATCGCTTCCTCGCGGCCGTGGCGCAAGCGGCTGAGCTTGGCTACGTCGTCGCTGACATCGCTCAGCCATAACAGCGCCGATCCGGCGGCCCCCAGCGCGGCGGGGGCAGGCATGCCGCGCACCGCAATCGCGCGTTGCCCGTCATGCGAGCGTAGCACCATGTCAAAGGGCTTGGCCGTCCGCTGGGCCAGCGTCACCGCGTGGCGCAATTGGGCAAGGGCATCGGGCGCAATGGCATCGACGCCCCCTCCGGTAATTTCACCCGACAGGCCATCGATCGTGGCCGGCAATTGATCGAGCGCGAACCAGCGCGCGATGCTGCCCGCGCCTTCCAGCCGTCCGTCGCTGCGCACCAGCAGCGGCAGCGCGCTCGATGCTTCGAGCATCGCGGATAATTGCCCGGCGCGCCGCGCGGCAAAGGCCGCTTTGCGCTGCATCGTCAGCGCGCGCACAATCGCCCAGCTCGCCACCACCAACCACAGGCCGATGATGCCGCCGCCGAAGGCCATCAACGCCTGGTCGGTCATCGGCGCCGCCGTGACATCAAAGCCGATTCAGACGCGGTGCAAAGCATCTCGACCGCCTATCGCCACTTTGACCAAGATGCAAAGCGCTATCCGCGCATCACCCGGCCTGCCTTCATTCAATAGCGGTAATGATCGGGCTTGAATGGCCCTGCAACTGGCACGCCGATATAGTCGGCCTGTTTCTGGCTGAGCTGCGACAGGTGCACCCCCAATTTCTCAAGGTGCAGCGCCGCGACCTTCTCGTCCAGATGCTTGGGCAGGACATACACGTCCTTGCCGTAATGTTCGGCGCGGGTCCACAGCTCGATCTGTGCCAGCGTCTGGTTGGTGAAGCTCGCCGACATCACAAAGCTGGGGTGGCCGGTGGCATTGCCCAGATTAACCAGTCGCCCCTTGGACAGGATGATGATCTGCTTGCCGTCTGGAAACTCAACCAGATCGACCTGCGGTTTCACCTCGGTCCATTTGTAATTGCTGAGCGCAGCAATCTGAATCTCGCTGTCGAAATGGCCGATGTTGCACACAATCGCCATATTCTTCATGCGCGCCATATGATCGGCGGTGATGACATCGGCGTTGCCGGTGGCGGTGACAAAAATGTCGGAGCGCAGCACGGCCTGCTCCATCGTCACGACCTCAAATCCCTCCATTGCGGCTTGCAGAGCGCAGATAGGGTCAACTTCAGTCACAAGCACCCGCGCGCCGCCGTTGCGCAGTGATTGCGCAGAGCCTTTGCCGACATCGCCAAAGCCCGCGACCGTCGCAATCTTGCCCGCCAGCATGACGTCGGTGCCACGCCGGATCGCGTCGACCAGGCTTTCCTTGCAACCATAGAGGTTGTCAAACTTCGATTTGGTGACGCTGTCGTTGACGTTGATCGCCGGGAAGGGCAGCTCGCCCTTTTTGGCAATCGCATAGAGGCGGTGGACGCCGGTGGTGGTTTCTTCGGACACACCCTTGATCGCGGCGACGGTTTTGGTGAGGTATCCGGGACGCCCGGCGACGAACGCCTTCAGCGCGCGCTGCATCTCGACCTCTTCCTCATTCTCGGGTTCGGGCATCGTCGCCCCAGCCTCAAGCTTGGCACCCCACAGCGCAAACATCGTCGCGTCGCCGCCATCGTCGAGGATCAGATTGCACGTCACCCCATCGCCATCGGCTTCCCAATCGAAAATGCGGCCAACATAATCCCAATAATCGGCGAGGCTCTCGCCCTTGATCGCAAACACCGGCACCCCCGATGCCGCAATAGCTGCGGCGGCGTGGTCCTGCGTCGAAAAGATGTTGCACGTCGCCCAGCGCACCTCGGCACCCAGCGCCCTCAGCGTTTCGATCAGCACTGCGGTCTGGATCGTCATATGAAGCGATCCGGTGATCCGCGCACCTTTCAGCGGCTGCGTCGCGCCAAATTCGGCGCGCAAGGCCATCAGGCCGGGCATTTCGGTTTCGGCGATGTTGATCTCGGCGCGGCCAAAATCAGCAAGCGCGATGTCGGCAACGACATAATCAGGGGCAGTTTGGGTCACGCGGGTCTCCGGTTTCAAATGTAACATTGCCCGCGCCATTAGCCGCCGCCCACGCCATCCGCAAGCGATATAAAGAAATCCTTATGTCATGCGAACATCAATCGCGCCGCAACAGCTGTCACGGACACTGGCGCACCCGCTGCTTCTCTATTATAAGCGTCAGACATAATCATGAAGCAGGACAAAAATGATCATTTCCAAAGGCGATGCCCTCCCCCAAGCCACACTCATCAAAGTGACCGAAAATGGCCCCGATGCGGTCAACACGGCCGACTATTTCAAGGGTCGCCGCATCGCGCTGTTCTCGGTCCCCGGTGCCTTCACCCCAACCTGTTCGGCGCGCCATTTGCCGAGCTTCATCGCAAAAGCGGACGAATTGCATGCCAAGGGCATCGACGAAATCGCCGCCACCGCGGTCAATGATCCGTTCGTTATGGGTGCCTGGGCCAAATCGGCTGGGGCGGAGGGTATCACCATGCTCGCCGATGGCAACGCCGGCTTCGTCAAGGCGCTCGGTCTTGATTTCGACGGCAGCAAGTTCGGCATGGGCACGCGCGGGCAACGTTTTTCGATGGTCGTCAACGACGGCGTCGTCGAACAACTCAACATCGAGACACCCGGCGAATATATGGTGAGCAGCGCCGAACATATGCTCGGCCAGCTTTGACAGGCCGCAGTGCGCGCATGGCAAAGGGAAAGACCAATAAGGCGGTCGATAAAGCCATCGACCAGATCCACCGCCGTTATGACGCGGCGGTCGGCAAATTGCGCGAGGCGGTCGCCGCCTATGTCGCCAAGGGCAAATTGCCCGACCCGCTGCTGCGCGCCAACGGCGGCTTTGCGTACCCCGAACTGCGCATCCACTACGACGGCGAGGAACGCGCTGGCGGGACAAGCCTGGCGTTCGGGCGGCTGGCGCAATCGGGCACTTATGCGACCTCGATCACCCGCCCCGACCTGTGCGAAACCTATCTGCGCGAACAATTAAGCCACATCGCCGAACAATATGCCGTCCGGTTTGAGATTGGCGCGAGCAAACAGGAAATTCCGTTCGCTTATGTGCTCGACGGGATGACCGGCGGCGCGCTGGGCGGGGTCAGCCCACAGGAACTGGCGCGGCATTTCCCCGCGACCGAGCTGGCCGACATCGGCGACGAACTGGCCGATGGACTATTCATCCTCGACGACAGCGGCACCCGCCCATTGGCGCTGTTCGACGCGCTGCGCACCGACTTTTCGCTGGCGCGGCTCAAACATTATACCGGCACCCCGCCCGAACATTTTCAGCGCTATGTGCTGTTCACCAACTATCACCGCTATGTCGATGAGTTTGTCAGTTGGGCGGCAGGGCAAGTCGGGCAGAACGGCTATACCGCATTGTCGGGCGCGGGCGGCCTGTATGTCGATCACCCGAATGGCGACCCGACACAGTTGGTGGCGGACAGCGCATGGCGGCGGCACCAGATGCCCGCCTATCACCTGATTGCCCCCAATGGTGCGGGCATTTCGCTGGTCAACATCGGCGTCGGGCCATCAAACGCCAAGACGGTGACCGATCACCTCGCGGTGCTGCGCCCCGAAGCGTGGCTGATGATCGGCCATTGCGGCGGCCTGCGCCCCACCCAGCGGATCGGCGATTATGTGCTCGCCCACGCTTACTTACGCGACGATAATATCCTCGACCGTGTCCTGCCGCCCGAAATCCCGATCCCGCCAATCGCCGAAATCCAGGTCAGCCTGGCCCAAGCGGCCGAACTGGTGTCGGGGACAAGCGGCGCGGACCTCAAGCGGCGGATGCGCACCGGCACCGTGGTCACCACCGACGATCGCAACTGGGAATTGCGATACAGCGAGAGCGCGCTCCGCTTTTCACAATCGCGCGCCATCGGCATCGACATGGAAAGCGCGACCATCGCGGCTCAAGGGTATCGTTTTCGCGTGCCCTATGGCACCTTGCTGTGCGTGTCGGACAAGCCGCTGCACGGCGAGCTGAAACTGCCGGGTCAGGCCAACCGTTTCTACGAAGAAGCCATCGCCGCGCATTTGCAGATTGGTATTACCACCTGCAATTTGCTCCGCGATGAGGGGATGAAACTCCACTCGCGCAAACTCCGCGCGTTTAACGAGCCGCCGTTCAGGTAAGCAGGCCAGAATCGCACCCTCGCTAGAGCGGAGGCCGAGGGTTGCGCGATGCGCCCCTTTGCGCTTATGCCGCTGCAATCTTGACGTTTACGTAAGGCGATAGCGATGGCACTCCGTTTTGATGGCACAAGCAACTATGTGGCGACCGACGACCTAAAGGTTGCGGTCAACGCCGCCGTCACCTTGCGTCGTCCGCTGTTGATCAAGGGCGAACCCGGCACCGGCAAGACCGTGCTGGCCGAGGAAGTCGCCAAGGCGCTCGGTGCACCGCTGATTGGCTGGACCATCAAATCGACGACCAAGGCGCAGCAGGGCCTGTATGAATATGACGTGGTGGCGCGGCTGCGCGACGGGCAACTGGGCGAGGCGCGCGTCCATGACATCGGCAATTATATAAAACGCGGGAAATTATGGGACGCCTTCACATCACCCGAACTCCCGGTGCTGCTGATCGACGAGATCGACAAGGCCGACATCGAATTCCCCAACGATCTGCTCCACGAGCTCGACCGGATGGCGTTCGACGTGTACGAGACCGGCGAACAGATCGCCGCCGCAACGCGCCCGATTGTCATCATCACCTCGAACAATGAAAAAGACCTGCCCGACGCCTTTCTGCGCCGCTGTTTCTTTCATTATATCAAATTCCCCGATCGCGAGACGATGCAGGCGATTGTCGATGTCCATTTCCCCAAGATTCAAAAGATATTGGTCGCGCGCGCGCTCGACATTTTTTACGAGGTGCGCGACGTCCCCGGCCTCAAGAAAAAACCTTCGACCAGCGAATTGATCGACTGGCTCAAACTGTTGCTCAACGAGGATATGCCGCTCGAAGTGCTGCAAAACAAAGACACCCGCAGTGCCATCCCCCCGCTCCACGGTGCCCTGCTCAAGAATGAGCAGGATGTGATGCTGTTCGAACGGCTCGCGTTCATGGCGCGCGGGCGAAGCGGCTGATTAACCAGCTTCGCCCCCCCTTTGAACAGCACACCCGCTTTGCGCGCGTTCGTGCGCGGCTAGAGGCGTTCGAACCGCGCCCCGGCTGGCGCGCCTGGACGTTCGAGTTTTTGCTGTTCGGGTTCAAGCAAGGCTGGGCGTGCCTGTTTGGCGCGTTGATGCTGATGTTATTGCTGGGAACGCACCTTCATTATCCCGAAAACGCCGCGCTCGCCCGCTATGACGCCATTACCATCGGCGCGATCATCATTCAGATCGCGATGCTGGCGTTCAAACTGGAAACGCTGGAGGAAGCGCGCGTCATCCTTGCCTTTCACATCGTCGGCACGGTGATGGAACTGTTCAAAACGTCGGTCGGGTCGTGGATTTATCCTGAACCGTCGCTGCTGCACATCGGCGCGGTGCCACTGTTTTCGGGGTTCATGTATGCCAGCGTCGGCAGTTATCTGGCCCGTGTCTGGCGGATATTTGACTTCCAGTTCGCTCGTTTTCCGGCACGCGGATGGCTCATAGCACTCGCGGTTGGCATCTATGCCAATTTCTTTTCCCACCATTGGATAGTCGATCTGCGTTGGCTGTTATTCGCATTGGTCATCTGGCAATTTTGGGGCTGTAATGTCAGCTTCAAACCGTTTCGTACTCGCTATATAATGCCACTGCTCTTGGGTTTTTTACTTGTGGCGCTGTTTATCTGGTTCGCCGAAAATATCGGCACCTATGCCCAAGCATGGGCATATCCAAATCAACGCAATGGTTGGGCTTTGGTTAGCATAACAAAGCTGGGGTCATGGTATTTGCTGATGATCATCTCGTTCATCATGGTCGCGCTATTGCACCGTAAAACACCCACTCACAGCCGATAGGCGATTTCGAGGTCGCCCCAGCGCCGCCCGTCAAAGGTGAGCGGGACATAGACATTGCGCGTGACCTGATAATTCTGGCCGTCGGCCTCGTGGCGATAAACGGCCATGAAGAACGGCTCTTCGGACACTTTGGCCACATCGTCGCAGCCGCCCATGATGATCCGCCCGTTGCGACAATATTGGGTGTCGTGCGCCAGATCACCCGTTGGTTTTTGCGAGAATGTGCTGATGTGAGTCGGCAAAAATCCGTCCGCAGCCGAACAGACCGACGCCATCACGCGCGCGTCGAATGCGCAAATCTCGTCGAGCACGGAGCGCCAGTGCGCGTCGGCCCAATCGGACAGGCTGGTGCGGAACCGCTCGGGGCTGCTGCCGCGTATCAACTTGTAATTTTTATCGAACAGTTGCGCTGTGGTCAGCGCGCCAGAGCGCAAAGCCGCCTCGGTCAGAGCCACAACCTCGTCGCGCTTGGTCATAGCGTAGGAAACGAACGCCCAATCTTCGGTCGAGGCCCCCGCCGCGACCAGAGCGTGAAACACCCGGTTCGACAGCGATTCAAGCTGATCGACCTTATCGTGCGATGCCACTAGCATGTCGGCACTGGCGCGCACGCGCACGCCATAATCCTGAAGACCGCCGCGCATTTGCTGGCTGTTGGTATGGATTAGCGATGCACTGCGGGCAATCTGATCGCTCTGCCCGTCGACCAGGCCGACCAGATCGATAGCGCTGTTAAGCGCCTGTGCGATGCGTTCAAACCCGGCCTCGGCCTTGTGGCTTTCCTCGACCCCGGCGCTGATTTCGCGGATCAACCCCTCGGCTTCGCCCGACAGGCTGCCGACGGTGCGTTTGATTTCGTCGGTCGCGGCGCGGGTGTGGCTGGCGAGTTTTTTCACCTCAGAGGCGACAACCGCAAAGGTGCGCCCGGCGTCCCCGGCACGTTCGGCCTCGATCGCTGCGTTTAATGCGAGCATGTTGGTGGTCTTGGCGATCAATTCGATGCTCGACGAAACCGTACGAACCTGTTCCATCGCGGCGGCAAAATTGGTGACGTGCGAGCCAAGCCGTTCGACCAGTTCGGTGAGCTGGCCGATGTCAGCGATGCTGGCACTGACCTGTGCGGCGCTCTGCGAAATATTCTGTGTCGCCTTGGCCGAAAGCAGCTTGGCTTCCTCGCTGGCGCGCGCCACCTGAGCCTGATCGGCTTCGAGATCCTCGGTCAGTCGCTCCAGCATGGCGAGCAATTGCATCTGTTCACCAAGGTCTTTGGCGACTTCCTCTATCTCTCCGCCAATATCGGTGCAGCCGACGGCCAATTCGCCGCAATTACCCGCAAGCGCTGAATCGAACAGCGAAGCGCCATCGGTTATGGGTTGCATCTTCATAAATGATCGGGCCTGCCGCTAAAGGATTGATCCAGTTCAGCGGTCATGCCACGATCATGGTTAACGTTCCGTCAACCACAAACCTTTTGTGTGCGCGTGTGGATGAGGTTCCCTCACCCACACACGTATCCGGCATCCGGCATTTGGTCAGTTAACGGTCCATGTCGATTCGGTGCAGACGTTGAAGCGGCGGCGGATGATTTCCGTGCCATTGACCAGCACGGCCTTGAAATCGAACAGGCACTGGCAACTGTTATCGTCCCAGTTGACACGAACCTGCTGGCCCGATGCCAGAACATTGGCGCCCAGCACATCTTCTTCCCAGCTTGAGCGCGAAACATTGGAACCATATAGTTCGCGCACCGTGGTGCTTGTGCCATTGACGATGGTGACGTTGCGGTCACGACCGTCGCTACACGCAGCGCTGGCGCTGCCTGCCCAGCTGGCTGCCGCGACAATGATCGCCGCACCGATCATGCGATATTTCCCTTTGGTCATAATTCCCTCCTGTTGGTGGATCGATCGTCATGATACTCTCTTTTCACGACATGTCTTGGATGTATCGGACCTTTTCTGTCCGTGCCGTGACCGCAGCATTTATGTGCCGTTCACATTGGACATTGCCATCATCGCTTGGCAATTTGCGCCATTCATGCTTGTGAGGAAGCGCACACCTGCTTCATCCGTTTTGGAGCAGATACGGTGCGGGGTAATTGACCGATGTTCTTTGATTTTCTTGATGAAATGCGCAGCGCGGGCATAGTCGCGTCACTCAAGGAGCATTTGCTGCTGCTTGAAGCGCTGGACAAAGAGGTTATCGAGCGCACCCCCGAAGCTTTTTATTACCTCGCGCGCGCTACCTATGTGAAGGATGAGGGGCTGCTCGATCGGTTCGACCAGGTATTTGCCAAAGTATTCCGTGGGCTTGAGAAAGACTGGGAGCATCATGGCGCGGAAATCCCCGCCGACTGGCTGAAAGCGGTTGCCGAAAAGTTCCTGAGCGAAGAGGAAATGGCAGAGATCAAGTCGCTCGGGAGCTGGGACGAGATTATGGCAACGCTGAAACAGCGGCTCGAGGAACAGCAAAAGCGCCACCAGGGCGGCAATAAGTGGATAGGCACCGGCGGCACTTCGCCGTTTGGCAATGCCGGCTACAACCCCGAAGGGGTACGGATCGGCGGGGCAAGCAAGCACAAACGCGCGCTCAAAGTGTGGGACAAGCGCGAGTTTAAAAACCTCGACCACACGCGCGAACTTGGCACCCGCAACATCAAGATCGCAATGCGCCGTCTGCGCCGTTTTGCACGAACCGGCGCGGCGGATGAACTGAACATCGACGCGACGATCGATGGCACCGCACGGCAGGGCTGGCTCGACATCCATATGCGCCCCGAACGGCATAATGCGGTCAAGATATTGCTGTTCCTCGACGTTGGCGGGTCGATGGACCCGTTCATCAAATTGTGCGAGGAGTTGTTCAGCGCGGCATCGTCCGAATTCAAAAACCTGGAGTTTTTCTATTTCCACAACTGCCCGTATGAGGGGGTGTGGCAGGATAATCGGCGGCGCTTTGCCGAACGCACGCCGCTATGGGACATACTCCACAAATATCCGCACGATTATAAGCTGATTTTCGTCGGCGATGCGGCGATGAGCCCGTATGAAATAACCCACCCCGGCGGCAGCGTCGAGCATTTCAACGAAGAGTCTGGTGCGGTATGGCTCCAGCGGATGATGAACACCTACCCGGCGGCAGCGTGGCTCAACCCGGTGCCACAGCAGCATTGGGGTTATTCGCAGTCAACCAAAATCATCGAGCAATTAATGGCCGGGCGGATGTATCCGCTCACCTTGGCCGGGCTCGATGATGCGATGCGCGAATTGACGAGGAAGCGTTGAGTGACTGACCAGCCCAATGCGCTTGAGGCCAGTGCGCTCGCGCATGTTGCCGCTGATGCAGCGGCAACATTCGGTGTTGTTCCGGTCAAGGCATCGAAACTGGCCGCCAATGCTGCGGCCCAGCCGCGACGGCTGGTCGAGCGCATCCGGTTCCAGGTCGGCGTTGGCCTGATCGTCTGTATCCTGATCCCGATGCTGGTGCGCAGCTGGGTTGACGGCACACCGTGGCAAGAAGCGCGGCTGCTCAACAGTGGCATCATCAGCGCCTTTTCGCTGCTTGCGGGCTATTATGCATCGCGCAGCATGATGCCGTTTCGCGGGGCCACCATCGCCACTTTTTCGATCCCTACGCTAACCGGCAGTTTTGCGCTGGCAGCGGTCATCCCACTGTTCGCCCGTATCGAATATAGCCGCACCCAGCTGGCCATCCATTTCGTGCTGACGGTGCTGTTCTTTGTATTGACCGAGCGGGCAACCGCGCGGCTGCGGCAGCTGCGCTTCGCCATCATCCCGGGGGGAAGAGTTGGCAATTTTCCGAAACTCGACAATGTGCAACTGGTGCGGCTCAGGCACCATGAGGATGCCATTCATCAGGTTGACGGTGTGATCGCCGACCTCAATGCCAAACACAGCGCCGGATGGGACAAGGCGATGACCCGCAGCTTGCTCGCTGGAGTTCCGGTCTATCACTGGAAGCAATTGGTCGAACAATTGTGCGGCACTGTGGAAATTGACAACATCTCCGAGAATTCGCTCGGTTCGCTCAACCCCAACCAATTCTACCTCAAGATCAAACAGGCGATGGATATTGTCGTGGCGCTGCTGGTGCTGGTGTTGTTGTGGCCGGTGATGCTGTTCATCGCCTTGCTGATCCGGATCGAATCGCCCGGCCCTGCCATTTTCAAGCAGGAACGCACCGGTTTTCGCGCCAAGAGTTTTACCGTGTTCAAGTTCCGCACGATGCGGTTTGACACACAGGACGGGCAAAGCAAGAGCGCGGCCCGCCACAGCGCGATAACGCGCGATGGGGATGCGCGCATCACCCGCGTCGGCAATGTGCTCAGGCGCACGCGGCTCGACGAATTGCCGCAGTTCATTAACGTGCTGCGTTTTGAAATGAGCCTGATCGGCCCGCGGCCCGAGGCGTTGGAATTGACTTTATGGTATGAACAGGAACTGCCCTTTTACCATTATCGTCACCTTATCAAGCCGGGGATTACCGGCTGGGCGCAGGTCAATCAGGGGCACGTTGCGGGGATCGACGATACCAGGGTCAAACTCGCCTATGATTTTTATTATGTGAAATTCTGTTCGCTGTGGCTCGATATATTGATCGCCGCACGCACCATCGTCACCGCCTTCACCACCCGGGGCGCGAAATAGCTGGGGTCGGGACTCTGCGACCCTGCTGTCCCCCGCCCCCCGCGAAACTGACCCTAAGCTGCCATGGTTAAACAGCTTTCATTCATGTCGCTTGTGTCCAATACACCCGATATCAGAATTGTTAGGTGTTTGACATGAATCAGGCTGTTCTTGAACCACCCACACGCAGGCCCGCTCCGGCGGTTGGCCTATTCGGCGCAGCGGCACCGCTCGCGCGTGATGAGGAGCAACGGCTGCGCACGCGCCGCCACGGCGATGCGTTGGCAAGGGGCGGAAAGCCGCTTTAGAGTGATTTGCGATCCGGCTGGTTCGCTTCGTTATCCAAAATCTGCGCATCGGGGAATATCGCCAGCGTCGCCGCCACCAGTGCAGGCGGGGGGTGCGCGCTGTGCGTATCCTCGCTGACCACGGCGGCCTTCGCAGCTTCGTCGAGCGCCGTTTCGAGCGCCGTTTCGAGCGGGAGTGATGCGGGCTGGGCGAGCGGGGCAGCATTCGCATCGACGGGCACATCAGCTGGCACTGCGACGCCCGTCTGCCCGGCCTCCAGCATCCGCACCAGCGCATCGGGGTCGGGCATGGTTGCCGCGTGGGTCAGCCGCAGCAGCGCCATCTCCAGCGCCTCGAACGGAGCCGCCGCGCGCGCCACCTCGTCATGCGCGCGCAGCAACAATTGCCACAACCGCGACAGCTGTGCCATCCCCATCTGCGCCGCCCATGCGCGCACCGCCGCGCGCTCATCCGCCGAGGCCGAAGGGTCATCGCCGCGCGCCACCCGCGTCATCGCGCACATATGCGCGAGCGCCAACAGCGCGCGCAGCATCGCGATCGGCTCGACCCCCAGCGCATAGCCGGCGCGCGCTTCATCGATCGCCGCCGCCGCTTCGCCGCCAAGCACATGGCCGAACAGCCGGCGGCTCGCCCCGCTATCGGCCAGGCCCAGCATTTCGCGCACCTGCGCTTCATGCACAGCGCCATCGCCATCAAGGCCTGCGTGCGCAATCGCCTGATCCAATATCGAAAGCCCGTCGCGCACCGATCCTTCGGCCGCAGCGGCAATCAGCCTGAGCGCGCCGTCTTCGGCCACCACGGCTTCGGCCTCGCAAATCGCGGCAAAATGCGCGAACAGCAGATCGGGCGTAATCCGCCGCAAATCGAACCGCTGGCACCGCGACAGCACGGTGATCGGCACCTTGCCGACCTCGGTGGTGGCAAAGATGAACTTCACATGCGCGGGTGGCTCCTCCAGCGTCTTGAGCAGCGCGTTGAACGCATTTTTCGACAGCATGTGCACTTCGTCGATGATGTAGATTTTGTAGCGCGCGGAGACAGCCGAATAGCGCACCGCCTCGATAATCTCGCGCACATCATCGACACCGGTATGGCTGGCGGCATCCATCTCAATGACGTCGATGTGCCGTCCTTCGGATATGGCCACGCACGCATCGCACAGCCCGCACGGGTCAATGGTCGGCCCACCCTGCCCATCCGCACCCGTGCAATTCAGACCCTTGGCGATCAGCCGCGCGGTCGATGTCTTGCCGACCCCGCGCACCCCGGTCATCAAAAATGCATGAGCCAGCCGGTCGCGGCGGATCGCGTTGGCCAGCGTCTGGACCATCGCATCCTGCCCGATCAGCTCGGCAAAACGCTGCGGCCGATATTTTCGCGCCAGCACGCGATACGCGCCCGCCACCACGGCCGTGGCCACAGGTATATCCATGCCGAGCATCGGCTCGGCGTCGCCGTGCAGGGAATCATCAGCTGTCGTCACGGGGGTGACCATAGGATGGTCAGCCGCGAAGGTGAAGCGATTCAGATCAGAACCGCGCCGCCAGCGTTATGCCGCCGCCGCTGGTGTCGCCCCACGCCATGACCGCGACGCTGCGCTGCCGCCTTGACGTCAGCAACAGCCCCGATGCCTCACCAATCGCCGCGCCAACCAGCACATCGTGCCAGTGGTGCTTGCGCGCCTCGTGTCGCGCGACGCCGACGAACGCCGCTGCCAGATGCGCGGGCACACCCACCTCCCAGCCGTGGCGTTGTTGCAGGCTCGCCGCAGCGGCGAACGAAACAGACGTGTGGCCAGATGGAAAGCTGCGATTGTCGCTGCCATCAGGGCGGCTTTCAGGAAAAGTGCGCTTCAGCCCTTCGGTCGCCAGAAACGCCGCACCAAGGCTGAACGCACCCTGCCGTAGCCCCTCGTCATCGCCCTCGATCAACGGCGTGCCGAGCGCCGCCGCAACCAATGCGGTGCGCACCACGCTGCTCGCCCTGTCCCAATCAGAGGAGCCCCAATCGTCGGGGTTGGCGCGCGCGGGGGCCGCCAACGCCAACAGGCTCGCCGCCGACAGCATCAAACCGTGTCGCATCGTCGCTCTCCCTCATCGCTGCCGGTGTCAGCAACAACGCGCGGGCATCGCGGTTATTCCTAACCCCGATGAACCGACAGAAACTGGGGGTGGGAGCCAACGACCCGCCGCGAAATCGTTGCGGCTGCTTCCTTCCGGATCTGACCGGGTTGGCGAAAACGGCGTCCGCCGACTCCCAACGCGCATATGGCGATCCGCGCGCGATTTTGCAACAGCGCAGCCTCTGTCCGGTCTCATCCGTATTTTGTTCTTGCTATGTTCTTTAACTGGCGGTAGCAAAGTCGCATGGACGGTGTGCCCCCCTTCCCTCCTGCACGCTCGGCCTCGACCCCGGGCCGGGGTGCGCCGTCCAACCTTACCCCGCTGCGGTTCAACCTCCATGAACGGGTCGCCGACCCCGACTGGCTCGATGAGCGCGAGGGCATCGACGGCGCGCCATCAAAGCCGCGCACCACCGTCACCGCCGACCATGCGCGCACCATCATCAACCGCATCACATCGCCCGACTTGCCCATCGAACAGTCGATCAACATGTATCGGGGGTGCGAACATGGCTGTATTTACTGCTATGCGCGGCCCAGCCACGCGCGTTACGACCTCTCGCCCGGCCTCGATTTCGAAACAAAGCTGTTCGCCAAACCCGATGCGGCCAACTTGCTGCGCGCCGAACTGGCGCGGCCAACATATACAATGCGCCCGATTGCCATCGGCACCAACACCGATCCCTATCAACCGATCGAACGCGATTGGCGGCTGACGCGCGCGATTATCGAGGTGCTGGCCGAAACCGGCCACCCGCTGTTCATCACCACCAAGTCGGACCGGATTGTCCGCGACATCGACCTGCTCGCTGATATGGCGCGGCGGCGGCTGGTGCATGTCATTATCTCGGTGACCAGCCTCGACAGCGCCATGGCGCGAAAACTGGAACCGCGCGCGCCGCACCCCGCCAAACGCTTGGCGGCGATTGCGGCCTTGGCCAAAGCGGGCGTTCCGACGCAGGTCAATGTCGCGCCGATCATCCCCGCGATCACCGACCACGAGATTGAACATATCATCGCCGAGGCTGCACAGGCCGGGGCATGCCGCGCGGGCTATACCATCATCCGCCTGCCGCACGAGGTTGCGCCGCTGCTGCGCGAATGGCTCAGCCTCCATTTCCCCGACCGCGCGGACAAGGTGATGAATATCATCCGCGATTTGCGCGGCGGGCGCGATTATGATCCGCGCTATTTCCACCGCATGCACGGGCAAGGGATTTGGGGCGATCTTATCCGCACCCGTTTTCGCCGCGCCTGCGCCATCTATGGTCTGAACCATCGTGGGTCCGACCTCGACCTCGCCGCCTTCGTCCCGCCCTCGGCCAATGGGCAGATGCGGCTGCTGTGACACGCGGGCACCGAGGCGCAATAATCACTGACATTTGATGTCAGGAAAAGCGTTTTACGCCCGCAGCGACGCCAGTTTATAATCCTTATATTCGTCGCGTAACTGGCGTTTCAACAGCTTTCCGGTCGCGGTATGCGGTAACTCCGCAACAAACTTAATCTCGTCGGGCAACCACCATTTTGCGACATGACCTACCAGATAAGTGGTTATTTCCTCCGCGCTGACATCGCTCCCGCCCTTGCGCACAACCAGCAATATCGGCCGTTCATCCCATTTAGGGTGCGGCACACCCACCGCCGCCGCTTCGGCGACACCGGGGCACCCCATCGCCGCATTTTCCAGCTCGATCGAGCTGATCCACTCGCCGCCAGACTTGATGACATCCTTGGCGCGGTCGGTAATCTGCATCACGCCATTGGGGTGGAGGATCGCGACATCGCCGGTGTCAAACCAGCCATCGGCGTCGCACGCATCATGCTCCGCCTCGTAATAACGCTGGATAATCCAAGGCCCGCGTATCTGTAACTGTCCGCTGGTTCGGCCATCGCGCAAAAGGACATTGCCGTCATCATCAACACAGCGCAGCTCAACGCCAAAGGGCACACGCCCCTGTTTGCACACCATGTCAACCTGTTCGTCAAAGCTCATCTCATCCCAATCATGCGGGCGCGCACCCATGGTGCCGATCGGCGAAGTTTCGGTCATCCCCCACGCGTGCGCGACGTGGATGCCCGCGCGCATCAACCGTTCGATCATCGCGCGTGGTGCCGCCGAACCGCCGATAACCACCAGTTCCAGCCTGCCATAATCGCCGCCATTGGCGTCCATATCGGCGAACATCGACAGCCAGACCGTCGGCACACCAGCGCTGTGCGTCACCTTTTCATCGCGGATCAGCCGCCACAGTGTCGCTGCATCGTTGGTCGCGGAAAACACCAGCTTTGCGCCCGCCGCCGCCGCCGCATAGGGCACGCCCCAGGCATTGGCATGGAACATCGGCACTACGGGCAACACCACCGTGCGCGCCGACATGCCGAATACGTCGGGCTGCAATTCGGCATAGGCATGGAGCACATTCGAGCGGTGCTCATACAGCACGCCCTTGGGGTTGCCGGTGGTGCCGCTGGTATAGCAAAGCCCGCACGCGTCGTTTTCGGATAGCTCCACCCATGCGTAATGCCCATCCTCGGCGTCTATCCACGGGCGAAAACCACGATAGCCTCCCTCGCCGTCGCTATCGAGCAAGATATAATGGTCGACGCTCAATTGCGGGCGGAGCCGCTCGACAATCGGCAGAAACTGGCGGTCGAACAACAGCACACGGTCGGCCGCATGGTTGATGATATAGACGAGCTGCTCGTCAAACAGCCGCGGATTGACGGTATGCAAGATGCCGCCGACCCCGGCGCTGCCATACCAGCTGACCAGATGGTGCAGATGGTTCATCGCCAGCGTTGCGACACGGTCACCCTTGGCGATACCCAGTCGCCGCAGCGCCTGCGCCATCTTGCGCGCCAGCAAATGCACCTCGCCCCAGTTGCTGCGTTGTTCGCGGCCATCGGCCCACAGGGTGACGATTTCGCGCGTCCCATGCTCGCGCGCTGCGTGGTCGATCAGGCTGGTCACCACCAGCGGCTGATTCTGCATTCCCCCCATCACCATGGCTTCTTGCTCCTCCCAAAGTTAGTTAACCCGCTGCGCGGTTATCCTGTTTTTGCATCTTCAGGCTGACATGCACCACGCCGACCAGCCGCTCCAGCCTGTGAACCATTTCCTGATCGAGGCGGCAGTTATTACTTATCCGTATGCGCGCCTGCACAGGCTCGTCCGGGGCTGGCGCAACCACAATGATCACCTCCCCCTTTCCACCACCGGCATGGCTATCCGCAAACATATGTTTAATCTGCACGAGCGGATCTTCGCGATCAATCGTCGCCACCAACGACAGCGGTTTTGTTGCCATCAATTGCTCCAGCGGAGAGGCGCTGCGCACAGCCACGCGCGGCGCTTCCTCACCCTCGCGCCAATCGAGCTCAACCTGGAGCAAGGCGCAACCGCTCTCTTGCGCAAGCGCCTCCAATGCTGCGCACGCACCATCGTCAAAGCAGCTCGCCGGAAATTGCCCCGACCGATCCGAAAGCATCAACTGCATATAGCGGTTGCCGCGCTGCGATGTGCGCCACTTGGCACTCTCGACCAGCGCCGCCATCGTCCCGGCGCGCCGTTCGCCCGGCGGGGCGGGCGTGCTCGCCGCATAGTCGCCATAACTGCGCGCGCGCAGACTTGTCGTCAGCGCTGCAAAACGCGAGACGGGGTGCGCCGAAAAATAGAAACCGAACGCGTCCTTTTCGCGCGTCATTTGCTCAGCCATCGACCAGGAATCGACCGTCGGCAACATGAGGGCAGGCATATCCACCACATCCCCGCCAAACAGGCCGCCCTGCCCGGTGATGCGCGCATCGGCCGCGCTGTTCGCGGTTGCCAATATCATCTCGGCTCCGGCAAAAATGCTCGCGCGGTCGGCAAGTAATTCATCAAATGCGCCGCTCGCGGCCAGCGCCTCCATCTGGCGCCGATTGATGAGGCGCGGGTCGATGCGATCGGCAAAATCATCGAGCGAAGCAAAGTCTCCGTGCGTTTCACGCTCGTGAACCAGCGCCTCCATCGCCTTTTCGCCAACGCCTTTCAACGCGCCAAAGCCATAGCGAATGCGCAGATCATCGCCCTTCGTTTCAACCGAAAAACGCGGCTGGCTGCGGTTGATGCACGGCGGTGCCACAACCACATCCATGCGCCGCGCATCGTCGACGAATACCGACAATTTATCGGTCCAGTCGGCATCGAAGCTCATCGACGCGGCAAAAAATTCATGGGGGTAATGCACCTTCAGCCACGCGGTCTGATAGGCGAGCAGCGCATAGCCCGCCGCATGGCTTTTGTTAAAGCCATAACCCGCAAACTTGTCGATCAAATCGAACAGGGCACCAGCCTTTGTCTGGTCTATACCATTGACAGAAAGGCACCCTTTGATGAAATCTTCGCGCTCCGCATCCATTCCAGATTGATCTTTTTTCCCCATCGCTCGACGTAATTTATCCGCACTGCCCAGCGAATAGCCCGCCAATATCTGCGCGGCCTGCATCACCTGTTCCTGATAGACGAAAATGCCATAGGTTTCGGCGAGGATCGGTTCGAGCAGCGGGTGCGGCCAACTAATCGCCTCGCGCCCGTTTTTGCGCGCGCCAAAACTGCCGATATTATCCATCGGCCCAGGGCGATAGAGCGCGACCAGCGCGATAATATCCCCAAAACCGGTCGGTTTGACCGATGCCAACGTCCGCCGCATCCCATCGGATTCAAGCTGGAACACACCGACCGTCTCACCGCGTTGGAGCAGCGCATAGACGCCATCGTCGTCCCACGGTATCGCTTCGAGATCGAGCGCGATGCCACGCAGCGCCAGCAAGCGCACCGCCTCGCGTAGCGCCGACAGTGTCTTGAGGCCGAGAAAGTCGAACTTCACCAGCCCGGCACGCTCGACATATTTCATGTCGAACTGCGTCACCGGCATGTCCGATCGCGGATCGCGGTAAAGCGGCACCAGCTCCGCCAGCGGACGATCGCCAATCACCACCCCCGCCGCGTGGGTCGAGCTGTGGCGCGGCAGCCCCTCGAGCTTGCGCGCAAGATCGAACAGGCGCCGCACCCCGTCCTGCTGCTTATATTCCTTGTTCAACTCGGACACGCCGTTCAGCGCACGCTCCAGATCCCAGGGTTCGGTGGGATGGTTGGGGATCAGTTTGGCCAGGCGATCGACCTGATTATACCCCATCTGGAGCACCCGCCCAGTATCCTTGAGCACCGCGCGCGCCTTCATCGTCCCGAAGGTGATGATCTGCGCGACCGTATCGGCACCATATTTCTGCTGGACATAACGGATCACCTCGCCGCGCCTGGTTTCGCAGAAATCGATGTCGAAATCGGGCATCGATTTGCGTTCAGGGTTCAGGAAACGCTCGAACAGTAACCCCAGCCTGATCGGATCGAGGTCGGTGATCGTCAGCGCCCACGCCACCAGCGATCCCGCCCCCGAACCGCGCCCAGGCCCCACCGGTATATCCTGCCCCTTGGCCCATTTGATAAAGTCAGCAACGATCAGAAAATAGCCGGGAAAATCCATGCCGACGATGACATCGGCTTCGAATGTCAGTCGCTCGAAATACTGTGCATAGTCGGACCTGAGGCTCGCCTCGTCCGCATCGGGCGAATAGCGCTGCAACCTTAGCAGCAGTCCGGCGTCGGCGTCGCTGCGCAGCTGCGCGGCCTCTTCGGCGCGGCTGCCGCCAATCGTCGGCAATATCGGGTCACGCATCGGCGCGCGCACCGCGCATCTGTGCGCGACAACCAGCGTATTGGCCAATGCTTCGGGTATGTCGCTGAACAAATCCTCCATCGCTTCGGCTGGTTTCAGCCAGGCCTCGGGGCAGCTTTTGCGGCGGTCATGGCTTTCGACATAGGCCGACTGCGCGATGCACAGCAACGCATCGTGCGCGGCGTGGAAATTAGCATCGGCAAAGCAGCATGGGTTGGTCGCTACCAGCGGCAGGTCGCGCGCCAGCGCCTGTTCGATCAGCGCGGCTTCGGCCGCCAATTCGATCGCATCGCCACGCCGCGCCAGTTCGATATAGAGGCGGTCGGCGAACACCGCCTGCAAGCGATCGAGATAGGCGCTGGCCGCTGTCACTTGCCCTTCGGCAAGCAGCCGCGCGACCGCGCCCTCAGCGCCCGCCGTCAGGCAGATCAGTCCCTGATTATAGGCGGTCAGTTGCACAAAAGTGATGTGCGGGTCCTGACCCTGATCGGGCGAAAGATGCGCCATACTGACCAATTGGCACAGATTGGCGTAACCCGTGTCGTCCTGTGCAAATAGCGCCAACCAATCGATTGTCGGCCGATCCGTATCCTCAGCAGGCCGCGCGATGCTGACCAGTGCGCCGATGATCGGCTGCACCCCATTGTCCACGCCGTCTTCGCCTTTCATGCAGGCATCGGAAAAGGGCATTGCGGCATAGAGGCCGTTGCGGTCGCACAACGCCGCGGCTGGAAAGCCAAGCGCGCTGGCCCTTTTGGCGATGGCCTTTGGCTCGAACGCCCCTTCGAGCATCGAATAGCTCGAAAATATGCGCAGAGGGACAAAGGGTGCGTGTGCCATCACCAGCACCATAGCGCGCCTGTGCGATTCGACCAGTGCGGGATGCGCGCGCTAGTAGAAATTATCCGCGCCTCGCGTCGCCGCTTAACTTGACAGTGTGTCAAGTTAAGGAGTGACGATTCATCGTTATGTTTCAAATACTAGCCATATTTTACGACAGTGATGGGAAACGCAATGTGTCAAGTTAAGCGCTCCGGCCAAGGTCACAGCTGTGAAAAAAATCCGATTGCGCCATTGCCGCTCCTCTCTTCTCCGCCTGACCTCCAGCGCTTGCACATCACGTGCACAGCCAAGCGCCGCAAACCGCGATCATACCGCATCACGCACCGTGTAGGAAAGCGCTTTGCCTAAAGCAGCGCCTCAATCTCGGCGCGGAGCAATTCTGGCCGCACCGTCGGCGCGTGACGCGACACCACCGTGCCGTTGCGGTCAATCAGAAACTTGGTGAAATTCCATTTGATCGCGCCAATCCCCATCAGGCCGGTCTTTTCGCGCTTGAGCCATTTCCACAGCGGGTCGGCCTTGCCGCCATTGACGTCGATTTTGCCCAGCACCGGAAAGCTGACATCGTAGGTCAGCGAGCAGAAACTGGCGATTTCCGCGGCGTTGCCCGGCTCTTGCGCGCCAAATTGATTGCACGGAAAGGCGAGCACCTCGAACCCGCGGGCCCGATAGTCGCGCTGCAGCGCCTCAAGCTCGGCATATTGCGGGGTGAAGCCGCATTTGGATGCGGTGTTGACCACCAGCAACACCTTGCCGAGATGCGCAGCCATCGGCTCGGCGCTGCCATCGGCGCTACCTATCGAAAAATCGCTCAATGTGGACATGGGCAGGCTCCTGCTAGCCGTCATTCGCGGCGATAGGTGAAAAGGAAACTGAGCGTCCAGCTGCGCCCCTGGTCGGTCGAGGCATCGCCGCGCTGGATCACGCTGCCGTCGGCTGCGCGGGTATAGGTCATGCGGATCAGCGCGTCTTGTCCGGGGCCGTTCACGTTCGGCCACAGGCCGGTCAGCACCATTTCCTCGCCGACCAGAGCGCCTTCAAACTCTACGCGCACGCCGCTGCTGTCGATCCACGCCTGCCGCCAGGTGCGGCGCTGCGTGTCATAGTGCGACAGGCTGCTGCCGCCTGAACCCTGATTGGGAATCCATTGTTCGCGGATGACGCAGCCATCGTGCAGGCTCTCAATCCGGCTGTGCGCCACTTGCTGGTTGGTGTCGGGTCGATAGACGGTCCATTCGCCAACCCAGAAATCGAAACCCCGGTGATTAGGCGTCACACAGACGGGCGGCGGGCGGGATGGTGCAGCCACTGTCGGCGGCGGTGCTGATTGCGCACCGAGCGGCGACGCGATGCTCATCGCCAGGCAAAGACCAGCGGCTGTTCTGAACAGTGTCATATGCCCCCCTGCCCTTCCAAAACCCCATCGTGCAGCCTTACCACACGGTCCATGCGGCTGGCCAGCTGCTCGTTGTGCGTCGCCACCAGCGCGGCCGAGCCGTGCGCGCGGACCAGCGTGACGAATTGATCGAACACCAGTTCGGCGGTTTTTTCATCGAGATTGCCGGTCGGCTCGTCGGCCAGGATCAGCTTGGGCCGGTTGGCGAGCGCGCGCGCCACCGCGACGCGTTGCTGCTCGCCGCCCGACAGCTTGGCCGGTTTATGCTCTAACCGCTCGGCCAGCCCCAATTCGCTGAGGAGCGATGTCGCCCGTGCCCGCGCATCGTCGCTCGACAAGCCCAGCACCAACCCGGGCAGTGCTACATTCTCAGCCGCAGAAAAATCGGGCAGCAGATGGTGGAACTGATAGATGAAGCCGAGTTTTTCGCGGCGAACCCGCGTGCGCCCGCCATTGTCGAGCGCAACCACCGCCTCGCCGTCGATGCTGATCGTGCCGCCAAACCCGCCTTCGAGCAAGCCGACCGCCTGAAGCAGCGTCGATTTGCCCGACCCCGACGGGCCGAGCAGCGCGACAATTTCGCCGCCCGCCAGGTCAAGATCGACCCCGCGCAGCACCTCGATCACGCTGTCGGCTTGCACAAAGCTGCGCGTCAGGCCGCGCACAACGAGGGCGGGGGC
>JBEBHS010000009.1:0-74659 GCA_040080745.1 Sphingopyxis sp. | reverse complement strand
GGCGGGCAGGGCCGAAGCGCTGCGAATTGCCTTGGTGCGGCCGGTCAGCCATGCAACCAGCGCCAGCCCCAGCACCAGCGGGATGATTGCGCTCTGCATGGTCTGTCCGCCCCCGCTCCTTTGTTCTTAATGCAACTGCTCTGCGGTGAGCAGCGGCAGTTCAGTCGCTGCGCGCAGCGAGGTGGCGTAAAGGTCACTCCCAAGCGGAATGAGGCCGCGCTCGCTCAACGGCCCGCCAGCGGCTGCGGCGGTCAGGAACGCCTGCACATATTGCTGCAATCCGGGGATGACGCCGATATGCGCGCGCTTGATGTAGATGTAGAGTGGGCGTGATCCGGGATAACTGCCATCGGCGATAGTGGCCGGGGTGGCCGCGACACCGCCAATTGGCACGTCGCGAATCTGGCTGGCGTTGGCGGCAAGGTAAGAATAGCCAAAGATACCAAGGCTGGTCGGGTTGCGCACCAGTTTCTGGATGATGAGGTTGTCATTTTCGCCTTGCTCGACATATTCGGGTGCGCCGCGCAATGTGTGGCAGGTCGCTTCAAACTGATCCTTGTTGCTTTCCTTGAGCGCCGCCATTGCCGGATTGGTGACACAACCCTTGGCCATGATAAGCTCCTTGAACGCATCATAGGTGCCCGACGTCGATGGCGGGCCGTAAACCGAAATCGCGACATCGGGCAGCGCCGGATTAACGTCATGCCATGTGTGCGCGGTGTTGGGGCGGCCATAGGGGTTGGCGGCGAGCGCGGCATAGATGTCCGCCTGTGTCAGGGCAAAGCTGGGGCCGCTGCTCGATTGCCCGAGCGCCAGCCCGTCGATACCGATCTGAATCTCGACAATGTCGGTAACGCCGTTGGCGCGGCAGCTTTCAAATTCGCTCGCCTTCATCCGCCGTGATGCGTTGGCGATGTCGGGCGTAGCCGCCCCGACGCCCGCACAGAAACGCTCGATCCCGCCACCGGTGCCGGTCGATTCGATGCGCGGTGTTTTCATCCCCGTATTGGCGGTCTGAAACTGTTCGGCGGCCAGATTGGCAAAGGGATAGACTGTGGATGACCCGACGGCGGATACGTAATCACGCGCGCCTGAAGACGAGCCACCCTGGTCTCCGCAAGCGCTGAGCGCGAGCATGGGCAGAGTCAGTAAAGCGGCTTTGGCAAAACTCTTGACGATCATCATTGCACTATCCTTCATGCTCTCATCATTGCGGCCCGATTCGGGCTTGCCCCCATTTCTTACATTTTGGTGACAGTTTGATGACAGTCGCCGCGAGGCCGTTTCAGGCGCTTTGCAGCGGCAATCTTACCCGCACCGTCGTTCCTGTGCCGACCACGCTGTCGATGTCGAGTCGCCCGCGATGGCGATTGACGACATGTTTGACGATGGCGAGACCAAGCCCGGTGCCGCCCAGCGCCCGGCTGCGTGCGCTATCGACACGGTAGAAACGCTCGGTCAGGCGCGGCAGGTGCTCGGTCGCAATCCCTTCACCCTGGTCGCTCACCGTCAATTCGGCCATGCCATTTGCGGTGGTTATCGTCACCGCTATCGGTGTTTCATCGCGTCCATATTTCATGGCATTGGAGATGAGGTTGTGAACAAGCTGCGATAATTGCGCACGGTCGCCGCGCACGACGGCGCTGCCCGCCGACAGCGTGACCATTTTGGCGCGCGGGTCGCCGCCAGCCACCAGCTCGGCGATGACGGTGCGTGCGCACTCGGCCATGTCGACGGTCACTTCGGGTAAATCACCCTTGCTGGTTTCGATCCGCGAAATCGACATGAGGTCCGAGATAAGCTGAAGCATCCGCCGCGCCTCGACATCGACGATGGCCAAAAATCGATGGCGCAGGGCTGCATCGCTGCCCGCCGTATCGTCCAGCAACGTTTCGACATAGCCCAGGATTGCGGCGAGCGGGGTGCGCAGTTCGTGGCTGGCATTGGCGACAAAATCGGCGCGCATCCGTTCGACCGCATCGCGTGCCGTCTGGTTGGTCAGTGATACCAACAGGCTATCATCCGCCATTGGCATGGTCCGCATGTCCCATCGCTCGCCGACGTGACCAATGCCGACCAAATCTATCGCGTCATCGGGGGCATGGACCTCGCGGTGATCAAGCCTGTCAGCAGCTGCGGGGTGGCGGATGGCCGCACGCACATCGGCCCCGACAATGAATGCGCCCAGCAGGTCGCGCGCCGAAGCATTAGCGGCAACGACAAGGCCGGCTTGGGCGATCATCAGCGGAAAGGGCAGCGCGTCAGTCAGCTCGTCAAAGCCCGGGTGCAAGTGCAATGGCGACAGCGGCTGGAGCACCTGTTCAGAGGTGTCGCGCGGCGCATCGGCGGGGGATGGCGCCGCTGTGCGCCCGAATGTGACGGCGATAACGGCTGCGCCCCCCGCCGCGATCATGGCTGTGATTGCGGTCAGCGAAGCGCCTTCGGCGGATGCAACCATCGCTCCGCCGATCAGGACAAGGGCGGCCGCTAGAAACGAGGAAAAGGAGGATGGCATGCCCACCCTGTCTAGCATGCTGGCACCCGCGAACAAATATGATGGTTAGCAACCTTGCCAAAACCCGCGAAATGCGCGATTCCAAGGCGCGAGTACCGAATAATATGGAAAATCCGATGATGGACGACAAGCAACTGACGCCAGAATCGCTCGTGGGCGATTCGCTATCGGCCCCCACCCCGGGGCACAGCGCCGCGCGTCGGCGGGTGCTGATGGTTGGCGCAGCGGGCGTGGCGGCGGCGGTGACCGTGCGTCCGGCGTTTGCGCAAACCGCGGCGTCGGTGTTCAACTGTGAAATACCCGTGCCCGAACCCGTCAGCAGCGGCCAGCTTATCGCGCTCGATGGCACGTTGGTTCCCGCGGGGACACAAGGGGCGTTCCCCGGATCGACGCGACCCTTCACCGGCGAGGAAGTGCGCGCGGCGTTGCAGGGGCGCTCATTACCCGGCACCACCGCCGAACAGGGCAGTGCCTATATGAATTATATCCGCCGTCTGCGCGCGGGGCAGAGCGGCTTCACCTGTTACGCGTCGATCCAGGTGCCGCGTTAAGGCGGCCTAATGCCAGCCACACAACAAAAATGGCTGACGGCAAGCGCCGATAGATTGTCCATCGTCACGCTTGATGCGCTGACCGCCGTATATGACCGCGCGTCGGGGCAAACGCATCTGCTCGCCCAACCATTGCCAGAGATATTGGCGGCGCTGCAAAGCGGCCCCGCAAACGCCGCACAGATTGCCGCCCGCCTTACGGCCGATTTTGACATTGCCGATAGTGCTGACGTTCCGGCGCGTGTATCCGAGTGTCTTGGTGAGCTGCTGGCGATGGGCCTGGTGTCGATGCGATGAGCCACATGCACCACATGCGCGTCGGTCCGGTGCGGTTCCGCGTCGCATCGCATTGGGCGGGGCCGATTGCCGAATTGCGGCGTCTCTATGCCGATTACCCCGCGCTGAGCGGCGAAGCGGCCACTGCAACCGCGCGGATAGAGGCGGCGCGCCCGTGGCGGCGCTGGGTTCGCCCGGCGGTGCATATTGGCGGCGATTATACCATCCCCGACGCGCTCCCGCTCCCCCTGTCGCAGGGGCTGCTCGCTGCGGAAATGGCAATGAACCTGCAAGTCGCGCTCGGCTGGCGGCAGCACCTGTTGCTCCATGCCAGTAGCGTCGAGCGGGGCGGCCGCGCGATCATCATGGTCGGTGCGTCGGGGTCGGGCAAATCGACGCTGGCCGCCCAATTAGGAGAGGGGCTAGGCGAGGGCGATTGGCGCTTGCTGGGTGATGAGTTTGCGATGCTGGGGCTGGATGATGGGCAACTCTCGCCCTTCCCCCGCCTCATCAGCCTCAAGAATGAGGCGATTGCCGCGATGGAACGCCTCGTGCCCGCCGCGCGTCTCGGTCCCGCCATCACCGGCACGCCCAAGGGGACGATCCGCCATCTGGTGCCGCGCGCAGACGCAATAGCGCGGATGGATGAGAGAGCGACGCCTGCGCTGCTGCTGTTCCCGACCTTTGGTGGTGAACCTGGCCTTCGCCCGGTTGCCCCAAGCGAAGCGTTCATGCGGCTGACCGACAGTTCAACCAACTATGTCGCGCTCGGCGAGGCGGGCTTTGCTGCGCTGACAAAGCTGGTGCGTGACGTGCCAGCGGTGGCGATTGGCTATGCCAGCGGCGAACAGGGCATGGCGGCGGTCGAGGCGCTGTGGGCGGATCTGCGCCCATGAACGCGGTGAACAATCTGGTGGCGGCGCTGCGCGACCCCGCCAGCGTGGCGGCGCTCGATGGCGACGGGTGGAGCGGCCTGATTTCGGTTGCGCGTGCCGAAGTGCTGCTCGGCACGCTGGCGCACCGCGTGGCGGATCAGGCGTTGCCGCCAGCGGTCGCGGCGCTGCTAAACGCTGCGCGCATCGCCGCCGATCAGGCGCAGGTCCATGCGCTGTGGGAGGCCGAGATGTGCGCCCGCGCGCTCGCGCCTCTGGGTGTGCGCTTCGTGTTGCTCAAGGGCACGGCCTATGCGGCGGCGGGCCTGCCATGCGCTGCGGGGCGGCAGATTGGCGACCTCGATATATTGGTGCCGCGTGATCGCCTCGATGAGGTCGAGGCTGCGCTGCTTGGCGCAGGCTGGGAATGGGTCAAGGACGATCCCTATGACCAGGCCTATTACCGCCAGCATATGCACGAATTGCCGCCGCTGATTCACGGCACCCGCGACCGGATGATCGACGTCCATCACACGATATTGCCGCTGACCGCGCGGGTGGCGCCCGATGCGGCGGCGATGCTGGCGGATTCCTCCCCCCTGAAGGGTGGAGGGCTCTATGTCCTCTCCCCCGCCGACATGACGATCCACTGCGCGGCGCACCTGATTGCTGATGGCGATCTGGCGGGTGGCCTGCGCAATCTATGGGATTTCCACTGTCTGTTGAGCACGTTTGGCGATGATGCTTTCTGGCCTGCGCTCAAACAGCGTGCCGCGCATCATCAGCTATGGCCCGCCACGCACCGCGCCGCGCGTATCGCCCATCACCTCTTTGGCACGCCGATCCCCCTGGGCTGGCAGGGATGGCATCTGAGCGACCGGCTGTTCATCCGCCGCCTCACTGCGCGCGATGGCTGGGGGCGCGAAACGCGCCCGCTCACGCGCCTTGCCTTCACCATCCGCGCGCACATGCTGCGGATGCCACCGTTGATGCTGGCAAAGCACTTGTGGGCCAAATGGCGCACCCGCTAGTGGATTTGGCAAGCATTTGATGGCATGGAACGCGCCATGACCACATTGCACACTAGACCGCTCGCCGCCATCATCCTCGCTGCCGGACAGGGGACGCGGATGAAATCCGACACGCACAAGGTGCTCCACCCGCTGGCGGGCAAGCCGATGCTCCACCATCTGCTCGACAGCGTGGCGGCGCTGGGCGCGGCGCGGACCGTAGTGGTGGTCGGCGCGGGCGGCGAGCAGGTCGAGGCCAGCGTTGCAGGGCGTGATGTATCCATCGCCTGGCAGCGCGAACAGCATGGCACCGGGCACGCGGTGGCACAGGCCAAGGATGCGCTGAGCGGCTTTGCGGGCGATGTGCTGATCCTCTATGGCGACGTGCCGCTGGTCAGCGCCGCCACCATGCAGCGCATGATTGACCGGCTGAATTTCGGCATCGAGCCGCGCTGTGTCGTGCTCGGCTTTCGCCCCGATGATGCGGGGGCCTATGGCCGGATCATCGCTGAGGGCGATGGCCGCATCACTAAAATGGTCGAATATAAGGATGCGGGTGAGGGTGAACGCGCGGTGACGCTGTGCAACTCGGGGTTGATGGCCGCGCGCTCGTCCGACCTGTTCGTGCTGCTCGATGCTATCGGTAATGACAATGCGGCGGGCGAATATTATCTGCCCGACATCGTCATGTTGCCCGGCCAATCCTCCGCGGTGATAGAGGTCGAGGATGCCGCAGAGGTCGCGGGCGTCAACAGCCGCGCCGAGCTTGCTGCGCTCGAGGGGGTGTGGCAGGCGCGGCGGCGCTTGGCCGCGATGGCCGATGGCGTCACGCTCATCGCGCCCGACACCGTGTGGTTCGCGCACGACACACTGCTCGGTCGCGATGTGACGGTCGAGCCAAACGTGTGGTTCGGCCCCGGCGTGAGCGTGGCGGATGGCACCACTATCCGCGCCAATTGCCATATCGAGGGCGCGAGCATCGGCGCGCACTGCGAGGTTGGCCCCTACGCGCGGCTCCGCCCGGGCACCGTGCTCGAGGAGCGCGCCAAGGTCGGCAATTTCGTCGAGGTTAAAAAATCACGCCTCGGCAAGGGTGCCAAGGCCAACCATCTGAGCTATCTGGGCGATGCCACCATCGGCGCGGGCGCGAACATCGGCGCGGGCACGATCACCTGCAACTATGACGGCTATTTCAAATACCCAACGGTGATCGGCGATGGCGCGTTCATCGGCAGCAACAGCGCGCTGGTCGCCCCGGTCACTATCGGCGCGGGGGCGATTGTCGGCGCGGGCAGTACGATTACCGCCGATGTCGAGGCAGACGCGCTCGCGCTCGTCCGCCCGCCACAGACCGCCAAAGCCGGCTGGGCCGCGCGGTTCCGCGCGGTGATGGGGAGGAAGAAGGCGGAGGGGAAGTGATGTCCATTAAGATTGACACATTCACCATTATCGTCTATTAAAATGGACAAGCATTACCAAATTGCGCGAACCGAGGCCTTCATTCGTTGGTTTGATGCACTGCGGGATCGCAAGGGACAGGTGATCATTGCGCGGCGGATTGAACGGGTCGCAGGCGGCAATCTGGGTGATGTGAAGTCGTTGGGCGGCGGATTGTCTGAACTGCGCATCGCCTTTGGTCCGGGCTATCGCATCTACTTCACATTTGAAGGCGATGTGTTGGTTATTCTGCTCAACGGCGGCGACAAGGGCAGTCAAAAACGCGACATCGCGGTCGCCCGTGACATGATAGAGGAGGAATGATATGGCCAAGGTGAAAGTTGAAACGGCTCCTTTTGACCCCGCCGATTATATCCGCGATGACGAAGAGGCCGCGCTCTATATCAGCGATGCCCTGAAAAGTGGCGATGCCGCCGATGTCGCAACCGCATTGGGCACCGTGGCCAGAGCGCGCGGGACCAGCGGCCTTGCGCGGGCGACGGGGTTGAGCCGCGCCGCGCTATATTCCAGTCTTTCTCCGTCCGGCAACCCGACATTGGCAACGGTGCTGGCGGTGCTCAAGGAATTGGGCATGGAAATGAAAGTTGAGCCGGGCAGGAAGGCAGCGTGATGGCCGGCTGGGCCGCGCGGTTCCGGGCGGTGATGCGGAAGAAGAAGGCTAGGAAGAAGTGATGGTTCTGGTTGTTATAGCGATGCGAGTTAGTTGAGGCGATATGTCTCGGTTTCGCACTGGCGACGACGTAGAAATTTTGGATAGCCAAGAGGCATTATCGTTACTCCAGCGGGTTTTGCTTGAGGCTGTGGAAGGTGCGCGAGACGATGACATCGCGGACGAGTATCAAAAACTGCGAACATGGGTTTTAGGCAACAGCCATTTTAAGAATGAGGTTCCGAGGTTTTTGCGACAAAATCGGGATATACCGTCATTCTGGTCCTATATAAAAAGCTATAATCCGCAGTGGGAACCTCGGCGACTGCATGTACGAGAATCGCTCGCGCCCTTGTTTGATATAGCGGAGGCCGATGAGGCGAGCAAAGACACGACATTTGGCCGTGATGTAGCTTCGAGTGGCTGGACTGGCGTGACTGGTTCTATTCAAAAGGCACAGGCCGTTCGCGCCCTAATTCCAGTTACACGATCAGCCATTGAAAATCTTATCCAGCATCTGGAACTGCCCGGCGGTAATGGCGGGCCACCGCTCGACGATCATTTAGAGGCAATTAGATATCTAAAGGAATTGCATCGCATTCTCGGCCAACTGCTTGAGGAAGTGGAACAGGGAAATCTGGTCAACCTTGAAGGAGGTGGTTTGGTTGTAGAGGCGGCAAAGTATGCAAAACGTTCGGCACGCATTCTAAAATCAGATCCAATGCCTTACGCCGTGGCGGGTCTGACTTTGGCGGTTTTTACAGCTTGTGGTTGGCCGGGTGTCGGAGGCTATCTTGGGGGTGTAGCGCTAAACATGAGGAAAAACTCAAGCAATGAAACTTGACATGATATCATGATATGATATCAATATATCATGACTCGCATCCTCGCTGACATTCCTGATGAAGACATCAAATGGCTCGACCAGCTCGCCGCCGAGCAGGGCAAGTCGCGTGCGGCGGTGTTGCGCGAGGCGGTGGCGGCTTATAAGCCGCAGACTCCTAACGACTGGATTGAGCAAGGCTTTGGCGCGTGGAAAGACCGCACGGACATTGGCGATGCCGTCGAATGGCAACGGCGCGAGCGGGCGGCGAATACCCGTCCATGGGATTTCGATTACCCTGATGTGCGAGCCGAGTTCCCTGAACTTTTCGACGACGAAGATGACCGCGAACATGCGAGGCATCTGGCGTGGCTGGCGGAAAATGGCATGAAGTTGGGCGACGGCCTTATCGCGCCCGGCATGCTTGAAAAGAAGCTTGCCCGAAAGTGAGCGGCTTTGCTTTTGATAGTAATATCATCATCGACACGCTGCGAGGATTTCCGGAGGCGCGGGCAGAGCTGGAGCGTGCAGTCCAGCGCGGCGGCAGAGTTTGGCTCAGCCGGGTTGTCTGGATCGAAGTGATGTCCAAGGGCGAGGGCGATGGATTGCGGCGGGCCGAAATCCTTCTGTCCGGGTTCGGCGTCGATGAAATCGACGAGGAAATTGCCGCACGAGCCGCAGCGTTGCGTCGCGAACGACCGAGGTTTAAAGCCATGGACGCCATCATTCTTGCCACCGCGCTCACCCGCGGACGCGTTCTCGTCACAAGAAATACCAAGGATTTTCCGGCGGAAATGCCGGGTATCCGCGTCCCCTATACCCTCTAGACGAAAGACATATCCATGTGCGGAATTATCGGAATTGTCGGCAAATCCCTGGTCGCGGACCGGTTGGTCGATGGCCTCAGGCGGATGGAGTATCGCGGCTATGATAGCGCCGGGGTGTGCACCATCGACGGCGGACAATTGGTGCGGCGACGCGCACAGGGCAAGCTCGCGAACCTCGTCACCGAACTTCGTGGCAACCCCGCGCCAGGCTCCATCGGCATCGCCCACACCCGCTGGGCGACGCACGGCGCGCCAACGACGAGCAACGCGCATCCGCACGCAACGAGCGAGGTGGCGCTGGTCCACAACGGCATCATCGAGAATTTCAAGCAGCTACGCGATGCGCTGACGCTGCGTGGCCGCACGTTCGAGAGCGAGACCGATACCGAGGTGGTCGCGCATCTGGTGAGCGAACAGGTTGAGGCGGGCCAATCCCCCGCCGACGCGGTCAAGGCAGTATTGCCCACGCTGCGCGGGGCGTTCGCGCTCGCCATTGCCTTTCGCGCACATGGCGACATGCTGATCGGTGCGCGGCTCGGCTCGCCGCTGGTCGTTGGCTATGGGGAGGGGGAGACCTACCTTGGCAGTGACGCGCTCGCACTCGCCCCGCTGACGCAGCAGATCGCTTACCTTGAGGAGGGCGACTGGGTGGTCATCACCCACGGCGGCGCGGAGATTTTCGACAAGGATAACAATCCAGTGACGCGCGAAATCACTACCAGCGGCGTGTCTGCGGCCACGATCGAAAAGGGCAATTACCGCCATTATATGCAAAAGGAGATTTTCGAGCAGCCGACCGTGGTCGCGCAGACGCTGTCCAGCTACATCCGCCCGCTCGAACAGACGGTCGCGCTGCCGCAGATGGATTTCGATCTGAGCACCATCAACCGCGTCACCATCGTCGCGTGCGGCACCAGTTTTTACGCGGGCATGGTCGCCAAATACTGGTTCGAAACCTTCGCCCGCGTCCCCGTCGATCTCGATTTCGCGTCGGAGTTTCGCTACCGCAACCCGGTGCTGGAGGCGGGCGGATTGGCGCTGTTCATCTCGCAAAGCGGCGAAACCGCTGACACACTCGCGGCGCTGCGCCATGCCAAATCGGCTGGGCAAAAGATTGCCGTCGTCGTCAATGTGCCGACCAGCAGCATGGCGCGAGAGGCGGACCTGCTGCTCCCCACCCATGCCGGGCCAGAGATCGGCGTCGCCAGCACCAAGGCGTTCAGCTGCCAACTCGCCGTGCTCGCCGCGCTCGCCGCGCATCTGGCGGTGGTCAAGGGTCAGATGACCCGCACTGAGGAACAGGACGTCGTCAAGCATCTGACCGAAGCCCCCGCCGCAATCAACGCCGCGCTGGCGCATGATGACGACATTGCGGGACACGCGCACCTGATCGCGCCTGCGCGCGATGTGCTCTATCTGGGGCGCGGCCCCGATTATCCGCTGGCGTTGGAAGGCGCGCTCAAGCTCAAGGAAATCAGCTATATCCACGCCGAGGGTTACGCGAGCGGCGAGATGAAGCACGGCCCGATCGCGCTGATCGACGAAGCGGTGCCGGTCATCGTCCTTGCGCCATCAGGTCCGCTGTTTGAAAAAACCGTCAGCAACATGCACGAAGTGATGGCGCGCGGCGGTAAGGTGGTGCTGATTTCGGATGCGCAAGGGATCGCTGAGGCCGGCGATGGCTGCATGGCGACCATCGAAATGCCGCACGTCCACCCGCTCATCGCGCCGCTGGTTTACGCGGTTCCGGTGCAACTGCTCGCCTACCATGTCGCCTGCGCCAAGGGCACCGATGTCGACCAGCCGCGCAACTTGGCGAAGAGTGTTACGGTGGAGTAGCCCCCCTCAGCAGGGCGAGGCGCTGGGCGCGTTCGGCCATTGGCAGCGCTGGGCATAGCTGTAGGTATAGCCGCGGTTGCGGTCTTCGAGCTGGATCGTCGAATGGCTGGCTGGCCAGGTCGCAAAGATGCGGGTGATCATCGCCGACAGATAGGCGCTGTCGACAATCTGCGTCGGTTCGGCAATCGCAATGCCATAGTCAGCTGCCTTGCCGAACAGCAGGTTGAGCGTCGCGTCGGGCACCCCCATGCCGGCGGGAACGCCGTTCGCGGGTCGAAAATCGAGAGCCGCCGGGTCGCGGAACACAGTGCTCAGCCGCACAACGCTGGGGTAATCGCCGCCATCGCGCGCGGCGCCGGTGGTCGCGTTGCTGCCGATATTGGCAAAGCTGCGCTGAAAATCTTTAATCGTCGCGCGCTCGGTGCGCGGCTGGAACAAATTGCCCGCTGCGCCATCGAGCGTCGATGACTGGATCACCAGTTCGGCGACATCGACGACCCGCGCATTGCGGTAAAAGACGTTATTGCGCACGGTCACCTGGTCGATGGTGTTGAGGCCGAGCCCGCCCTTGCCGTTGAACAGCATCACATTGCCCTCGACCCGCGACCGGCCGGAATAAGTGGCGCTGTTATTTTGCAGGTGCAAGCCATTGCCTTCATCGAGCACCAGCGACACAGAGCCCTTGGAAAAAACGTGGGAAATGATCAGCGACTGGTTGGCGAACACCAGATTATTCTCGATCAGCATTTTTTCATCGTTGGCGCTGGCCGGGTCGGTGGTCAGCAAACGTGAATTGGTCACGCCATTGACTCCTGATATTGTCCACCACGCATTATTATAGACGATGTTGCCGCTGACGGTGATCCAGTCGGCATCGGTGGCAGAAATGCCGGCGTCGGGAAAATCGTGGACGATATTGTTGCGCACCACGATATGTTGCGCACCATTGTTGACGATACCACGTCCGCCGAATTGGTGGTTATTTTCGGTCCACCACGCCGACATGGCGCTGTCGTAGGAGAGCGTGGCGGCGTTGCCCACCAGCTCCAGCCCATCGACGACCCAATAGTTGGCGTTGGCAAAGACGATGCCGTTGACATCGCTTTCGATGCGGACAATTTCATTGCCATTGGGGCGAATGGTAATCGGTGCGGACGCGGTGCCAGACGATGTGATCCGCACGAAATTGGCGCTGGTGCGGCCGCCATAAGGCTGGCCATATTCGGCGTTGCGATAGAGGCCGCCGCGCATGAAGATGGTGGTGCCAGGCGTGGCGAGCCGTGCCGCGCGGTCGAGCGTGCGCAGCGGTGCCGCCGCAGTGCCAGCCGCGCCGTCATCGCCGCCGGGCGCGACATACAGGCCCGCCGCAGCGGCCGCGCCTGCGGTAACGGTCACGGTGAATTGCTGACTGGTACCGCCGACGCTGGCGGTGATGGTATAGACACCGACCTGATGGCTGAGCGGTGACCAGCGGATCTTGCCCGATGGCAGGGCCACCATGCCGAGCGGCGCACCGCTGAGCGCAACCGCGTCGGCTGGCGCGGATTTGGCGAGCTGGCATTGCAGTTCGCTCCCCGCGCCGACGCTCAACGTGCAGGGTGATGCGGCGGGCGGCGGGTTCCCTCCGCCCGGCGGCAGGATGACGATCGGCGACGATGATCCACCACCACCGCACGCGCCGAGCAGCAGAAGCGAGGCGGCCAGCGAGGAAACAGGGGCAGGGCGGCGGTGGCAAATGCGCATGGAGACAGATCCGTTCGGGTTGGAAAGGTCGCCATCGCAAAAAATAATTCTCAAAGGAATAATGGGCCAGAGATGAAGCGCGCGTGGCCTATTGCAACGCACACCCTCTGTTTGGCGGCCCTCCCAGGGTCGGCTGGAGCACTAGCCAGCGTGGTTGCCCATGTGCGCCATTGCCCACAGCCTCTCCGTGCGCCGCCAACCTGCGCATGAAATGGGTGTCAAAGGCGGAACCGGGCGGCGGCCTCTCTTGTAATCCCTGAGGTGTGCGAAAGCTATCGGCAGTTTGAACCTTGATCTGCCCCCTCGGGTTGCCGAGCCGCAACGCGCAGACAGCCATGACCTCGCTCTGGTTGACGATGATGGCATATCCGCGTTCGGCGGCGGTCAAGATGTCGTGCTCGCCGTTGACCGTGGCCAGTTCGCTGACGGTCGATGACCCGTTGCGGATGACAAAGAAAGGCAGGCTGTCGGGGACAGTTTGCCTCATCTCTTCTGTCTCTCTCTCGTTTGCGCCGAGGATGTTGCTTTTGAACCTCTCCATCTGGGCGATGCTGCGGCTGGCGACATGGTTGAAAAAGACCGACTGGCGCACCCCGCCATCGTAGAAAACATCACGCCGCGTGCTGCCTTGCGCCCCATAGCTAATGGCGATCCGCTCAAAATTGACGGGGATTGCCGATGATGCGAGCACCACCGCAGCAACGCAATCGGCATCCTCTGCCGTGGGCTGTTCACCGCTGGGGACGATGTCGCGGATCAACCCGCTCAGGTCAACCTGGACAAAATGGCCGCTCCGCGCATTGACCATACCGACAAAGGCTTCGCGCGGGCCGCGCATGTCGGCTGTCCTGTGATGCAGGCGGTGCGCGATTGTGCCGAGCAGCGAGGCCTTGCCATCACTGCCCATCAGCCGCGCTCTGAGCAGCCCCAGCAAGGGACCGATCGAATAGCGCGAACCGTTGATGAGTGATTGTGTGCCCGAATAGACGCGGGCATATTCCTCTGCCTCATGCGCGGTATAGGCATCATACAGCCCGTCATAATCGTCGGCGAGGACGAACAATGTCTGGATCGCGCCGGTGCTGATGCCGGTGACGATGGCCGAGTGCCGGATGGCAGCATCGCCGTTGCGGCTCAGGCTGCGCAGATAACCGGCGCCAAATGCGCCCCACTGCCCGCCGCCAGACAGTAACAGGACAGCAGGGAGCGGCGGCGGTGCGCCGTCATCATTTTCGACCATCATGCTCGCGCCCCATCGGTCTACCGCGCGCGTCATCGCCTGCGACAAACGGTCGTCATTCGCGGGAACCGCCGCAGCGCCGATTTCCGCGTTTCCGCTGCGCATAATCTCGTTTTGCGCCCCCGCCCCCGCGCCAATCACCGATGCCAATGACCCGTCGACTTGCAGGTCAAATCGGATTTCCTGCATGTGACGCTCAAGCGCCGGGCAGGCCAGATTGATCGTCCGGTCGCGTTGCAACCATGTGCATCCGGACAGCGCAATGGCTAAAGCCGCCGTCACTCCCTTGAGCCAGAACCGCATGATACCCCTCCATCATTGTAATATGCTGTATCGATTAGGCGGGCATCGTCCAAAAAACGTGAAACTGAAAAATGCACGGCAGCCTCCTCCATTGCATTGCCTAAGAACATGATTAGGTTCGCGCTCATATATGTTCCAAGCCACAGGGGGGGGGCGGCTTGCCAAAAACATCGCACTATACCATGCGCTTGCTTGGCCCCTTTGCGCTATTGTCGCCGGGTGGCACGCGGATTGATATTTCGAGCAAAAAGGCATGCGCATTGCTGGCGTTGCTGGCCATGGCACCCAATGGCGAACGCAGCCGCACCTGGCTTCGGACACTATTGTGGGAAACGCGCGATGAAGCGCAGGCGATGGCCAGTTTGCGGCGCGAACTATCTTCTTTGGGCCAGCAGCTTGATGCCTGTGATGCTGGTTTCCTGGTGCTGCGCCACCGCGACCGCATCCGGCTCGATCTCGGATGTATCAATGTCGATGCGCTGAACCTTGCGATGGGGACTGATCCCGACTCCCATATTCATAACAGCGAGTTTCTCGAAGGATTTGACCTGCGCGACAGCGAAGGTTTTGAGGACTGGCTCCGCGTTCAGCGGTCTCGCATGGACGACCTGGCGGCAGTGATTGCGCAATCCGGCGGTATCGATCACGCCAGCCCTGCTCGCCTGCTCGGCGAGCCATTGCCACCCAAAGAAGCCTTATTGGTCCACATGCCCCCGCCAGTGCCGATCAAACCGTCGCTCTCGGTCATCCCCTTTTTACATGAAGGAGGGCGCAAAACCAGCATCAGCATCGGCTATGCCGAAGAAATCGGCTTTGCCATTGCCCGCTATCCCGCGCTGTTTGTGGTGGCTTCGGCTGCGGCCAGCACGCTGAGCGATGCCGGGATGGGACTGCGCGAAATCGCCCACCAGCTTGGCGTCCGGTATCTGGTCGATGGCCGGGTCGAACTGACGGAAGACAAGATTGTCGTTACGCTGTCGTTGCTCGAAGGCAGGACAGCATCAGCCATCTGGTCGCAACGGTTCGTTGGGGAGCGGGAAAATCAAACGGCGTTGCAAGAGGAAATTGCCGCACAGACTGCGTCCCAGATACGGAGCAAGATCGACCTGACCGAACAACATAGGGGGCGCACCGGGCAAGTGCATGGTGCCGATAGCTACGATCTTTATTGGCGAGCACAGGCGCGGTTTCGGGAATGGACGCCCGATGGCAACCGTGCCGCAATTGCATTGTGCGAGCGGATTGAGGAAATCGAGCCGGGCAATGTCCTGGTCTCCGCGCTTTTGGGTTTTTGCCACGCCATCGCCTATCAGGCGGGTTGGAGCGATGATCCGCAGGCCAGCCGACAGGCGGCGATCCGATGTTATCAATTCGCCCTTGCCAGCGACCCCAATAATGTCGAGGTTTTGGGATATGCTGCCGGCACGATGGTCAGCATTGGCGGAGACATGCGCGTTGCCGAGCGGCTGATTGATCGGGCTTTGTCGATCCTGCCTGGTTATCAACCTACGCTGTTCTGGGGCGGTTGGGTTGACATTGCCAACGGCAAGGCGGCGCGGGCACGGTCGCGCTTTGAAATGTCGCTGCGGGTCAACCCGGCGTCTGCGGTTCGGGCCTATGCTATTGGCGGCATAGGCATCGCCTTCCTGCTCGACGGGCAGTTCGACGATGCTTATACTATGTTGTCCGATGCAGTGACCTATGGCGGCCATTACCCCGCATCGCTTGCCGGATATTGCATCGCCGCCGCGATGGTTGGACAGACAGACGAGGCGCGCTCAGCCCTCCAGGCGCTGGAACAACGCACGCCAATCGCCAATGTCCTTTCGATTGTGCAGGATGCGGCGCTTCGCAATCGCCTTCTGTCCGTGATCGACGCGGTGCGCGCGACTTAATCGAGCAACGCCCAATCCATGGTGCCCTGATTGCGGAACAAGCCATCGCAAGCGGGGTCGATCAGCTGTGACCGTGTCGCCCGCCAGCGTGACAAGGGTGAGCTCGGGTCGCTTGGCGGCCCATAATCCGCGTGCGCCTTTGCCGCATCGCCCCACCAGCCCAGCTTGCCCCAGTGCATCGAATATTCGACCTGATTATCGTCAAAGGCCCGACGCACCTCCGCTATCGCCTGTTCGGTGACCACCGGATAGGTATCGATATTGGCGACCGTTCCTGAGAAAATATACTGATATCCTAATCGCGACAGTCCGTCGATTTCGATTACCGCCGTTTCGTCGAAACGCGTAAAGGCCATGGTCCCGGCGGCGTTGCTGACAAAGCGGGCGGTGAACATGAAATGTGGTTTCAGGCCCTCAACCGCCTCGAACATGCGGTCGAACACCTCGGGCAATTGGCCACGATCAACAGCGATAGAAGCATTATGCAACGCGCCCGGAACGCCGCCCGAAAGCGTATCCGAATGCATATCGCTCCACCGGAAAACTTTTCCAGGTGGTTTTTGGGATGGGTTGAATATATTTTGTTCGTAATATTGGGCACCGTCGAAATGATCGATAATCGAATGAGCTTTCAGCTGCGACCAAGTTGTTCCCTCGGTGGTTTTTTGCGCCTGCACCGCCGCAATAAAATCCGAAAAGGTGTCGGCACCGTGTGGCACAGCGATGGCCTCGGACTCGGTCGGTGGCGCGGTAACCGGGTAATAAAATGTGTGGAAAGCGGTGATTTGCCCGTCTGCCCCCTTGCGCGGGTCGAGCGTCAATTCATAAAAACACGGCTCCCTGTCTTCGCCCAACCGTGCGGATAATTGGCGATAGTCCCCCGCCGCAACGCGGTCGAGCCATTCGCGCGTGATTATATGCTTGGTGTGCACAACGTTATAGCCCGAATCCGGCACCAGCTTTAACGCCACTGCACAGACGATCCCCATAGCGCCGAGGTGAACCAGCGCATCGGCAAACATCGCATCGTCGCGGATGGCCACCACATCATCGCCCAATTGCGCGATCGTATCATCGTTGAGCAGTGGGTCGCTGGCTGGCTCTATCCAAACCGTGCGGTTCTCGCCGGTGACCAGCAGCATGCCCGCCACCTGATCCTGCACACCGCCATAGCCCAGCCGCGATCCGTGCGACGAGGTGGCGATGACACCGGCGATGCTGCCACCCAGATGGCTGCCGCTGGTATGGAGCGACAGGCCGCGCTTTTCGCTTTCCTTGACCAATTGCCGCAATCGTGTTCCGCCCAGCACCATGGCGACTTTTCCCGCGCGATAGGCGCTGTTCTGGTGCAGGTGGTTCGCCTTAATCCAGCTCACGCCAACCAGGCCGTTCTTGCTGTAACTGGTCTTTCCCTCCACGAAATCGGGGTCAGCATCATCCCCCGGCTCGTTCAATTCTCGCCCAGAACAGGCCAGTTGCAGGTGCTGCGATCCGGCCAGATCATTGTAACACCAGCCCGCACCCACCGGCATGGCCCATATTCGCGCCGGAATGCCGCTGCTGTCGTTGTCACGCTGCCCCTGGTGCGCATTTAGTATATGCTCGCGCAGCAATCGTGTTGCGTTGCGTGTCATAGCCACAAGATTGAATTGGGTAATCTTGGAGACCTCAGTGAAAGTTCCATAATTTGATACCGCGAATGCGGCGGTTTGATGGTGGTTATTCCACTGAACATTGTCATAATATCTGATCTGCATTGCCTCTCTCCCCCTATATACTCCTGAACCTGTCGTCGCGTCGTCCGTGCGTCATGACGCGCCCGCCAATGTCATCAGTGTGTCGGCATGGCCGAAAATGCTGTGGTCGTCACCGACGCAAAGGACGATCGCACCCTGTTCGCGCGCATAGCCAGCGAGTGTGGCAGCCACCCGCTGGGCATCGGCTGGATCAAGCGCGGCGGTAGGCTCGTCGGCCAGTACCAGAGCCGGACGGGCAGACAGCAGCTGAGCCAAAGCGACGCACTGTTTTTCTCCGCCCGACAATGCGGCTGGCGGATAGTCGAGCTTGTCATCCAGCCCAAAATGGCTGAGCAGCGACATCCCGTACTGATAGGCTTCGGGGTCGCCGCGCAACGCGGCGGAGAGGCGGAGATGCTCGCGCGCGTTCATATACCCCATCAATCGGCTGGTCTGGAACATCAGCCCGATATGGTGCCTGCGCCAGGTCGTTCGTTCGGCCGCAGACATAGCCAGCAAGTCGCGGTCAGCATAGAGCAGTCGGCCATGTGTCGGCCGCACCGCCAGGGCAAGGATGGACAAAAGCGTCGTCTTGCCTGCGCCCGGCGGTCCGCTGACGACGTGGAGCTGACCAGGATCAAAACTATGGGAGATCGGAGCCAGAGTCTGCTTGGGCTTGCCGCCTTCGGATATTTCATGGCTGATACCATCAAGATAGAGCGCCTCATTCATGATGCGCACGAGAGCGAGAGAGGTGGAAGGCGATGCGCACTATAATGCCTGACTCAAAATATCGTCGAGAAGGGGACGCCGATAAAGACGCGTGCCTCGAGGGCGTCCTGCCGCGTGCCATAGCCGAGACGGATGCAGTCATCACCCTTTTCAGCACCAACCTCATCGGCATCGGCCCACTTCTCGTTATTTTCTTCGCTCATTGTCACACTCCCTACCTTGCCAACGTTATTGGCGTGAATGGCCCAAGATACCCCTTGGGACTAAAAATCTTTCAGTCCCACAGCGGTTTATACCGACATTATCGGGTCCAAATATTGTTGGCGTGCCTCCGTTTGCTATCAGTTGAGTGCCTCATCCACTGTGGAATTAAGCGCCGCAAGAAGATTGGCACGCTGACGTTCCCATATCTTCTGACGCAATTGCGCATCGCGCAGCTCGACGCTGGTATTGGCGACGCTCGCGGCAATAGTGATCGGATTACCGCGACCAGGCATCGCCATCATCGCCGCCTGACCGCCCAGCTGGGCACAGTGCGGTGTATCGGCCACCGCGCGATCGCAGCGATACTCTGTGCCCATCACCAACGGGCCAAATGAAAAACTGCTAGTGCCAAGCTGCACCGATTTTGCGGGCGCACAGGCCGCCGCTGCGGCTTCGCAGGCTTGTGGGACCAGCGCATTCATCCCCACTGCGATGGTCGAGGAAACGCGCTTGTCGCGCGCGCGCGCATTTGCCGGGGTCGAATTGATCCGTACCAGCACCGGCCGCAACGCCATTGCGCTTGTCCCGGCGTGGCTGACTTCAAAGATAAACAGGTTGGTGAGCGCACTCTCGGAATCAATATCGGCGCGCTGCGCGATGACCAGACATTCAGACCTGTCCGCTTCGCCAACCGGATGCCCGGGGAACAGGGCGGAATTGCTCAGATCGGGGAGCGCAGCAAGGTTGCGCAGGCTGACATAGCTGTCGCTCATCGCCTCGATCCTCGCCAGTTGCGCACGGTTGATCGCCTCCAGCCCTTCTTCGAACAGGAAATTGAATAAAAATCCGATGATCGGCACAAACAAGCTTGCTCGGCTTGGGTCGCCGGCCGGTCGCGAACACATATCGGGTGCGGTTACCCCTTCAGGCATAGCGTCTTCGGATGTGAAATAGATGCTCGTCTGGGGTACAGGCTCTGCTGCGGCCTGCGCCATAGCTGTCGCCTCGATGCTACTGATTGCCAGCGCCGTTAACGACACCCACACCATTGCTTTTTTCATTTTTGTCATCTTTCCCTCCTGTGGTTCTGCTTAACTCGTTCATTTTCCTTGATTTAGTTTGGGTGCCGCGACAGGCTGGCTGCGCAATCGGGCCGAAGTTTCGTGGACCCACGACAGTGCGGGGACTATGGATGTATATACGCTGGGCTGTTTACGGCTTAATTCGCATTTCACTTTATCCTTCATCACACCGCGAATGACGCCGACCAGGAAATGGCCGACAATCAATCCGCCGCCGCTGTCGCCATAGCAAATCTCGGCCGCCATTGGCGGTGCTTGTCCGACGCTCGATGAACAGAGCAGCCAGCGCTCTCCATTAGCTTCCTGCGGGCAATTCTCTCCCGGAGGGAGGGTTGACACAGTGGCCGTTCTTAAAAATACCGCGTAATTGATACCTGTGCTCCCTCCCCAGCCTGCGATTTGCCCAGGAGAACCGGCTTCCAGCCCGGCTGCCAGCGCGGCATTGGCCAGTTCCATAGGCTCGACGTCCTGCAACTTTCCGATGCGAACAAGCGCCAAGTCATGTCTGTCCGTATTGGCACCATCTCTCCATGACGGGTGTTGTTCGGCATTCAGAACATCGACCATCGATCCATCCTGCCAATTTGTCGAACCATAGCGGATGGAAATATCGGGTAAGCGATGACCATCGAGACAATGCGCTGCCGTGAGCACCAGATCAGCCGCGATCAATGTTCCCCCGCATTCGGGCTGGTCCTTACTGGTGTTTAACAACCCGACATGCCAGGGCGTTTCCTTGGCAAAGTCCGCTACTTTTTGTCCGCCGACAATCGCCATGGCGCGGTGCTGAGTATCGCCGTGCGCTGGAGCGGGAGCGGCGAAAGCGTTAGTGCAGGCAAGTATCATTGTGGCGAATAAAGTGGACCGCAAAGGCATAGAGAGGGGAGAAACCGAGTCTGTTTGCATGCCGGAACTTTGACGGAGCCTTTTCCGAACGTCATATCCATCGGTGCTATTATTGCGGGATGTCCATAAATGCCCAAAAAACAGGCCAATCCAAGGCAGCCCAGGCGTGCATTCGATAGTGATTTTCCTGTTGGCCATTTTGCCCTCCCATTCGAAACATTGTTGTTTCCGTGGGGGCCGCCTCGCATGCGAAAGTCCGCTTTGCGTCGGCGCAGCGTGAAAGCGGCGTGAAAAATGCACAGGATGGCCATGTCGTCGCCGTATCTGCGCATTGCTATGCCGCTTTCCTACTGCTGCCGACCTGTGCCATGCTGCGACGATGACACTAGGATTTCTTGCGGCGCTCATGGCACCATTTTGGCTGGGGCGGGATGTATTTGGCGGAGGTGTATTAAGTTTACACCACAGCTCTGAAACCCGCAGACGGCCGTTGTTTTCCCTATATCCGTGTGTAAACCTTGTAGGAGAAATGTTGGAGGATGAACGCAAGCGTGCGCGCGGATATTGTGGGGCAGCGATGTTGATTGCGCTCGCTGGTTGTGCGCCGATGGCACCGCCTGACACTGCCATTCCACCGGGCTATACGCTGCTGTGGCACGACGAGTTTGCGCAGCGCGGTGCGCCCGACCCGCGCATCTGGGTGCACGATGTGGGGGCGAATCGTACCGGCTGGTTCAACAACGAGCGGCAATATTATGACGGCGGTGCGGGCGGCAACGCGCATGTCGCGCAGGGCGTGCTCAGGCTGATCGCACGGGCCGAGGATTTAAGCGCGCGCACCGATTTTGGCGGGCAGCGTTATAGCTCGGCACGGCTCATCACGCGCGGGCGGATGGAGTGGACCTACGGCTTTATCGATGTTCGCGCAAAAATGCCGTGCGGGGCGGGCACCTGGCCCGCGATCTGGATGCTGGGTACCACGGGCGAATGGCCTTCCGGAGGCGAGATTGACATCATGGAACAGGTCGGCAGCAACCCCGCCGATGTGTTCGGCACCGTCCACAATCCCGCCACCGTATCGCGTGCACTACCCAGCCAGAGCAACCATATCGCTGTGCCCGATGCCTGCACCGCGTTCCACAATTATCAGGCCGAATGGACGGCGGACAGCATCCGCTTTTTGGTCGATGGCCGCGAATATGGCCGCTATGACCGCGCGGGCAAGCCATCCGGCGGCTGGCCGTTCGACCGGCCTAATTTCATGATCCTCAACCTCGCGATTGGCGGCGATCTGGGCGGCGCGGTCGATGACGCGATCTTCCCGGTGGCGTTCGAGATCGATTATGTCCGCGTTTATCAGCGCATATAATGCATCATTTCATCGGGCCGACGCGCTTGCCCGTGGTCGTCAGGTTTGTGACCAGATCGGCGCGCAGCCGTGTCACATCCTCTGGGCTGAGCGGCCCCAGCACCCCGCGCGCAGGCTCGGGCACATGCGTACCCGCATCACCGCCCATCAGGAAGGCGTAATGATCGAACGCGGCGCGCCACGCGCGGCGGCGGTCGGCGGGCAGCGCGCGAATGGCAATCATTGCGTGCATCAACGCATCCCACGGCGAACCAAGATCCTGGCGCGCATCATCCCACCAATAATTGACGAGGATGTTGATGGGATCAAACGCCTCGACATGGTGAAACCATTGATAGGGCACATAGAGCGCATCGCCCGGTTCCAGTTCCGCGACGCACGCGCTGGCCAGCGCATCGGCAAGGCGCGGATATTGCTCCAGATCGGGGCTATCGAGATGGGCCATGGAAATCGGCGTTCCGCCGGGGGTCAGTTCAAACGGGCCGGGGTAAAGATTGCCGATTTGCTCTGGCGGAAACAGCGTGAAGCGCCGCCGCCCCGCCGCACAGACCGCCACATTTTCCAACTCGTCATTATGCGCGGCGACCTTGGCGGCATTGCAAATCCACATCCGTGGCGGCACCGATGGCGGCAGGATCGGCATCGGGTGCGTGGCGACGAACGCGGGCAAATGGGTGCGCGCGTTCAGACTCTGCCCCGCCAGCGACGGGGGTGACGGGTTATCCGCCTCGGCCAGCAATCGCCCCAGCAAATCCTTGAGCGGCATATCCTCCAGCGCGTAATTGAGGGTCAGCGCATCATCGGTGTAATGGAACCGCCCCGCCTGATCTGGCGGCAGCACGGCGACGCTGATCGGGCTGGTGGTGGCCTTGGCCGACAAGAAATCCACCAGCGCGCGGTCGCCCTGACGCGCCGCCGCGACGATAGGCCAATCCTCGACCAGCCCTTTGATGATGGCGGGTTCGCCCAAAGGGCGGATGGCCTCGTTGAATTGCTCGATCGACATATCGTGCCAGGCGGTAACGTCTTTCATAGGCCGTCCGTATCACAATATGGCACCAATGCCACTTGCGGCATTGGGAAAGAACAGCCGCATGGGCCGGAGCAATCCTCCGATGTGGTGAGAAGCTTAGCATCTCGAACACCATGTTTCAGCCACTGCGGTTGAGACAGGTTTAGCAGCGAGTGACACCCATATGATGCCCCATCCATTGGAATCCCAGCTTATCGGCAACTCTCCTCTGATGGAGCAATTGCGGAGCGAGATACGGATGTTCGCGGATACGGCGGCATCGGTTTTGATCTGCGGCCCATCGGGCAGCGGCAAGGAGGTGGCGGCGGCGGCACTGCATCGGCTCAGTTCGCGGCGCGACAAGCCGTTTGTCGCGATCAACTGCGGCGCCATTCCAGCCGACCTTTTGGAAGCCGAGCTGTTTGGGCACGAAAAAGGGGCGTTCACCGGTGCGATTGCTATGCGCAGGGGCCGATTTGAAGAGGCGGACGGCGGCACATTATTCCTCGACGAAATCGGCGATATGCCGCTGGCGATGCAGGTGAAATTGCTCCGCGTTCTGGAGGACGGTCATGTCCAGCGTGTTGGCGGGTCGGGGTGCATAACGGTCGATGTGCGGATCATCGCCGCGACGCACCGCGATATTGATGCGGCGATAAACGATGGCCGGTTCCGCGAGGATTTATTCTACCGTATCGCCGTGCTGCCTATTATGGTTCCGGCGCTGGCCGAACGGGCTGATGATCTGGTGGATCTGATCGCACATTTTGTCCGGGCACTGCCGTCGCGCGGCAAGGTGCGCTTTTCCGAAGGGGCTATCGCGTGCCTTGCCCGGCACGATTGGCCCGGCAATGTCCGCGAACTACGCAACGTCGTCCAGCGCGCGATGATTCTCTACTCCGGCTCAACCATCACCGCGGCACAGATCGACGGCTTGCTCTGCACGCGCGCCGCCGCCTGCGACCCGCAGGCGGCTTATCATAGTGTTGCACCTCTCCGCTTTGCGCCGCCGCAAGGTGCTGTGGCTTGCGAACTTGAGCACGAAGACGGACCGCTTGATCTGACCGAACTGGTCAATGCGTTTGAACGGCGGTGTATCATGCGTGCAATCGAGCGCGCCGGGGGCAATGTTTCCGAGGCCGCACGCCTATTATCGATCCAGCGCACCACGCTGATCGGCAAATTGCAGAAGCATGCGATCACAGCCAATGCGGCATAAGGGCAATGGCATTTAGACCATTCCCCGACCAGCTTGAATCACCTGGTGATGCAATCTGGTCGGGACAAAAATGGTCGTCGTCATAGTTGAGACCCTTTCTTATCCGATCAGTCTGTACAGACCTGATCGGGAAAGGGTCTAGCCGTCCTGAATCGACGCCCAGGCTGATGCGATATCCTTGGCGGCTTGATGTGCGACAGCTATCTGCGCGATGTCCACAGCATCGATGCCCAGCATAACGTCGCGGCGGATCGTGCCATAGGCCCTGGCCAATGCGAGCGCCACCGCGCCGCCACGGTCAAAATTCAACCCGCTTTCCAAGCTATGAAGGATCATGAGAAACTGCGTCTTGTGCGTGGTCAGCAGCGTCATCAAATTGTGCCTGATGGCATGGCTGATGGCACCCAGCACCTTATCAAGCTCTTCGTATAATATCGACACCAGGGCATGACCGCTGGCGCCGTGAATACGCGCTGCCAGGTCGATTCGTGCATATGTCGCGCATGCCTCAGCGCACGCAGCAGCATGATTAGGCATCGCTGCGCGTCCAAATCGCCACTTGCTGCTCCAAATAGCTTTGTGTCGCGCGGAAGGCCGCAACACGCCGGTCCATCGCGCTATATGTCGTCAGCAGTCGTTCTTTATACCGCGTTGAGCGCGCCTCGTGCGCAGTGCGTTCCACGCTGATAGCGCTCGCCTCTTTCGTCAGCCGATCACGCGATGAGGCAAATGCCCCCTGTGCCGAAACCAGACTGTTCTTGATCGCGTTCAGCGCACCGCTCAGCCCAGAATCGACCGTAATCGTCGCTGAGGTCGCATTGGCATTCACCTGCAGGATCAGACCAGCGGCAGCCGATGTTGCGGGCGCAATCAGGCGGTCGCCGATTCCGGTCATCGCCAGCCCGTCGATGGTGCCGGACGCATCGCTGCCTGCGATCGACGGGATGATGTTGGCGATGGCATAATTGCCCGCCGCAACGCGCCCGGGCGTGCTGCGCACCGCAACATTGGGCGTATCGCTGCGCTGGCTGGCATAAAAGAGCGCGGCAACCGCATCCGGATTGGCGGTTAGTTGCGCGGTCAAACGCGTCGTATCGAGGCTCAGGCTTCCGTCGCGATTGGTTTTGACGCCGATTTCGCTCAATGTGTGCGGGCCTGTTCCCTGCGACACCAAGGCTGCATCAACCAGATGCGACATCTGCCGTTGGAGACCTTGCAGGCCGATATCGCCCCTTAGCGGGCCGTTGCCGGTTGTCGGGCTGGTGCGCCCTGCCTCTGCCAGTTGCGTATGAACGAGGTTATAGGCGTCGACAAAATCCCTGACCGCCTGGCCAATATCGGTCGTGGGGTTGCTTGACCCGATAGCTATGGCGGTTCCGGGCTGTGCTTTGTGCAGGTCGATGGTCACGCCGTCGATAAGGCCGGTCAAGCGGTTGCTTGCGCTTTGCACCGCCACGCCGTCAAATGTGGCGATGGCGTCTTGCGCGGCTTGCGCTTGGGTCATCCCGCTGCCGGGGCTTCCAGCATAGATAAACCGCTCCAATCCCGTTGCGGTCCCGGGCGGGACGGACAAGGTATAGCTTTCCGCTGCTCCGCTGGCTCCGCGCAGAACAAGGCGGGCACCATTGCCGTCAGTGATGACGCTTGCGCGCACATCGGGTTGCGCATCGTTGATCGCGGTCGCTAGACTGGCGAGCGAGTCATTCGTTGCGTCAATTGTAACGGCAAACGATCCATGCACCGATTGCAGCGTCAATACACCCTGGCCGATTGGCGATGATGAGTCCGGCAGATAGGTCGATACCAGCGTCTGCCCCTTGGCAATCTGGGTGACTTCAATGGTTGAGGCAATATCCCTAATCCGCACACCGTTCGCCAGGCTGACTGACACGCTGTTGGCATCGGAGCTGGTTGGTTGTTTCAACAGGCTCCCGCCATCGAGCAAAGCTCCGAGTGAACTGGCGAATGTCGTGATACTGTTGCTGATGTCGTTCAGAGCCTGGATGCGCGCCTGGTTGATGCTTTCGCGCCGGGTGAACAGATCGTCCTTTGGCTTGCGCGCTGCAGCGGCCAAGCTGTCGACCAGCGATGTTATGTCAATGCCTGAGCCTACACCCAGCGCTGCACTAATCGATTCCATGGCCAACTCTCACTCTACCTGAGTGTGATAACGGACATTCTGGCTGATGTTTTAGGCTTTCCTGCCGTCCTAGATCGGTCTTCCCTGCGCATCAAAGCGCGCGCCTGGCGGGACGACTACGTCGGGGACATGCTCAGAAATCTGCTGATCCAGATTGAAGATGAAACCGAGGATCGTCGCGACGGCCATGTATAAATCCTCGCGGATGGCGCTGCCCGTACGGCTGGTGAAATAGATCGCTCTCGTCAGTTCGGGGTAGTTTAACAGCGGAACAGCGGCCTTGCCGGCCAATTCGCGCATCGCTTGTGCCACGGCACCGCGCCCGCGCGCAACAACGATCGGCGCGGCATCTTTCCCCGGCAAATAACGCAACGCGACCGCAAAATGGGTGGGGTTGGTCAGAACGACACTGGCTTCGGCGATGGCCTTGCGCGCCGAGTTTTGCAGCACCGCATATTGCGCTCGCCGCATCGCTGATTTTTGTTCTGGCGCACCTTCGCTTTGGCGCTGCTCGTCCTTTACCTCTTGCCGCGACATCATCAGCCGTTTCAGCCGCCGAAAATACTGGATAGGCGCATCGATCAGCGCGATGACGAACAGCCCGCCTGATGCAATCAGCAGGCTGACCATGATATTCTGACCCGCCGCACCGATGCCCGCTTCGATGTCGGTGCGCATCAGCAGCGGGGATTTTTGGACAAAGGCGATGACGAGCCAATATCCGATGGCACCGAGCAAAACGACCTTCAGCACGGACTTACCCAGTTCGATGATACCCTGCAGGCCAAACATCCGTTTCAGACCGGCATAAGGGTTGATGCGCGAGAATTGGAATCGCATTGCGCCTGCCCGAAACCCCAACGACCCAAGCATTGCTGCCCCGCCCGCCGCTGCCGCACAGGTTACGCCGAACAAGCCAAGCATCATGGGCACGATCAAGGATTCGAGGGCGGTAATTGCGGTCACGGGGTCGAAGTGTGCGATGGTTTCGGCATTTATCGTCAGCCCACTGATCATGAGCAATTTCAGCGCGGTGATCGATTGTTTGCCGGTCAGGGTCAGCCACGCCAGTGCGGCTCCGGTTACCAGTGCGATCCCCAGCTCGCGCGACTGTATGACATCGCCCTTGCCGGCGGACTCGCGCTTGCGCTTGTCGGTGGGGCGTTCAGTTTTTTCTCCAAAATCAGCCACTATCCAGCCGATCCGGACAGCGTCACGCGAGCCTGATCCAAACCATCACTCAGCGCTGAGGATATGCCGTCAGCGATTGCCGGCATGCCGATGACCAACAGCATCAAACCCGCCAGGACGGTCAAGGGTAAGCTCAAGGAGAACAGGTTAAGTTGCGGCGCAGATCTGGATAATATTCCGACCAGCAATTGGATCAATATCAGGCAGGAAACAATCGGCAAAGAAATAGTAATTCCGAAAACAAACAGCTTGGTACCATATGTCGTTGCACGGTAAATCATATCGAACGAGATATGCGTCCCACCTGCCGGAAGCAGCGCATAGCTGTCGTAAATCAATTCTATGAACGCCAAATGCCCTCCGGTGAAAAGCAATAGTAAAGTGGCCGATATCGAAAAAAATGTCGAAAGGGCAACAGACGCGGACCCGTTCACCGGGTCAATCGAGGCCGAAAAGGACAGTCCCATGGCGCTGCTGATCATTTCGCCAGCCATGAGCGCAGAGGAATAGGCCATTTGCAGCGTGAATCCGATAACGATCCCGATGACTATTTCCGACAGCACCATCATTAAACCTTCGAGAGACAGTAGATGCAGCATTGGCAAGGCGCTGTGGATGACGCTGTTGGCCGGCAATCCAATTGCCACCGCGATCAAAATCCGCAACTGTACAGGAATTTGCAGCGCGCTGAAAAACGGCGCGGCAATCAGCGCAGACACGGGGCGCAGCATGGCCAATAGAAGAATCGACAGTTGCACTTCCAGTTGTGAGTAAACCGCAGGAATCATCGAGAGACCAAGGGGATGGTTTCAAATATTTCCAGCGTGAAATCGCGTAAAATATTGCCGATAGAGGCGCCAAAGGCAAACAGGCAAAAAGCAATAACCAGCAATTTTGGGACGAAGCTGAGCGTCGCTTCGTTGATCGAGGTCGCTGCTTGGATCATTCCGAACAGCAATCCGACTAGCAATGCGGGCACTAAAATCGGTGCAGAAGCGAATAAAAGCACACGAAGGGAAAGCTGTGTCAAATCGATCAAAGCGGATGTTTCACCCATCTCAACTTCCGTTAAAAGAATTAAGCAACGAACCCATCGTCAGTGCCCACCCATCGACCATGACGAACAAGAGTAATTTGAAAGGGAGTGAAATTACGGATGGAGAAAGCATGACCATTCCCATAGCGGTCATAGTAGATGCAATCACCAAATCAATGATGATAAAAGGGAGATATATAAGAAATCCGATGATAAACGCCGTCTTTAATTCACTCGTTACAAAGGCTGGTAGTAAGATTGTAAACGGTGTGTTTTCGGGATCAGAAATGGCAGGAGTCCCGGCCATGTCCGCAAACAAACTCAATTCCTTTTCACGCGTCTGACTGAGCATGAACTGACGCAAAGCGTCGCCCGCCCTCTCTATGCCGCGCGTAACCGTTATCTCACCGGCGATATATGGTGCATAGGCGCTCTCGTTTATATCATCAATTACCGGCTTCATGACGAACAATGAAAGCAGTAGAGCAAGCCCAACCAGTACTTGATTGGGTGGGGTTTGTTGCAGGCCCAGGGCCTGCCGCAAGATCGACAGTACAATAATGATTCTCGTAAAACTTGTCATCATCAGCAAAAGCGAGGGAATGACCGTGAGAAAACTCATTATGAGTAAAATCTGGAGCGAGGATGAGATTGACTGCTCGTCTTGGAGGCTGTGTTCGATAGCGCGGTCGATCCCAGTCGCGGCAAGGCAATCGTCGTGCGCGAGCCCTGCTAGCAAGGCAGCAGAAAGCAGTCGCAATAGCCGCGGAAAGGCCGTTCTACGGATGAAGCGATGTAGATTTGATCCGATCATTGGGACTTCTTTTCTGTCCGGTGGAGTTTCATCCGGCGCGGTTTCGCATATTGCTGCTCTGCTCGTTGCGGAGATGTTATTTTTGCGATTGCCTGCATCAGCGACGCAGTTTTTTTCTGTGGCCTGATTTCGCGAGCACTGCCCAGTAATCCAGCAAAATCTAGTGATTTTTCTTCGGGTTCTGTTCGCGCAGTCACTTCGGAGAGCATGGTCACCTCTTGCCGCGTTAAAGCCAGCAGAAGGCGGCGGTTCTGAAAGCGTATCGCCAGCAGTTTCACCGTCGCGCTAGCTGAGATGACGCCCAGCATCTGCAAATCGGGGTTGAGGCGGGCATTGCTAAAGCGGAGGGTTTCAATTTTGCTCCAGAATTTCAACGCAAAAATCGCTACAGCGCAAAACAGCACGGTTATGGTTATGACATAGATAAAATAACCCATCATACCCGTCGCCTTTCCCTGGCAGGATATGAATCGGGATCTGAAACAATTTCGCACAACTGGATTGCGTAGTGATCTTTGTCCAAAATCACCTGCCCCTTGGCAATAATTGTGCCATTAGCGTATATCTCTAATAAATCATTTGGAGATTTATTAAGAATTACTACATTATCTTTTTGGAGTCGCAGCAACTCTGACAACGATATATTGGCGCTGCCTACTTCCACCGATAAACGAACATTAACATCGCCAAACGCTGGCAATTCAGGTGCGGATATACTGGCGGAGATGTTGGATACATCATCATCTTCGTTTTTCGGGTGTGAGATTCCTTGGAGACTTTCAGCCATGACGATTGTCCTCAAGTTGATGGATTTTGAATGCAGACAGCCCGGATTTTTCACCGATATGCCCAAACGCTAATATTTGATTGCCAATGATCAATTGCGCAGATCTGTTATTGTTTATTGAAATGATGTCTCCTCTCTGTAATTTCATGAGATCATTAATAGAAATGTCAAATTTACATAAAATTGCCCTGGCTTTGAAGCTTATTGTTTTGATTGAATTCATCAACTCTTCGCTCCAAATATTATTATTTATGTCAATTGATTTTATATTATCATCGTTTATTCCCAATTGAAGATTTGTTTTGCTTCCTGCTACGTTAATAATTTCCATTTCATCTGAAAATATTTCTCCACGTGACATAATATAATCGTAACAATAACACATTTCATAATCTGGAAAAATTTCGGGACAACTTGTCAGCGCTCTCTGTGATATTTCAATATCGACAGGGGAATGGTTTGACCAAACATTATTGATGATATTTTTGACTATTTTGTCAATTTGTTCTATAAACAACGTCATTGCTGTTGATGTTTTTGAAAATTTAATGATATCTGAGTGAAGCCCATCTCCGCCATAATATAAATCTAGCATTCTGCTCATCACTATTTCACTTAGATGGATGTGTATACATATACCTAAAGGATTAATGTTATAATTAAAGCAAATATGATCATTGTCATTACAATTTTTTCCGTCGTTATCTTGTTTTATGCTGGCGCCAATGTTTTCTATATGCATTTTATATTTTGCAATTATTTCAAATGCTGATTTTATATTTTTTGCTATTGCCTCCGATGCTGATTGAAATAATTCCGGGCTATCATTGCTTTTTTTCAGGGCTGCCCCTGAACAAAATGCCGGCAACAGATTTTGGCCCGAAGAATCCGGAATTCTCTGGGCGACCGCCGTATAACCGGACATAGCGCTGCCATCATCTCCCTGCGCCCCTTTGTTCGATTTCCGCTCCTTCACGGTTTTCTGCGCCCGAGTCATTGTGTGACAAAGCTCGTAAATTGGACTTCTTCGACACCACCAAATCCTGTCAGGCGTTGAAGGGTGGCGTTGATCGATTGAGTCAGGTCATTTTGCAACTTTGCCCGGCCAGCCGGTGTATTGATCGATACACTATCCTGATTGGCAACGGTCATAAGTATTGTCGATTGAATCGCCAGTTTGTGGTGTTCGATATTTTCGAGTACGGGTTCACCATAATATGTCGAAAGCGCGATGCCGATTTGAGCATAAGATTCGGAGTCGCCCAAATTGACGGTGACTTTCTCTTCCAGCGGCACATAGCTCAACTCAAAAAGCTGTGGATCCGGTCGCCTGCCCGAACGCAGGGCGGCGCTGACGGCCGTGCTGTCTGCATCTGTGCGTGCTACCAGTTGTGGGCGCTCTGGCTCCTGATGTGCGTCACCCTTTGCACCTCCTACGAAATATATGGCAGCAGCGGCTCCTGCCCCGCCAATGCTGGACACGCCCAAAATAGACACCAAGATCATCTTCATTTTTTTCTTTTTGGGGGGAGGTTGAGGTGCCTCAGTCATTTTGCGCTCCTATGCATAGAGATCGGTGCTGGGTTCTGCATTTTTTCTGTGCATTTTTTGTTCATATTTCATCCCTTCCGGATCAATGTGTTGATCCGGTGCAAACCTATGACCGCTGCTATTCTGTGGTCTCTGTTCTGAGAAATTAGGGTGAGATTTTGCATGATTTATCGCCAAATCACCTACATTCAACCCGTTGCTCCGGGCTTCATCAATGATTTGGCTACGGTGTAGAGCTAATATTTCCTTTGCTTCTACTGTTTCTGTCTCCAGCAATATTCTTAATTGATTCCGATTGTGCTGGAGAGAGACATGTACCTGGCCCAGAGATATAGGAGTGAGGCTAAAATTCATCTCTCCTCCCACTCGCGAAAGCCGCGCTATATCGGTCGATAACTGAGCGAGCATCGCCTCATCGAGGGGGTGGGGTTGCATGATTGCCGTTGACAGCATTGCTCCCATGCCACTGGTGATGGGAAATGCTGCCCGCATCATCGGTGCTGCCAGTGGCAAAAAACTGCCACTCTCCTCTGAAGGCGATTCTCGCACCCACTCCGTGTCACCGCCTGTGGTCGTGCGACCGTTGCCCTGTTGATCAATGAGGGCCTGGCCGCCCATCTCTGCGGCGTTTCCGCCCTGCACAATGCGGGACGAACCAAGCAATGACAGCACCGATGGTGATGATGGGGGCGCGGATGTTAGGATCTGACCGCCCGCCATCGCAATGGCTTCCCGCTTCGCTGCGCTATGCGCATCGATCTGCGGTGTACGCTCCGCTACCTCATGCGGTATCGGTCCCGACTCCAGTTGCCCAAGGGGCGCCGTCGCTGACAGCGCGGACGCAAGCGTTGCGGGCTGTCCCGGGACCTGTTCATGGCCGAAGGAGCCGCCTGCCACCATGATGGCTGGTGGTGCCTGGTCGATGAGGCCGGCTGAATCGGTGGAGCTATCAAATTTTCCGCTCACCTCCTCCTCGCCCGCAGTTCCCTCTCCCAATATTGTCTCGTTCGGATATTCGCTTATCAGATATATATTTGGTGCAACGCCTCCAGCGAGCTTTGTCGAGGGTATGTCAGGTTGCGGCTGCGCCCCGCGCAGCGGCTCCGCCTCGCGAGAAAACCCATGGACATCAGCGGCAACGGTGAGTGTTGTGTCTTCGGTCCGTTGATATTGCTCCATAATATCCGCAAAAACGGGGTGTGAAGGTTCGGTTGCGGGCGCAAATGGTACGCAGGGCGACCCTGCGGCAGCCGCTGGCGCTCCTCCTGCGGGCACCGATAGGGCAGGCAGAGCAGTTGGGGCGGCGCTCATGATGCTGGCTTTCGGGCGCGGTGATAGCCCGCTGATTGCGTATAAAGCGATTCGAGTTTTTCTGTCGCATGGTGTTCGGAGCGGCGATGCAGTTTGGCAGCCGCAATTTCGGCGATTTCCTGTTTCTGACGGATGCTTTCGAGCCGGGCAATTTCGCGTTCGGCTACGGCAATGGATTGCCGGATAACATCAGCGGCGTCATCCAGGCGATTTTGCAATTCAAAGGAGCGCGCGATCGCGCTCGACGGATAGAGGCCGGATGGCATGGCTAGGCTATCGCGCATGGCGTCAATCGTGGCTTCATTGCCTGACAGCTGATGCGCATGGTGCCTGGCGACCGCGACACGGGCGGATGCTATCTGATGCTGAACGCGGCGTGCACGGGCAATGCGTTCGGTGCGCCGGACTTTGATGATCATACACCAAATCCTTTCTCAATTTGTGCCACGGATGTTCGGAAATCGACGGTTTTGGTGGGATCCTGCTTGAGGAAGGCCGTGATTTCGGAACGACGGGCAATCGCTGCGTCAAGATCGCTGTCACTACCGGCGACATAGGCACCCATCAGGATGAGGTCGCGATTTTCCTCATAATGCGTCCAGTAATTACGAAGCCGAGACGCGGCTTTCCTGTGGCTGGGGGATGCAATATCATGCATCACCCGGCTGATCGACTTGCCAAGGTCGATTGCGGGAAATATCGCCTGCTCGGCCATCGACCGTGACAGAATGATATGGCCATCGACAATCGAACGGGTGGCATCGACCACCGGATCGTTGGGATCGTCTCCATCCGCCAGCACGGTATAGAATGCCGTGATCGAACCGCTCGTCGCCCTATCGGCCCCGCTGCGTTCGACCAATCTGGGGATAAGGCCAAGCGCGGAAGGCGGATACCCCTTCATTGTGGCCGGCTCGCCAAGCGACAGGCCCAGTTCGCGCTGCGCATGCGAAATGCGCGTCAAACTGTCGATGACCAGCAGCACACGCTTGCCGCGCGAGCGGAAATATTCGGCGATGGCCGTGGCGCGCATCGCCGCGCGCAGCCGCAACAGCGGCGCATGATCAGCCGGAACCGCCACCACGATGCAGCGTTTTTTGACCGTGCCAGACATGTTTTTTTCGACAAAATCGGTGACTTCACGGCTACGTTCACCGATCAATCCAACGACGATGATATCGACACTTGCGCCAGCGATAATCTGTCCCATCAGCACAGATTTCCCAACGCCTGACCCCGCGATAATAGCGACGCGCTGTCCCACGCCGCAGCTGAGCAGCGCATTGATGGCGCGCACGCCAACGTCGAATGCTTCTGTTACCCGCCCCGTCTGCAGGGGGTTGACGCATTTGCCGCTGAGCGGCCAGCTCTCGTCGGTTTGAATAGCGCCCTGTCCATCTAGCGGTTCACCCGAAGCGTCTATGACCCGCCCCAACAAAGCGGGCCCGACCTCGGCTTCGCTGGCGTGACCGTCAAAGGTGACAGGTGCGCCGCACGATGGCTGTGCGCTGCCGCCGGTTGCCATCAGCAAAGTGTGATCGTTGCGGAAACCGATGATTTCGCCAAATGCGTCCTGCGGGCCATTGCACCCGATCCGGACACCGCTACCAACGGGCAGGCTAAGCCCCGTTGCCTCCAGCATCATACCATCGAATGCGACGAGGCGTCCGACCGCCTGGGGCGGGGCCTCTGCGACACTGACCCTGTCCAGCAGGGCCTGAGCGCGGTTGGCGAGCGCGGTCATACGGGCTCTGCCATCATATCGAGTTGTTTTTTGAGCGTGGCCAAACGCAGTTCGGGTCCGTCTTCTATCCAGCCCTGTCCCGTCTCAAGCAACAGGCTGCCCCGTGGTCTGTTGGGATCACATACCAGGAGGGTGTCGGTGCTGATTGTTTGCAGCAAGGCTTTGTCATCAGGGTGGATATGCAGCCTGATCGGTCCCAAGGCTCTTTCGACAAAGGCGGCCATGGTGGCGGCTCTCTGTTCGAGAAATTGCGGGTCAATCGCCACCGTGCCCATGATTTCACTGACCAGCCGGTGAACGGTTAGCGCCAATACCCTGGCCAATGCATCTGTCGGTTGCGGCGACATTTCGGGCAGGTTTTGCAGCATGGCCGCCAATATCTGCCGGTCATTTTCCATTCTTTCTTCCGCAAGTCGCATCCCTTCCTCGCGGCCGGCTGCATAAGCTGCTTCCAGCGGATCTGCGGGTGCCAATTCTTCACCTGCGCTTTCGCTATTGAAGCCCGGAGCGATGCAAAACGCATCGTCACATGGCCCGAACGACGACCATGGTTGCAGAGGTACAAATTCACCCTGCTTGGCAAAGAGCATCGCGCTGCTCACGGGAACAGCATTGGTAAAATCTGATGGGGCGACAGGCCTAGACATAGTCATCGCCCTTTCCGGCCATGATGATGGCACCAGAATCGGCCAGGTTGCGGGCGACCGCGATGATCGCTTTTTGCGCATCCAGAACTTCGGCCAGGCGCACGGCTCCGCGTTCGGCCATGTCGTCGCGGATGGTGTCGGCCGCACGGCTTGACAGGCAGGCCAGCATGGTGTCGCGCAATGTATCGCTGGTTCCCTTCAGCGCGATAACCAACACATCGTTTTCGATGTTGCGCAGCAATATTCCCATATTCTTTGTGTCGAGGGCGGCGAGGTCGTCAAAGACGAACAACTCTTCCTCAAGCTGCTGTGCCAGTTCGGGGTGCTGCTGTTTGATGCTGTCCAGGATAAATTGGCTTTGACCGGGGCGCGTATTGTTCATGATTTTTGCAGCCTCGCTCAAACCACCGCGCGATGCTGAGGGGGCTGTCGAGCTTTGGGCAAATTGATTCTCGAGAAGTGTCTCCAACTCGCTCAACGCTTCGGCGCTGACGCTTTGCAGCGTTGCCACGCGGCGAATGGCATCGGCCTGGATATCCTCTGGCAGGAGTTGCAACACATCGGCAGCAATTTGCGCATCGAGGTGCGCGAGCACCAATGCCACGACCTGCGGATGCTCATGTTCGATCAACCCTGCAATGGTCTTTGCGTCCATCCAGTGGAGCACTTCCAGCGTGTTGCTCCGCGCCGCAGGCGTGATGCGCGCGAGCATCGTGTCGGCGCGATCCTGGCCAAAGGCGCGCTGCATCACCGAGCGGATACGCGGCGCAGAACCAAAGCCAATGGTCGTTTGCTGGCGTGCGCGATCAAGAAAAAGCGCAAACACCGCCTCTATCTGCTGTTCTTTGACATTGGCGACCTTGAACATGGCGCTGCCAAGATGCTGCACATCCGACGGGCCGAGGTGCGCCAACACCTGCGCAGCTTCTTCATCATCGAGCAGCATCAGCAATATCGCCGCAGCCTCGCTTCCTGCGATAGCTGGAGTGGCGGTTTCGTTATGCGCTTCGGCAAGTGCGGGCGCGCCGGTCATCGCCCGCTTCCTTCTGTGCCGATCAGATCGCGGACGACCACGGCTGCACGCGCCGGATCCTGGCGAACGAAACCGCGGATCAGGTCGGTGCGAGTCTCGAAATCGCGGTTGGCTTCGATAAGATCGAGGCTGATGCTGGAGAGCGAGCGGCGTTCATCTTCTGCGCCCCTGTGGGTCGTGGCCTGCCGTGCACTTGCTGCTTGTCCTGCGTTCTCGGCCAGTGACTTCGTGTAGCGAAGCAGCGGGCGGCCGACAAAAAACAGCAGCAGCAAACAAACAAGGGCAGCAGTGCCATTGCGCGCCGCAACCCATATCCACGGATTATCCATCCAGCTTTGCGCCGTTTCGATGGGGGACGTGAAAGCACGAGCATCGACGATCACACTATCGCCGCGTGCCTCATCAAATCCGATGGCACCTTTTACCAAACGTTCGAGCGCCGCCATTTCCTGGGCAGAACGCCCGCGTGCGCCGGTGTTGTTCTTCACTACAACAGCAGCAGTGACCCGTCGGACGACAGGCGATTGCTGATGTGTGACGGATATTTCCCGCCCCAGCGCAAAATTGCGGGCGTAATTTTCCGATCGCCGCCCGGTGCCCTGCTGCGCCCCTGCGGTCGATGATGCCGCAGGATTAGGCTGCGTTGTCACTTCCGAAGCGGGGGGCGGCTGGTTGGAGAGCGCGCCTGGGATTCCGCCTATCGGCGCGGATGCCGTTTCGCTCGACAACTGGCCTTCTTCGCTGCGCAACGAGCGTTGTTCGGCGGGATAACCTTCGCGGGTTGCTTCCACCTGCGCAAAATCCATATCGACATGGATTTCGGCGGTGAAATTATTTTCCCCCAGAACCGGGGTCAGCAAAGCTATGATCGATTGCCGATAGTCGTTCTGCACCGCTTCTTGTGCGGCACGTTGTCCATGCGAGGCGGCTGACAGGCCGCCGTCGTCCGCACTGTTCAACATGGCACCGTTCTGATCAACCAGGGTGATATGATCAGGGTTGAGATTGGGCAGTGAACCGGCAACCAGTTGCACGATGCCGCGCACCTGCGCGTCCGACAATGTACGCCCCTGAGCCAGCGCGACCATGATCGATGCCGTCGTGTCCCCGCCCGCCCTCGCAAATGCACTGCGCGAAGGTTCGGCAAAATGGACGCGGGCGCTGCGGACAGCATCTATCGCTTCGATAGTGCGCGCCAGATCCTGTTCGCGCGCCAAGCGCAATCTTTCGCTCTCGACCGCCCGGCTGGACACCATGCTGATCGCCCCGAGCATGTCTTCGGCGCTGCCCGACCCGCGTGGCAGCCCTTGCGAGGCCAGCATCATTCTGGCCTGATAATATTCATTGTCGGCTACCATTAGCGCGCCGCTATTTTGGTCTATCGAATACGCGATTCCCGATTGCTGGAGCGCCTCGCTCATTGCCGCGCGGTCTTCTTCGCTGGCATTGCTGGCAATCGGTCGCTGCGCAGGTGACGACAGCAAAGCCCAGGCCAGCGCGACCATGCCGATGATGGCTACGGCTCCCATCGCCGGCATCGCGCGGCGAACCGCCGGTTGATCGGCAAAATTGCGGATACTCTGCGTCCACGATATGGTCAGGCGCGCGGCATCGCTTCTGGCTGCGGGCAAGGACGGGGTGCTTGCCACCAGTTCACCGTTACCAGCCATATCAGACCGGCATGTTCATGATGTCGCCATAGGCGGAGAGCAGCTTGTTGCGGACCTGCAATGTCGCTTCAAACGCGATCGAGGCCTGCTGACGCGCCAGCATCACCCCGGCAATATCGGTCGTTTCTCCGCGTTCATAAGCCTCGCTGGCTGCCGCCGCCTGTTGCTGTGCGGCGTTGACCCCCGAAACAGCCGCACGCATTGCTGCACCAAAGCCGTCTATTCCCTGTCCGGTTTCGGCCGGGTCGCCAATGCTGCGCGCGGCGGCGCGTGAAAGAACATCATTGCGTTCGATGATCTGCGATCGGATGGCCATCACTTGATTGACGTCGGTTAGCTTCACCGTTCATGGCTCCGTATGATGCTGCTCGCCAGCTTCGATGTGGCCGATTGCCACCCCGCAATCGCACGTCAGCCAGATTGCATATTCTATGCCATGCGCATTAATCGTCTGATTTTGCTTTATTATCTTATATGAGTTGCCAGGCTTTTTCGCCGCATGTCTATTTTTTGACAGGCCCTTAAATATGGCGGCACGTGTCCGTTAACTCTGTCATGGCTGGCACCATCACCCGCCCGCCGAAAGCAGGTAAAGGAACTTATCATGACCGTTATCAATACCAATACGGCTGCACTGCGTGCGCAAAACGGTTCGCGTGTCGCCAACATGGCCTTGTCCACAGCCATGGAGCGCCTGTCGACCGGCAAGCGTATCAATGCCGCCAAGGACGATGCGGCGGGCCTCGCCATCGGATCGTCGATGACCGCGCAGATCCGCGGCATGGGGCAGGCCGTTCGCAACGCCAACGATGGCATCAGCCTGGCCCAAACCGCCGAAGGCGCGCTGTCCGAAGTGACCAACATGCTCCAGCGGATCCGCGAATTGTCGGTGCAGAGCGCCAGCGGCACCTATTCGGTTGGCGACCGTGCCAATCTTCAGGCCGAAGTCGCTGAGCTGGGCGCGCAGATCACTGACATTGTCGCCAACACCAAATTTAACGGTGTAACGGTGTTTGGCGCCACTGACGTTTCTGTCGCGATCCAGGTCGGATCGGGCGCAACCGATGTCACCAACCTGGTGATCGAGGGCTTCACTGTCGCAGCGGCAGCGGCATCGAACATCAGCACGGCGGGCGGCGCAACGACGGCACTGGGCGATGTTGATACCGCGCTGACTGCGGTCAACACCACGCGCGCATCGCTGGGTGCCGGGCAAAGCCGGTTGGAATCGACGGTCAACAATCTGACCAACCAGATCACCAACCTCTCGGATGCCCGTTCGCGGATCGAGGATGCGGATTTCTCTGCCGAAACCGCCAACCTTGCCCGCGCGCAGATATTGAGCCAGGCATCGACCGCGATGCTGGCCCAGGCGAACCAGAGCCAGCAGGGCGTGTTGCGTCTGCTCCAGTAATCTGGCCCGTAATTTGACCCGTCATTTGGGTCGCAACCATGGAAACGATAAAGGCTCGGCGGGAAACCGCCGGGCCTTTATCTATCAGGGCCAGGCCCCAGGCGCGCTTTGCTTGACAGTGTGTCAAGTTAAGCAGCGGTGATTTACCCTTTCAATTCAAACACTAGCCATATTTTACGACAGTGGTGAAAAACGCAATGTGTCAAGTTAAGCCCCGATGCGGCCAAGCTCGCCGCGCCGCGCCCGCCCACACAGCCGCAAACCGCGATTATACCGCACCGCGCACCGTGTAGGAAAGCGGCGAATCAGCCCCCGCTTGCAATCGCCCGCTTGCGCGCCTGAAGCTGCGTTTGTTACTGGACCCCCGCGCGTTCGCGGCGATGACGAGGCGGCGGCGAGGGGGCGAGGGCGCAGTGAAGGAAGCGGCGCGATCCTGACCTCAGGTCACAAACCCATAAACAACACCATCGAGGTTTGAAGCAAAATGGCTCAGCACAAGGAGGAAGGACGCAGGAATAGTGGTGCTATTTCAAAGCTTTCCGACGCTGTGATGTGCCATTTTGGTCAAATCCGATTGGACATCGGAATGGCTTCGACCTCGAAGAGAAACCGCCTAGGAGATAGTATAACTATCCCCAGCAGCAATTTCTCCCCGATCTCATCGCCATTCCGGCGCCTCGAAGGCGCTGTTTATGGGTTTGTGACCTAACCTGCCTCAACATCAGCGAGCAGGGCGCGCAGCCGATCCAGAGCCCTTTTCTTGAGCTGACACACGCGCGCCGCGCCAATGCCCATCGCCAGGCCGATTTCCTCAAGGTTGAGTTCCTCGCTGAAATAGAGCTGGAGTATCTGTGCCTCGCGCTCATCGAGCGAACGGATGGCCTGCGCAAGCTGTTCCCTGATCCGTCCGCGGTCCATTCGCTCGTCAACACCCTCTTCGATACTGGCGAACCACAGGCTGCTGTCTGAATAGCTGTCGTCGATCGATTCGAGTTGGACAGGCTCGCACTGCGACACCATGGCTTGATAGCCTTGCTCATCCAGCCCCATGGCGGCGGCCATTTCGCCCGGCATGGGCGCGCGGTGGAGTTGCTGTTCCAATGCAGCACGCGTTTTGCCAATCAGCTTGCGGTTGGCGAGCGCACCGCGGCTGGCATGCGCATTTTTGCGCAGCACATCGACCATGGCACCGCGGATACGCATTGTCGCATAGGTCGAAAATGCGTGGCCCCTGTCCTCATAGGCATGGGCTGCTTCGACCAGGGCGATCATGCCAACCTGGATGATGTCTTCGATCGCTATCGATCCGGGCAGCATCGGGCGCATATGCCAGGCGATGCGACGCACCAGCGGGATATGATTATGGATCAATTGTTCGGGGCCAGCTTTCACTTTCGTGTAGGTGGTGGCGCACGAGTGGGGGTCAAAATGCCGCATGGCGGTAATCCATTACGAAGGGAAAAATCTGGAGAAAATCCATATATATCTGTCTATTGCTGGTCATTAATCGACGATTTCAGCTAGTTCGATATCGGCATCAGGCTCGATATCAACGTCCGGGTCGGCATCGTGATCCGGCCATTCGCCCTGTGGTGCGGGCAGGGCATCGAGGGCGCCTTCGCCGACAACCGCTATCACTTCCACCGCCTTTGACTCGGGTATTTCCAGAAAGGAAAGGACCGGCAATTCAGGGAAATGCGGTGATAACAACCGGAACAGCACGGCGCGCGAAGTCGGCGAGGTGGCGAGCGCCAGTCGCTGATCGTCGAGCGACGAAGGGACGGCGATTTCGCCAACAGCACGGATTATTTTATCCGCCAGAGCCGGTTCAATCGGGTGGACGGCCCCCTTGCCCAGCCTGACAGCCTGGTGGAGCAATTGCTCCAGCTTTGGCGCCAGGGTGATAACGCGCAGCTTTTGCCCAGCGCCGACGATGGTCTGGACAATGAGTGCGCCGATCAGCGCGCGCACCGCCTCTATGAGTTGCGCTGGCTCCGCAACCGTCCGCGCCGCATCAACCATGGCCTGTGCAATGCGACGGAAATCCTTGAGCGGGATATGTTCCGAAAGGAGCGCGCGGCACAGCCCCGCGATCGTCGCCAATGGCAATGGTGATGGCGTCAGGTTGGCAACCAGATGCGGCGCGCTTTCCTTGAGCGTATCAAGCAGCGCCTGCGCTTCATCCATCCCGAACAGGTCGGCGCTGGATTTCTGGATAAGCTGATTGAGGTGGGTTGCGATAACCGTGGCGGCGTCGACAACGGTAAACCCTTCGGCGCGCGCTGTGTCATAATCACCCGGCGTTATCCACGCGGCGTTCAGGCCAAAGGCTGGGTCTTTTGCCGCGCGACCAAAGACGATGGGGCTGCTATCATCGGTGCTGAGTGCGAGATATTCGCCGGGCCACGCCTCGTCCTCGCCGACGATCACCCCGTTCACCATGATGCGATAGCTATTGGGGGGCAGGTTGAGCTCGTCGCGGACCCTGACCATCGGCACGACGAACCCCAGTGATTTTGACAATTGCCGCCTGATTCCGGTTATCCGGCTCATCAGCGGCGCATCCTTGCGCTCATCCACCAGGCCGATGAGGGCAAGGCCCAGTTCCAGACTGATCGGCGTGTCTTCGGCAATATCCTCCCACAGCACGGTCCGCGCATCATGGTCCGGTCCGGTGTCTGCCTGCCTGCCCCCCTCAGCCGGCACAGGCTGACGCGCGAGTTTCCACGCGGCAAAGCCCGCCAGGCCTGCGAAGGGCAGGATGATGACGTGCGGCATCCCGGGGATTAGCCCAAGGATGGTGAGGATGGCCGCGACCGGCAGCCACGCTTTGGGCGACAGGAATTGCGAGCTGATTTGCCCCGCCAGGTCAAATGGGGAATTGACCCGGGTGACAATCGAGGCCGCGGCAATCGACAGGAGCAGCGCGGGTATCTGTGCCACCAGCGCATCGCCGATGGCGAGCAGCACATAGATGGAGGCCGCTTCGCCAAGCGATAGTCCGTGCGACAGGGTGCCGAGGATCAACCCGCCAAAGATGTTGACGAGCAGGATCAGCACCCCGGCGACCGCATCGCCTTTGACGAACTTCGAGGAGCCATCCATCGACCCGTAAAAATCTGCCTCGGTCGCCACTTCGATGCGGCGGGCTTTGGATTCTTCGGGGCTAGACAGGCCGGCATTCAAATCCGCATCAATCGCCATCTGTTTGCCGGGCAAGGCATCGAGGACAAACCGCGCCGACACTTCGGAAACGCGGCCGGCCCCCTTGGTGATGACGACCAGGTTGATGATCATCAAAATCGCAAAAACGAAGATGCCGACGGCATAATCGCCGCCGATCAGGAAACTGCCAAAGGCTTCGATAACATGACCTGCCGCTCCGGTTCCGGTGTGCCCGTCGACCAGAACCACGCGCGTTGACGCGACATTCAGCGCCAGGCGAAACAGCGTTGCAAACAGCAATACGGTGGGGAAAGCCGAAAAATCCAGCGGCTTGGCGACATTGAGCGCCACCATCAGCACCAGCAAACTCAGCATGATGCTGAGGATGAAGCCGATGTCGAGGATGATCGCGGGCAGCGGCACCACCATGAACAGCACCAGCATCAGGATCGCCGCCGGCAAGACCGCATCACGGCCGAGCGCGGACATGCGTGGCATTGTCAGGCCGGGCAGCGTGCTCATATCTCTGCCCCCAGACTCTCTGCCCCCAGGCTGGCGAGCATCAGATAGGCGAGGCGCGCGGTGCTGGGCGATTGCGCCCCCATCAACTGGTCGCTGGGCATTGGCCGCCAGATGGCGTTTTGCGGTGTCGGCTGCGGCGCAGCAGCATCGAAGGGCGTAGCGTTAGCAGAGGGCATGGCACCCGCGCCTGCGCCCAATCGTTCGGCAAAGCGCGCGCGAATAGCGCTCAGGCTGCGCGGGTTGCCGCTGCGGTCATAGAAGATCGAGCGGTTGGCATGGGCGGCCTGGGGCAGCATCGGCGCGGCGGGGGCCGAGGGGTCGGCGTCGTGTGCGCGCAAAAACCGCGTTGCCCCGCCCGCACCCAGAAAATGCGCGAGGTAGAGGTCGACCGGCTCCGCCGCGCGGCCGAGCGCGCTTTCGAGGTGGTCGCGATTATCCGATGCGAACTCTGCCGCCATTGCCGCTGCGACTTCGGGGTTGTCGCGCAGCGCCATGATCGAGCGGCGTGTCGCGGGGTCATCGACCGAAAATCGTCCGCCGCGATTGTGCCGAATGGCATCGGCGGCCCAGCCAAGGCCGTGTTCCTGACCATGACGGCGCACGGTGGCGAGCCAGGTCTGGTCGATGAATTGATACAGGCCGCGCGCGCTCGATGTGCGGGCCTGCGCTGCGGGGTTCAGCCCGCTCTCGATCCGCGCCTGATTGAACAGATACGAGAAATCGACGCCCGAACGCAGCGACGCAGAACGGATCGCGTTCGAGACGCGGGTTTGCGCAGCATTGATACTGACTGGTGTCGAAACCATGACACTCCTCTCGTTACCGGAGTGTCATGCACCTCTCGTGCCAAATGGCTCAGCCTATGGTCTTGCCCCAGTTCAACATCGCATCGGCCAGCTGTTCACTGTCAACCGGATAGGCCCCGGCATCGATCGTGGCCTTGATTTGTGCGACCCGTTCCAGGTCGATCGGCGCGCTACCCTCTATCGCAGCACTGCTGTGCGGCGCAGCTGAAACCGTCTCCGTTTTCGGGTTCTGACTGGCCACATGCGCTGCGGCTATGTTTCCCGACTTGCCGGACACCACACCGCTGACCTGGCCCATGGGCGATGGGGCGTTGCGGCCGATAGAGTTGATCATTGCACCTGCTCCTGCGTGCTCGCGCGGGCGAACAAAGCCATTAACGGATCGTTCGCAAATTAATTTATACCACTGATGATGACGCTGCCATCATTTTGCACCATTCCGGTCAAGATTTCTGTCCGGCGCTCGTTACGCACACGGATTCTCTGTCCAACGCCGCCGTCCTGATCGGCAATCCCAATCGAGCGTACCATGAAATTGCGCCCCATCAGGACAATTTGCACCTGATCGCCGCGCCGGATCAGATTGGGGATCAGATTGGGGATCAGATTGGGGATCAGGCTGGCGTGCGGGACGGCGTGCGGGGCGGCGGGTGCGGGTGCGGGGCCGCTTTCGCGTTGCGGCGCGCTCGCTGGCGCAACCAACGGCACCCTGATCCGCCACGCGGACAGCGGACAGCGGAGGACCATCGCGCCAAGTTCCGGCCCCGACACCGCGACTGGCCCGGCACAGCGTTGCAACCGCAATCGCCGGTCGATCGGCTGCGCGCTCATGGTCCCGCCATTTTGGGCCAGGGCATTTTGGACAAGCGCATCGAGCGCGTCGATGCTCTGCAATGCCGATTGCGCCGTGGCCGCAGAGCAGGCCGCCGCCATCGCTGCCAAACATGGCCAGACTATTGTGCGCATATCCCCCTCCGTAAAAAAGAAACGGCCGCTTGCCGGCTGATTGTCGGCCAACGACTGCATAGGTGCAGCAAGGTTGATGCCAAAGTGCGATGCGCGCGCAGGAATTGGCGCAAATGCGCAATTGGCACGGCGATTGCATCATCTGCGCTGGGTGCCCGCATCGTCGAAATGCCGACGCTAAGGGCACAGATTGGTTTGGAGGCATCAACATGTCGCTGGGTGATTTATTTGGTGTCCATGGCACCGCACTGACCGTCCGTTCACAAAGGCTGGCGGTGCTGGCGTCGAACATCGCCAATGCGGGGACGCCGGGCTATAAGGCGCGCGATATTGATTTTGGCCGCGCGCTGTCGCTGGCGCATAATGGCCACACCGCCGCCGATGCGGTCAACCGTGCGACGCTCTATCGCGTGCCGACGTCCTCCTCGATCGACGGCAATACTGTCGAACTTTCGACAGAGCAGACGATGTTCGCCGAAAATGCGCTGCAATATCGCACCACATTGTCGTTCATCGAGGCGCGGGCCAATACCATCCGCCGCGCGCTGAAGGGAGAATGAGGATGAGCGCAGCGCAGTCCATCTTCTCGATCGCCGGCAGCGCGATGCGCGCGCAGATGTTGCGGCTCAACACCACCGCCTCCAATCTGGCGAATGCCGATAGCGTCGCTTCGTCGGCCGCCAGCGTCTATCGTCCGATGCGGCCGGTTTTTGGCACGGTTCAGTATGAGCCAGGTGTCGCCACGGTGTCGGTTGAGCGGATCGATCAGTCGGGCGGATCGCCGATCCGCAGGCACGCCCCCGATCACCCGATGGCCGACGAAAATGGCGACATATGGGAAACGGGCATCGATCAGGCGGCGGAGCTGGTCGATATGCTCGAAGCGTCGCGTCAATATCAGAATAACGTCCAGGTGCTGCAAACCGCAAAGGCGCTGACGCTCGATACGCTGAGGCTGGGCCAATGATTACGGCGACGAGCAGCGCAACCGGTGCTTTGGCATCGACCGCCACAGCGCCCAAACCGGCATCGCTTGGCCAGGCCGATTTTCTGCGGCTGATGACCGCGCAAATGTCGGCTCAGGACCCCTTTGCGCCGATGGATAACAGCCAGTTCCTCGCGCAGCTGGCGCAGTTCAGCCAGGTTGCGGGCATCGCCGAAATGAATGCCAGCCTGTCGACGATCGCATCGTCGCTCGGGCAAGGGCGGCTGGGCGATACCTCTGCCTGGATTGGCAAGGACGTGCTGATCCCTAGCCATATCGCCGCTCCGGCAAACGGCCTTTATTCGGGCGAGATTGCGCTGGCGGCTCCGGCACCGAGCGCGGCCACTTTGTCCTTTGTCGATGCGGGCGGCACCATCTTGCACAGCCAGTCGATTGGTGGTGCGAGCGCCGGGCGAAGCGCGTGGTCGTGGGATGGCAAGCGCGCCGATGGCACGACCTATGCCGGGCCGGTGCGGCTCGTCGTGGGCGGGGTCGAGCAAGGGCAGTATGAAGCGTCCAGCTGGTCCACCGTGCGCGGTATCCGCGCGCCTGGCGGGCAGGGGCAGGCGCAAATCGTCACCGATCTTGGCGCGGTCGCTCCGGACAGCATCATCCAGGTTGGTCGCTAATTTTCAAAGGAAAGCAATATGTCATTCTATACATCCTTGTCGGGTTTGCGCGGTGCACAGGCCGATCTGTCGACCGTATCCAACAATGTCGCCAATGTCGGGACGTTAGGATTCAAGCGGAGCCGCGCGCAATTTGGCGACATCATGCCGCCGTCGCGCACCACCCCGGGTCTGGGCACGCAATTGCTGGGGATCGAACAGCAGTTCACCCAGGGCGGTTATGAAACCACCGCGCGCGACCTTGATGTCGCGATTGCCGGCCCCGGGTTTTTCATGGCGCGCCAGGGCGTGACGGGCAATGTCACGCATTTCACGCGTAACGGCTCGTTCAGCGTCAATTCCGACCGTTTTCTGGTCGATGCGACCGGCGCGTTTGTCCAGGTGCTGCCCGTCGATGCCAACGGGCGGGTGACATCGACCAGCCTGGGTGCCGCGCGCAACCTGCAATTGCCGCTGACCACCGGCGCACCGCGCGCGACGACATTGGCCAGCGTCGCCGCGACGCTCCCCAATAATGCCGACAAGCCCTCGCTCAGGCCGGGCTATTCGGCGACCAACCCCTATGTGTTCAACCGCGCCGATGCCAACAGCTATAATTTCGCGCACCAGACGACGGTCTATGACGCGGCGGGCAGCGCCTTTGCCGCCACGCTCTATTTCGAGCGCGCGAGCGCGGTGCAAAATGGCGATGCGGTGGACAGCTGGAACGTCCATGCGTTTATCGGCGACAATGCGGCGACGACCACCCCGATCACCCTCAGCTTTGCCGCCAACGGCGATTTGACGTCCCCGAGCGGGCCGGTATCGCTCAACCCGACCAATCCGGCGGGGGCCGCTGCGCCGATTACCATGGCGCTCGATTTCGGTAATGCCACGCGCCAATCGGTCGCGCCGTTCAGCGTCGATTCGGTCGAACAGGACGGCAAGGCTGCGGTCAAGTTCAGCGATGTCACGATCAGCGGCGAAGGCGTGATTACGGCGGCCTTTTCCGATGGGTCGCTGCAACCGCTCGGGTCGCTGGCCATCGCCAACTTCTCCGACCCTACCGGCCTTCGCCAGATCGGCAATGCGCGCTGGACCGCGTCGGGTGACAGCGGCCCGGCCGAACTGGGCGCGCCCGGCACCCCGGGCTTTGGCGGGCTTCAGGTCGGGTCGCTCGAACAATCGAACGTCGATATTACCGAAGAACTGGTCGGCCTGATCACCGCGCAGCGCAATTTTCAGGCCAATGCCAAGGCGCTCGAAGCCGCGAACACGCTGACGCAAACCGTGACCAATTTGCAGACCTGAGGTTAAGGCTGAGGAGCTAGACAATGGACCGCCTGATACATACGGCTTTGGCGTCGCTGCGCGGGGCAATGGCGCGCCAAACCGTGACCGCCAACAATCTCGCCAACGTCGCGACCCCGGGCTTTCGCGCCGAAATTGCGAGCGCGCAGGCGATGTGGATCAACGGCCCGGGCTATACCAGCCGCGCGTCGGCGTCGCTCGGCGTGGTCGGTGCCGACATGCACGCGGGCACGATCAACGAAACCGCACGCGACCTCGACATTGCCATCGTCGGCGATGCCTTGCTGGCGGTGCAGGACGCCGAGGGCGGCGAAGCCTATACGCGGCGCGGCGATTTGCAGATAGCCGAGAGCGGGCTGTTGACCACGGGCGACGGCCATCCGGTGCTGGGCGAGCAGGGGCCGATCACGCTGCCGCCCGCAGACCGGATGCGGATCGACAGCGACGGCAGCATCTGGGTGGTGCCGCGCGGCGGCGACCCCGAAACGCCGCAGCGGGTGGACCGGCTCAAGCTGGCGAGCGCGGCAGGCTCGACCATCCGCAAGGGCGTCGATACGCTGTTCCATGTGCCCGACGATGGCGCTCTGCCCGCCGACCCCGATGCGCGCGTATCGACCGGGCATCTGGAACAATCGAACGTCAATGCGACGCAGGCGCTGGTGGCGATGATCGAGGCATCACGCAGTTACGAAACGCAGATGCGGCTGGTCTCGACGGCACAGACGCTCGACCAGGCCGGTGCCGACCTGATGCGCCTGCCCGAATAGCTCACACAAGGACAATCAGATGACCTTTGCTCCCTTTGACATTGCCCGATCGGGGCTTGACGCCCAATCGATGCGGATGCGCGTGATCGCCAATAATCTCGCCAACGTGAACACCACCGGTTTCAAGCGCGAACGCGCCGAGTTCGAGACGCTCGGCTATCAGATCGTCACCGCGCCGGGCGCGACATCGAGCGGCGATAACCGCTACGCTACCGGTCTCAACCTTGGCACCGGGGTGCGGGTGATGGGCACCGGGCGGACGATGAACGCCGGGGCGCTGCAAATCACCGAAAATCCGCTCGATATGGCGATCGAGGGCGATGGCTTTTTCCAGATTGCACGGTCCGACGGTTCGAGCGCCTATACCCGCGCCGGCAATTTTCACCTTTCGGCCGACGGGCAGATCGTGACGACCGAAGGGCTGCCGTTACAGCCGGCCATTCAGGTTCCCGAAGGCGCGCAGGGGCTGACCATCGGCACCGACGGCACCGTCACCGCCGTGGTCGCGGGGGCCGCCGAACCGACCGAGCTTGGCAAGATAGAGATTGCGCGCTTTGCCAACAGCGCCGGGCTGCAGGCGCTGGGCAACAACCTTTACGGCGCGACCAGCGCCAGCGGCACCGCGCAGGTCGGCGCGCCGGGCGCAGAAGGGCGCGGCGCGATCCGCCAGAGCGCGCTCGAAGGATCGAACGTCAATATCGTCCAGGAACTGGTCGATATGATCGAGACCCAGCGCGCCTATGAGGTCAATAGCAAGATGATTTCATCGACCGACGAAATGCTGCGCAACGCGGCCCAGATATTGTGATGATGCGCCGCCCCGCCATCCTGATTGCCGCTGCTCTGGCGTTGATCGCCGCCGACGATCCGCCGAGCGCCGCGCCGCCATCCGCTTTGCCATCCGCTTTGCCGCACAACCCTGGCGCGATCTTTCAGGCGAGTGCGGGCAATATCCCGCTGACCAGCGGGCTTCGCGCCGGGGCGGTGGGCGATGTCGTCACCATCCTGCTGGTCGAACGCACCCAGGGCAATGTGACGAACAGCAGCGGCACCGACCGCGACAGTTCGATCGGATTGACTCCGCCGACCACGGGTTTGCTTTCGATATTGCGGCCAACCGACTTGGCGATGGGCGGCAATTCGACCTTTGCCGGACGCGGCACATCGGCGCAATCGCATAATCTGTCGGGCGAAATCAGCGTCACCGTTACGCAGGTTTTACCCAACGGCTCGCTGGTCATTTCGGGCGAAAAACATATGCGGATCAACCGCGGGCAGGAATTGGTGCGGGTGTCGGGCACCATCCGTCCGTCCGACATCAGCGCCGACAACCACATACTGTCCACGCGTATCGCCAATGTCGAGATAGAGTTTACCGGCCGCGGCGAGATTGCCCGCGCCGGGCGGCAGGGCTGGCTGCAACGCTTTTTCTCGATGATTTCCCCTTTTTGATCGGACGTTCCGTATGACGATATTGTCCATCTTTCGATATTTCCTGTTGGCCTCGCTGGCATTCTCTGCGGCCGCGTCCGCCAGTCGGGTCAAGGATATCGGCACGTTCGAAGGGGTTCGCTCGAACCAGCTGGTCGGCTATGGCATCGTGGTTGGCCTGGCGGGGACCGGCGACGATAATCTCGAATATGTGACGCAGGGGATGAACGGCGTCGCGTCGCGTTTTGGCGTGACGCTTCCCCCCGGCGTCAACCCGGCACTGCGCAATGCCGCCGCGGTCATGGTGACCGCCGATCTGCCCGCATTCGCGCGGCCGGGCCAGCGGATCGACATCACCGTATCGGCGATCGGCCGGGCGCGATCCTTGCGCGGCGGGACGCTGATCCTCAGCCCCTTGCGCGGGGCCGACGGACAGATTTATGCGATGGCGCAGGGCAATGTTGCGGTCGGGGGGCTGGGGGTCAGCGCCGCCGATGGGTCGCAAACCGTGGTCAATGTGCCATCGGCCGGGCGGATACCGGGCGGTGCCTCGGTCGAGCGCGCGGTTGATACAGGGCTGGGCACCAGCCCGGCGCTGACCTTTGTCTTGTCCGACGCCGACCTCACCACTGCGCAGCTGGTCGCCGCCGCGATCAACCAGCAATTCGGCGCGGGCACCGCTTCGGCGATCGACGGTGTTTCGGTCGTCATCGCGGCCCCGCCCGGCGCGGACCAGCGCAGCGCGATGATGAGCCGCATCGAAAACCTGACCGTCGCGCCCGCCGATGCGCCGGCGCGCGTCATCGTCAATGCGCGGACCGGCACCGTGGTGATCAACGGCGCGGTCGAAATTGGCCCCGCTGCGGTCAGCCATGGGCGGATCACCGTCTCGATCAGCGAAAATCCGACTGTCAGCCAGCCCGCGCCCTTTTCGCGCGGCGAAACGGTGGTGGTGCCCGACAGCGAACTCACGGTTGAGGAGCAATCGGTGCCGTTCATGATGATCGACCGCACGGCGTCGCTGTCCGACATCGTACGCGTGGTCAACAGCATCGGCGCGGGGCCGGCGGATATTGTTGCGATATTGGAAGCGCTCAAGCAAGCGGGCGCGCTGCGCGCAGAGCTGGTGATATTATGACCGCCGCGGTGCAACCATCGGTGGGGGTGACCAGCGCCGCGCTCCCCCCTAGGCGGCAACAATTGACCGAAGCGGCGCAGGCGTTCGAGGCGATCTTTTTGCGCCAGATGCTCGGGGCGATGCGCGCGGCCAAACTGACCGACGACCCCTTGTCCAATGCGGCAAGCGACCAGTTCCGCGAGATGAGCGATGCGCGGCTCGCCGACTCATTGTCGCAGCAAGGGTTTGGCATCGCGGAAATGCTGTTGCAGCAGTTCGCGCCTGAGGGGCCTGACAATGGCTGACCTGCTCAACATCGGTGCGACCGCGCTCCACTCATACCGTGCCGCGATGGCGGCGGTCGGGGAAAATGTCGCCAATGCGCAAACGCCGGGCTTTTCGCGGCGCACCGTTTCGCTGGCAGAGGTAGGAACCGGCCTGAATGGCGCGCGTAACGCTTCGGCCAGCGTGCAGTTCAACGGTGTGCGTGTGGACAGCATCCAGCGGAACTGGCAATCGCGGTTGGCGGGCGATGTATGGGAAAGCGGCGGCGCTCTGAACGCCGCGACGGCGCGGCATCAATGGCTCAGCGCGGTTGAGACACGGCTCAGCAACGATCATGCGCAGATTGGCACGGCATTGTCGGGCGTGTTCGACGGCGCGGACCGTCTGGCCGCCAACCCGGGGGACGCGGCGCTTCGCAGCGAATGGCTGTCCAGTCTGGACAATATGGGGCTGGCGTTCCGGCGCGCTGGAACAGAGCTTGGCGAGGTGCACCGCTCGATCGGTGAGGCGCTGGCTTATTCGGTAGAACAGGCCAATGCCGCGATTACGCAGCTCCACCGGATCAACGCCGCGCTCAAGGCAACCGAAGCAGGCTCGGCGATGCGCGCGTCGCTCGAGGATGCGCGCGATGTTCAGATTACGACGCTGACCGGGCAACTGGGTGTCGACATGACGTTTGGAGCCAAGGGCGACGTGAACATCCGCCACGGCAATGCGACCTTGCTCGACGGCGATGGGCCGCACCCGCTGCGCCTGATAACTGGCGATGATGGCAGCCGCAGCATCGCGGCGATCAACGCGGCCGACCTTGTCCCCATCACCCCGACCAGCGGCGCAATCGCTGGGCATTTGTCGGCCACGACTACGCTTAATGGGCAGCAGGACCAACTGGACGCGCTGGCACGCGACACCAAGGCCTATTTTAATGGCTGGTCGACGGGCGGTGTGGATCGTAGCGGCAACCCGGGCACGGCGATATTCTCTGGAACCGACGCCGCATCGCTGACCTTGACGCTCAGCAGCCCCGATGGGCTGGCACTGTCGCGCGTTGGCCAACCATCCAACGCCAATCTTCTGGCCTTGTCATCGCAGCGGTCCGTCTGGGCGCTCGAACAGCGATGGTCTGATCTGTCGGTCACGGCGGCTCAGCACAGCGCGCATGCCGACCAGGCGGTGCAGGCATCCGACAATCGTCACCAGTCCAATAGCGCGGCGATGAACGCCGTCACCGGCGTTGATCTTGATACCGAGGCGGCCGAACTGCTGCGGTTGCAACTCGCCTATAATGCGGCCGCGCGCGTTGTGCGTGTCGCACAAGAAACGATCAGCGAAGTCATCCGGACATTATAGGGATGGGATATGATGATTGAAGGCACCTATTTCCGTAGCCAGCAGGCGGTGCGGAACATGCAGCGACTGAACGGCGAGATTGACCGCGCGCAGCAACAAGTGGCGACGGGTCAGCGTCGGTTGCGGCCATCGGACGATCCGGTGGGTTACGCAATATCATCCAAATTATCACGCTTTGAGGGCAGTAATGCGGTGTGGCAATCCAACCTGGACGGGCTTGCCGCCCATTCGGCGCGCGCGGACACCGTTACCGCGTCGATGGACGAGGTGATGCAGCGCGCCGGCGAATTGATGGTGCGCGGGGCGAACACCACCGCGTCCGACAGCGACCGTGCAGCCATAGCGCTTGAGCTGGAGTCGATTGCACAGACCATCACCGAACTGAGCGCCAGTCGCAACCCCGATGGCTCGGCTGTGTTTGAAGATACGCCGCTGGCAGTGCCGGTCGGGGCTGGTGAACGTATAACTGCGACGGTGCCACGCGGGCATCTGTTTGGCGCAGTACCCACCGTTAATGGGCCGAGCGCGATCACGACGATCCTCGGCGATGCGGCGGCGGCGCTACGCACCACGAACGCCGCTATGCGCGCGCCACTGGTGCGTGTCGCGCTCGATGCTGTGACCGCGGCGCAGCGTCATGTCAGCGAAATGCGCGCCGCGCAGGGGATTATCGGTGCACGCATCGACGCCTGGGTGGAGCGGATCGAGGGCGACAAACAGATCGTCAGCGAAGAAAAGGCCAAGGTCGATGGGGTCGATGTGGGCGAGGCCCTGACACGGGCACAGGCGCATCAGCTGGCGCTTCAGGCAACCCAGACCATGGTAACACGCACCCTGTCGCGTTCGCTGTTCGATCTGTTGGGATGAATGAGGTGAAAATATATGGCTAAGGCATAAAGATAACGCAAAATTGCCCGTTATTCCCCTTGCGCAGACTAATCGCGCGTCACGAGACGGGGGTAAAGATGTTTGCGGCTGTTGGCATCGTTATCCTTCTGGTGATGGTTTTTGGCGGCTTCATTGTCAGCGGGGGCAGCATCGGCGTCATCATGCACGCGATGCCCATCGAAATGATGGTGATCGGCGGCGCTGCGGTAGGCGCCACGATAACGGGCAATTCAAAAAAAGAACTGGCCGGCCTGGGCGGCGGCCTTAAAAAAGTTTTTGTCGGCACAACCTTTGCCCGCCAGGATTTTCTCGACACGATCTTCCTCGTCGCGGCGCTGATGAAAATGCTCCGGTCCGAAGGTCCGGTTGCGGTCGAACCGCACATCGAGGACCCGAACAACAGCAGCCTGTTCGCGCCTTATCCCAAGCTTTTGAAAGACCATGCGCTGGTCCACCTGATTTGCGACACATTGCGCCTTGTCGTCGTTTCGTCGGGAACGCTCGATACCCATGCGGTCGAGGAAGTGATGGACAGCGCCATCAAGACGCATCACCATGACGCCATCCGGCCTGCGGATTCGCTTCAGACACTGGCCGACGCCTTACCCGCGCTTGGTATTGTCGCGGCGGTGCTGGGGGTGGTCAAGACCATGGCCTCGATCGACGCGCCGCCCGAAGTGCTGGGGGAAATGATCGGCTCTGCGCTGGTGGGGACATTTCTGGGGGTTTTGCTGGCCTATGGGTTTGTCGGGCCATTCGCCAATCGCGCGCGGCAGGTGATCGAGGCCGACGGGGCCATCTATCAGGTCGTCAAACAGATCATCATCGCCTCGCTGCACGGCCACCCGTTGCCGCTGGTTATCGAAGCGGCGCGTTCGGGTATTCAGGCACCCAACCAGCCAAGCTTTGCCGATGTGTTCGACGGTATGCGCGGAAAATAGACCATGACCGCCGCTAAAATTGCCAATGACGTCCGCCCGATCATCGTCAAGAAAGTGGTTGAGGCTGGCCACGCCGCGCACCATGGCGGTGCGTGGAAAATCGCCTATGCCGATTTTGTGACCGCAATGATGGCGTTTTTTCTGTTGATGTGGCTGCTGGGCATGACCGACGAAGAGAAACGCAAGGGGCTGGCAGATTATTTTGCCCCGACATTGGTTGAAATGCGCCAGGGGAGCGCAGGGTCCAACGGGTTGCTGGGCGGCGATTCGATTGTATCCGCAGATAATTATCCGCACAGGGCCGGGCAGACCGGATCGCGCAGTATAACGATCCCGCGCGATGCAACAGGCGGAGCGTCGGAGGCCGCCCGCAGAGCCGCCGAAGAAACGGCGCGGCTGGAATCGATCGAACGCGCGGTCACGCAGCGTTTGCGCACCGATCCATCCTTGCGCGAATTGGTCAATCAGGTGCGATTGATGCAAACCGACGATGGTTTGCAGATAGACCTGATGGAAGGCGCGGATTTTGCGATGTTCGGCAGTGGCACCGATCAGCTATTGCCCCGCGCGCAGCGATTGGTTGCAGCGGTTGCCAGAAGTGTTGCGACCGCCCCCAACCGCATCATCATCCGTGGGCACACCGATGCGCTGCCTTTTCGGCCGGGCCAAGCGATGAACAACTGGCTGCTTTCGTCAGCGCGCGCTGACAGCACGCGTGCTGCGCTCGCCGCCGCAGGTGTGCGCGACAACAGATTTTCGCGGATCGAAGGGGTGGCCGACGGGCAGCCTTTGTTCAGGGATAATCCCGCCGACCCGCGCAACCGCCGCATCGCGATAACGCTTGAGCGGCAATATAGACGACCAGCGGCGCTACCAGCCAATACTGTGCCTGATATTCGGCCCAACCTTGCGCACAATGCTGTGCCTGCTGGTCATGCGGGCGAGCGTATTACCCCTCATTGATTCCCTGCGTTTGCGGCTTTATAGCATGATCCCGCGCGTGGCGGCCCATATTGGGGTCGCCATTTTGCTTTTGATTTTGGGAGCCATGCCATGACGATCACGCCGCTTATGCCCGTTTATCCGCGGTGCTCTTTTCGTCCGGTGCGCGGCGAGGGTGTTCATCTGATTTCCGAGGATGGCCGCCGCGCGCTCGATTTTGCCGCGGGTATCGCGGTTAATGCGCTGGGCCACGGCCACCCTGTCCTGACCAAGGCGATTGCCGATCAGGCGGCGAGCCTGATGCACGTCTCGAACCTCTATGGCAGCCCGCAGGGCGAGGCGCTGGCACAGCGGATCGTCGACAACAGCTTTGCCGACACGGTGTTCTTCACCAATTCGGGGGTCGAGGCGATCGAGTGCGCGATCAAGACCGCGCGCCGTTATCATGACGTGACGGGTCATCCCGAACGCTACAAGCTCATCACCTTCAAGAACGCTTTTCACGGACGTTCGCTGGGCGCGATTTCGGCGACCGATCAGCCCAAGATGCGCGACGGGTTCGAACCGCTGCTCCCCGGCTTCGATTATGCACGCTTCAACGACCTTGAGGGTGCGCTCGCGCTGATCGACGATGAGACCGCAGGTTTCATGGTCGAAACGGTGCAGGGTGAGGGCGGGATGACCGCAGGCACACCCGAGTTCATCCAGGGTCTGCGCAAGGCGTGCGACGAGCGCGGCCTGCTGCTCATCCTTGACGAGATTCAATGCGGATACGGCCGCACCGGAACGATGTGGGCCTATGAACATTATGGCATCACCCCCGATATATTGGCGTCGGCCAAGGGTATCGGCGGCGGCTTTCCCATGGGGGCGTGCCTTGCGACCGAGGAAGCGGCCAAGGGCATGGTCGTCGGCACCCACGGTTCGACCTATGGCGGCAATCCGCTGGCGATGGCGGCGGGGCAGGCGATCCTTGATGTGATGCTTGAGCCGGGCTTCCTCGATCATGTCACCGCGATGGGTGACCGCCTGCGCGCCAGCTTTGAACAATTGATTCCCAACTATGACCATCTGTTCGAGGAAATTCGCGGGCGCGGGCTGATGCTCGGCATCAAGATGAAGGAACCGGCGGTCAGTCGCGATTTCGTGGCGCATCTGCGCGATAACCACGGACTTCTGACCGTTGCTGCGGGCGAAAATGTGTTCCGCGTCCTCCCCCCGCTTATCATCAACGAAGATCATATCGCCGAATGTATCGAACGGCTGTCGGCTGGCGCGGCGAGCTATACGCCACCGGCATCATGACGCGGCATTTTCTCAACCTGTCCGATGCGGGCGGCGATGCGATTGCCGCGATGATCGGCGATGCGCTTTCCCGCAAGGCGGCGCGAGCGGGGTTGCCGCGCGGGGCCGTCGATGATGACGCGCCGCTCGCCGGGCACACGCTGGCGATGATATTCGAGAAAAACTCGACCCGCACCCGCACTTCGTTCGAAATGGCGATGAAACAGCTGGGCGGCGACAGCATCTTCATGGCGGCGGGACAGATGCAGTTGGGGCGCGGCGAAAGCGTGGCCGATACCGCGCGCGTGCTGTCGCGCTATGTCGATGCGATCATGATCCGCACCGACGACCATGCCAAGATCGAGGAACTGGCTGCGCACGCCAGCGTTCCGGTCATCAACGGCCTGACCGACCTGTCGCACCCGTGCCAGATCATGGCCGATCTGCTGACGATCATCGAATCGGGTAAAGCACTGCCTGGTTTGAACATCGCGTGGCTGGGTGATGGCAATAATGTGCTGAACTCGATCATCGAGGCGGCGGGTATCATGCGCTTCAATGTGCGTTTTGGGGTCCCGCAAGGCTATGAACCTGACGCAGCGTTCATTGCACGGGCGCAAGCGGCGGGCTCAGTGATTACCTTGACCCGCGATGCGCGCGAGGCGGTATCGGGCGCGGACATCGTCGTCACCGACACCTGGGTGTCGATGGGGCAGGACCATGCGCATAATAAACTGGCGGCGATGGCCCCCTATCAGGTCAACGAAGCGCTGATGGCGGCGGCCAAGGGCGACGCGCTTTTCCTCCACTGTCTGCCCGCGCATCGCGGCGAGGAAGCGAGCGACGCCGTGCTCGACGGACCGCAATCGCTGATCTGGGACGAGGCGGAAAACCGCCTCCACGCGCAAAAATCGATCCTGCTCTGGGCGTTTGACCGACTGTGAGCGAGGGCAATGGGAGTGCGGGGGGCGACGAAACCGGTTTTGACCAGACACTGGTGTTCACGCTGGCACAGCAGGATGCGCGCGGGCGCGTCGTGCGTTTGGGTCCGGTGCTCGATACCATCTTGTCGGCGCACCAATATCCGCCAGTTGCCGAGCGGTTGCTGGCCGAAGCGCTGGTGCTGACGGCGCTGCTCGGCTCGACACTTAAGGAGCCAAACAGCCAGATGACGCTCCAGGCGCAGACCGCAAACGGAGCGGTCAGCCTGTTGGTGTGCGACTATCTGGCGGGGCAGTTGCGTGGTTATCTGGCGTTCGATGCCGACCGGCTGGCCGAAGCGGGCGCGGACCCCAGCCTGTTCGCGCTGTTTGGCAAAGGGTTCCTTGGCATCACTTTTGACCAGGGCGAAACCAAACAGCGTTATCAGGGGATCGTCCCGCTCGAGGGGCACAGCCTGGCCGACGCAGCGCAAACCTATTTTCGCCAGTCCGAACAATTGCCGACGTTCGCGCGGATTGCGGTGACGCACGAACGCGGCGGTGGATGCGTTGCGGGCGGGGTGCTGGTTCAGCAACTGGCGGCGGGCGAGGCGGACGGTGAAAGGCTGGATGTGCGCGCCGAGATCCGCGATGATGAAAGCCACTGGGACCATGTTCGCGCGCTGGCCGAAACGATCCAGCCAGCCGAATTGACCGATCCCGTGCTTTCGCCCGATGCGCTGCTGTGGCGTTTGTTCCATGACGAGGGCGAGATACGCATCCACCGCGATGCGCCGCTGGTTCGCGGGTGCCGCTGCGACCGCGCTTACCTTGCCACGGTGATTGCGCGCTTTCCCGCCGAAGACCGCGCCGCAATGGCCGGCGATGACGGGATGATCGGCGTTGATTGCGCCTTTTGCTCGCGTGTCTTTGCGATTGACCCAACAAAACTGCCTGCAAGTCATTAAACCCATTGCCTTTTGTAAAGGCCCTGTTCAACTTACCGCCCTATTATTGTCATATATGGTGGTTAGGGTCGTGGGGACGAACCGAAGCACTGCACTATGGGGTGATGACGCGTGAAGCACGTTTTTGCATCGGCCGTTGCCGCTGTGGCGCTGGGTGTTCCGGCGGCTGCGCAGGCACCCAGCCTCACCATGCTCGCGCAGCTTGAGCAGGGGCAGTGGCAGCTGGTCGACCGCGACGGCATGGCTCCGGCCCGCTCTATCTGCCTTGGCGATGCACGCCAGCTCATCCAACTGCGCCACGAACGGCAACAGTGCACCCGCTTTGTCGTCGAAGATTCGCCAAACTCGGTGACCGTCAGCTATACCTGCGCTGGCACCGGCCATGGCCGCACCACCATCCGCCGCGAAACCAACCGCCTGGTGCAGATCGAGACTCAGGGCGTTGCGCGCGGCGCGCCATTCAGCATGGCGTTCGAGGGACGCCGCACCGGGGTTTGCACTCCATAAATATTCGGCCATAAATATCCGGCCATAAATATCCGGCCATAAATAGCTGTATCGCCGCTAACCCTTTCTTAACCACATCGTGCGATACAGGTGGCTGTGAACCCTTTCTTGTGGCTCACTTCCTCCCTAGCAGGTCTTCGGATCTTACTGGGCCGCCGTTCGAGCAATCGGGGCGGCCCATTTTTTATCCATCATGGTCGGGCCACAGCACCGCCTGCGCGGCGACAGTATATTCGCCATTGTGGGTTATCGCGGGCGAGCCATAGAGCTGATACCCCAGGCCCAATGCCTCCGACACGCGGCGACAGAATTGATCGTCGTCGCGCCCGGTCAACAGGCGGTATCGCGGTTTCCCTGCGGGTGGGTTGCGCATAATCTTTCTCCGGTCTGGTCGTTAACTTGACAGTGTGTCAAGTTAAGGTGCGGTGTTTTATCTTTATAATTCAAATGATAAACATATTTTACGACAATATTGGGAAACGCAATGTGTCAAGTTAAGCGCTCCGGCCAAGGGCACAGTTAAGAAAAAATCCGATTGCGCCATTGGCCTCATCTTCCCCGCTCTCGTCCATTCATCGCGCTCTATACCACGGCGCGGAGCGCGTAGGAAAGCTTGCTATTTTCAGCGCGATGGGCAGAGGGAGATGACCGCAACCGCCGAAAGCCAATCCTCGTGCTCGACCCCACCCTTGCCATCGTCCTGTTATCCGGCGGGCTCGATTCGATGGTGTGCGCGGGGCTGGCGCGCGCGGCGGGGCGGCGGGTGATTGCGCTCACCGTCGATTATAACCAGCGCCACGCGTGCGAACTTGACGCGGCGCGGGCGATAGCGGCGGCGCTGGGCGTGGCCGAACATCTGGTGCTGCCGCTCGATTTGCGCAGGTTTGGCGGATCGGCGCTGACCTCGGATGTCGCGGTGCCAAAGGGCGGGGTGGGGGCGGACATCCCCGTCACCTATGTTCCGGCGCGCAACACCATATTCCTCAGCCTGGCGCTGGGGCTGGCCGAGGCACGCGGGGCCAAACACATCTATGTCGGGGTCAATGCGCTCGATTATTCGGGCTATCCAGATTGCCGCCCGGCCTTTGTCGATGCGTTCGCCGCCACCGCCAATCTGGCGACGCGCGCGGGAGTGGAGGGCGACCCGTTCCTCTTCGATACCCCGCTGCTCGATATGACCAAGGCCGACATTGCGCGCGAGGCGCACCGGCTGGGGCTCGACGCCGCGATGAGCTGGACCTGTTATGACCCGACCGCCGATGGGCTGCATTGCGGGATGTGCGACGCCTGCCGCCTGCGCGCCAAGGGGTTCATCGAGGCGCGATTGCCCGATCCGACGCGCTATGCCGTACCGCCGCCGCCGTCATGAGCTATGCGGTAAAGGAGATATTCCTGACGCTCCAGGGCGAGGGGATGCATGCGGGCCGCCGCGCGGTGTTCTGCCGCTTTGCCGGGTGCAATTTGTGGAGCGGACGCGAGCGCGACCGCGCAACCGCGATCTGCCGCTTTTGCGACACCGATTTTGTCGGGATCGACGGGACGAACGGCGCGCGATACGCCGATGCCGAGGCGCTGGCCGCGCGAATATCGGATCTGTGGGGTGCGGGCACCGCGCGGCGCTTTGTCGTGCTGACCGGCGGCGAACCGATGCTCCAGGTTGACGGCGCGCTGATCGATGCGCTCCACGCGCACGGGTTTGAAATCGCGATTGAGAGCAACGGGACGCTGTGCGTGCCGCGCGCCATCGACTGGATCTGCATCAGCCCCAAGGCGGGGAGCACGGCGGTGCAGACCAGCGGCGATGAGCTGAAGCTGGTGTGGCCGCAGGCCGGATCGGACTGGGCAGCGATGGAAAGCTGGGCTTTCGCGCATCATTTGATCCAGCCGATGGATGTGGCCGACCCCGATATCCGCATCGCCAACCTAGCCGCCGCGATTGATTTTGTTCAGCGTCATCCGCGCTGGCGACTGTCGCTCCAGACGCACAAGCTGCTGGGGTTGGAGTAGGATGAACTTTGCGAAAAACCCCCGTTCGTGCTGAGCGAAGTCGAAGCACTGTCCTTGCTTGCGACACTTCAGGTAAAACAGCCCTTCGACAAGCTCAGGGCGAACGGAAAATCAAATGACATACCAAGAACTCTTGTAACTCATTTCTTATTCTCAGGCCCGCTCGGCTCGGCGCCGCCGCTTGGCGGGCGGATGGTGACATCACCATTGTTCGATGTGTCGCCCTTTGGTTCCTCTGCCGCATCGCTGGCGTCGGCGACAGGCGCATCGTCATCGGCATCGCTGGCAGCACTGGGTGCTGCGGGTGCGATCGCGACGCTGGTGTCTATGGCTGTGCCATCGCCGCTCGCCTGATCGAGGGTGATCATCTCGTCGCTCGTCGTGCCGGGGAGGATTTCGACGTTACGCATGTCGGTGTCGGCGCTGCTGCCGCCGCCCATCCAGTCGCAACCAGCAAGGGAGATGGTGGCGATGAGCGCCAGAACGGGGCGTGATTTGCGAAGCGTCGTCATGCGCCCCCCTTTGCCGCATCAATCGCGCAAAGGAAAGCGCCGAGATGCTTGCGCAGCGCCGCATCGACATCGGCCATTGTCACGTCGATGCCCAGCGCCGCGAGGCTGGTGACCGGATAGTCGGCAATCCCGCACGGCACGATCCCCGAAAAATGCGACAGGTCGGGCGCGACGTTGATCGACGCTCCGTGCAACGTCACCCAGCGCCGCACCCGCACCCCGATCGCGCCGATCTTGGCCTCAACGCCATCCGGCCCATCGCACCAGATGCCGATCCGCCCCTCGGCCCGCCGCGCGACCACGCCGACCTCGCTTAAGCTCGCGATCACCCACCCCTCAAGCGCGTGGACAAAGGCGCGGATGTCGCGCCCGCGCGTGCCCAAGTCGAGCTGGACATAGGCGACGCGCTGCCCCGGCCCGTGGTAAGTGTAACGTCCGCCGCGCCCGGCGTCATAGACTGGGAAGCGCGGCTCGATCAGCTCGGCGGGGTCGGCGCTGGTCCCGGCGGTATAAAGCGGCGGGTGTTCGATGAGCCAGATGCGTTCTGCGCCCACGCCGCTGTGGATGGCCCCGGCCCGCGCCTCCATATCGGCCAGCGCGAACGGGTAAGGCATGAGGCCGGGGGATATTTGCCAGTCTGGTTCGGGGGAAGCGATCATCGGCGCACTATACATTGTGCTGGACTCTTGTCGAATGCGTGGCATCATTGCGAAGCAGATTTCCAATCAAAGGGGCGAGCGATGAGTGAGTTTTCAATCGGTGCGGCGTGGAGCGAGGCGATGGCGTTTCTCCAGCGCAACATGACGCTGCTGCTGGTGCTGGTGGGCGGCAGCGTGCTGCTCGCCGCGATCATCCAGACATTTGTGTTCGGGCTCAGCCAGGCGGCCTTTCAGGCGCAAATGCAAAGCGCGATGACATCGGGGAATATGGAGGCGTTCCTGACCACGGTGTTGCCGGGCGTTGCGGGCGCGGGGCTGCTCGGCGCGATCATCCAGTCGACCGGGCAATTCGCCGCGCTGCGGATGGGTCTGTCGGGCGAGGAAGATTACGCTTCGGCGCTGAGCTATGGGGTGGTGGCGGCGATTGTCTCGACGCTGTTCTGGGTAGCGCTCGCCTTCGCTCTGGCGGTGATATTCGGGATTATATTGGCCGCGCTCGGCGCTGGTGCAGTGTTCGCCGGTGGCGGCGGTGGCGGCGCAGTGGGCGCCGGGATGATCGGCATGTTTGCGCTGGTCGCGCTGCTGCTCATCCCGCTGGCGCTGTGGCTGGCGGTGCGGCTGTGGGTGATCGCCCCGGCGATGGCCGACGCGCGCAGCGCCAACCCGCTGTTCGGCCTGTCGCAATCGTGGCGGCTGTCGGCTCCGCATCAATGGACGATGCTCGGCTATCTGATCCTGCTCATCATCGCGGCCATCGTGATATTCGGCATCCTCGGCGCGATAGTCGGGTTCATTGGCGCGATGCTGGGCGAGACAGTCGGCCCGATATTGGTTGCGATTGTTACAGGGGTGCCGGCGGGCATATTGGGGTTGGCGATCAACGCCGGCGTCTATCGTACGCTGGCTCCGCGCGATCATGGCGAGATTTTTGCCTGACCGGGCGGGGGCCTGCCTCTAGTCCCACGCGGCCATCGGCGGAAGGCTCATCAGGATGGCGTCGATATTGCCGCCGGTCTTGAGGCCGAATAATGTGCCGCGATCGTGGACCAGATTAAACTCGGCATAGAGGCCGCGCCATACGCGTTGCCGGTGGATTTCGGCGTCGGTGAAGGGCGTGTCCATCCGCCGCCGCACTATCGGCGGATAGGCATCGAGGAACGCCTCGCCTACCGCCTTGGTAAAGGCCAGGTTGCGCTCGAACAAAGCATCTGAGTCGCATTCGAGATGGTCGTAAAATATCCCGCCGACCCCGCGTGCGACGCCGCGATGCGGGATGAAGAAATACTCTTCCGCCCATTGGGCATAACGGTCATAGACTTCGGGACCGAACGGCATGCACGCCGCGCGCAGCCGCGCGTGAAAGGCGTTTGTATCCTCCACATAAGGGATCGGCGGGTTGAGGTCCGCGCCGCCGCCGAACCAGCGTTTGGTGGTGACCAGAAAGCGCGTGTTCATATGCACCGCGGGCACGTGCGGGTTGGCCATATGCGCGACCAGGCTGATGCCGGTGGCGAAAAAGCTGGGATCTTCGTCCGCGCCATGGATTTGCGCGGCAAAATCGGGGCTGAACGCGCCGCCGACGGTCGAGACGTTGACCCCGACCTTTTCAAACACTTTGCCCTTCATCACGGCGCGAACCCCGCCGCCGCCGCCGCCATCGCCGAGTGCGCCCGGGTCAACGTCCGGCCCCTCGCGGTCCCACGCGCTATAGTCAAAGCGCGCGTCGCTGCCCGCCTCGGCCTCGATGGCCTCGAACGCGGCACAGATACGGGTGCGCAAACTCTCGAACCAGCTCTGCGCGGCCTGTTGCTGAAAATCGAGCGTGGTCATCATTGGCCTCCTGTCATTTTGCCTGGCCTTTCCCACCCGTAAACGGGCGCGTTGCCTGGCCTTTCCCACCCGTAAACGGGCGCGGCTAGTTGGCGTCTGGCCTCTGCCAGCGCAATAGCAGCAGCAACCGAGACGTTCAGGCTGCGCAGCCCCGGTTTGATGGCGATGCGCACCCGAAGCGCCGCCGCATCGTGGATGTTCTGCGGTGCGCCCGAACCCTCGCTGCCGACCGCGATGACATCGCCAGCCATGAAACGGACGGCGTAGAGATCTATTGCACCGCTGGTCGACAATAATATCAGCCGCGCGCCCGTGCTGTCCATATGACCCAGGAAGGCGCTGCGGTCGACGTGGCGGCGCAGCAGCGCATCGGCGGCATAGTCCATCCCCGCGCGGCGCAGCGCCGCATCGCCAAAGGCAAAGCCGCACGGTTCGACCAGATGCACGCCAATCTCCAAACAGGCGGCGGTGCGCAGCATCGCCCCGACATTGCCGGCAATTTCGGGTTCGATCATGGCGAGCGAGAGCGGCGGCGAGCTGGTCATGTCATCCGCTTTGCAGGTCTGCTTTGCTGCCCGCAAGCCTCTGTTGTCAAATCGCATGACATTCGCACCATTTTGCCATTGGCAAGCGCGGCTCACGCGGCTATCAGGCGCGGAAATAATCCGCTGGGGGGCGGCGTCCTGGGGAATGACCAACGCCGTAATCCTAGCACATGCCGCCACGCCCAACCGGGCATATCTTAGGGTTCTCATATGGCAACTGATACCGCGCTGGCAGATGGTACGAGCGAAGACGGCGTGCGCCGCCGCGATTTCATTCACATGGCGGCGCTTAGCTGGGCCGGTGTGGGCGGCGTCGCGGTTGTCGCGCCGCTTGTTTATCAGATGAACCCGTCGGCCGATGTGCTCGCGCTTTCGACCACCGAGGTGGACATCAGCGCGATCGCGACGGGCCAGGCGATCAAGACCAGCTGGCGCAAACAGCCGGTGTTCGTTCGTAACCTGACGCCAGCCGAAATCGCGAGCGCCAATGCGGTGCCGCTGGGCGACTTGCTCGACCCGCAGACATTGGGTGAGCGAACCAAGCCGGGCAAGGAAAACTGGCTGATTACGCTGGGGGTTTGCACCCATTTAGGCTGTGTGCCGCTCGGCGCGAGCGAAGGCGAAAACCGCGGCGATTTTGGCGGGTATTTCTGCCCGTGCCACGGCTCGCATTACGATACCGCCGCACGTATCCGCAAAGGGCCGGCACCGCGCAATCTGGACGTTCCGCCCTATGTATTTACCACCGACACCGCTGTGTTGATCGGCTGAGGAGAGCGACAAGATGAGTTTCCCCTGGGCCAATGAGTATAAGCCGCAGCACCCGTTGATGCAGTGGGTGGACGACCGTCTGCCGCTGCCGCGTCTTATGTATAACGCGATTGGTGCGGGCTATCCGGTGCCGCGCAACATCAATTATTGGTGGAACTTTGGCGTGCTTGCGGGCGTGGCGCTGGTTATCCAGCTGATCACCGGCATCGTGCTGGCGATGCATTATTCGGCCGATACGCTGATCGCGTTCAATTCGGTCGAACATATCATGCGCGATGTGAACGCGGGCTGGTTCCTGCGCTATGCGCATATGAACGGCGCGAGTTTCTTTTTCATTGTCGTCTATATCCACATTTTCCGCGGCCTCTATTTCGGGTCGTACAAGGCCCCGCGCGAGATGATCTGGCTGCTTGGCGTCGTGATATTCCTGTTGATGATGGCGACCGCGTTCATGGGCTATGTGCTGGTGTGGGGGCAGATGAGCTATTGGGGGGCGCAGGTGATTACCGGCTTTTTCTCGGCGATCCCGCTGGTTGGCGATCCTTTGCGCGTGTGGCTGCTCGGCGGCTATGTGCCCGATCAGGCGACGCTCAACCGCTTTTTCTCGCTCCATTATCTGTTGCCGTTCGTGATATTGGGGGTGATCATCCTCCATATCTGGGCGCTGCATATTCCGGGGTCGTCGAACCCGACCGGGGTCGAAATCAAGAGCGAATCGGACACGGTGCCGTTCCACCCCTATTTCACCGCAAAGGACGGGTTCGGGCTGTGCGTGTTCCTGCTCGCCTTTGTCGCGGTGACATTTTTCTTCCCCAATATGATGGGGCATCCGGATAATTATATTCCGGCCAATGGGCTTTCGACCCCGGCGCACATCGTTCCCGAATGGTATTTCTGGCCGTTCTACGCGATCCTGCGCGCGCTCACCGGCAATTTCCTTGGCATTGATGCCAAACTGTGGGGCGTGATCGCGATGTTCGCATCGATTGCGCTGTTGTTCTTCCTGCCGTGGCTTGACCGGTCACCGGTGCGTTCGGCGAATTATCGCCCGCTCTATCGCATCTTTTTCTGGATATGGATGGCGGACGTCGTGTTGCTTGGTGTGTGCGGGGTGATGCCTGCGGCGCAGCCGTGGATCATCCTCAGCCAGATCGGCGCAATCTATTATTTCGCGCACTTCCTGATCATCATCCCGTTGATCCCGCGCTTTGAAAAAACCTTGCCGCTGCCGAACTCGATCACCGAGGCGGTTTTGGGCAAACCAGCGACAGATGCGGCCTAAGGTCCGAAAAGGGGAATAGAGACATGGTTCGCATTTTCGGATTTCTCGCTGGGCTTGGTTTTGTGTTGGCGCTGTTGTGGTCGATGCTGTGGACGCCGCTCGCTATCGAGCATGACCCGGTCCACGCGCGGGTGCAGGCACCGCGCAGCTTGGCGCTCGCCAGCGACGGTCTGTTCGGCCGCTATGACCGTGCGCAGCTGCAACGCGGTTTTCGCGTGTACAAAGAAGTGTGCGCCGCCTGCCATGGCCTGAGCCTCGTCGCGATCCGCGACATCGCGCATCTTGGTTACACCGAAGATCAGGTGAAGGCGCTCGCCGCCGAGTTTAATGTGCCGTCGATCAACCCCGACACCGGCGAAGCGGCCACCCGGCCCGCAATGCCGTCCGATAATTTTCCGTCGCCTTACCCCAACGAAGTTGCGGCGCGCGCGGCCAATGGCAACGCCTTGCCGCCTGACCTGTCGCTGATCACCAAGGCGCGGCATGGCGGTGCGGCCTATGTCTATTCGCTGCTGACCGGCTATCGCGCTGTTCCCGCGAGCCTGCCTGCCAATCTGCGCCCCGGCACCGGCCTCCACTACAACCCGTGGTTTGCAACGCTCAATATCGCGATGCCCGCGCCATTGGCGTCCGAGGGGCAGGTGACCTATGACGATGGCACCGGCGCCACGGTCGATCAGATGTCGGCCGATGTCAGCGCCTTCCTCGTGTGGACCGCCGAGCCCGAGCTGGAAACGCGCCACGCCGCTGGTTGGGCGAGCCTTGGCTTTCTGCTGATCCTGACGGTGCTGGCCTATCTCTCCTATCGATCGGTCTGGGCCGATAAAAAGGGGCATTGAGTCAATAGCCGCCATGCGCGCGCGAATTGTCCCCTTGCTGCATACATTGGTTGACGCAGGGCGTGCTAACGGGGCATAGCCTGGCAATAACATAATCAGGGTCGCGGTTGATTGGAGCTTGCCAATATGGGCAAGGGGGGATCGGATTGCCGCATTCGTCGAACAGGTCCGGACGCACGACGCAGCTTGATGCGGCTCCACCGCCATGGGTGCGGGTGTGAGCGAGCTGCTCGACATCGTCATCGTTGGTTCTGGCCCGGCAGGGCTGAGCGCGGCGGGGCGCGCAAGCGCGCGCAACCTCACCTATATCCTGCTCGAAAAGACCGACCACCTCTCCGACACCATCACCAAATATCAAAAGGGCAAGCATATCATGGCGACCCCGGTGCAGCTCGATCTGCGCTCGGATGTCGATTTTGATGCCGGCAAGCGCGAGGCGATCTTGGGCCGCTGGGGCGAACAGGGCGGTGCGCTCAGCGTCGCCTATGACGCCGATGTCAGCGCGATTACCGGCGTGCAGGGCGATTTTACCGTCGCGTGCGCCGATGGCCGCAGCTGGCGCGGCAAACATGTCCTCCTCGCCATCGGGACACAGGGTAACCCCAATCGGCTGGATGTGCCGGGGGCGGACCTGCCGCATGTGCAATATCAGCTCAACGACCCGGGCGAATATATCGACGAGCATATCACCGTGGTTGGTGGCGGCGATGCCGGGATCGAAAATGCGCTGGGGCTGGCGAGCGACGCGGCGCAGGGCAATGTCGTCACCATCCTCAACCGCGATGCCGGTTTCATCCGCGCCAAGGGGCCGAATGTCGCGGCGCTGATGGAACTGGCAAGTGCCGGACGGATCACCCCCAAGACCGAAACCTCACCCTCAGCGGTCGAGCAAGGCTGGATTACCCTGCAAACCCGCGATGGCGAGGAACGGATCCGCTGCGACCGCATCATCGCGCGCCTCGGCTCTGCACCGCCGCGCAAATTTGTGGAAAGCTGCGGCATCGATTTTACCGGGCCGGACCGCGAGGCGTTCCCCAAACTCTCGCCGACGTTCGAGACAAGTGCGCCCGGCATTTTCGTCATCGGTGCGCTGGCGGGCTATCCGCTGATCAAGCATTGCATGAACCAGGGCTATGATGTTGTCGAGTTTATCGCGGGCAACACAGAGCTGAAACCGGTTGACGAGAAGTTGCTCAGCCAACGCTTCGCCGACTTGCCGGGCAATCACAGCGTCGATCATTGGCTCGATTTCATTGGCCGTCGCGTCTCTATTTTCGAGGATGTGTCGCCGCTGCAACTGCGCGAGTTCATGCTCGATTCGGATGTGCGCTCCTATCGCGCGGGCGATGTGGTGTTCGAGCGCAACGACCCCGGCTCATCGCTGTTCGCGATTGCCGATGGCGAGGTTCTGGTCGAAATCGACGCCAAAGACTCCCGCCGCACCGTGCCGATTGGCACTGGAACGATTTTCGGCGAGGTCGGCCTGATATCGGGTCGGCGGCGCGGCGCGACCATTCGCGCGGGGTCTGATTCGATTCTGGTCGAAATGTCGCGCGCGGCCGCGCTCAAACTGATGGCGTCGGTGCCGGGGGCCAAGCGCGCGATCACCCGCATTTCGCTCGAACGACAGTTGCTGCAAATCTTCGGGCCGGGGCTGTCGGCGGGTGATCTGACCGAAGCGCTCGATAGCGCCGAGGTGGTGGCGGTCGCGGCGGGGGCGCATGTCATCACCGAGGGCGATGACGGCGACGATATTTTCATCGTCCGCCAAGGCTCGATGGTGGTTGAGAAGCAGATTGGCGGCAAGCCGGTATTTTTGAGCTATCTGCCCGCCGGTTCCTATGTCGGCGAAATGGCGGTGATCGCGGGTGGGCACCGCACCGCCACGGTCAAGGCGGCGATCAAGTCCGAAGTGGTCAAAGTGTCCGGCGCGGCGTTCCGCAAGATTTTGGCGACCAAGCCCGAGCTTGCGGCGCGCCTGCGCAGCGACATGGCGGCGCGCCAGGACCTCAACAGTTTTATCGAGGGGCGCAAGGAGAGTTTCTCCAGCGCGGTCGAGCTTTATTCGGAAACCGCAAAGTTCCTGGTCGACAAGGGGATTGGCGAAGCGACCGATGTGCTCCTGATCGACGAGACTTTGTGCGTCGGCTGCGACAATTGCGAAAAAGCGTGCGCCGACAGCCACGAGGGATTGTCGCGGCTCGACCGCGAGGCGGGCGCGACATTCGCGCACATCCATGTGCCGACCAGCTGCCGCCACTGCGAGCATCCGCACTGCATGTCCGATTGCCCGCCCAACGCCATCCACCGCGGCCCCGATGGCGAAGTGTTCATCGACGACACCTGCATCGGTTGCGGCAATTGCCAGCGCTATTGCCCCTATGGCGTCATCCGCATGGATGCGGTTCCGCCAAAGAAGCCAGGCCTGTTGTCGTGGATGTTCCTCGGGGTTGGCCCGGGGCCGGGCGAGCCGAGCAAGAAATGGGCCAAGGCCCATACACCCAAGGGCAGCGAAAGCCCGAAGAAAGCGATCAAGTGCGACATGTGTTCGGGCATTGCGGGTGGCCCGGCGTGTGTGCGGGCGTGCCCGACCGGCGCGGCGATCCGCGTTTCACCCGAAGCGTTCCTCTCGGTCGCGCGGCTGACGCAGGATGATGACTGATGGCTAGAGCGACCCGAGGAAAGGCCACCGCCGCACAGGGCGAACGGCAGCGTTCCAGCCTGCATGAGGGGTTTCTGTCGCACGCGAATTACCGCTGGTTGAAGGTCGCAATTTTGCTATCCCTGACATCAATTGTCAGTTATTTTTGGGTCGATATTGCCCCGCGCCACAATGGCGGCAGCTGGTATGGCTATACGCTCGGCACCATCGGCGCGCTGCTGATCGTGTGGCTGACGCTGCTGGGGGTGCGCAAGCGGGCGATGACGCGCGGCGCGTGGTCGCTGAAAGCGTGGACCTCGGCGCATGTCTATCTGGGGCTGAGCCTCGCCGTCATCGGCACGCTGCACAGCGGTTTCCAGCTCGGCTGGAACGTCCACACGCTCGCCTGGGGGCTGATGATGCTGGTGATCGCGTCGGGCATCTGGGGCATTACCGTATACAGCACCTTGCCCGCCGCGCTGTCGAACAACCGCGACGAACGGACGCAGGCGCAGATGCTCGACGATATTCGCGGGATCGATCGCCAATTGCACGAGGCAGCGCAGCCGCTTGAGCCAAGCGATGCGGCGATTGTGCAAAGCGCGCTCGACCAGGATCCTTTCGCCGGATCATTATGGGCGCGGCTGTCGGGGCGCTACCGCCATTGCGCCACCGCGCGCGCGCTTGCCCAGGTGCGTATCCACACCGCGCCGCGCCACGACAGCGGCCACGATCCGATGGAGAGGATCGATGCGCTGCTGACGCGCAAGCTCGCGGCGCTTGGGCGGCTCAGGCGCCACCTCAAGCTCAAGGCGCTGCTCGAAGTGTGGCTGTATATCCACGTCCCGCTGACCTTTGCGCTGATCGCCGCGCTGACCGCGCACATCATTTCTGTGTTCTTTTACTGGTGAGGGGCGCGCACAAACCATGAGCTTTCTCCTCCGCCGTATTGCGATCACCGCCGATGGCCGCGAGATCATTCGTGCGGCACCGTGCGATTCCAAAGAGATACGTATCGGCCGCGATGCCGCGAGCGACGTCCACTTGGCCGATCTTGCGGTCAACCCAAGCCATGCGACGATCACCACCGATGATGGCCGCCATATCGCGGTTCGGGCCACATCGGGGCTGGGGTTTGAGTGGGATGGCCGCACCGTCACCAGTGCGCACATCGACGCGGGCGATGGCGCGACCTTGCGGTTCGGCGGGCACCGCATCACCATAGGCGTTGATAGCGAAGCGCCGACCCCGCGCGTATCGCTGACGATAGAGCGCACCGACGAGCTGAGCCACAGCGCGCTCGACCGCGACGAGGCGCAGGCGTTTTCGCTACGCGGGCTGCTCCCCGGACGGCGGCTGTCGGCGTGGGGGTTCGGCCTGGTTGTGCTCGCCGCCTTCCTGATCGCGCCGATCTGGGCCTATATGCACTGGCGCAGCGTTGAGGAGCGCCCGGCGTCATTCCATGCCGATATGAGCTGGTCGTCGGGGCCGCTGTCGAGCGCGCACGCGTCGCTGTCGCGCGATTGCCAGTCGTGCCACACCGATGCGTTCGTCGCGGTCACCGATACGGCGTGCAAAAGCTGTCACGACGATGCGCACGACCATGCGCCGATCGATCGCCAACTGGCGGCGCGCGGAGAGCCGGGGATGTTCCGTAGCGCGCTGATCCGCATCGGCGCGGCGTTCAATCGTGAACAGGGCCGCTGCGTCGATTGCCACAATGAACATGAAGGGGCGGGGCCGATGCCCGCCACCGCGCAACAATTTTGCACCGATTGCCATAGCGGGATGCGCAGCCGCCTGACCGATACACGGATCGGCGATGCCGGCGATTTTGGCACCGACCATCCGCAATTTCGCCCGCGCGTGCAGGTGACGCCCGGCGCGACGCCGCGCTTTGCGCGCGCCACGCTGAACGCGCAGACCGCCGACGTCAACGGCCTCAAGTTCCCGCATAATCTGCATTTGCAGCAAGCGGGCGGGGTGGCGCGGATGGCGCGTAACCTGCGGATGACCGATGGACGCGGCACCGGGCTGGCCTGTGCCAATTGCCATCGGCCAACCGCCGACGGGGTGCGCTTCGAACCCGTCGATATGGAGCGTGATTGCCAGAGCTGTCACAGCCTGTCGTTCGAAAGCGTGGGCGGGGTGACGCGGACCTTGCGCCACGGCCAGCCCGCACAGGTGGTCGCCGACCTTTATGCCTATTACCGATCGACCCCGCCGACGCGGCCTATCAGTCTGGGCGGGATGGCGCGACGCAGGCCGGGCGCATTTGCCCAAGGGCAGATTTACAACATCTATTTTCGCGAAACCGCGGTGCGCCCAACCCGCGCCGACGATGCGGTGCGCGCGGTGTTTTCGCGCGGCGGGGCTTGCTACGATTGCCACACGATATTCGCACCCGCTGCGGGGAATAGTAATTGGCGCGTCCTCCGCGTCCATCAAAGCGCGCGCTATCTTGAGCATGGCTGGTTCGACCACCGCCCGCACGACGAGGAAGAATGCAGCACCTGCCACAATGCCGCGCGCTCATCCTTCGCCAACCAGTTGCTGGTGCCCGGCATCGCGGTGTGCCGCGATTGCCATGGCGGTGAAAATAGCGGTGCCGATGTCGAAAGCCCGTGCGCGTCGTGCCACGAATATCATGCGCCTGCGCGCGCCGATGCGCCGTGGCAGCCCGCCAGAGCGCGCGATGGGCGGCACCGCGAGGACCGCGCGCGATTAAGTGGTCCTGCCGGGGAGTGACATCGGTCACAGACTCGGCCACTATGCGGTTCTATGGTGCATAATTGCCAATCGCTTAGGGTCATAATCATATGCTGATCGCCCAGGTCACCGATTGCCACATCGGCTTTGATTCTGGGAATCCCGATGAATATAATCAGCAACGGCTCGATGCGGTGATGGATCGGCTGGCGGCGGGGCCGAATGCGCCCGATGTGATGCTGGCGACCGGCGATCTGACCGATCAGGGCGACGTGGCGAGTTATGCGCGGTTGCGCGATCTGTTCGCCGCCTATCGCTGGCCGGTGTTGCCGTGCGTCGGCAACCATGATGTCCGCAGCGCCTTTGCCGAAGTGTTCCCCGATTTTGTCGATCGCAGCGGTTTTGTCCATTATGACCGCGTCTATCCCGAATTGCGGCTGATCGTCATCGACACGCTCGAGGAAGGGCGGCACGGCGGTGCCTTTTGCGAGGTGCGCGCCGCCTGGCTCAAGGCGCGATTGGCCGAACAGCGCCATCTGCTGACCTATATCGTCATGCATCATCCGCCGTTCGATAGCGGGCTGGGCTGGATGACCACCGACCCCGATGAGCCGTGGGTGGCGCGCTTTGCCGATGCGATAGCGGGCGCACCGCAATTGACGGGGCTGATTTGCGGGCATCTGCACCGCTCGCTGTGTGTGCAGTGGCGCGGGCTGACCGCCGCTGTCTGCTCCTCGACCGCGCCGCAGGTGGCGCTCGACCTTCGGCCCATCGACGCGGGCCACACCGATGACCGCGCGATGATCGTCGCCGAGGATCCGTCCTATGCGCTGCACCATTGGAATGGTGAGGCGCTCGTTTCGCATTTCGACAGCGCCGCCGATTATGACGTGCTGGCGCGGTATAACCACAAGATGCAGGATTTGGTCGAGCATCTGATCGGCGAGCGGCCGCCCGCTTGATAAACGGCGCGGCGCGGCGCACTATGCGCGCATGCGCGACCATCGCTATACGCTGCATCTGGAGTGGACCGGCAATCGCGGGGCGGGGACCGTCGATTACCGCGCCTATGGCCGCGACCACCGCCTGTCCGCGCCCGGCAAGCCCGATATAGCGGGATCGTCGGACCCCGCCTTTCGCGGCGATGCGGCGGCGTGGAACCCCGAAGAATTGCTGGTCGCCTCGATCAGCGCCTGTCACCAGCTATGGTATTTGCATCTGGCCGCAGCGGCGGGGGTGGTCGTTACCGCTTATGCCGATGACCCTGATGGCGTGATGGCCGAGGATGCGGGCGGCGGCGGGCAGTTTGCGCAGGTGACGTTGCACCCGCGTGTCACGCTGGCCGACGAGGCGCGGCGCGGCGAAGCCGACGGCCTGCATGATGAGGCGCATCGGCTGTGCTATATCGCGCGGTCGGTCAATTTTCCGGTGCACGTCGAGCCAGCCGCGCCTTAGGTCACAGACCCCTCCCCTTCAGGGGAGGGGCAGCGAGACTTGGCATCTACGATGCTTAAGTCGCAGCGGGGTGGGGTTTTGCAACATTGCGCACCCCTGACAAACCC
>JBEBHS010000064.1:0-4236 GCA_040080745.1 Sphingopyxis sp. | reverse complement strand
TCAAACCACGACAGGCCGGGCCGCAGCACATGGATGGTGCCAAACAGATAGATGGTGGTGTCGGCGTCGCGCACCACCCACAAAGCGGGGTCGGCATCGGTTGTTGCAACGGGTTCCGGCGCGGCGACGGGCGCAGGCGCGGCTACTTGCGCGCATAGCGGCGCAGCGGCGAACAACGCGGCGGTGGCCAACAGGCGGGAGAACATACGCATAGTTTATCCTTTACGAGTCAGTAAAAAGAGAGCGATCAATGGTATTTGCGCCATAGCCAGACGGCGAGATAGATGAAGTTGAAGGCGACAAAGATGACCACTCCGTCCGGGACGGGCACCAACCCGCCGCGCCACAATATCCACCATATCGGCGCACCGGTCAGATAGGCGAAGGCTGCGGCCTCAGCCCCGTCGCGATAGGCGCTGCGCTCATGCTCGTCGATTACCCGCAACCACAACAGGCTGATAATCGGCAGGACGATGCCCCAGACGCCAGCCAGCGCGATGGCCAGCAGCGGCGGTAGCGGGCCGGAAAAAGCGCCTAAGCTATCCCAATGAGCATCTGTTGCCTCGCCCATCATGTTTGAGCCGACGATCAATGCCGCAGCGATAACCCCGCCGAGCACCATGCACAGGATGAGGATATTGCGGTTACGCGCCTCGCGCGGGGTGAGCGGTTCTTTATCGCGCGCCATTTTGGCCTCCATCTCTATCATCAAAAATTGCCTCGATCGGTATCGCGAACAGCCGCGATATGCGGAACGCCAGCGGCAGAGACGGATCGTGCTTGCCGGTCTCGATCGCGTTGACCGCCTGGCGCGACACGTCGAGCCGCAATGCCAGCTCGGCCTGGCTCCAGTCGCGCTCCGCACGCAAGACTTTCAGTCGGTTTTTCACTCAGCCATCCCGCCAGCGTTGCCATTTGTAGAGGCTGACAAAGGCAAATGGGTAATAGATACCAATCATGAAGCAGGCCTTTGCTAGGGCCAAAAGCTGGTGCGCCGCCCCCCCAAGCCTGGCATCGCTGGCATGGCCAAGATAGGTGTTTTCTGGCGCAATCTGCGAAAGCTCAGCCTCATTCAAGCCAACCATGAAAAAAAGGATAGTGTAAAGTGGCAGCGGCGCGATTGCCAGAATCTTGGCAATCCTTGCAGCGGTCTTGTTCCAAAGCGACTGGGCATATTCATCGCGTAACGCACTCGACGCGACCAGAACCACAAGCAGCAAAAAGGTGGAGTAAAAAACAATGAAGGAAATGATATCCCAGATTCCTTCGGACCGGAAATTAGACAGGCCAAGATGCCGCAACCACGGGATGATCGACTGGATCAGAAAACTCCAAAAGGCGATGTCGATCAACATGTTGTAGTGTTTGTGAAGCTTACTGGCGGTGGTCACGGCATCCCTTTCCTATGCGCAGGTGGTGTGGTTGGTTCAACACCTTCTTAAAATGACCGAAGCGGATTCACACCCGCTTCGGTCAAGGTTTCCCGATGCTTTGCGGAGACCCCAAGCTGAGCCAAGGCTCAAAATCGGTGTCGGCAACGGGTATAGTCAAAACCTGACGGGGGAGGGGCAAGAAGGTTTTTGTCAGGTTATCCTGACTTTATGTCGCGATTCGCTGACTATGTCAAGAGAGCGTTACATATTGTCTCGTTATCATGACATGCACGGTAAGAACTGTAGGAGAGGGCCAGTTTCAATCACTGTGCTCCGGCTTCAGGCCGGAGCGCTGGCAGAGCCGCGCAGCGCTGGCTCGATCTGCCACCGCTCCGCATCAAGTGCGGAGCACGATATTGTCAAGCGCGCGCGGAGCACGTTGTGATAGTACGCAATATCCGCGCCCCGCTTGACCCCTCGCGCCGCATTCGCCAAAGGCTGGGACGAGATATTGCACCCGCGAAGGAAGCCCGCTTTGGCCGCCGCCCAGACGAACGACAAGCCGCTATGCTTTCAGGACCTCATCCTGACGCTCCATGACTATTGGGGTAAGCGCGGCTGTGCCATCCTCCAGCCCTATGATATGGAGGTCGGCGCGGGCACATTCCACCCCGCGACAACGCTGCGCGCGCTGGGGCCGGACCATTGGAACGCCGCTTATGTACAGCCCAGCCGCCGCCCGACCGACGGGCGCTACGGCGAAAATCCCAACCGTTTGCAGCATTATTACCAATATCAGGTGATCATGAAGCCATCGCCGAGCGACTTACAGCAACTCTATCTGGGGTCATTGGACGCGATCGGCATCGACCCGCTCAAACACGACATCCGCTTTGTCGAGGATGATTGGGAAAGCCCGACGCTGGGCGCGTGGGGGCTGGGCTGGGAGGTGTGGTGCGACGGGATGGAGGTGACGCAATTCACTTACTTTCAGCAAGTCGGCGGCTATGATTGCAAGCCGGTCGCGGGCGAGCTGACCTATGGGCTCGAACGGTTGGCGATGTATATTCAAAACGTCGATAACGTCTATGACCTCGCGTTCAACAACCCCACGCCTGAACGATCTGCCATGACCTATGGCGAGGTGTTCCTAGCCAACGAACAACAGTTCAGCGCGTGGAACTTCGAGGTTGCCGACACCGACAAATTGCTCCGCTGGTTTAAGGATTGCGAGGGGGAGTTTGCCGCGTGCATCGACGCAAAGCTGCCGCTGCCCGCTTATGACCAGGCGATCAAGGCCAGCCATTTGTTCAACCTGCTCCAGGCGCGCGGTGTCATCTCCGTGCAGGAACGCGCTGCCTATATCGGCCGCGTCCGCGCCATGGCGACGGGTGCCTGCACCGCGCATATGGACAAGAATGGGTGGAGCGCATGAGTGCGATTCAATTCCGCCCCGCGCGAAGCGGGGGGAGGGGGACCACTCGTATAGCGAGTGGTGGAGGGGTCGCCGCTTTAGCGGCGGTTGCACCACCGCACCCCTCCACCACCCTGCAGCCAAGGCCTTGGATGGTCCCCCTCCCCGAGCAAGCTCAGGGAGGATTTAAGTGACCGACTTCCTCCTCGAACTGCGCAGCGAAGAAATCCCCGCGCGGATGCAGGACAAGGCGCGCGACGATTTGGCGAAGGCGTTCGCGGCTGAACTGGCCAAGGCTGGACTGGCGGCAAGCGCCATTACCACTTACGCGACCCCCCGCCGCTTGGCGTTGATTGCCACCGGATTGCCGCTGGAAACGGCGGCGGTGCGCGAAGAGTTAAAGGGACCACGGGCCAACGCACCTGAACAGGCTATCGAAGGTTTTCTAAGGAAGACTGGGTATTCGCGGGACCAGCTCATTGAAAAGGACGGCGTACTGTTCGCCACGAGCGAGAAACCCGGCCGCACGACGGCGGAGGTGCTGGCCGAAGCCATCCCTGCGATTATCAGCGCATTTTCTTGGCCGAAATCAATGCGTTGGGGAAAGGGTAGCCAGGCGAGCGAGAGCCTGGGCTGGGTCCGCCCGCTCCACGGCATCGTCGCGCTGCTGGGCGATGATCTGGTGCCGTGCAGCGTCGATGGCATAGCATCGGGCCGCGAAACGATGGGCCACCGTTTTCACCATATGGGCAAGATCACCATCGGCAATGCCGCCGATTATGCCGCGAAACTGCGCGCCGCGCACGTCATCGTCGATCACGATGAGCGTCGCCAGATCATCCGCGAGGGTGCGGTGCGGCTCGCCACCAAACGCGGGCTGAGCTGGATAGCGGACGAAGCGCTGGTGGCGGAGAATGCCGGCCTCACCGAATGGCCGGTGCCGCTGATCGGCGATTTTGACCCCGCCTTCCTCGATGTGCCCCCCGAAGTCATCCGCCTGACGCTCGCCACCAACCAGAAATATTTCGTGTGCGCTTCCCCCCTCCCGCAAGCGGGAGGGTGTTCGGAGGCACGCGACTCCGAACACGGGGGTGGGCAATCCATCGCCGAAGCAGAACCCACCCCTAACCCCTCCCGCAAGCGGGAGGGGGATTTGGCCCCCGCGTTCATCGCTACCGCCAACATCGCGGCGAAGGATGGCGGAGCGGCGATCATCGCGGGCAACCGCAAAGTGCTGAGCGCGCGCCTCTCCGATGCACGGTTTTTCTGGGAGCAGGACAAGAAAACACCGCTTGCGGACCATGCGGCCAAACTCTCCCGCATCACCTTCCACGAGAAACTCGGCACCGTGGCCGACAAGGTCGAACGGGTTGCCAGACTGGCGCGCTGGCTGGTTGAGAGCGGGGTTGTAACTCCTTCCCCCCTCCCCTTCAGGGGAGGGGCCGGGGG
>JBEBHS010000040.1:0-17877 GCA_040080745.1 Sphingopyxis sp. | reverse complement strand
CTCCCAACCCTCCCCCCTGAAGGGGAGAGGACACAGCGCATGCTACTGCGCACGCACACCAGCCCAGTGCAGATCCGCACGATGATGAACCAAGCGCCGCCGATCCGGATCATCGCACCGGGCCGCGTCTATCGCAGCGACAGCGACGCCACCCACACCCCGATGTTCCATCAGGTCGAAGGGCTGGTAGTCGATCGCGGCATCCATATGGGGCAGCTCAAATGGACGTTGGAGACATTCCTCAAGGCGTTTTTCGAACGCGATGACATCGTGCTGCGCCTGCGGCCCAGCTATTTCCCCTTCACCGAACCATCGGCCGAAGTCGACGTTGGCTATGTTCAGGAAAAGGGCCGCCGCGTGGTTGGCGGATCGGGCGATACGCCAGGGCATGCGTGGATGGAATTATTGGGCAGCGGCATGGTCCACCGCAACGTCATCGCCAATTGCGGGCTGGACCCCAATGAATGGCAAGGTTTTGCCTTTGGCGTCGGGGTCGATCGGCTGGCGATGCTGAAATATGGCATGGATGATCTGCGCGCCTTTTTTGACGGTGATCTGCGCTGGCTCGGCCATTACGGGTTCAGCGCGCTTGATGTGCCGACGCTTTCGGGGGGGATTTCGGCATGAAACTCACCCTTCCGTGGCTGAAGGCGCATCTCGATACTACAGCAACGCTTGACGAGGTGGTGGCGAGCCTGAACCGCATCGGGCTCGAGGTTGAGGGGGTCGAAGACCCCGCCGCACGCCTTGCCGGATTCCGCATCGCGCGCGTGATCTCCGCCGCGCCGCACCCGCAGGCCGACAAGCTGCAAGTGCTGAGCGTCGATGCCGGAGACGGCGCTGTGCAAGTCGTGTGCGGCGCGCCCAATGCGCGTGCGGGCCTGGTCGGTGTGTTCGGACAGGTGGGCGCGGTGGTGCCATCGAACGGTATGGAGCTGCGCGTGGCGGCCATCCGCGGCGTCACGTCGAACGGCATGATGTGTTCATCGCGCGAACTGGAACTGGGTGATGACCATGACGGCATCATCGAACTACCCGAAGACACTCCGGTGGGGCAGAGATTCGCCGACTATGCCGGGGTCAGTGATCCCGTCATCGACATATCCGTAACCCCGAACCGGCAGGATTGCATGGGGGTGCGCGGCATTGCCCGCGATCTGGCGGCAGCGGGGCTGGGGACGTTGAAGCCGCTGTTGCCGCAGGACGGCGCGGATGCGGCCTATGCGCCGCTGGCTGGGGCGCTAGCGGCACTGAGCGACGAGGCGGCGATGCCGCCGTGCGCCATCGAAATCCGCACCGACGACCCAGATGGCTGCCCGGCATTCTGGGGCCGCACCATCAGCGGCGTAACCAATGGCACCGCGCCCGAATGGATGCGACGGCGGCTGAACGCGGTGGGACAGCGCAGCATTTCGGCGCTGGTCGACATCACCAATTTCGTCATGCTCGACCTTGGGCGGCCGAGCCACGTCTATGACCTGTCGCAGCTCAGTAGCGCGGTGGTCGCACGGCGTGCCAAGGACGGCGAAACGATGACCGCGCTCGATGGAAAATCCTATGTGCTGAGCGACACGATGACTGTCATCGCCGACGACAGAGCGGTGCACGACATCGCCGGTATCAAGGGCGGCGAGCATTCGGGGTGCAGCGACGCAACCAGCGACGTGCTCATAGAAGTCGCCTATTTCACGCCAGAGCGGATTGCGATGACGGGACAGGCGCTAAGCCTGACCAGCGACGCGAGGGCGCGATTTGAACGCGGGGTTGACCCGGCGTTCCTCGACGATGCGACGACAATCATCACCGCGCTGATTATCGCGCACTGTGGCGGTACCCCGTCGCAGGTGACGCGCGCGGGCACGCCGCCTCTGGACACCAAGACACTGGCCTATGACCCCGCTCTTTGCGCGTCTCTGGGCGGGATTGAGGTGCCAGCAGACAAGCAACGCACGATATTGGAGTCGCTTGGTTTCTCCATCACAGCTGACTGGGCCGTCGCCGTGCCGACATGGCGGCGCGACATAGATGGTCCCGCCGACATCGTCGAAGAAGTGATGCGGATCACCGGGTTCGATCATATCGCATCGGTGCCACTGCCGCGCTTGCCCGGCGTCGCCCAGCCCACCGCAACGCCGCAGCAGCTGATCGAGCGCAAGCTGCGCCGCGCGGCGGCGAACGGTGGCTTCCACGAAGCCGTAACATGGAGCTTTATCAGCGAGGCCGAGGCGGCGCGTGTCGGCGAGGCCGCATGGAGCGTCGCCAACCCGATCAGCGAAGAGATGAAGGTGATGCGCCCGTCGCTGTTGCCCGGGCTATTGAGCGCAGCGGCGCGTAATCAGGCGCGCGGTGCACCATCTGTCCGCCTGTTTGAAATTGGGCGGCGTTACTTGGCCGATGCCGAACGCCCCACATTGGCGCTGTTGATGGCGGGTGATAAGGGCGATCGGTCTTGGGCGGCGGGCAAGGCAAAACCCTTTGATGCATTCGATGCCAAGGGTGCGGCTATCGCGCTGCTCGAAACGGCGGGCGTGCCTGTGGACAGGTTACAGGTGATGGCCGTCGAGGGTGGCGTTGAGAGTATTGGGGGCATCTGGCACCCCGGTCAATCGGGCACGCTCAGGCTGGGGCCAAAGACCATTCTCGCCGAGTTTGGCGCGCTCCACCCCGCACTGACCAAGGCGTTCGACGTCGATGGCGGCGTGATGGCAGCACAGATTTTCCTCGACGCGCTGCCCGCCAAGCGCGGCAGTAGCGTGGTGCGTGATGTCTTCGCCCCGCCCGCATTGCAGAGCGTGACGCGCGACTTCGCCTTCCTCGTGCCCGACACATTGACGGCTGGCGAGCTTGTTCGCGTGGTCAAGGGCGCGGACAAGGCGGCGATCGTCGACGCGCGGCTGTTCGACCGCTTTGTCGGCGCGGGCGTGCCCGAGGGTCAGGTGAGCCTAGCGGTTGAAGTCACGCTGCAACCCAGCGATAAGAGCTTTACCGATGCCGACCTCAAAGCGATTGGCGACAAGGTAATCACGGCGGCGGCGAAGGTTGGTGCCAGCTTACGCACATGACCCTCAATCGCCGTACATTCGCGATCATTGCCCACCCCGATGCGGGCAAGACGACGCTGACCGAACAGCTGTTGATGCAGGGCGGCGCGGTGCATCTGGCGGGCGAGGTCAAGGCACGCGGGGCGGCGCGGCGCGCACGCAGCGACTGGATGAAGATCGAGCAGCAACGCGGCATTTCGGTGACCTCTAGCGTGATGACGTTCGAGAAGGACGGCATCGTCTTCAACCTGCTCGACACGCCGGGGCACGAGGATTTTTCCGAGGACACCTATCGCACGCTCACCGCTGTGGACTCGGCGATCATGGTGCTCGACGCTGCCAAGGGGATCGAGGCGCAGACGCTGAAACTGTTCGAGGTGTGCCGCCTGCGCTCGGTCCCGATCATCACCTTCATCAACAAGGTTGACCGCGAAGGGCGCGACCCGTTCGAGTTGATGGACGAGGTCGCGGATCAACTCGCACTCGACGTCTGCCCGATGAACTGGCCCGTCGGCATGGGCGGGCAATTTGAAGGGCTGTATGATTTCGCCAGCGGGCGATTGTCGCGGCCATCCGGCGCGTCGCGGTTGTTCGAAGGCGAAGAGAGTTTTCACAGCGGCGTTGATGACCCGTCGCTGGCGGCTAAATTATCACCAGAGGCCCGCGCGCGGCTGGTGGCAGAGGCAGAGCTGGCGGTCGCGGGGTATCCCGCATTCGACGTCGAGGCTTATCGCAGCGGAGATTTGACCCCCGTGTGGTTTGGCTCCGCGCTCAAGCAATTCGGGATGATCGAACTGCTACAGGCGATTGCGCAGCATGCGCCGCCGCCGCGCCCACAGCCGTCGGACAAGGGCGAAATATCGCCAACGCGCGCCGATGTGACGGGTTTCATCTTCAAGGTGCAGGCCAATATGGACCCGCAGCACCGCGACCGCATCGCCTTCATGCGGCTGGTATCGGGCACATTCAGGCGCGGGATGAAGCTGATCCCGTCGGCATTGGGCAAGCCGATTGCGGTCCATTCGCCGATCCTGTTCTTTGCGCAGGACCGCGAAATTGCCGACAGCGCCGAGCCGGGCGACATCATCGGCATCCCCAATCATGGGACATTGCGCGTCGGCGATACACTGTCCGAGCGTAACGATGTGCGTTTCACGGGCCTGCCCAATTTCGCGCCAGAAATCCTCCGCCGTGTCGCGCTGGTTGACCCGACCAAGACCAAACAATTGCGTAAAGCGCTCGATGATTTGTCCGAAGAGGGCGTGATTCAGGTGTTCACCCCCGCCATCGGCGCCAATATGATCGTCGGTGTGGTCGGGCAGCTCCAGCTCGACGTGCTGATCTCACGGCTAGAGGCGGAATATAAGGTCGCGGCAAAGCTTGAGGCCAGCCCGTGGGACACCGCGCGCTGGATTAGGGGCGATGAGGGGGCGTTGAAAGCCTTTGCCCAGATCAATCAGGCGAACCTCGCACGTGACCGCGACGACAACGCGGTGTTCATGGCGCGGTCAGTCTGGGACGTCGGCTACCAACAGGAACGCAACCCCGACATCGCCTTTTCCGCAACACGCGAGCGTTAACAGGCTGACGCGCAACGCAAAGGGCCGGAGGATTGCTCCCCCGGCCCTGTCCTGTTCGTGCGGCAAAGCCCCCCTTATCGCACCATCAGAAGCGATAGGTTACCGAGCCAAAGATTTGGCGTGGATTGCCGTAATATCCGGTCAAAATTCCCTCTGCGCCCAGCGTTGAACTGAAGCCCGGGTTGCCGTTGGCAAGGATGAACGCCCCGGTGTCCGGGTTTTGCCGCATGAAGGTATAGCCCGACACAATGTAACGCTTGTCGGTCAAGTTGCGACCGTGGACGCCGATCGACCAACGATCATCGGGCGCGGTCCACACGATGCTGGCATCCCACAGCGCGAAACCAGTTTGATCGAGCAGGCTGTTCTGGAGCTCAAACTGTTGCGAGCTGCTGCGGTAGGCCAGCGTCGTCGAGGCGTTGAGCGTCCCCGATGCGAGCGGAGCCGCATAGCCAATCGTACCCGACGCCGTCCATTCGGGCGTGTTCTGAAAGGCGCGGCGATCCGCCACATTGATACCGCGTGCGTCGATGAACGTGCGATATTGCGCGTCGATATAGCCGATGCGGGTGGTCAGCCACGCCCGTGCGCCAGGGCTGCCAAAGTCGCGTGCGGTCAGCGTCCCCTCGAACTCGACGCCGTTGATCCGCGCCGCGCCGGCGTTGGTGGTGATACCGATGAAAGTCGGTATTCCGGCAATGGTGGTGCCGACCGAGCCGGGTATCTGGACATCGGTATAATCGGCGCGGAACGCCGCGAGCGCAAAGGTGAAGGCGCGGTCCCACAGCGACGCCTTCCAGCCCACTTCGTAACTGTCGACGGTTTCCGCGTCGAACGCCATGAAATCATACACTTCCTGTTCGGTGCACGCCCCGCCCGCCGCATTGCGACAGGCGCTGCTCTGGCCGCGCGGATCGAACCCGCCACCCTTGAACCCTTGTGAGTAGCTGATGTAGAAATTATGATCGTCATTGGGCTGGAACGACAGCGACACGCGTGGGGTGAAGCGGCTGAAATTTGCCGACCCACGAAAATTGGAGGTGGTGGCAAACAAGGTTCCGGTGCCGCCAAAGAACGGCGAGCCGCCGCCAAGATAGACCTGGCGCAGTACCTGCGAATCGCGGCTATCCCATGTGTAGCGACCGCCAGCCGACAGTGCGATCTGGTCGGTAATGTCAAAGCTGACATCGCCAAATATCGCCCCGGTATCGGTCCCAACATCGCCAAAGGTCAGCGCGGTGGTCCCGCCGGGCAGGCGCACGTCGAACACCGTTTTCGCTTTGGCGCTGAGGTAATAGCCACCGATCAGCGCGTTGATCGGCCCGTTGGCATAAAGGAGCTGCAACTCCTGGCTGATCTGGCTGTTGTTATAGAAGGCCGGAACATCGACATCGACGGCGGGCAGCACGTCAAAGTCGATCGGCGTCGCGCTGTCATCTTCGCGGTAGGCGCTGATCGATCGGACGGTCAGATGGTCGTTCAACTCGCCTTCCATGAACAGCGATACGCCCCACGCCTCGACTTTCTGCTGCGGTGCCACCAGCGCGCCGCGACTGTCAAACACATCGGCGAGTACCGGTGCCGCCGTCGCAAGGCTGGGGATCAACCGATGGCCGCCGCGCGGCAGCGATGTGTCGCGGGTATAATCGCCCGACAAGCGAGCAAATATGCCGTTACCGTGGACCTCGGCGGACAGGCGGCCGGCCCACACATCCTTGTTATAATTTTCCAGGCCCGTGGTGAGATTGTCACCGAAGCCACCGCGACTGAGCCGCGCCAGCGATCCGCCAAAGCGCAGAGTGCCATCACCGACCGGTGCACCAACGGTCAGCACCGCATCGGCCTGATTGTAGCTGCCATAGGCAAGGCGGACGCGCGCGAACGCATCATCATCGAGCCGCCGCGTCACATATTTGATCGCACCGCCGATGGTGTTGCGGCCATAGAGCGTGCCCTGTGGCCCGCGCAGCACCTCGATCCGTTCGACATCATAAATATCGAGCACCGCCGCCTACGGCCGATTGAGATAGACGTCATCGAGATAGAGCCCGACCCCCGATTCGAAACCCGCCACCGGGTCTTGTTGCCCGACCCCGCGAATGAACGCGGTCAGCGTCGAATTGGTGCCGCGCGAGGTTTCGAGCGTGACGTTGGGCGTGACATTGCCAATATCGGTAATGTCCATCGCCCCTGTGGCTTCAAGCTGCTCGCCCGAAAAGGCGCTGATCGCGATGGGCACATCAAGCAGATTTTCTTCGCGGCGGCGTGCGGTGACGATCAGGTCGCCGCTATCCTCGCTCGCCGTTGCCGCATCGGCGCTGTCCTGCGACCATGCCGGAGCTGCAGCCAAAGCCGATGTTGCGACCGAAGCGAGTGCCAATGCACGGATTCCACGCTTGTACGATATCATATCATTCTCTCCCATCCCGTTAATCGTCATTGTGCCGTCCGAATTGATTGCAATCCAGAACGGGGCCATGCGACAATGTGTTGCGTCACGGTGGAGAGTGTAATACTGAAAGCTGAACCATGTTTCAACTTGATTGTTGTGGGGGAATGAAGATTGGACTCAAAGCGTGACTTTACGGCAACGCCCAGGTGCGATTCCGGCGGGCAAGCGCCCGTCGATCCCAAGCAACCACGCACCGCACGGGGTGCGCGCACGCGCAAGGCGTTGATCGACGCAGCCGCTATCGAGTTTGGCGAAAAAGGGTTTCACGAAGGGTCGATCAGCGGCATCACCAGCCGCGCCGGGGTCGCATTAGGCAGTTTCTATACCTATTTCGATTCGAAGGACGCCATATTCCGCGCGTTGGTTAAAGCCATGTCCGAACAGGTCCGCGATCATGTGGCTCCTGCGCTCGCCAATGCTGGCGGTGCCGTCACCGCCGAACGTAATGCGTTAAAGGCGTTCCTTGACTTCGCCAGCGAACATCGGGAACTTTATCGCATCATTGATGAAGCCGAGTTTGTCGACCCAGACAGTTTTCGCCGCCACTATGAAACCACAGCGCAGCGCATCGCCGAACGATTGCGCGACGGTGCCGCGCGCGGCGAAGTTACCAGCGGCATCGGCGAGGTCGAAGCTTGGGCGATTATGGGGATGAATGTGTTTTTGGGACTGCGCTATGGCGTGTGGGGCGATGGCGAGGATCATAATGCCATAGCCGACCGTGCCAACCGGATGATTGCCAATGGGGTCGCCGTGTGCGCTGAGTGCAAAAATGAGAGCATGGCATCCGGCTGTTAAACCGGACACCATGCTCCTTAGGTGAGCCATTCGCGGGCCTTCAGCAGGTCCCGCAAATCGCCATCGGGTCGCAAAGCCGTATTAGGCGCACTACGATGACGACGCGGTGACGAATGTCACAGTGCGAAAGATTTTTTGAAATCGGTGCGACCGCATCGCTTTGACGTCGATAACAGGCGCGAGGCTGATCACGCGCAGCCATAAGGAGACGAAGGCCCAAAACGTGATGGGCGCTGACCCTTTGCATTCCCGCCAGCGTTACCGCCTTTGGTCCTGCGCCGGTTCAGCGCCCACTTCGCCGTTCATGAGAGGCGCATTTACCGACCAACAACCTCCGGTGAGGGATATTGTCCGTCTCAACACACCCGCCCGGTTCGGCGGTTGGCTCCGGTTTCGCGTTCTCTTGCAAGCCCGCGTCCTCTTTGCCTGAACCGTTCATCATGCCGTGCTCCGGCTGCGCTTTCGCTGAGCCTCGCCCGGCCGATTTCACGGCCCCGGGTCCGGTTTCCACTTCGGATGGCCTTGCGTTGCCGCTGCCCGTCCCTCGCTTTCACCCTTCCCTTGGAGATCGGGTCACTCCGCTCGCCTTCCCGAAACCGCCTTCTGCTTGCGCATCCAACACTCTCGTTTCGGCGTATCGTCGCTTCCGTCCTTCCGATAGTTGCAAGCTGACATGCCTTGCGGTGAGTCGCTAGGGGCTTTGGCCCGAGTCATCCACACGGGCGTAGCAAAACTGTGGATAAGTTGGGCATATCGTGATTTCGAGTGGAATGGTCGCATTTCACGGCTAGGAAATCACGGCAAAACAGGCTTTGGCGAAATGATGTTGCGCACTTACTCTCCCGCTCCCTTGACGGGGGAGAATATGGGAAGCGTTCATCCAACCACTTCGTCACCTGTGAACTTGTTTCAGAAACAACCTGCAGACAGTAGCTCACTACAAGTTTAGCCGACTAACCTTCCAACGCCTTCAAAAAACGAGCTTTATTTCTTGGCATAAGCTCCATCCTGAGCGAATCAGCCCCGTCAACCACAATGATTATCCCGCGCTTCAGAAGACCCGCTGAATCATTTTCGATGCGCACTCGGGAGCGAGGAACACACGCTTCCATTCCGTATATTTCGGGTAAAAACATCAAATTGAATGGGAACCTCGGCGTAACGATCAGCTCTTTCGGCGTCACCGTAATCATCAGGCAATTTCTCGCCCCTCCAATCCTACCCCATAGAGTTGCCAGAGAGCGACCCGACGCCCAGCCTTCGTAGAATAGGGCACCATCAGGTCGCTTGGGAAAGATCGGTTTGCCACGATTGAGCCTGAAGACAATAGAGATGCCAATCCAACCGGCAATCCAGAAAGGCGCGAGCCAGACAAACAAAGGGTTGTCGGGGCTCAATGACCTATGCCCTTGGGCGCACCCAAATCGCCTTTACCTAACGTCCCCGCCGCCATCTCCAGCATGCGGTCGAGGCTTTTTTTCGCCGCCAGCCGCAGCCCCTCCTCCATCTCGATGCGCGGGGTCATATCGCGCAGGGCCACATAGAGCTTCTCGACCGTATTGAGCGCCATATAGGGGCAGATGTTGCAGTTGCAGTTGCCGTCGGCCCCGGGTGCGCCGATGAAGGTTTTTTCGGGCGCGGCCAGCTCCATCTGGTGGATGATGTGCGGTTCGGTGGCGACGATCAACGTGTCGCCGCCCATCGTCTTGGCAAAGTTCAATATGCCGCTGGTCGACCCGACATAATCGGCATGGTCGAGGATATGCGCCGGGCATTCGGGGTGCGCGGCGACGGGCACGCCGGGGTGGAGCGCCTTGAGCTTGAGCAACTCACTCTCGCTAAACGCCTCATGGACGATGCACACGCCGGGCCACAGCAACATGTCGCGGCCGAACTTGCGGTTGAGATAGCCGCCCAGATGCTTGTCAGGACCAAAGATGATTTTCTGGTCGGGTGGGATTTGCGCAATGATCGTCTCCGCGCTCGACGAGGTGACGATGATGTCGCTCAATGCCTTCACCGCCGCCGAGCAATTGATATAGGTCAGCGCGATATGATCGGGATGCGCAGCGCGAAACGCTGCGAACTTGTCGGGCGGGCAGCTGTCTTCGAGGCTGCACCCTGCATCCATATCGGGCAGGATCACGGTTTTTTGCGGGGAAAGAATCTTGGCGGTTTCGGCCATGAAGCGCACCCCGCAAAAAGCGATGACGTCGGCTTGCGTGCCCGCCGCTTTACGCGAGAGTTCGAGGCTGTCGCCGACGAAATCGGCGAGATCCTGTATCTCGGGCCGCTGGTAATAATGCGCGAGGATGACGGCGTTCCGCTCGCGCTTGAGCCGCGCAATTTCGGCCAGCAGATCGGTGCCGGAAAGCGCTATGCGGGGCTGGGCAGTCATCCTAACAATCTCCAATTCTCATCATCGCATTGCACATGCCCGCGTAGCTCCATATCGAGCAGATGCGCGAACACGCTGCGCCCCGCCGCACCGTGCAAGCGCGGGTCGAGCCCCTTATACATCGCGGCCACCAGTTCGGCTATGGCGCGCGGGCCCTTTACCAGTTCGCGCAAAATCTGCGCCTCGCGGCTTTTGCGGTGGCCGAGCATCCCGCGCACCAATTGCTTGGGCTTGGTGACGGCGGGGCCGTGCGCGGGGTAATAGATGCGGTCTTCGCGCGCCTGAAGCTTGGCGAGGCTCGCCATATAATCGGCCATATTGCCATCGGGCGGGCTGACCACCGTGGTCGACCATTTCATGACATGATCGCCGGTGAACAGCGCCTTTGCCTGTTCGAGCGCATAGCAGAGGTGGTTCGAGGTGTGGCCCGGGGTCGCCACGGCGCGCAATGTCCAGCCGTCGCCGCTGATCGCCTCGCCGTCGGTCAGAACCCGGTCGGGGGCATAACCGGGGTCGAACGCCGAGTCTGCACGCGGTCCCATGTCGCTAAGCGCCAGCGGCGCACAGCCGATGATCGGTGCTCCGCTCAGCGCCCGCAATGGCGCGGCGGCGGGCGAATGGTCGCGGTGGGTGTGGGTGCACAGGATCACGGAGACGCGTGCGCCGCCAACCGCGCGCAGTATCGCCTCAACATGGCCAGCCCCGTAGGCGTCTGCGGGAGTGGGGTCACCAACGCTCATCCCGCTGCCTGCGGGGCCGGGGTCGATCACCGCCACATCTGCCCCATCGCCGACGATCCACGTCTGGGTGCCGGTATAGGTATAATGCGACGGGTTGGGGCCAAGCACGCGGCGGATCAGCGGTTCATGCTGTTCGCACATTCCAGCGCGGATGCTGTCTGGCCAGGGGTTGAGCGCGTTCATTGCGCCATAGTGGCACTGGATGGCACAAAGAAAAAGGGCCGGCGCGAACATTCGCCCCGGCCCGAGTTTACTCAAGCAGCTGTTGCGGAAACCCCTTGAGCGATAGGTGGCAGGCGAGAGGCGTTAGTTGCCCGCGCGCTCCAGTTCGGCGATTTGCGCGTCGAGCCGCGCCAGCGCGCGCAGACGCACATCACCAAGGTCGCGCACCATCGCGGTGTCGGCATTCGCCAGCGCTTCGCGTGCCGCGCGAACCGCGCTGAGCCGTGCTTCGCGCGTGGCGTTGGGGCTGGCGCAATTGAAGATGCGGATCGTGCTCCTATCTGGCCCGTTACCGCCGGTTTCGTGGACATCGACCAGTGATTCCGAACCCGAGGGGCAGTGCGGCTCCGTTGCGGCGCCAGCATGGCGAACGACGATCCTGTGCTCTGTGCGATGCGAATCAGCGCTGTCATCATTGTTACCGCGCCGCCCCTCACGCACTTCACCGCCATGGACGATGACGACGCGGCGATGCTCGCCCGGAACAGCTGGTGGCACGGGTGGCTCTGGTGGTGTAGCGCCGCTAGCGCCATCAAATGTCTGGCGAATGACCACCCTATGCACTTGGTGGCCATCAGCATGATTATCGCCCGCCGCAGCTTCGGCATCGGCCCTTGACGCCCGCTCCTCTGCTACCAATCGGTCAATCTCGGCTTGGTCGAGGGGATGGTCGGTGCGCAATATGATGGTCGTTCTGTCGCCGTCAACGATGCGCGTGACCTCTTGTGTGCCGTCGCGTGAGCGATCGACGGTCAACGCGCCATCGCTGGTGACAGCGGGTGGTGGTGGTGGCGTCGGCGTTTCAGCCGGATCGGCGAGCGCGGTGCTGGCGGTCAGGCCGAGCGCGGCGATGAGCGCGGCGGCACCGAGGCCAAGGCCGACGCGGCGGCGAAGCTTTGTGTGGGTGGGCTGTATCAACATGGTCAGTCTCTCCTTTAATTTATCACTGCCCATCATCGAGGCGGCAAAGGCGGACGGGCGACCGCTCGCGGCCTTGGCGAGTGCGCGGGCATAAGCCCCGCGCTGAGAGGCGTCGGCCCCAGTAAGCACCAGCGCATCGCACGCCGCTTCCTGATCGAAGCGAAAGGCGCGCCACGCATAGAGCACCACAGGGTTGAACCAGTGGAGCGAGGCGAACAACACCGCGAAGCCATTGGCCCACAAATCGCCGCGTTCATGGTGCGCCAGTTCATGCGCCACCGCCAGATCGCGCTCGGTTGCGTCGAGCATCATGCGGTTTTGGTCTGGCAGAACGATCATGGGCCGGAGCAGCCCTAACGAGAGCGGCCCCGACACGGCGGCGCTGGAAACGATATGGATACACCCCTTCCAATCGACCGTCTCGGCGTCGCGCAATACTGACAACAAGCGGCGGTGCGCCATATATTGCCAGCCGAGATGGAGCACCGCCCCGCCGAGCCATATGATCAGAAGCGCCTGTGGCCACCCATCGGCTATTGGCGCTGACGCGGCGGCGGGCGATGATGCGACCATCACCATTTCAATGCCCGCTATGGCCTCGGCAGGCTGCGGCGCAGGCCATAGCGCCGACAGGCTGGGCAGCATGGCGGGGAGTGGTGGCAAAATCATCCGCAGCGCGGGGAGCAGCCACAGCGCATAAGCCAACCCCGGGCCAAAATGGCGCGCCACCGGACGACGCGCCAACAGCACCAGCGCGCATAATAGCGTGGTAGCGATCAGCGTATCGGCCATCCAAGCGGTGAGTGTAGCTAAGGTCATTTCTCCAGCCTTTCAATCAGCGCCTTGAGCTCGGCGATGTCGGCGTCGCTTAAGTTCTCCGCGTCGGCGAATTGCGCGACCAGCGGCGATATGCGCCCGCCGAACAACCGATCGACGAGCCGTTTCGCCGCTCCGGCGCTATGGTCCTCCCGTGCAATCAACGGGCTATACAGGAACCGACGACCATCGGCTTGCGTCGCCAGCGCACCCTTGGCCACCAGCCGCGCCAGCAGCGTTTTGACCGTCTGGATGCTCCAACTGCGCGTGCCCGCCATGGCATCGGCTACCTGATTGGCGGTGAGCGGCGCGGCGCGCCACAATTGCTCCATCACCGCATATTCTGCATCGCTGATTCGTTCGGCCATGACCATATCTCCATCTACATGTGTAGACGTAGTGACTACACCTGTAGTCTGTCAAGCGAAGAGGCTATGTGTCGGAAAAAATTACACTCCGCGATGGAGGTTAACGCGCACTAACTATCGTCACCCGCAGAAATGCGCCATTTATCAAAACTGGCACGCACTCTGCATTGCATATGATGTTCCTGAGGGTGTTCGCCCACATGAAGCGGGTCGGCACAGATTGGTCCCTGACGCCGACCCGCTTCAACCCGGAAAAATCATAAATGACGTAATAGCCCAGGTAAGTATGGCCAAGCGGGTCTTATTCTGCCCTTCCCCTAGGCAGGGCCTAGCGGGTTTTGCCGAACAGGCTGTGCAATTCGCCCGCCTCATACATTTCCATCATGATGTCGGACCCGCCGACAAACTCGGCATTGACATAAAGCTGCGGGATGGTCGGCCAGTCCGAATAGGATTTGATGCCTTGGCGCACTTCGGGGTCTTGCAGAACATCGACGCTCGCAAACTCGACCCCCAGATGATCAAGGATAGCGCAGGCTTTGGATGAAAAACCGCATTGCGGAAACAGCGGCGTCCCCTTCATGAACAGGACGACGGGGTTATCGCGAACCATCTGGCCAATGCGGTCGTGCGTGATCTGGGTCATCGTCAAAATCCTTCTAAACCGTCACTCTGGACAGGCGGTGGTCAGTTGTAACGCATGAAGCTCGCCGCCCATCCGCCCGCCGAGCGCATCATAGACGGCGCGGTGCTGGCGAACACGGGGAAGGCCGCGAAAGCTCTCAGCCACCACGCGCGCGGCATAATGGTCACCGTCGCCCGCCAAGTCGGTCATTTCAACCGTGGCGTCGGGGATGGCGGCGCGGATGAGTGTTTCAATCGTTTCGGCGAGCATGGCCACGTGCAGCTACACTCCCTCAATGAAGTGGCGGCGCGCCGCGACCGATTTTTCCTCAATCGCCTTGCGCACCTCTGCTTCGCCCATCTCGACACCCGCCGAAGAAAGATCGCCGATCAGCTTGCGCACTACGTCTTCATCGCCCGCTTCCTCGAAATCGGCCTGAACAACGGATTTAGCATAGCTATCGGCCTCCTCGGGCGTGAGTCCCATTTTCTCCGCTGCCCATGTGCCGAGCAGGCGATTGCGCCGCGCGATAATCCGGAACTGCATGTCGGCATCGCGGGCAAACTGGTTTTCAAAGGCGCGCTCGCGGTCGTTAAAATCGGTCATATATATCCCCATGGCGAAGGCGGGCCATTACCGCGCATCCATCAACAACAATGTAGGGATTGCGCAGCCTTCGCGCAACCGCCACTATAAGTGAAAATCAGCCCGGCATGTTGGTCGCACGACTGGGCAGAGCAGAGCGTATATTGGGGAGACGACGCGACCATGGCCGAGGCAAACACCGCCCCGCTCATATCCGAACCGCCAGAGGGCGAATGGCGCGCCCAGCGCATCAAACAGGTGCGCCGCGCGGCTTCGCAGCTGGGGCCGTGGCGCTTTGCGCTCACCGCCTTGATGTTGGCGCTGGCGGTGCTGATGGCTCGATACAGCGCGCAGGCTCCGCTGCTCAACAACGCCGAAAACGCCATTTACGATTTGCGCACTGCCTTGGCCGCAAAACAGGATGGGCAAGACCAGCGCATCACCATGGTCACCTATAATGACGAAGTGTTGATCGAACGGCGGGTGCGATCCCCGCTCGACCGCGCGCTATTGGCCGATGCGCTCAAAGCGCTCGATGCGATGGGCGCGAGGTCGATCGGCATCGATATATTATTCGATCAGGCGACCGATGACGACGAGCGTTTGCGCGCGCAATTACGCGCCATGCGCACCCCGACTTTTATTGCGTTCGCCGAACCGAACAGCAACCCCAATAATATCCAGACCCGTCAGGCCGATTTTCTCAACGCCTTCATTGCCTCGGTGCGAACCGACCGCACCCGCCCCGCCAGCATCCGCCTTGGCACCGAATCTGACGACACTTATCGCCGCTGGCCCGGCCGCGCGCCGGGCACTCCGTCGCTATTGACCGTGGCGATGGCGGGAACAGAGGCTGGACGAGGTGACGCCTTCGATCACTATCGCGGTGCTGTGCGCTGGCGAATGCCCGCCCAAGCCTCGATCGACAATGGTGTGTCCGAGGTCCCAGTGTTTGAAAATCTGCCGATCACCACTTTCACCAACCCCGATATGATGACCCCCGAAATCATGCCCGTCATGGCCGAGATGGTGCGCGGGCGGCACATATTGATCGGCGGCGACATTATCGACAATGATGAGTTTGCAACCCCGCTGTCAGGCCTCCCCGACCTCGCCACGGGCGAAAATAAGGACATGATCGGGCTGGAAGTCCACGCGCATATGTTGGCGCAGATATTGGACGATGCGCGGCTGATCCCCATTCCACCATGGGCGATATGGATCGCCGCACTGCTGGCGGTGGTGGCTGGGGCCGTCACTGCGCTGCTCGATGTGCGGCCATGGGTGTCGGCGCTGTTGCTCCTTGCGCAATTGGCCTTGATCGCGCTCATTCCATATTGGCTCCAGCAATATGGCTTCGATACACTGGAATTACCGGTTGCAGGCATGGCGGGCGGCTGGCTGCTCGCCTTTATCGGCGCAACCAGCGCGCTGCGGGCTGTCGGCGCTGAAGAACGCGCCTTTGCCCAGTCGGCATTGGGAAAATATCTGCCGCGCGATATTGCCCAAGAGATATTGCGCGACCCCGATCGGCTGGCGCTGCACGGCGAGAAAAAAGCGATTTATTGCCTGTTCAGCGACCTTGAGGGCTTTACCAAGATGAGCCACGCGATGACGCCGGAAAATGTCGCCTTCGTGCTCAACGCCTATCTCGATACCTTGTCAGAAGTGGTGCTGGCGCATGGCGGCACCATCGACAAGTTCGTCGGCGACGCGGTCGTTGCCTTTTGGGGTGCGCCGATTGCCCGCGCCGATGATGCCGCCCGGGCGACGCAGGCGCTGCTTGCCATGACCGCCGCTGGCGAAGCCTTCAGCGCACGCATGGCACTCGAGCAGGGCGGTACCTTGCCGCCGATTGGCCGGACCCGTGTTGGGCTGCATTTCGGCGAGGCTGTGGTCGGTAATTTCGGCGGCGAGGGGCGTATTCAATATACCGCGCTGGGCGACAGCATGAACACCGCCGCACGGCTGGAAAGCGCCAACAAGGTGATGAAAACCCGCGCGCTGGCGAGCCGCGAGGCTTTGGCAGAGGCCAATCAGGATGGCTTTGTGGCGATGGGACGCATCCAGCTGCGCGGGCGTGCCAAATCGGTCGATGTGTTCGAACCTCGCCTCGATTTGACTGCCGAAAATCGCGCCGCCATCGACGCTCTGGTCGCCGCGCATGATGCGGGCAAGGGCGATGACTATGCCCGCCAGCGCGAGATTGTCCGCAAGCTGACCATTACCAAGCGCGAATCGATCGATTTCCTGATCGAACGGCTCGATGCCACAGAGTCCGGAGGATTTTATGTGCAAGGATAGGCTGGCCCCGTCAAAATGGCTGTTGCCGCTTATGCTGCTGTTATCGGCCTGTGGGGATGCGCCGCAGGACGGCCAAAGCGGCGATGTCCCATCGTCTAGCACGGATGCACCATCGAGCAACGCCGCTCGGCGCTCCATCGAGCCCGAAAAGACGACCGGACTTGCTGAAAATGACGGCGCAGCCACCACCGGATTCCCCGCCGACATGATTGTCATCCGCGCCAATGGCCCATCGGGCAGCGACTATCCGATTGGCCGCAGCCTGACGTCGGGGACACTATTGGATCTGGTCGCAGGCGACCGTCTGGTGTTGCTGGGGACAGGCGGCACGCGGACTTTGGCGGGGCCTGGGACATTCCTGTCCGGCGGGGCGGATTTCCCGTCCGGCGCAGCGCAAAATACCAGCCTGCTCTATGCCGCCGCGCTGCTTCAGGCCGACGGACAGAGCGCCGCCGCTGCCACACGCCGTGTCATAGCGCCGCCCGACGTTGCCAATGCGGTGCAGCAATTGCCGCACGGGCCGGGGCTGTGGGCCTATACGCTGGGCACCAGCGGCAATCACTGCCTCCCGAACCTTGGCGATTTTGTGGTGTCAACGCGGCCCTCCCCAACCGAACGGACTATCACCATCACGCCGCAATCGAGCGGGGCTGCGCGCAGCATGGCCCTGGTCGCCAATGCATCGCGCGTGGGACGTTATGGCCCGCAAATGACGAATGGCGCGCGCTATCGTATCGGCTTTGACGGTGGCAACGGGGCGAGCATTCGCATCGTCCAGATAGTGGTTGATCGCAGCAACCCTGCGGCGCTGGCCAGCACATTGGCGCGCGCGGGCTGCATCGTTCAACTCGACCGCCTGCTCGCGCGGCTCAGCGGCGTGGCCCCGATTGCCCCGCCGGCGGTTGCAGCGCCAAGGATTCCAGTGCCAGAGCGCCCCACCATCATCCGCCCCCGACCCGAAGTGATTATGCCCGTCCTCCCGACAGAGGCCGCGCCGCCGCCGCCTGCACCTGTCACTATCCTCCCC
>JBEBHS010000039.1:0-17883 GCA_040080745.1 Sphingopyxis sp. | reverse complement strand
AACAGGTCAACGCGCATGGTTGCTTTCCCCAAAACCCGTTCACCCTGAGCTTGTCGAAGGGTTGTCTGTCTAAATGTCAGCAGAAAATACAGGGCTTCGACAGGCTCAGCCCGAACGGATAAGGGTATAAGGTAGTGGCTATCCGCCAATGGGTGCGTTGAGCTGATCGGCGGTTACAGGCGCAGCGGCGGCGGGTGCGCGTTCGCTCAGCGCAGCCGCGTCCGGCATCGGTCGACCATCCGCCATCACCGACATCTGCACGATGCGGCTGGGGTTGGCGGGCGGTTCGCCGCGCTGGAGCCGATCGACAAACTCCATCCCCGACACCACGCGGCCAAAGGCGGTGTAATGATTATCGAGCGCAAGGCGCGGCAGCAGCACGATGAAGAACTGGCTGTTCGCGCTATTGGGGTCTTCCGAACGCGCCATCGACAACACCCCGCGCACATGCGGCAGGCTGTTAAACTCCGCCGCGACGTCGGGCAGCGTGCTGCCACCCTCGCCGGTGCCTTGCGGGTCGCCGCCCTGCGCCATGAAGCCCTCGATCACGCGGTGAAACACCAGCCCATCGTAAAAACCAGCGCGCGCCAATTGCTTGATCCGCGTTACATGGTTGGGCGCGGCATCGGGGCGCAGCTGGATGACCACCCGGCCACCCGATGACAGATCAATCGCGAGCATATATTCGAGGTTGCCCGCATATTCAGCCGGAACAATCGCCGGGACGGCCGTGGGCGTTGGCGCAGCAGCGGGCGCGGCATCCTGGGCCGTGGCTGGAACGGCACCGATGGCCAACAGGGCCAGCACAGAAATATGGGTCATCGCGTGGGGCAGCTTCATAGTGAACATGGTCCTTGGTGCATAGGCGGGGAGTCGCAACGCTAATCCTCACAGATTATGGGGCGCGGATTAACCGCTGATGAGCCTTAGCTCACAAACCCAGTAATAGCACGGCTGAGGCAGAAAAATGGCAAACATATCGGGCCGAAATGCTCGCACGGGGATAGTATTGCTATCTCCAAGGGCATTTGGGTTCGAGATGGAAGCCATTTTGCTGTCCCTATGGGATTTGACCGATTTCGTCCATTTCTGTGTCGGAAATCTTTGAAATATTATCATATTCCTGCATCTTCCTCCTTGCACTGAACGAAATCGCTTCAAACCTCAGGTCGCGCTATTACTGGGTTTGTGACCTAGCGCTAGAAGTTTATGATTGCATGCGTTTAACCCGCGCCAGAACGTCCGCCTCGACCGCCGGGGGAACAAATTTGCCAATCGGCCCGCCGAACAGCGCGATTTCCTTGACCAGCCGCGACGCGATCGGTTGCAAACAGACATCGGCCATCAAAAACACCGTTTCGATGCTGGCGTTAATCTGTTGATTCATCCCTGCCATTTGATATTCATATTCAAAGTCCGCGACCGCGCGCAGGCCGCGCACAATCATGCTCGCGCCCTGGCTTTCCGCAAAATCCATCAGCAATGAATGAAACCCGACCACCTCGACATTGACGATGCCCGCCCCCGTCACCTCGCGGCGCACCATGGCCAAACGCTCATCATCGCTGAACATCGGCGCTTTTGCGCTGTTGGTGGTGACGCCGATCACCAGAGTATCGACCAGTTTCGCCCCGCGGCGGATGATGTCCATATGCCCCAATGTGATGGGGTCGAATGTGCCGGGATACACCCCAATCCGGCCTTTCGCAGTGCTGTTCATCGGTCACGCTCCACCACAAAATGCGCAATAGCGCGCAGCAAATCTGCCTCTGTACCATAGCCGCTTAGGTGGCCAATGGCTTGCTGGGACAGTGCCTGCGCCTGTTCGCGCGCGCGTTCGATCCCCATCAGCGAGACGAAGGTTTCCTTGCCCCGCGCATGGTCCTTGCCGACCGCCTTGCCCGCCAGCGCCGCGTCGCCCTCAGCGTCGATCAGATCGTCGGCAATCTGGAACGCCAGCCCGATGTCGCGCGCATAGCCGCGCAGCGCGGCGCGGCCCTCATAGGGAACGCGGCCCATGATCGCCCCTGCCTCGACGCACCAGCCAATCAGCGCGCCGGTTTTCATCTGTTGCAGACGGGTGACGGCGGGCAAGTCGAACGCACCGTCGCTGGCCGCCAGGTCCATCATCTGTCCACCCGCCATGCCCGCCGGACCCGCCGCGCGCGCCAGTTCGGCCATCAGTTCGATCCGCACGAACGGGTCGCTATGGGTTTGCTCATCGGCCAAAATCTCGAACGCCAGCGCGTGGAGTGCATCGCCCGCGAGCACCGCCGCCCCTTCGTCGAACGCGCGGTGCACCGTCGGTTTGCCGCGCCGCATATCGTCATCGTCCATCGCCGGCAAATCGTCGTGGATCAGCGAATAGACGTGGATCGCCTCGACCGCCGCGCCAACCCTGAGCGCGCAGTCGCCATCGACCCCGAACAGCCGCGCGCTGGCGCTGACCAGCAAGGGCCGCAGCCGCTTGCCGCCGCCTATCGCCGCGTGGCGCATGGCGTGGAACAGCCGCGCGCGCGCATCATCGGGCACGCTGAGCAGCGCATCGAATAGTCGGTCAATATCGGCCGAAATCTGGGCCGCCGCGCGGTCGAGCAGCAGGAACGACACCGGGCATTTCTCGTCCACGGTCACGATCCGTCGAACGGCGCGGTGCCTTGTGGCTGGCCATCGGCGGACAGCTTGATCGCCTCTATCCGTGCTTCGGCATCGCGCAGCCGCGCATCGCAATGCCCCTTGAGCAGCGTCGCGCGCTCATAGAGTGTGATCGCGCTGTCGAGCGGCACCGCGCCCTCCTCCAATTGACGCACGATGCGGCCAAGCTCTTCTAAAGCGGCTTCAAAACTCAAGGCGGCAAGCTCTGGCGTGGCGATGTCGGTCATGGGTTCATTGTGGCTCTATGGGCCGCGCAGGTCAAGCCAAAGCCGTCGTAACATTACCCCCTTGCCCGCCCCGCGCCCGCCGCTATTCTGCCCAGAATCAGGATCCTGACCCTAGAGGGGGAAACGCATGTTCATCGGCCATTGGGCACCGGCACTGGTTGCCGCCACCCATCCCAAAGCGCCCAGGCTCGGCACATTATTCCTTGCCGGGCAATTGGTTGACTGGGCGTTTTTCGCGTTCGTCCTCGCGGGTGTCGAACATATGCGGATCGTGCCCGGCACCAGCGCGATGAACCCGATGGACCTCTATCACATGCCCTATACCCACAGCCTGCTGGGCAGCGCAGCGTGGGCGGCGGGTTTTGCCGCGCTCATCTGGCTGCTCACCAAAAACCGCATCGGCGCAATAATCGGCGGCGCGGTGGTGCTGTCGCACTGGTTTCTCGACTGGCTGGTCCATGTGCCAGACCTGACCTTGTGGGGTGCTCCGCCCAAGCTGGGGCTTGGCCTGTGGAACCACCCCGCGATCGAAATGCCGCTGGAGCTGGGCCTGACATTCGCCGCGCTGTGCTGGTTCATTATCAAGACCCGCAGCATCGGCAGCGTGGGGCGGCTGGCCCCAGCGGTGCTGGGGCTCTTGCTGCTGACCATCCAGATGGTCAACTGGTTCGGTCCACCGCCCGAACAGCCCGATGCGGCGGCGGCGATGGTCGTGTTCGGCATCTATGGTCTGATGACGATCATCGCGTGGTGGGTTGGGCGGACGCGGGTGTTGCCGCAGACGTAAAGCGAGCGGCGGGGCGATGCGCTACAGGCACGCTTCCAGAAACGGCTGGTCAAAGCCATATTGTTTCGCTTTATCAAGCGTATAGGGCCGCAGACCAAGCGCGCGATATTCGCCCATAATCTTGCCGTCCTTGTCCTCATCCATATATTCGAACTTGAACAATTCCTGGGTGATGATGACATCGCCCTCCATGCCGATCACCTCGGTGATCGAGGTGACGCGGCGCGAACCATCGCGCAGACGCTTGATCTGCACCACCAGATCAACCGAATCGGCGATCTGCCGGCTGATCGCTTCTTTGGGGATTTTAACGTCACCCATCAAAATCATATTTTCCATACGGCCCAGGCATTCACGCGGGCTGTTGGCGTGGAGCGTGCACATCGACCCGTCGTGACCGGTGTTCATCGCCGCGAGTAAATCGAAACATTCCGCGCCGCGAATTTCGCCGAGGATGATCCGGTCCGGACGCATACGCAGTGCGTTCTTGACCAGATCACCGATGGTGATCGCGCCCTGCCCCTCAAGGTTCGGCGGGCGGGTTTCGAGCGGCAACCAGTGCGGTTGTTGCAGGCGGAGCTCGGCGGCATCCTCGATCGTCAACACGCGTTCACCCGGGTCGATCATTTTCGACAGCGCGTTGAGCATGGTCGTCTTGCCCGAACCGGTGCCGCCCGAAATGACGATGTTCATCCGGCACGCACCCGCAATTTTGAGCGCGGTGCACATCTTGTTCGACATCGCATTCCAGTCGCGCAGCATGTCGAGCGTGATCGGTTTGGCCGAAAACTTACGAATCGAAATCGCGGTGCCGCGCAACGACAGCGGCGGCACAATGACGTTAACGCGGCTGCCGTCCTTGAGCCGCGCATCGGCGAGCGGCGTGGTCTGGTCAACGCGGCGGCCAACCTGATTGACGATGCGCTGCGCGATCTGGAACAGATGCTCTTCGTCGCGGAACTGGACGCCCGACAGCGTGAGCTTGCCGCCTTTTTCGATATAGGTCTGATCCGGACCATTGACCATGATATCGGAAATATCGCTGTCGCCCAGCAATTCTTCGAGCGGGCCAAAGCCGAGCAGCTCGTCGACCAGCACCTTTTCCAGCGCGAACTGTTCGCGGCGGTTGAGGGTGATTTTAAGCTCGGCGAGCACTTCCAAAATGATCGGGCGGAACTCTTCGGTCAACTCGTCCTTCGACAGCGTTGCTGCGGCTTCGGGGTCAACGCGTTCCAGCAGGCGCGGCAGCACCTGTTCCTTAATCTTGTGGACCGACTGTTCAAACCCGCCGGTCGTCGCGAGGTTGCTGTAGTCGCTCGTCATGCGCGTGTTAAGCCGCGTCATCGCATCGTCGGCGGGTTGCGCCATCGAGGGGAGGTTATTTTCCACTGTTGGGAGCGCTTCTGGGTCTATCGCGGGGAATTGCCCACCACCTGAATCGGGTCGCGCAGGTGGATTGCCGCCGCCTTGCATCGGGCGCGCAACACCAAAGCCACCTCGGCCCCCTGGTTGTCCGGGCATCCGTCCAAAAGCGCTCATCTTGCCTGCTTCTCCGCATCTGCGCCCGACGTTGCTCACTCTGCAACTCATATGCGCCAAACCTGAGTGCAGGAATAAGGTGAATAGTTTGATAAGAGTTTAATGCCGAAGCGTTTTATGGCATGACGTGACAACAGATCGGCATTCGCAAAGGAGATCCATAATGATCCAGACACTGATCGCCGCCGGCTTGTTCGGCTTGGCCCAGGTTGGTGATCCTGCGCCAGTGGTTGTGGAAACCGTCATGACAACCGAGTCACTGCCGGGCTGGATGGCGGGATGCTGGATGGCCGATGGCGTGCGCGGGGCACGCACCGAAGAATGCTGGACAGTGCCGCGCGGCGAAATGATGCTTGGCAGCGGCCACAGTTTCGTTGGCGGGCAATCCACCGCGTTCGAGCATATGCGGATCGTCACAGAAGGCCGAACGCTGGTATTTTTTGGGCAGCCCGGCGGGGTCACGGCCACGCGCTTTACGCTTATCGAGAGGCGTGGCGAGGCCGGCCGCGCTAGTGTGACATTCGAGAACCGCGAACATGACTATCCGCAGCGGATAGTCTATGCCCAGCAGGAGGGCGGTGGTTTGCAGGCGACCATATCGCTGGCCGATGGCTCGCGCGCCAACAGCTGGACGTTCCGGCGCGCCGGTGCGCCAACGCCATAGTTTGAGGCCGCTTAGCCGACCTGTTCGGCAAGGATGGTGAGGCCGCTCTCGTTCACCTCGACAAAGCCGCCCACGATGGCGAGCATTTCCGGTGCCGCATCGGCGCTGTGGTATATCGCCAGTTCGCCCTCGCGGATCGTCGACATCACCGGCGCATGGCCTTCGAGCACGCCAAAATCGCCCTCGGTGCCGGGGACGGTGACCATATAGACGTCCTCGCTGCGCACCAGCGCGGTCGGGGTCACGAGTTCAAAATGCAGTGCCATTCGGTTTCTCCCCCCTCCCGCAAGCGGGAGGGGTCGGGGGTGGGTATTTCTTCGAGGCGGACAGACGCCACCCCAACCCCTCCCCCAAATGGGAGGGGTTTAGCTTGCCTTACGCCTCTTCGGCCATTTTCTTGGCCTTGGTCATCGCTTCGTCGATGCCACCGACCATGTAGAATGCGCCTTCGGGCAGATGATCATATTCGCCATCGACCACCGCCTTGAACGATTTCACGGTATCATCGACCGCGACAAACTTGCCGGGGATGTTGGTGAACACTTCGGCGACGTGGAACGGCTGGCTGAGGAAGCGCTGGAGCTTGCGCGCGCGCGCAACGGTGATCTTATCCTCTTCGCTGAGTTCATCCATCCCCAATATGGCGATAATGTCCTGCAAACTCTTGTATTTTTGCAGCGTTTCCTGAACCCGGCGCGCGGTCGAATAATGTTCCTCGCCGACCACAGCGGCGGTCAGCACGCGCGAGGTGGAGTCAAGCGGATCGACCGCTGGGTAAATCCCCAGCTCCGAAATCGCGCGGTTGAGCACGGTCGTCGCATCCAAATGCGCGAACGAGGTCGCAGGCGCAGGGTCGGTCAAATCGTCGGCGGGCACGTAAATCGCCTGTACACTCGTGATCGAGCCTTTGTTGGTCGAGGTGATGCGTTCCTGGAGCGTGCCCATGTCGGTGGCGAGCGTCGGCTGATAGCCCACCGCCGATGGAATACGCCCGAGCAGCGCCGACACTTCGGACCCCGCCTGGGTGAAGCGGAAGATGTTATCGACGAAGAACAGCACGTCCTGCCCCTCGACATCGCGGAAATATTCGGCGATCGTCAGGCCGGAGAGAGCAACGCGCGCGCGCGCGCCCGGCGGCTCGTTCATCTGACCGAACACCAGCGCCACCTTCGACCCTTCGGGGGTCGGGTTGCCCTTCGCGTCCTTGGCGATAACCCCGGCGTCGAGGAACTCGTGATACAGGTCATTGCCCTCGCGGGTCCGCTCACCCACGCCCGCGAACACGCTGGTGCCGCCGTGGCCCTTGGCGATATTGTTGATAAGCTCTTGAATCAACACGGTCTTGCCGACACCCGCGCCGCCGAACAGCCCGATCTTGCCGCCCTTGGCATAGGGCGCGAGCAGATCGATCACCTTGATGCCGGTGACCAGGATCTCGGTTTCGGTCGACTGGTCGACGAACAGCGGTGCTTCGGCGTGGATCGGCGAGGAGAGGTCGGTCATCACCGGACCCTGATCGTCGATCGGCTCGCCCACCACGTTGAGGATGCGGCCGAGCGTTTGCGGGCCAACCGGAACGCGGATTTGCGATCCGGTGTCGGTCACCGGCTGTCCGCGCGTCAGGCCGTCGGTCGAATCCATCGCGATCGTGCGCACGACATTCTCACCCAGATGCTGCGCAACCTCGAGCACGAGGCGGTTGCCGCCATTGTCGGTGACAAGTGCCGACAGGATGTTGGGCACGGTGCCGTCGAACGCGACGTCAACCACCGCGCCGATCACTTGGCTGATCCGGCCAGTGGCGCCAGCGGGGGCCGCAGCTTTAGGCGCGGCGGATTTCTTCGGTGCAACAGGCTTTGCAGCAGCGGTCTTCTTTGGGGCGGTTGCCATGCTATTCTTCCTTGCTTGTCGTCAGCTTACAGCGCTTCCGCGCCAGAGATGATTTCGATCAGTTCTTTGGTGATCGCGGCCTGGCGCGTGCGGTTATACACAATCGTCAATTTGTTGATCAGGTCGCCGGCGTTGCGTGTGGCGTTATCCATCGCGGTCATCGACGCGCCTTGCTCGGACGCGCCGTTTTCCAGCAGCCCCTTGAAAATCTGCACCGTCACGTTACGCGGCAACAACTCTGCGAGGATTTCCTCCTCATCGGGTTCATATTCGACCGCCGCCGTGCCAGTCGCGGGTGCGCCCGCTTCATCGCCGTCCATCGCCACCGGAATAATCTGCCCGCCCGTCGCTTCTTGCAGCAAAGCCGAGCGGAAGCGCGAGAAAAACAGGTGCGCGACGTCAAACGCGCCCGCGTCATACATGGCAAGCAACTGCGCGCTGATCTCGGCGGCATTGGCATAGGTCAGCTCGCGATAGGCCGTGGTGTCATAGCTCGCGGCGATGTGGTTCGGGAACAGGCGGTTGATGACCGGGCGGCCCTTGCGCCCGACCAGCATGAACTTGACCGTCTTGCCCGCGGTTTTCAGCTCGTTCGCCTTGTCGCGCGCGGCCTTGACGATGTTCGAGTTGAACGCCCCCGCCAGACCGCGATCCGAATTGAGCACGAGCAGCATGTGCACGTCGTCCTTGCCGGTTCCGCTGAGCAGTTTGGGCGCGCCGTCCGACGCCCCGACCTTGCCCGCGATGCTGGCAACCACCGCCTCCAGCCGCGACGCATAGGGGCGGCCGTTTTCAGCCGCCAATTGCGCACGGCGCAGCTTGGCCGAAGCGACCATTTTCTTGGCCTTGGTGATCTTTTGCGTCGACTTGACCGACGCGATCCGGCCCTTGAGTTCTTTCAGCGTGGCCATGACGGCTCCGTTCTAGCCAATGCCAATCAAGCGAACTGCTTGCCGAATGTGGTCAGCGCGTCCTTCAGCTTGGCCTTGGTGGCGTCGCTGAAATCGCGGCTGTCGCGGATGTCCTTGAGGATGTCGGCATGATCGGCGCGCAAGTGACCGAGCATCGCCTCCTCATAGCGCGACACGTCATTGACCGCGACATCATCGAGAAAGCCGTTGGTGCCGGCATAGATCGATGCGGTCTGTTCCTCGAACGGCATCGGCGCATATTGCGGTTGCTTGAGCAATTGGGTGAGGCGCGCGCCGCGATTGAGCAGCCGCTGCGTGCTGGCATCAAGGTCGCTGCCGAACTGCGCGAACGCCTCCATCTCGCGGTATTGCGCGAGTTCGAGCTTGATCGAGCCCGACACCTTCTTCATCGCCTTGGTCTGTGCGGCGCTGCCAACGCGGCTCACCGACAGCCCGACGTTGATCGCGGGGCGGATGCCCTGGTAAAACAGGTTGGTTTCGAGGAAAATCTGGCCATCGGTGATCGAAATCACGTTGGTCGGGATATAGGCCGACACGTCGCCCGCCTGCGTTTCGATGATCGGGAGCGCGGTCAGCGAGCCACCGCCAAAATCGTCGTTCATCTTGGCAGCGCGTTCCAGCAAGCGGCTGTGCAGATAGAAAACGTCGCCGGGGTAAGCTTCGCGGCCCGGCGGGCGGCGCAACAGCAACGACATCTGGCGATAGGCGACCGCCTGTTTCGAGAGATCGTCGTAAACGATGACCGCGTGCATGCCATTATCGCGGAAAAACTCGCCCATCGCCACGCCGGTATAGGGGGCGAGATATTGCATCGGCGCGGGTTCAGACGCGGTCGCGGCGACGACGATCGAATAGTCCATCGCGCCATTTTCTTCGAGCGCGCGGACGATCTGTGCGACGGTCGAACGTTTCTGGCCGATGGCGACATAGATGCAATAGAGCTTTTTGCTCTCATCCTTGCCGGCATTGACGCCCTTCTGGTTGATGAAGGTATCGATCGCCACCGCGGTTTTGCCGGTCTGGCGGTCACCGATGATCAGTTCGCGCTGACCGCGGCCAACCGGAACCAGCGCGTCGAGCGCCTTCAAGCCGGTCTGCACCGGCTCGTTGACCGATTTACGCGGGATGATGCCGGGGGCCTTGACCTCAACGCGGCTGCGGCTTGTCGCGACAATCGGACCCTTGCCGTCGATCGGGTTGCCGAGCGCATCGACGACGCGGCCGAGCAAACCCTTGCCGACGGGGACGTCCACAATCGTTTCGGTGCGCTTGACGACATCGCCTTCCTTGATGCCCGCATCGGAGCCGAAAATCACGATACCGACATTGTCGGCCTCGAGGTTGAGCGCCATGCCCTTCACCCCGCCCGCAAACTCGACCATTTCACCGGCCTGAACATTGTCGAGGCCGTGGACGCGGGCAATACCGTCGCCGACCGACAGCACATGGCCAATTTCAGAGACCGTCGCCCCATCGCCGAAATTGGCGATCTGGTCCTTGATGACCCGGGAGATTTCAGCGGCGCGGATTTCCATTATTCAGCCCTTCCCGACGGCGGATGCCGTCAGCCTTTCATTGCGATAGCGAGGGTATTGAGGCGGGTGCGGATCGACGAATCGACCAGCCGGCTCCCGACCTTGACGACAAGCCCGCCGAGGATGGCGGGATCAACTATGAGCTTGACGGTAACATCGCGGCCCAGCCGCGTCTTGAGACTGGCACCAAGCGCCACAATTTGCGCGTCGGACAGCGGGTGCGCCGAGGTAACATCGGCGCTCATTTCGCCGCGATGCGCAGCGGTGAGGCTGGCAAAGGCACCGACGATATCGCCCAGCTTGGCGAGGCGGCGGTTGGTGGCGAGCACGCCAAGAAACTTGGTGGTCAGCGCATCGAGACCCAGCGCCCCTGCGGTTGCGGCAATCGCGCGCGTCGCGTCGCTGCGGCTGACAACCGGGCTATGCACCAATGCGCCAAGCGCGTCGGAACTGCCGAGCGCTTCGCCGATACGCGCCACGCTCGCCTCGACGGTGCTCAGCGTCTTGCCTTCAACCGCGAGGTCGAACAGCGCGCGGGCATAGCGCCCTGCCAAACTTGCCTGCATGCCACCGGAGTGCTCCACGCGCCCGTTCTTCCTTCTATATAAATGCCCGATGGGGACACGAATCGCACTGCGAATTGACCGCAAAACGCCGTCTGGTGCAGGTTCGCCGCGCGCCTAGCATCACTCTTGCTGCGCTGCAAGATGGGATTCCCTGACCGAGCTTATCTTCCTACTGGGCAGCTGCCGTTTTGGGCAAGTCCGCGCCTGAGGCTACAGCCACCGCCCGGCACGCACTGACAATCTCCTCGTTCGGCTCAGCGGGGAGCAGTGTGGCGATCGCGGCTTCGCGGCGGCTGAGCGCTTCGAGGATCGCGGCGTCCTGGGTGCAGGCTGGCGTCTCACCCGCCGCGCGCTGACGTCGCACCGCCTCCATCGCTTCGAGCGGCAACAAATAGCGCCGCGTCGTCGATTGGCCAGTCGCCGGGTCATAGGCGATCCGTGTCACCGTGGCGTCCTGATTGGGCACCAATGTCCGCGACCACGCGCCCCCGGCCCCGCGCACATATTGGGTGCGGCCGTTGACACAGCCTTGCGGCGTGATGGCAAGCGCGGTGTCGCTGGTCGCCGAAACGGTAATCCGCCCGCGTGCTGGATCAACCCGGCAGGTCAGCGCGCCATATACCCCGCGCGCACTTGCTGCCCCTGTCACCGCAGTATCGACCGTTGCTGCCGCAGGGTCGGAACGCGGCACATGCACATCGACCACGCTCGGCCGCAGCACGAACGCGATGAGCGCCGCCCCCGCCAGCACCGCGCCGGCGATGATCGCGATCCGCCGTTCGCGCACCTTGTCCTGCGATTGATAGAGGAACGACGCCGCCCCGCACAATATGGCGATGCCGAACAGCGCGATCGCCAGCGCCATGACATTTTCGCGCGTGTTTTGCGCCGCTTCGCGCAGGCCATCCAGCGCCTCGGCATCGCGCGATGCCTGTGCGGCCCGGGCGCGCTCCTCCGCTATCGTCGCCGCGCGCGCGTCCTCAACCGACCGCGCATCGGCGCGTGCGCGCGCTTCATCGGCGCTGACGCACAGGCTTGAGACGCCGGTGAAGCTTTGCCCGGCCTCGCGCAAAAACGCGCCAAGCTCGCGCACCCCAACCGCAAAGGCGAACGGCGAATCGCCCTCCTCGGCGCGTGTCACCAGCGTGTTGACCCCCAGCACGCGGCCGCACGCATCGACCAGCGGCCCGCCCGAATTGCCGCGCGCAATGTCCGCATCGTGGACCAGCGCGGCGACGCCATTGATGCTATCGTGCGACGAGATGATCCCGTCCGACGCAACGGGTGCGCGCGGGCGGATGAAATCGTCCATATTCTGCGCGGTGGCGATATCGACATTGCCGGGATAGCCGAGCGCATAGACCGCCTGCCGCTGCGCCACTTCGCCGGTGTAAATCGCAGCGGCGGGAATGCGCCCGGCGACGATTTCGATGATCGCGAGGTCGCGCGCGCGGTCGATCCGGATCAACCGCCCGGGGTAGCTGCGCGTTCCTTCGCTCGGGACAATGCCGATGACAACATTGTCGGGATATTCGGCGGCATCGGACACGACATGCGCGTTGGTGACGATGCGGTTGGGCGCGACCGCAAAGCCGCTGCCATGGCCAAAGCCAACCACCTCGCCGCGCACAATCGCGACGGTCACCACGCGCACCACGCTGCGTTCGGTGGCGGCGACATCGTCGATCCGCGCTGGCGGGGCGGGGGCGGCGACAGGCGCGGCGGGCGGCGCGGCGGCGGGCTTGGCGAACAGCGCCTGGATAGGCCATGACACGCCCAGGCCGGTCACCAACAGGCCAATCATCAAGATACGAAAGGGTGCCATGACCAATGCCTATCAAAACAGGGTTTGAAAGCAAGCATCGGGATGCAGGGAGATGCTTGCTCGCGGTAAATCGCGGTTTCAATCACAAAGGAACACCCCATGACCTATCGCATTTCCGGCCTGTCTCCCGAACCCTTTGCCGACTTGCTGGCACTCGGCGACACCGCCTTGGCGCAGCGCGGCGCGGTGCGCGTCACAGCAACCTCCAAACCAGGCTTCCCGTGCCGTATCAGCCTTGAAGACGCCGATGTGGGCGAAGAACTCATCCTGCTTCACCATGTCAGCCACGATGTCGCCACCCCTTACCGCAGCGCTTATGCCATCTATGTGCGGGTGGATGCGCGCGAAACTGCGACCTATCACGACGCATTGCCGCCGGTGTTTGAGGGCCGCCCGATTGCGTTACGCGGGTTCGATGCAGCGGGTTTGCTCAAGGGCGCGTTGCTCGCTGCACCCGGACAGGCCGATGAACAGATACGCGCCCTGTTTGCGCGCGACGAAATAGCCTATCTCCACGCGCACAATGCGGCGCATGGTTGCTTTGCCGCAAAAGAGGAGCGCAACTGATGATTGATACCGATTTTGCCTTTGCTGCATTCGACAGGCGGGATCGCGCGCTTGATGGTCAATTTGTCGGCGCGGTTAAAACAACCGGCATATATTGCAAACCGAGCTGTCCAGCACGGCGGCCTTTGCGCGAAAATGTTGAATTTTTCGCAACCGCAGCCAAGGCGCGGGCGGCGGGATACCGCGCGTGCCTACGCTGTCGGCCCGATGATGTCGCGCGCGACGAAGCGGCGGTGCTGGCGGCGATTGCGGCGATCAAACACAGCGAGGAGCCGCTCGCGCTCGCCGACCTGGCGGCACGCACCGGCTATTCGCCAACGCATTTCCAGCGCGTCTTCACCCGCTTCACCGGCCTGTCCCCCGCCGCTTATGCCCGCGCGCTCCGTCACCAGCGCGCACAAGATTCGCTGAGCGACGCCAGCCGCGTGACCGATGCCATCTATGACGCCGGCTATTCCGGCCCCAGCCGCTTTTACGCCGAGGCTGGCAAGCGGTTGGGCATGACGCCATCGGCATGGAAAAACGGCGGAGCGGGGGTGACGATCCGCTGGGCGGTGGTCGATACTGCGCTCGGCAAGATGCTGCTCGCCGCGACCGACAAAGGGGTGTGCCGCCTGTCGTTCGACGAGGGCGAGGCCGCACTGCGCGCACGCTTCCCCAACGCGCGGCTAAGCGCACCCGACGCGCGCTTTGCCGATCTGGTCGGCCAGGTCGTCGCTGCGGTTGAAGCGCCAGGCGAGTGTTCGCACATTCCGCTCGACGTCGCGGGAACGGCGTTCCAGGAAGCCGTCTGGCGCGAACTCAGCCGCATCCCGCCTGGCGAAACCCGCAGCTATGCGCAAATCGCCGCCGCTGTCGGCAAACCACGCGCGGTGCGCGCGGCAGGCAGCGCCAATGGCGCGAACAATGTTGCCATACTCATCCCGTGCCACCGCGTCGTGCGCAGCGACGGCAGCCTCGGCGGCTATGCCTATGGGCTGGACCGCAAGGCCGCCTTGTTAGCGCGCGAGGGAGCGGGGGGTGAGGCAAAGCCTCAATCGTCCGCCACCTCAGGCGTTGGCGCTGGCGGAATATAGCGGGGCGGCTCGCCCTGGGCACCATCGTCGATCCACCGCACCAGCAACAGCGCCTGTTGCTGGAGCGGCGAGGGATGCGGCGAATAGGCGACGGGCAACAAGGTTCGTCGCGCCAGCGGCAGGACGCGCCGAGCGACCAGCACCATCGCCGCCGTCATCCGGATGCCGTCCTCCTGCGGGGCCAGCGCTGCGGCACGCAGCAATCCCTGAAGCGCCATATCGGGTGAAGGCTGACCGGCGAGCGCAAAGCTGTAATAATAAGCGAGCAGCGGGACAGGATCGTTGGGATTGGCGCGGTTGGCGCGGATGATGGGGCCGCGTAACCGGCTGGCCTCCGTTGGGGACAACTCGGTGCCTGCGGCCTCGGCGGCGCTCAGCTCGGCCCAGCCTTTATACGCCAGCGCGCGGACATTGGCGGGGTCAATCGCCAGCACCCGGTCGGCGGCGGCGCTGGCAGACGCCCAATCCTCAAGGTCGAACAGCGCACGCGCGTGCAACAGACCGACCGCCGGATCATCGGGATATTGCGCCGCGTTCTGCCCAATGCGGCCAGCCAGTTCGCGCCGTTCTTCATCGTCCAGATGGCGGTTGGCCTGGAGTTCGAGCAGCATGGTTGCGGCTTCGCCCGCGCGCACGACCCGCACCGTCGGCATGGCCTGTACCCCTTCGGGAAGCGGGACAGCGCGATAGGTAAACGAGCCGCGCCGCATATAGCTGCGCAATTCGCCGTTGAGCGCCTCCAATCCGCCCGTAAACACGCCATAAGCATCAGCCATGGGAACCCCGCGGTTCAGAGCGTTGATGAACTGGTTCAATTGATTGCGGCGCGCCGGTTCAAAGATCAGATAATGGGTCGTCAGCCAATATTGGCCGTAACTGGCAACCCCCGCTTCATCATCCTCGGCAGACAGCGGCGCAAACATTCGTTGCGTTGGCACCCACGCCGCCCCGCCGTCCAGTTCATAGGAACGATGGTTGGCGACCTTGCCAAAGGTGATTTGCCCTTCGCGCTCGAACGACGCGGTCGACAGTATTTCGGCGAACCCTTCATTGACCCACAAGGGAAAGGCCTGTTCCATATATTGCCGCATGAAATGATGGGTATATTCGTGGAACAGGATCGTGGTTGAAAACTCGCCTTCGCTGCGCGGCACAACCGCATAGGCACCATTGATGTTGCTGCTGTAAAACCCGGCGACCTCGCTGTTATTGGCTGCACCCATCGCGCGGTGGACCTGGCCGATATTGGCGACGAGGTAGATTTTAACGCGCTGCACATCGCCGGTGGGTGTCACACCAGTCGCCGCCGTCAACAGCCAGTGCACCGCTTCCAGTCGCTGGCTCATGCGGGTCAGCTCGCGTTCGCTCCCCTCCGAAACCACGACAAAATGCTCGGACGTTGCCTCGCGCCATTCGGCGCGCGCGGGGCTGAATGGCAGCAGTGCAAGCGCGACGACAGCAGCCAGCCAATATCGCAATATCATGCCAACCCCCTCTCAACGCTCCGTGGCTTAGCCGATGTTACACCGTAATAAAGATGAAAACTCGATCAATCCGCCATATCGGTGCCAATCAAATCCAGCGGCGCACCCGCGCCTGATAGGCCGTATAGTCCGCGCCGAACTTGGTGGTGAGATAGGCTTCCTCGCGCGCGATCACCTGGCTGCGGATGATGATGACCAGCGGGATGGCCATGAGCAGCGCACCGAGGCTCGACAGTGCCGCCGCAAGCCCGAGAAATGCGCACAGCATCCCCAGATACATCGGGTTGCGGGTGTGTGCGTAGATGCCGCCATCGACGATGCTGGTCGTGCTTTTCCATGGCCGCACGTCATTATCCGCGCGGCGGAACCGGCCAGCAGCGGCGAGCGACAGCGCTATTCCCGCCGCGATCAGCAGCGCGCCTGCCCCCACCCGCGCCCACGCCGGCCATGTGACCTGCCACGGCAGCATAAAATCCAGCGCCAGACCAAGCGCCAGCATCCCCAGATAGATCAGCGGTGGCGGAAAGCTCACCCGCGCGCTGTCCTCGTCAATTTCCATGATCAACCTCCATCTTTGTCGCCTTTGTCCTCCTCCCACACCAGCACCGGTTGGCGCGCCGCCAGCACTTCGTCGATCCGCGAGCGCGGGGCGAAATGCGGAGCCGATTTGAGCGACGGATCGCCCTGCTTGGCCCGCAATGCCACGCTGCGCAGCGCACCGATGAACTGGTCGAGCGCCGCCTTGCTCTCGCTCTCGGTCGGCTCGATCAGCATCGCACCGTGGACAACCAGCGGGAAATAGACGGTCATCGGGTGATAGCCCTCGTCGATCATCCCCTTGGCAATGTCGATCGTGGTGAAGCCTTCGGCCAGCCCGGCGTCGCTGAACAGCGCCTCGTGCATGCACGGGCCAGCGCCGCCAAAGGGCGCGTCGAGCACATCGTCAAGGCTGCGCAGGATATAGTTGGCGTTGAGCACCGCGTCCTCGGCCACCTGGCGCAGGCCATCGGCGCCGTGGCTGAGGATATAGGCGAGCGCGCGGGTGAACATCCCCATCTGGCCGTGGAAAGCCGCCATCCGGCCAAAGCTTTGCCCGTGATGATCGGCGGCGGTTTCCTCCTCAATCAGATTGAAACGGCCATCGGCCTGCCGCTCGACAAAGGGCAGCGGCGCGAACGGCGCGAGCGCAGCCGACAGCACCACTGGGCCCGACCCCGGCCCGCCGCCGCCGTGCGGGGTGCTGAACGTCTTGTGCAAATTGATGTGCATCGCATCGATGCCAAGGTCGCCCGGGCGAACGCGCCCGACGATGGCGTTAAAGTTCGCCCCGTCGCAATAAACATAGCCGCCCGCTGCGTGGACCGCGTCCGACATTGCCTTCATCTCGCGCTCGAACAGGCCGCAGGTGTTGGGGTTGGTAATCATCACCCCGGCAACGTCACATTCCGGCCCACCCGCCCCCAGCCGTGCGGTCAGCGCCGCCAGATCGACGCGCCCCTCCGCTGTTGCCGGAATGCTTTCGACCGCGAAACCCGCAAAGGCTGCGGTCGCGGGGTTGGTGCCGTGCGCGCTGGTCGGGACCAAAATAATCCGCCGATCGTGCCCACGCGCCGCCAGCGCCGCCTTGATGCACAATATCCCGCACAGCTCGCCGTGCGCGCCCGCCTTGGGCGACATCGCTACGGCGTGCATGCCGGTCAGCGTGATCAGCCAGTGCGCCAGTTCATTGATCACCGCATAGGCACCCTGCACGCTTGATTGCGGTTGCAGCGGGTGGACGTCGGCAAAGCCCGGCATCCGCGCCACCTTTTCATTCAGGCGCGGATTGTGCTTCATCGTGCAACTGCCGAGCGGGAACAGGCCGAGGTCGATCGCATAATTTTGCCGCGACAGCCGCGTGTAGTGCCGCACGGCTTCGGGTTCGCTGAGGCCGGGCAGGCCGATCGGCGCGGTGCGCAATATGGTCGATGGGATTGCAAGCCCCTCCCCTTCAGGGCCCGGTCCACTCTTAAGCCCCTCCCCTTCAGGGCCCGGTCCACTCTTAAGCCCCTCCCCTTCAGGGCCCGGTCCACTCTTAAGCCCCTCCCCTTCAGGGGAGGGGTGGGGGTGGGGTCTCTCCGCCAATGTTGAGTTTTC
>JBEBHS010000063.1:0-4451 GCA_040080745.1 Sphingopyxis sp. | reverse complement strand
TCGGGGTAATTCTGATCGACGAGCAGCGTTTCGGCCGCGCCGCAAATCCCGGTCCGCCGCATCTTGGCGTTGACCGCAATCGCCTCGGCCATCGCCGGGTCGGCGGCGGCGTGGATATAGATATGGCAGATACCGTCAAGGTGCGCGAGCACGGGCACCCGCGCTTCGTCCTGCACGCGGGCGACGAGGCTTTTGCCGCCACGCGGGATGATGATGTCGATCAACCCCTGCGCCCGCAACATCGCGCCCACCGCCGCGCGGTCCTGCGTTGGTACTAACTGCACCGCCGTTTCGGGCAGGCCAGCCACCGACAGCCCCTGGGCCAACGCCGCATGGAGTGCGCGATTGCTACCTGCCGCCTCACTGCCACCGCGCAGGATAACCGCATTGCCCGACATAATGCACAGCGCCGCCGCATCGGCGGTAACATTGGGCCGGCTTTCATAGATGATGCCGATGACGCCAATCGGCACCCGCCGCCGCTCCATCACCAGGCCGTTGGGGCGTGTGCTGCGCTCGATCAGCGAACCGACCGGGTCGCTCAGCGCTGCAACATTTTCCACCGCAGCCGCCACACCCTCAAGTCGCGCTTCGTCGAGCCGCAGCCGATCGAGCATCGCCGCGCTTAGCCCGCGCGCTGCCCCCGCCGCCATATCGTCGGCATTGGCGGCCAGGATGGTCGCGCGCGCCTCCCTGATCGCCGCCGCCGCCGCATTGAGCGCCGCCGCTTTTTGCGCCGTTGATGCAGCGGCCAGCACCCGCGCTGCACCGCGCGCCGCCAGCGCCATATTGGCTATCAGGGTTTGCGCATCATCCATGCCGCGCCGATAGCATCACCGCCCGGCAACTGCAAAGCTTGTGCGCGACAACCAAGCTGGTATCACCCCGTGCCATGGGTAGCGAAGCGAATGAAGCTGACACGGCGCTGAGCGTGGACGCGGCCAGCGTGGCCGAGCCGTGCCTGAATTGCGGTGTCGCCCTAGTCGGTCGCTATTGCCACGGCTGCGGGCAAAAGGCGCTGGTCCACCGCTCGCTCAGCGCCTTTGGCCATGATCTCGCGCACAGCATCTGGCATTTCGACGGGAAATTGTGGCGCACGCTGCCGATGCTGCTTTGGCGGCCTGGTAAACTGACGCGCGCCTATATCGATGGTCAGCGCGCGCGGTTCCTGTCGCCATTGTCAATGTTCCTGTTCGCGGTATTTCTGACCTTTGCGGTGTTCGGCATTTTCGGTCTTGGGCAATCCGAAAGCCAGCCGGGCGGCCAGGTGACGGCTCAACCCCCCGCGCACAGCGCGCAAGGCGCGAACGCCAGCAATGTCACCATCGACCTGGGCGGCGAGGGCGGCATTGTCCCGCGACTGCGCGGCAATTCCAGCATATTGAACGCGACCAGTGACATCCCGCTCATCAATGCCGTGCTTGCCAAGGCGCGCGAAAATCCGTCGCTGATGCTCTATAAACTCCAAAACGCCGCCTATAAATATGCGTGGGCCATGATCCCGCTGTCGGCGCTGTTCTTGTGGCTGCTCTATCCGTTTAATCGCCGGTTCGGCCTTTACGATCATCTGGTATTCGTCACCTATTCGCTGTGTTTCATGCTGTTGCTGCTGGTCGTGTTGCGGCTCGCCTCAGCGCTCCTCGTCCCCGACTGGATCGTCGGCGTGATGACATTATTGCCGATTGCCCACATCTATCGCCAATTGCGCGGCACCTATGGCGACAGGCGGCTGGCAGCGGCGTTGCGCACGGTGGCGGTGCTGATTGGCGCGCTGATCATCCTCATCACGTTCATGGCTGCGCTGCTGGCGCTCGGCGCGTGGGATTGACGAGAAGGGAAGATTAGGATGACGATGACAACGGCTTGGTGCCCCGACCGCCGCCTGCTGCTCCGCATGGGTGCGCTGGGGCTTGGCGCGCTTAGCATCCCGGGTGCGGCTCAGGTGATGCTGGGTGCGCGCGGTTTCACCCATGGCGTCGCGAGCGGCGAACCGGGGCCGACATCGGTGCTGCTGTGGACCCGCTATGTCGGTAGCGGATCCGAAACCGCGCTCACCGTCGAACTGGCCGAGACCACCAGCTTCTCACACATCATCAGTGGCGGGCAAGTGACCGCACAGGCATCGCGCGATCATATCGTCAAACATGTAGCGCAGGGGTTGGAGCCGGGGCGCTGGTATTATTACCGCTTTATCGCGCCCGATGGTGCCACATCGTGCATCGGCCGCACCCGCACATTGCCCGTGGGTTCTGTCAGCCAGTTCAACCTCGGCGTGTTTTCGTGCGCCAATATGGGGTTCGGCTGGTTCAACGCTTATGCCGATGCGGCGGGACGCGGTGACATCGACCTTGCGGTTCATGTCGGCGATTATTTGTATGAATATCAGGCGGGCGGATACCCCGACGCCGCGCACACCGTGGTGGGACGCGATTTCCTGCCGACGAGCGAGGCGATCCACCTGGCCGATTATCGGCTGCGCTATGCCAGTTATCGCGGCGATGCGGCGCTGCAACGGCTGCACCAGGTGGTGCCGTGGATCGCGATGTGGGACGACCATGAACTGGCCAACGACGCGTGGCAAGGCGGCGCGCAAAACCATACCCCCGCGCGCGAAGGCGAGTGGGCGCTGCGCAAGGCGGCGGCGCTGCAAGCCTACCGCGAATGGATGCCGGTGGCGGACAGCGACTATCGCAGTTACGAGATTGGCGACCTCGCCACCATCGCGCTGCCCGAAACACGGATTACCGGGCGGATGAAACAGTTTGAGATTGGCGATGTGACACGCGGACAGGCCGACACGGCGGCAGCGCTAGCGGCGTTCCGGGATGGGCCGTGGCAGGCGGCGGACCGCAGCCTGTTAGGACCGACCCAAGAGCGCTGGCTGAACGGCCTGATCGCAGGATCGGTCGCTGCGGGCAAAAAGTGGCAAATCATCGCGCAGCAGGTCATCATGGGCCGTGTCAACGTCACGCCCGACATCGGCACCTGGGTGGCGGACGATGCGCCCGATTATGTCAAGCGCCGCTCCGCCACCGCCGCAGCCGCAGCGCGGGCGGGGTTGCCGCTCAACATGGATGCGTGGGATGGTTATCCTGCGGCGCGCGCGCGCCTGCTTGGGGCCGCACAATCGGCTGGCGCGAATATCGTTACTTTGTCGGGCGACACCCACAATGGCTGGGCGTTTAACCTCACCCACGACAGCCGCCCTGCGGGGGTCGAGTTTGCCGGGCACAGCGTGACCTCGGCGGGGTTCGAAGCCTATGTTCCGCGCGCGCCAAGCGTGGTCGAGACGATGCTGCGCACCGCCAACCCGGGCTTGCGCTGGGTCGATGCATCGCGGCGCGGCTATATGGCGGTGGCGCTCACCCCCGCGCGCGTCACCTCGACCTGGCGGATGTGGGATGATGTCCGCACCGCGCAGACCCCGATGACCAGCGAAGCCAGCCAGTCGGCCCTCCACGGCACCAACCGCCTGAGCGGCTAGAGCGTTTTGAAGTCAGATGGCACCATCTGACGACTCGCAAAACGCGGTAAAACAAAGAATGAGAGCAGATGATGTGATTCAATCAAATATCATCCTGCTCTGACACAGCCCATTCGTTACACAAATGTGACAGTTTTAAAATTATATTGCGCAAGAGTCATAAAAGCGTCACTTTCCCTCCATGTCGAATCGCGGGAGAGAGTCGATGCGCACAATTTTGGTAGGTTTGGCTTTGGTCATGGGGGCGGCAACTGCGGCCACCGCGAGCGGGCGGGCGGGCGAGGTCGGCTATGCTGCGGGCGCGCTCGGCTATGATGCGCTGGTCGCTGGTGATGTTCGCGCCGCCGAGGCACAGATAGAGGCAAATCGTCAGGCCGACGCCAACGACCCTGCTCGGCTCATCAACCTTGGCTATATCCACATGCAGACCGGACGCTATCGGTCGGCACAGGCGCTGTTCGAGGCCGCGCGCGACAGCCAGCGTCATTTTGATGTCGAGCTGGCCAATGGCGAAGTTGCCGATACGCGCACCGTTGCCCGCCGCGCTCTGTCGCGGATGACACACATGGTTGCTTCGCGCTAAAACATTCTTCGCAACAGCAGCAAAAGGCCCCGCAGTCCGCGCCGGATTTGCGGGGCCTTTTCTGCGGGATTTTGTATTGACACGAAATCATCACAATAAAGTCATGCTCCTGTCATCAAACTGACGCTGCGCCGTAACAGCACGGTCCTATTGGCCGGCCTCGGTCAGGGGTTGCACAGCGTCATTACGCGAAAAACGATTCTCCGGCCGCAACCCATTTCGGATCCGGAGCAATATCACATGGCCAAGTTCGCAACCGCACGCACCGCGTTGTTTATCAGCGTTGCCTCCCTCACGCTCGGCGCCTGCGGGGCTCAGGATATTGCCTCGCCGGGCGAGGGCTTCATCGTCCTGCCGCCAGCCCCGCCGCCTCCCGCCCCGCCC
>JBEBHS010000038.1:0-18991 GCA_040080745.1 Sphingopyxis sp. | reverse complement strand
CAAGCGGCTGGTGACCGAGGATCTGGCGCAAGGGTTCCACCGCGTCGTGCTGCGCTATGGGTTTATGGAAACCCCCGATGTGCCGGGCGCGCTGGCGGGCATCACATGCTGTGGCCCCGCGTTCAAGATGATGGACACCAGTTTCTTCCTCTCGCGCCAGACGTTGCTGGCTTCATCGCGGCCGGGGATGGCGATATGGCGCGAAAAACTGTTCGCGTGGATGCTGCGCAACGCCGAAAGCGCGATGGAGTTTTTCCGCCTGCCGACCAATCGTGTGGTGGAATTGGGCAGTCAGGTCGAAATCTGAGATTACAGAAATTTCATCCGTTTTGGACCAGATGCGCCATATTAGCACTGGCAATGCCCCGCGCTTTGGTTCAGCCCGCGAACGATGATGGGCGATAGCGATAATAAGGATGGGGCCGGGCGGCTCCGCGATGCGCCGCCGACGCTGTTTTTGCTGTGCGATGAGCCGCGCATATCCGATGCCCGGTGGCTTGGGTCCACATTGGCGGGGCTGGGTTTCCTGGGCGATGGCGACGATGGGCTGGGGCATGATTTTCCAATAAAGGCAGGCTATTGGGGCACGCCGATCGACGTCACGATCGGTCCCGCCGCCAGAGCGCAATTGGTCGAAGAGTGTGGCGATACGCCGGCCATGGCTGGTCTCGATATCCTGCCCGATGCCGCGCATTCGCATGTTCTGGCCCTGACCCTGCCAAGGCCCCCTGTCGCCGCGCGGGCGCAGGCGGTACAGCATTTGGCGGCGATGGCGGCGGCTTTGTCGGCACCGCTGCGCGCCTCTTCGCTGTTCTGGCCACCAGCCGGGCTATGGTCGAATGCCGTCGATCTGGCGCAGGCAGTGATCGCCATGGAACAGCATGGATTGCCGCCGGTGCTGCATTTCGTTGCCTTTGTCGAGCGGAACGCACCGCAAGACGCGGCGGCATCTGCGACCCAGAGTAATAGCCAGGATATCTGCACCCGCGGTTTGGCATGGATGGTGGGGCACGAGGTTTTGCTCTCTGGCCCGCTAACCACTTCGCGTTCCGAAATGCTACGCTACGCCGCGCGGTTGGCGGTTGATGCAATGGTCCATGGCGCATATTCTTCACCCACCCGCGTTGCCGGACTGGCGAAGGGCGAGAGTATCGCCATCGCCGCCGTTGACCGCAGTGGCGCGGTCGCCATCGTGCAGGCGACGATCGAGGTGAACAGAAAATAGTAAGGCTTGTATAGGATAAACAGCGGCGTGACCCATTTTGTTCTGCCCGCACACCCTCGTTTTCAGGATCACCACCTGTTGCCGCTGTCGCTGTTTCGCCGCAGGCAAATCGGCGCTTTTCTGCTCGAAATGGGGGAATATGGGCTTCGCCTGACCAGTGTCACGGATAATGTACAACGTTTGCCAGCCGACGAGGCGACGGCCTTTGCGCTGGGCCAGGCGATGCACCGCGGCCCGCACCCGCATTACAACGATCTCGTCGCTTCGCGGGTGGAGCGGATCCGCCAGCACGGCGGCAATGGCGTTCAGTCGGCGGCACGGCTTCAGAGCCTGCAACGCGCGATGCGCCGCGTGCTAACGAGCCATGGTCCGCGCCTGATAAAGCTGAACCAGCGCGATCCGATGCGCTGCTTTGCCGATTATAGCTATCTCGACGAGGCGCTGTCGCGGCTGCTCTAACGTCGCCGATAGGCCGCGCCGAGCGCATCATAAGCGGCGGCATATTCATCGCCGAACCTCGCCACGAGGTCGGCAACGCTGCCCACCGCGTCAATCGCGCCGATACCCTGGCCCGACCCCCAAATGTCTTTCCATGCCTTGGCCCCCGCGCTGGCACCAAAGTTCATCGTCTTGAGGTCGCCGTCGGGCAGATTGTCGGGGTCCAGCCCCGCCGCAACAATCGACGAACGCAGGTAATTGCCGTGGACGCCGGTGAACAGGTTTGAATAGACGATGTCGGCGGCGTGCCCGTCGGCAATCGCCTGCTTATACCCCGGCACCGCGTTCGCTTCGGTGGTGGCGATGAACGCCGAGCCGATATAGGCGAGGTCGGCACCCAGCGCCTGTGCCGCCAGTATCGAGCGGCCATGCGCAATCGCGCCCGACAGCGCGACCGGCCCATCGAACCAGGCGCGGACTTCCTGCATCAAGGCAAAGGGCGATTGCACACCGGCGTGACCGCCCGCGCCGGTCGCAACCGGGATCAGGCCATCGGCCCCTTTTTCAATCGCCTTATGCGCGAAACGATCATTGATGATGTCGTGGAGCGTGATCCCGCCCCAGCCGTGCACCGCCTGATTAAGCTCCTCGCGCGCGCCGAGCGAGGTGATGGTGATCGGCACCTTCCATTTTTCGCATGTCGCAAGGTCGGCGAGCAGCCGATCGTTCGATCCGTGGACGATTTGATTGACCGCGAACGGCGCGGCAGGCGCATCGGGGTGCGCCGCGTCCCACGCGCTGAGTTCTTCGGTAATCCGGTGCAGCCATTCGTCGAGCAGGCTTTGCGGCCGCGCATTGAGCGCGGGGAAGCTGCCGACGATCCCCGCCTTGCACTGTGCAATAACGAGATCAGGCGTCGAGATGATGAACATCGGCGAGCCAATGATCGGCAGGCGCAGATTGTCGAACAGGGCGGGCAGGGTCATGAGCGGCATTCTCCACGCGGCAGGTAGATGAAGGTATGACCTTAACGTAAGCGGAAGGGCGTGCAAGGGCGGAGTCAAAGCTTTGGGCGATGAAAATCATTGCCCTTGTAAAAATTGGCGATAGTCCGCAGTTAACTGCGGGCTGCGCGCAATTGGCATATACTGGGGCAGCGCGGGCGGCGCTGCCATGGCCGATAGCACCAGCGATCAGGGCAAAGAAAGGACCCGCCCTGGGGTGCAAGGCCGGTCCAAGTTGCAGCCCTGGGTCGCAGAGGCCGCAGAGGGGAGCGCCTTGGCCGGGCTATCGCCCGACCGGAGCGCGCGTGTTCAGATTTACTCGTCGCGCTGGATGTAGCCGTGCAGTCCGGTCGAGTCCGAAATGAAGCTGCCGTTAGCGCCAACCATGAAGTCGATCGTATCGCCAATCGACAGGTTGACCGTGCCGCCGAACGGGTTGGCCCGCAGGTACCGCCGCTATCGTTGCCAGTCGCGGGCCATGGCGGCGCGTTCTTGTGCCGTGTCGAGCGCACCGCCGTCGTCGGCCATGTTCTGGGCCGTGGCCATTAGCGCAGCCGCGTCGGACCCTGCCTGACGCATGGAGCCATCCGCACTGCCGGTCACGCTGCCGCCGCCCCACACCGGCTGCCAGCCGTGCGTATTGCGACAGGCGATGCCGCCGTCGGCCGCCGTCGAATAGGCCCGGCAATAACGGCCGGTGCGATCAACAAAACTGAGCATGATGGTGACATTTCGCCCGCTGGCCGGGCCGGACGCCTGGGCGTCGAGCGCGGCGACCAGCTGTGGCGGCAGATCAGCGTCATCGCCGCCGGTCCGCCATGGCAGCCCCGTGCCAGTGCCCAGCATGATGCCCAGCACCAGCGCTGCGGCTATGGCACCGCCGACCGGCCAGCCCTGCACCCGCCAGCGCCGCACCGCCGCCTGATCGGCATGTCCGGTGCGTTCCCGGGCGCGCTGGGCAAAATTGATGACAGTCGCGCCGTCGGTGGGCCTGTCGCGCGCGCCATCCGCCGGTTCGCCCTGGCGGCCCGGCACCAGCCGGTCGGGCAGCGGTTCGGCAAGGATGGGCGCAAAATGTGCGCTCAACTGTGCCCGCAGCGCCCGATGCGCGGCAAGCTGTGCGGCGAGGGCGGGGTCAGCGGCGACGGCTGCGGCGGCGCGGCTGGCCGTTTCACCGTCCAGCTCTCCATCGGCAAAGGCGGCCAGTTGTTCGGGCGTGATGGTCATGCCGCTTCTCCCAACAATTGTTGCAACCGGTCGCGCCCACGCAGCAGGCGCGACGTCAGCGTTCCGGGCGGGCAGCCGATGATGTCGGCCGCTTCGTTATAGCCAAAGCCTTCGACCAGGACGAGCATCACCGCCTCGCGCTGTTCGGGGACGAGCTGCTGCATGGCCCGGTCGACCATCGACAGCTCCACGCTGGCTTCCTGTGCGCCCGCCGCGCCCCACCGGTCCGCCATATCGTCGGTATAGGCCGTTTCCGGCCGCCGGGCGTTGCTGCGGTGCTGGTCTATCCAAATATTGCGCATGATCCTGTACATCCAACTGTCCAGCCGCGTATCGGCCTGCCATTGATGACGATTCAGCAGCGCGCGTTCCAATGTGGTCTGGCAGAGGTCATCGCCTGCATCGCGGTCACGACACAGCCCTGCGGCAAATCGCCGCAAGCGCGGCATCAATGCGACAATCTCCTGTTCAAACCCAGCGACCAGAACCCGGCTCCTTGACTCGATCAATCTGACAATGGATTAAACGACGCCTATAACGCGTTTCATCCTTGACCGCAGAAATTTTATGTGGGGATGGCTGATGAAAATATATTTGGGGATCGCGCTGGCGGTGGCTTTTGCGGCTGTGCCGGTCGTCGCACAGCTTTCCGTGCCCCCAATAGCGGGCGTTCTGCCGGGCGTCACCAGGCGGGTCGGCGGCGCGCTCGACAGCGTGGACGGTGCCGTTGAAGCGACAGCGGCTCAGGCGCGCGCGCTCGCCCGTACGCGGGTCCGCAGCATCGCGGCGCTGGTTCGCGCCAACCCCATGGCGCTGGAACTGGATGATGATGGACGGCTGGCACGGCGCGGCGAGGTCATCATCGTCGATGCCGATATCGCAGCCATAGCGGCGGCACAGCGTGCTGGGTTTCGCGTTATCGAACAAACCAGCATAGCCGAACTCGACATGGCATTGACGCGGCTGGCGGTGCCGGGTGACGAGCAACTGGGCCGGGCGGTGCGGCGGTTGCGCCGCCTGTTGCCCGCGCATGAGGTGACATCCGACCAGTTGCTGCTGCAAAGCGGCGCGACAACGCCCATGGCGCTCCAGGCGCAGCCACCCGCGCCGCCACGCGTCGGCGGGGTAACCGTCGGGCTGGTCGATGGCGGGGTGGCGCGCCACATTCCGGTCGCGGTTGCGCGCGGCTTTGCCAACGGCGCGCCGGTCGCGTCGGCCCATGGCAGCGCCGTCGCATCCCTGTTGCGGCGTGGCGGGGCGACGCGCATCATCGCCGCTGACGTGTTCGGGACCGAACCTGCGGGCGGGAGCAGCAGCGCCGTCGCCCGGGCGCTCGCCTGGCTGGTGCAACAGCGCGTCCCGGTGATTTCGATCAGCCTGGTCGGTCCAGACAATATCCTGTTGCGGCGGGCCATCGCTGGGGCGACGGCGCGCGGCATTGTCGTCGTCGCGGCAGTCGGCAATGACGGGCCTGCGGCACCGCCATCCTACCCCGCATCTTACCCCTCTGTCGTCGCCGTAACCGGTGTGGACCGGCGCAACCGCGCGTTGATAGAGGCGGGCCGCGCGCTGCATCTGGACTATGCGGCGCCCGGTGCCGACATTTCGGCGAGCGGTGCGGACGGGTCGCTGCGCCCGGTGCGCGGAACCAGTTTTGCCACGCCGCTGGTCGCGGCGCGCCTTGCTGTGCTTATGGCGGCCGGAGCCGGCCGCTCCTCAACCATGGCGATGCTGGACCGGGAGGCGGTCGATCTGGGGCGGCGCGGTGCCGACCCGCTGTTCGGTCGTGGGCTGATTTGCGGTGAGTGTCGCGCGGCGCAATAATTTTTTCAGGGGAGTGAATGAAAATCCGACCCCAGTGCGTTTTCCCAATGAGCGGGCCGAAAATGGCTCGACCTCAGACATTCAAGGGAAAGGCACTGTCATGAAAAAATTCCTCATCCTCACATCGGCGATGGCACTGATTGCGGCACCGGCTTCGGCACAATTGCTCGGCGGTTCGGGCGGTCTGGGCGGCAGTCTGGGCGGTACTCTGGGCGGCGCAACCGGCACCGCCACAGGAACAGCCACCGGCACCGCCACAGGGGCTGCACGCTCCACCGGCGAGCAGAGCGTCGACCGTCGCAGCGGCAGGGTCCGCACCAACCGCAGCGTAGAGGGCAATGCCGCTGGCGCGTTGGGTTCGAGCGTGGATGCTGCGGGCCGGTCGATCAACAATTCCGCATCGGGCAATGCCAATGCCCGTGGCGACGCGAACGGCGATGCACAGTTGGTCGGCACGGACGCCGTGCGCCCGGCACTGGCCGGTGCAGCAGTCACGGGGCGCGGTGCCGCGTCGAGCGCCGCCGGAACCGCCGGTGGTCTGGCCAGCAGCGCGACGGGCATCGCATCGTCCGCCAACGCCACCGGCATGGCATCGTCCGCCGCATCCTTTTCCGGCGCGGCAGGCCAATTGGCCCAGGCCGGAACGGCTGCGGCCAATGCATCCGGCACGTTCGACATTGCCAGCGGCATGGCGGTCATGAACGAACGGGGCCGCGCCATCGGCCAGGTTCGCCAGGTGCTGGCCGACAGCCATGGCCGGGTTCAGGCCCTGTTGGTCGACGTGGAAGGCAGCGATGATCCTGCACTGGTTCCTGCCGCCAATTTCACTGGCACAGGATCGGCGCTGGTGTCCGCCGCGTCGCGTGGCGACCTCGAAGAAATGGGCGAAGACCAGGCCGAAGCCAGCGAATCGGCCCCGACGCCAGCCCCTGCGGCTGAACGGTCGGAGCCTGTCGACAACCGCTAATACCCCGATTTGCGGCGCAATCCGTTCCCGACGCTCCCCCCTTTGCGCCGTAAATTTGCCCCGTCCCTCAGCACAGAGGGGCGGGGCAGTTGCAATTTGGCATGCCCCGCTAAACCCCGTTCGCCGCCGACAGAATAGCGCGGACACTGGCGGTGGCGACGTCGGGGTCTATCCCTGCGCCAAACAGCGTGGTGCCGCCTGTGGTGCGGCATTCGACATAGGCGGCGGCGCGCGCATCGCTGCCATGACCGATCGCGTGCTCGCTATAATCGACGATGTCGAGGTCGGGACCACCCGCGTCGGCCAATGCGGCGATGACGCTCGACATCAGGCCGTTGCCGCGCCCCGACAGCCGCGTTTCCTTGCCATCGACGCTGATGGTGCCGACAAAGATGCGGCCGGAACCACTGTGCGATTCCTGCCAATCTATCAGGACAAAACGCTGTCCCGCTTCGGACAGATAGGCCGCATCGAACGCGTGCCAAATGTCGGCGGAAACAAGTTCGCGGCCTTCGCTTGCAGCCAGTTCCTGTACTACGCGACTGAAATCGGCCTGCAACCGCTTGGGCAGTTTGAGGCCGTGGTCCTGTTCCATAACCCATGCCGCGCCGCCCTTGCCGCTTTGCGAATTGACGCGGATCACGGCCTCGTAACTGCGGCCGATGTCGGCGGGGTCGATCGGCAGATAGGGCACTTGCCATAGCTCGTCGTTGCGCGCGGCCTGCGCGGCAAAGCCTTTTTTAATCGCGTCCTGATGGCTGCCCGAAAAGGCGGTATGGACCAGCTCGCCGCCATAGGGGTGGCGCGGGTGGACGGGCAACTGGTTGCAATATTCGACCGTCTTGATGACCGCGTCGATGTCTGAAAAATCGAGCTTGGGGTCCACCCCTTGGGTGTAGAGGTTGAGCGCGATGGTGACGAGACAGCTGTTGCCGGTGCGCTCGCCATTGCCGAACAGGCACCCTTCGACGCGGTCCGCGCCCGCGAGCAGGCCCAACTCCGCCGCCGCGACCCCAGTGCCACGATCGTTGTGGGTGTGGAGCGAAATAACGGCGCAGTCGCGGCGCGGCAGGTTACGGCAAAAATATTCGATCTGATCGGCATAGATGTTTGGCGTCGCCGCCTCGACGGTCGCCGGCAGGTTGAGGATGATCGGCGCGTCGGGTGTGGGGGCGAGCACATCCATCACGGCGGCGCACACCTCCAGACTGAAATCGAGCTCGGTGGTCGAGAAGCATTCGGGACTATACTCAAACCGCCAGTCGGTATCGGGCAGCCGCGCCGCATTATCGCGCAGCAAGCAGGCCGCATCGCGCGCGATCTGCTTGATTTCGTCCCGCTCCATGGCAAACACGATCCGCCGCCACGCGGGGGCGAGCGCATTATAGACATGGACGATGGCGGTCTTTGCGCCCTGCAAACTGTCGAAACTGGTGGCGATGAGGTCGGCGCGGGCTTGCGTGAGCACCTGTACCGTCACATCGTCGGGGATTGCCCCCGATTGCACCAGCCCCGCGATAAAGTCGAAATCGGTCGCCCCCGATGCGGGGAAGCCGATCTCTATCTCCTTGAGGCCTATCGCCACGAGCAGGTCGAAAAAGCGGCGCTTTTTGTCGGCATCCATCGGGTCGATCAGCGCCTGATTGCCGTCGCGCAGGTCGGTCGACAGCCAGCGCGGGGCTTGGGTGATGGTGCGGCCGGGCCATTGACGGTCGCTTAGCGGCACTTGCGGAAATGGTCGGTATTTAACCCCGGGGTCTGTGAGCATGGTCATAGCATAGCTTTGCGAAGGCTGGTCAGGAGGGACGAAGGCGTTGCCCTTGGGGGGATTGGGCGGCGCTCAAGGCGCGCACCATGTCACGCCCAAGGGCGCGTAAGTCGTAGAAGGAGTTGCCGACCAGTCGTCATGCCTCTGTGCTAAGGATGTTTGCACAGATGTCCAGCATAGATTATGCGTATGCGAGGGGTCGCACCCAAGTTTTCGTTCACAGAAGGGGAGGCAAGGATGCGTTATCTAACAATGGCCATGGTTGGGCCGATCGCGCTGGCACTGGCTGGCTGTAATCTATTTGGCGGCGGAAGCGCGGAAAACAGCAAATCTGCGCCCGAAGCGCGCGTCGTTGCGACACCCGCAGCGGGCACGCCGGCTGCTGCCACGCCGACCGCAACAACCGAAGCGGCTGGCGGCAAGAGCGCGGCGGCGGCCACCACGACTCGGGTGGCGAGCAACAACACCGACACCAAGGGCGGCGGCACGGGTGGCAGCAACCAGTGCACCGATGGCCGCGATCGCCACGTCGTGGTTCGCAATGACACGCGCACCACCTTGTTCCGCCTCTATGGTTCGAACGTCAACCGCTCGTCGTGGGAAGAAGACGTGCTGGGCAGCGACGTGCTCGCCGCCGGACAAAGCGTCAACGTCAACTGGGACGATGGCAGCTGCGAATGTATGTTCGATTTCAAGGCCGAGTTTTCGGACAGCACCGAAACCATCCGGCGCGGGTTTAACGTCTGCACCGAAAGCGAGTGGCGCATCGTTGAATGATGTGACGTGATTGGGCCGGGTTGGTTGGACGGTGGCAAGCGGCGCGCAGGTGGTTTAACCTAGGGTTAGGACCCTAGGGTCAGGACTCATTAATCACGCGAACTGAGGTTTGAAGCGATTGTGTTCAGTTCAAGAAGGAAAAGCGCAGGAATAGTGGTGCTATTTCAAGGTTTTCCGACGATGAAATGGACACAATCGGTCAAATCCTAAAGGACAACAAAATGGCTTCCATCTCGAACCCAAATGCCCTTGGAGATAGATATACTATCCCCTGCATGCATTTCGGCCCGATCTGTTCGCCATTGTGGCTCCTGTGCCGCCATGCCCCCGGCATGGCTTGCTCGTCACCCCTCAGTCGTGCGATTAATGGGTCCTGACCCTAGCTCAGCATCTTGCGCGCGCCCTCGACAAACCTGGCCTTTTCATCCTCGTCCCTGGGCATTTCGCGCGGGGTCGGCACGTCGCGGCCGCGCTGCACCGCCGGGCGCTCGCCGACCAGCGTCAACCAGCGCTGGAGGTGGTCCAACCCGTCGATCTCGATACCAGACCAAGGGTAGGTGTGGACCCACGACCAGTTGGCGATGTCGGCAATCGAATAATCGCCCGCCAGATATTCGTTGTCGCTAAGATGGTGGTCGAGCACCTCGAACAATCGGCGGCCTTCGCGTTGGTAACGGTCGATCGCGGGCTGGATTTTTTCGGGAAAGTAGCGGAAAAACACGTTGGCCTGCCCCATCATCGGGCCGACGCCGCCCATCTGGAACATCAGCCATTGCATCACGCGGCTGCGCCCCTGAGCATCGGTTGGCATCAACTGCCCGGTTTTTTCGGCGAGGTAGACCATGATCGCGCCCGATTCGAACACCGCAAATCCATCATCGGTAATGGCAGGAATCCGGCCATTGGGGTTGATTTTGAGGAACCACTCCTCCTTTTGCGCACCCGACGACAGCTCGATCGCGTGCAGGTCATAGGGCAGCGCCATCTCTTCCAAGGTGATCGACGCTTTCCAGCCATTGGGCGTCGCCGATGTGTATAGCGTGATCATGTCGCTATCCTCGCTTAGTAACGCTTGAGCGCGCAAATCTTGTTGCCATCGGGATCGCGCAAATAGGCGAGATATATTTTGCCCATCGCGCCTTCGCGCATGCCGGGCGGATCTTCGCAGGTCGTGCCGCCATGCGCGAGGCCCGCCGCGTGCCACGCATCACCCTGTTCGGAGCCCTCGACGTTAAAGCCGATGGTGCCGCCGTTCGCTCCGCACGCCGGATTGCCATCGATCGGCGTGGTCAGCGCGAACACCGCGCCCTTGTGCATGTAAAAGACGCGGCCCTTGGCATCAACGACGGCAGGGTTGGCACCCAGCGTCGCGAACAGCGCGTCGTAAAAGGCCTTGGAAACGGCGATGTCGGTCGCGCCGACCATGATATGCGAAAACATGGGGGAGTCCTCCTATTTGGTTTCAGATTGATACTTATCGGTTTGACCATGCGGGTCAATAGACAACCACGGCTTTGTCGGCGTCTGGCGGTCAAAAGACCACGACGCTCTTGTCTGCGTCTGGCGGTCAAAAGACCACGACGCTGCGGATGCTTTCCCCCGCGTGCATCAGGTCAAACCCCTTGTTGATTTCGTCGAGGCTGAGGACGTGGGTAATCATCGGGTCGATGGCGATTTTGCCGTTCATATACCAATCGACGAACTTGGGGACATCGGTGCGCCCCTTGGCCCCGCCGAACGCCGACCCGCGCCAGTTGCGTCCGGTGACGAGCTGGAACGGGCGGGTCGCGATCTCCTTGCCGCTCTCCGCCACGCCGATGATGATGCTGGTGCCCCAACCGCGATGGCACGCCTCCAACGCGGTGCGCATGACGTCGGTGTTGCCGGTGCAGTCGAATGTATAATCGGCCCCGCCATCGGTGAGCGCGACGAGGTGCGCGACCAGATCACCCGCAACCTTGGCCGGGTTGACGAAGTGGGTCATGCCGAATTGGCAGCCCCATTCTTCCTTGGCGGGGTTGATATCCACGCCGACAATCATATCTGCGCCCGCCAGCCGCGCGCCCTGAATGACGTTGAGGCCAATACCGCCCAGGCCAAAGACGATGACGTTGCTGCCCGGTTCTACCTTGGCGGTTTTGGTGACGGCGCCAACCCCGGTGGTGACACCACAACCGATATAACAGGCTTTGTCGAACGGCGCGTCACTGCGGATTTTGGCGACCGCGATTTCGGGCAATACGGTGAAATTGCTGAAGGTCGAACAGCCCATATAGTGGTAGATCGTCTGGCCCTTGTAGCTGAAGCGCGATGTGCCATCGGGCATCACCCCTTTCCCTTGCGTTGCGCGGATCGCGGTGCACAGATTGGTTTTGCCCGACAGGCAACTTTTGCACTGGCGGCATTCGGGGGTGTAAAGCGGGATGACGTGATCGCCGACCGCAACGCTGGTGACACCCGCGCCAATTTCGCGGACGATGCCTGCGCCTTCGTGGCCGAGAACGCTGGGGAAAATCCCCTCGCTGTCGAACCCGTCGAGCGTATAGGCATCGGTGTGGCAAATGCCGGTCGCCATGATCTCGATCAGCACCTCTCCGGCGCGCGGTCCCTCCAAATCAAGCTCGACAATTTCGAGCGGTTGCTTGGCGGCAAAAGCGACGGCGGCGCGGGTTTTCATGCTGGTTTCCTTATATGGTAGCGCGACGTTTATTGCGCGCTATACCCATTTCGGCAAGCCTTGCGCCGCACCATTCTTATTGGCAGTATATGTGTCAATAAATGAGGAGAGGGTATGAAGAACCGTTTAGGCGCAGCGATTGTCGCGGCCGCGCTCGCGCTCGCCACGCCGGCCCAACCGCAAGCCGCGCGCGAACACCGCCGCCCGCCCAACATCGTCATCCTGCTGGCGGACGATTGGGGGTTTAGCGATGTCGGCGCGTTTGGCAGCGAGATCGCGACCCCTAATATCGACTGGCTGGCCGCCAACGGCACGCGATTCAGCAATTTCCACGTCGCGGGGTCATGCTCGCCGACGCGCGCGATGCTGCAAACCGGGGTCGGCAACCACCGCGCCGGGCTTGGCAATATGCCCGAAACGATTCCGCCGCAGCATATCGGAGCGCGCGGCTATGATACGGTACTGGCGCTCAATACGGTGACGATTGCCGAGCTGCTGCGTGCGCAGGGGTATCGCACCTACCTGACGGGCAAATGGCATCTGGGCAAGGATGCGCGGCGCATCCCCACCGCGCGCGGATACGACCATGCGTTCAGCCTCGCCGATGCCGGGGCCGATAATTTTGAGCAACGCCCGATCGAGGGGATGTATGCGACCGCAGAGTGGACCGAGGATGGCCGTCCGGCAAACTTGCCCGCCAATTATTACAGCTCGACCTTCGTTGTCGATCAGATGATCGCCTATATCGAGGCGGACCGCGCGAGTGGCAAACCGTTCCTCGCCTCGATCAACTTCCTTGCCAACCATATTCCGGTGCAGGCGCATGACGCCGATATTGCGCGCTATGCCGGCATGTATCGTGATGGCTGGGCGGCGCTGCGCAGTGCACGCGCGGCGCGGGCAAGGGCGCGCGGGGTCATTCCGGCAAATGCCCCGATGGGAGCGATGCAAAGCAACGAGGACTGGGCGGCCTTGAGCACCGAAGATCGCGCAAGCGCGGTGCGGGTGATGCAGGCTTATGGCGCGATGGCCAGTGCGATGGACCGCGCAATCGGGCGGCTGATCGCGCATCTGCGGGCGCACGGCGACCTCGACAATACGCTGTTCGTGTTTCTGTCGGACAATGGCGCCGAGCCGATGGAGCCGATGGCACGCTGGCGCAACCGCCAGTATCTGCGCTGGCAATATGACATGACGACCGACAATATCGGGCGGCGGAATAGTTTCGCTTCGATCGGGCCATCGTGGGCGAGCGCGGCGGTTTCGCCGCTTAGCGGGTATAAGTTCAGCGCGACCGAGGGCGGGTTGCGCGTGCCGTTGATCATCGCCTGGCCGGGGAATGGCGCGGTGCGGCGCGGCGCGATCGTCCCTGCGATGGCGCATGTTACCGATATTGCCCCAACCATCATCGAGGCGAGCGGCGCGGGCGGGCACGGCGGCACTTGGGCTGGGCGCAGCGTCGAACCGATGATCGGGCGTAGCCTTTGGCCAGCGCTGACCGGCGCAGCGCAGCACATCCGCCCCGACGACCAGCCGCTGGGTTATGAATTGTCGGGCAATGCCGCGCTGTTTCGTGGGGTGTATAAGCTGGTCAAAAACCTCCCCCCCATTGGCGATGGGCGCTGGCGCTTGTTCGACATCGAGAGCGACTCGGGCGAGACGCGCGATCTGGCGGCGGCAGAGCCCGCGTTGTTTGCGCAGATGCAGGCCGACTATGCCGCCTATGCGGCGCGCGACGGCGTTCTCGCGATGCCCGATGGCTATACTTTTAACGACCAGATCAACGACAATGCGTTTGAAAATATCATGAAGCCCAGACTGATCCGGCTGGGGGCGTGGATTGCGGTGGTGCTGGCGTTTCTCGCTGGAGCGTGGTGGTGGTGGCGGCGGCGATATGCACACCGTGCTCCGGCGTAGGCCGGAGCGTTGGGGCTTTATCACCCACGCGCTCGTTTAACACTCCAGCGCTCCGGCCTTCGCCGGAGCACAGCCTTTGGGATGGCGTGACCCGCGTGAAAGATTATCCCGCCCTAACGCCGCGCGCCCATCGGCTTCGTGCGGATGTTGAGCTGCCCCGCCAGCCCCGCCGTGCGGTGGACCGCAATCGCCTGATAGCTTGGAGACATGACCATGTCGCGCAGCGCGGCGAGCGACGGATATTCGGCGAGCGCCACCATGTCCCAATTTTCCTCGACCGCGCCGATCATCAGGCCGGTGACGCGCCCGGCGTAATGCGCCTTGCCACCAACCTTGGCGAGCTCGGCCTGCACGCCTGCGCCGTAGCGCGCATAGGCTTCGGCCCCCGTCAGGTGGCCGTCGCTGGCATTAGCATGATCGGCAGGATATTCGGCGCGCTCCTTGAACTTGAGCAGATTGACCATCACGAACGGCCCATCGTCGGGAAGCGCAAAGAAGGCTGCGGCCTGTTCGGGCGTGGGATTGAGCGCGTTAGTGTAGTCCATCGCTATTCTCCGGTGGTGGGCGGTTGGGGTCGATCAGGCGGAAACCGATATGGTCGGTGCCAAGGGCGCGTTCCTGAAATTGCCGCGCGGCGGGGCGGTAGCGCGCGCAATAATTGGATGCGCAGAGGTAAGACCCGCCCTTGATGACGTTCTGTAAAGAAGCGGGGCTATCCGCGCCCGCACGGGCGGCGTCGCGCGTCCATTCCCAGACATTACCGATCATATCGTATGTGCCAAGGCGGCTGGGCGGGAAACAGCCGACGGGCGCGGTGCCGCGATAGCCATCGAGGCCCAAGTCGCGCTGGGGGAATGCCCCTTGGTAATAATTGGCGGTGGGGTGGCCAGCGGCATCGACGGGCTCGCGCAGGTTTGCCCCGCCCTGACGTGCCGCCGATTCCCATTGTTCCTCGCTCGGCAGCGCCTTGCCCGCCCAGCGCGCATAGGCGAGCGCATCGGCATAAGCGATCTGCACCACCGGATGGCGATCCTTGCCCGCGATCGTGCTGCTAGTGGGGCCGTGCGGGTGGTGCCAACTGGCCCCGACAACCCAGCGCCACCATGCGGGGTTGGCGGCGTCTGGCGCAGCGAATACCGCCGAACCGGGTTGCCGCATTGCGGGTGGGGCACCGGGGAGCGCGGGCGGATCGCGCTCTGCCGCTGTGCGGTAATGGGTGGCGGCGACAAAGGCGGCAAACTCGGCGTTGGTGACCTCTTGCGCGGCGATCCAGAAGCCCGCGACCGTGGCTTGCCGCGCTGGGCCTTCCTCGGGCCGAAGCGCACTGTCTTCGCCGATGGTGACCGTGGCGGGCGGCACCCAGGCATAAGCTGGGCCAGTGAGGGCGGGGCAGGGCGGCGCGGCGGCGCTTTGCGGCGTATCGGGCGAGCAGGCGGCAAGCATGAGCGCCAAGATGGCCGCCACCATGCGCAGCGCAAAGCTCACTCGGCGACGCGGGCGATCACCGCTTCGACCAGATGGCGCGTGACCATGGCGGCTTGCTTTGGCGGCAGGCCCTGATCGTGGCGGAGCAAGCGCCAGCTTTGAAAGCTGAGCGCGACATGCAGCGATTCCAGCACGATTTTGTCGGCCAATATATGTGGCGGCAGCAGCATCTCGACCCGGCCACGCTCCAGCTTGAGCCAGCGAACATAATCGGCCATCAAAAAGGCTGATTGATAGCGTTTGATGTTGGCCGAGATGCGGTGCGGCAGGATCGTCTCGAACACCTGCGCGCGGCGGTCCGTGAGTTCGAGTAACTGTTCGCGCCAAGTTGCGCCCAAAAACGGCTGGCTGACCAACGGGCGGACTTCGGCCTCTATCCGGTCTGCCATTTCGCGGTAGAGCGAGTCCATATCGTCAAAGTGGCGGAACACCGTGCGCAGGCCGACCCCGGCATGGTCGGCGACGCGCGCGGCGGATGGCGCTATATCTCCACGCGCCACCAGATCGAGCATTGCCAAGACGATTTTGGCGCGGCTCGACCGGCTGCGCTCACGCCGTCCATCGGCGAGGGGCTGCGGTACGCCGGGCGAGAGTGGGAGGATGGTCGCGGTCATGACGCATGTGCTGCCCCATGCAGCGCGCGGCGTCAATTGTGCGCTTGCCATTGCGTGAAAAATAATGGCATGATGCATGTCAAATAATACGGGAGGAGCGACGATGAAGCGCTGGATGATTTGGAGCGTTATCACAGTGGCGCTGTTGATTGGCGCGGGGACGCTCGCGTGGCATAATTACTGGACCTACGTGCCGGGCCTCATCGGTGACTGGCAGGATCCGGTGCAGCCCAATCATGCCGTGACATGGGCCGCCGCACCCCCCGCCGCATCTGCTGGTGAGCGCCCGCCCAATGTCATCCTGATCGTTGCCGACGACCTTGGCATCAACGACATCAGCACCTTTGGCGGCGGGATAGCGGGCGGCGCAGTGCCGACACCGAATATCGACCGACTGGCGGCGCAGGGCGTGCAATTCACCACCGCTTATGCCGCCAACGCGACTTGTTCGCCATCGCGCGCAGCGCTGATGACCGGGCGTTACCCGACGCGGTTCGGGCAGGAGTTTACCGCTGTTCCCGTGCAGTTTGCGCAAATCATGGCACAGGGCGAGGGGGCGGGCGGGCAGCGCGCGATTTACCACGAGAGCGACAATATCGTCGATTATCCGATGATGGGGATGCCGCAATCCGAGGTGACGATTGCCGAGTTGTTGCGCGCGCGCGGCTATCACACGATGCACATCGGCAAATGGCATCTGGGCGAAGCGGTGGAGCTGTCGCCGCCCGCACAGGGGTTTGACGAAAGCCTGCAGATGATGGGCGGGGCGTCGATATTCATGCCCAATGGCGACCCCAATCTGGTCGATGCCCAATTGCCCTTTTTCCCCAACGACGCCTTCATCCGGGTCAATACGCGCTATGCGGTGAAGTGGAACAGCGGGCCGCGCTTTGCGCCCGTAGGCCATATGACCGATTATTTCACCGATCAGGCTATGGCAGCGGTTGAGGCCAACCGGACGCGGCCATTCTTCCTCTACCTTGCCTATAACGCGCCGCATAATCCGTTGCAGGCAACAAGGGCGGACTATGACGCGCTGCCGCAGATTGCCGATCATACGACGCGGGTTTACGGCGCGATGCTGCGCCAGCTCGACCGACGGATCGGTGATTTACTGGCGCGGCTCGATGCGCTGGGGCTGAGCGAAAACACGCTGGTGATCTTTACCAGCGACAATGGTGGCGCGTCTTACGATGGCATCCCCGACCTCAACTTACCCTATCGCGGGTGGAAGGCGACATTTTTTGAGGGCGGGATCCGTGCACCGCTGTTCATGCGCTGGCCCGCGCGCATCGCGCCCGGATCGCGGCGCAGCGATGTGACGGGGCACCTCGATGTGTATGCGACGATTGCGGCGGCGGCCGGGGCGGCGGTGCCGAGCGACCGCATCATCGACAGCCAGAATATCCTTGGCGGCCCGGCGCGGCGCGAGGCGATGTATTGGCGGTCGGGGGCTTACCGTGCGATGCGCGCGGGGGACTGGAAGCTGCAAGTGACGGCGCGACCAGCGCGCGTGCGCCTCTATAACCTCGCCGCCGACCCGACCGAGCAGCACGACCTGTCTGCGGCTGAGCCTGCGCGCGTGGCGGCGATGCGCAGCATGCTGGAGGCACACAATGCCCAGATGGCCCCGCCGATCTGGCCAAGCCGGATCGAGATGCCGGTGCGGATCGACGTGCCGATCAACGCGCCAACGCGTAGCGGCGAGGAGACTATCTATTGGGCGAATTGAGGGTGACTGTTCGCGCGTCAGTAACGCTTGCCTATCAATTCCGCCAAGCCGGGGATGACCACGCGAAATATCCGGGCTTCGGGATTGTGGTAAAAGGGCCCAATGCGCATATATAGCAACAGAAATTGGTGCAATATGGTGCCCAAGAGCGCGTGGCTCATCCCCAAGAGCAGGACATTAGGGCGGCGGTAAAACACTATCGACCACGCCAGGCCGGCCAAAAAGGTGAACAGCATCAACGGCAGGTTGGGCGCATGGATGAGCGAAAAAATTGTCGCTGTGCCCAAAGCCACCATCATTTGATGGCGCATTGTGGAGTGCGACCCCTGGCCGACGGGCAAAATCGAGCGCAGGCGCGTTTGAAAAAATCCGAAAAAGAGCAACGCCTGTACGGGCCCAAAAACCATATATCCAGCAAAGCGCAGCGCGAATGTTTTTGGATCTACCGCCGCGATTGTGCCTGGGCGAAACCAAAGACTGGCGAGTGTAAGCAGCGCTGCTATCGTCAATGTCAAAGCGAGATAGGCGCGCCAAGCCTGTTTCCAGCTGCCGGGGTCTTCGCGGCGCTGCCTTGGCCAGGCCCAGCCGCGTAAATCGGGCGGGTCGCGATTGATGATGATCGGCGAGAGCCATATCATGTAAACAGCGCCACCAAGCACAAGCAGCCAATAGAGCAGAATGAGGTGCGGCTGGCCCCGCAAATGCGGCCCAAGGCCCCACATGCCATATTCGATGACCGCCGCGACCAGTATGATTTCGGCTATGCCGCGAAGCGGGCGGGATGCAGGGCTCACCCGCTGTGAATCAAAACTGCTTCTTCAAAACTGTTCTGCTTTTCACCGCGTTTGGGTATTGACCGAACGATTGTTGATCGCAGTTGCCAGACAAAGACAAACAGCAGTGCCCCGACAAGGTTGGCGATCAAATCCTGCATATTATTGTCGTAATTTCCGACGCCATTGCGCGCGAGGGTCAGCGTCACCAGATATTCGACAATTTCGACAATCGCACCGCCGCCAAGTGTAGCAAGGACGATCACGATGAGGCGCAACCGCCACCGCCCATCCATCGCTGGCAACAGGTGCCCCGCGAGGGCAGCCCCGGCAAAGGCGTTGATAGCATGGACATATTTGTCAAAACGCAGGGTCAGGAAATGCGCGTCATAAAGCCGTCCGCCTTCGATGGGAAAGAACGCCCCGGCAAAATGGAGCAAGATGCCCAGTTGGATGGCACCCAGTAACCAGACGGGATAGGTCAGGCGGCGCAGGAACACCCAAATTGTCACAATTGTCATGAGTATCGCGACGGCATAAAGGAAAAATTCGTGGATGTTGGC